>NZ_VYWO01000001.1 GCF_008726925.1 Aerococcus sanguinicola | reverse complement strand
AAAAAATTGTGCGGTGGTAATGGCAAGAAGGTCACACCTGTTCCCATGCCGAACACAGCAGTTAAGCTTCTTAGCGCCGAATGTAGTTGGGGGTTGCCCCCTGTGAGACTAGGACGCTGCCGTGCAAATAAAAATAGCGATCCTTTAGGGTCGCTTTTTGTATCTCATCTTAACCAGCAAAGAATCCGTCTAAGGTAGGATGTCTTTAGCTAGTTCAGCTTCTATAATAAGATTGTATAGGAGGATGATGGAATGAAAAAGAATGCATTGACTAATTCCAAAACAACCTTGGCGCAATTTGTGCGCGCTCTCTTTAAAAAAGAAACACCGACTCACATCAAGCTAATTATGGGAGTTGCCATCGCATATGCGGTAATTCCAACAGATTTCTTGCCTGATATTTTTGGCCCTATTGGCTTTGCCGATGATGCGGTTATTGTATCTGTCTTAACAACTTTAGCCATGTCTCTACTGTCTAAAAATGATGAAGTGGACCAGGCAAAGGCTGACATAGAGGAAGCTGAGAAGGTTGAAGGCTAAGTGAAGTCTGGCCTAGAAAAAATAAATGATAAAAATCCTCCTCCTACTTGTTAGCAAGTTGGGAGGAGGATTTTTCGATTTAATCTAAATCGAGAATAAAACAAGCTGATTGGAGCTCTTGGTCCAGTTGGTCCGTCCGCCATTCTTTGGGATAGCCAAGGGAGTTGGCGATAAAATGTGTGCCAGCTTTTGATAGCTGGTAACGGATATGGACATGGCCCATTATACTGTAAGGGATATGGAAATCTTGGTAGAGACTATGGAGGTCATCCGTGGCTAGAAAAGCATTGAAGAAATCAAAGGCAGGATGGGGCATAGGCACTGTAAAGTCCGGAATAGTTAGGATATGAGTGACCAGGATATAGTGAGCACTGGGAGCCTCTTGAAAGTCGGAGCGAATTTCTTGGCTAAATATTTGCGACAGTTCGCGATCGGTCATGCCCCAGTCGGTAAATTTCTTATCTTGCCAAGTAGCTAATTTGAAACGCCCTCTTTCGAGTTGCTGGGGGCTAAAGCGTGGGTCGTGGACAGCATGGTTATACCAGGCAGGATGGCCGATAATCCGCCAGTCGTCTGAGACTTGTAGGGGCTTGCCCATCAGGCACTGCGGGTGGGCTTGGAAGATACGGTGGATGCCCCAGCTATCTTTTTGCGACAGCTGGCGCTGCCAGTAGTCATGGTTGCCAGGAATAAAATAAACGGCAGCAAGAGACTGGGCTTGGAGGTCTTCAACAAAGCGAAGCGTTACTTGCCAGTCATTGCTGATATCGCCCCCAATAATGAAGTAATCGATTGCCTCACGGGCTATCAGGTCTTGGCAGGCTCTAAGATAGTCTGGGTAGGTCCAGGACTGGCTGTGGTCGATATGGAGGTCAGAAACAAAGGCTAAACGGCAAGTGGTCATTTTAGCCTTTCCTTGGACCCGACACTAGGTCTTGGTCCGTCTCCTTAATAATGTATTGGGGACGGTGTTTAACTTCAAGGAAGGTTTTACCCACGTACTTGCCGACGACACCTAGGCAGAGCAATTGGAGGCCGCCCATAGCCAGGATAATGACGCTGAGGGAAGTCCAGCCAGATGTGGGATTACCGAAGATGAGGGTCCGGCCTGCAAAGAAGATAGCGAGTAGGATCGCAGCTACAAAAGACAAGAAGCCTAGGATAGATATGATATCCAGGGGGACTTCAGAGAAGGCGATAATCCCATCAATGGAATAAGTGAACAAGCTCCAAAAGCTCCAGCTGGTCTGACCCGCACTTCTTTCGATATTTTCGTATTCCAGGTACTTGGTCTTAAAGCCCACCCAGGCAAAGATGCCCTTGGAGAAGCGGTTATATTCCGTCATTTGAAGGATGGCATCCACCATTTGCCGGCTCATTAGACGGAAGTCCCTAGCCCCGCTGACGATCTCTGTCTTGGAGATGTGCTGCATGATTCGGTAGTAGAGGTTGGCGAAGAAGGACCGGATAGGGGGTTCGCCTGCCCGGCTAACGCGGCGGGTTCCCACACAGTCATAAGCTTCTTCCTGGATAATTGTGTACATTTCAGGGAGGAGTTCTGGCGGATCTTGAAGGTCAACATCCATAATAGCGACATAGTCTCCCTTGGCATGTTGGAGTCCGGCATAGATCCCCGCTTCCTTGCCAAAATTACGTGAAAAAGATAGGTAATGGACGCGATGGTCTTGCCGTGCGAGCTCAGCTAGGATATCGCGCGTCCGGTCGGAAGACCCGTCATCGACGAAGACATATTCGAATGCGATATGACTTGGAAACTGGGGTTGGACCTTCTCAACAGCTTGATAAAAAAGATTAATTGCTTCTTCTTCGTTAAAACAAGGAACAATAAGTGAAATGGTTTCCATAAAATCCTCCTTGTATCGATGGAAATTCATAATATTATTATACTATACTTTCCTTCCCTGACTCTTAAATTCTCCTAAAACAATCTATTTGCTTTAAGGTGCAGCTTTCGCTAAGATAGCTTTGAAAGGGTGATTCGATGACAGAATATACATTCCAGGATTTCACAGACCGGGTGGAGGAATGGCAAGCCGGCCAAGCGCTCGATGCCGTTCACGAGGACCAAAGTTATTATGTGTTTTTAGGACGGCCAACTTGTGGTTACTGCCGACGTTTTGTGCCTAAGCTGACAGCTGCCATGGAAGCCACTGGTCAGACCATATACTATGTAGATTCTTCTAATGGCCTAGACCCAGCCCTCAGACAATTCCGTGAACGGGCAGAAGCTTACACGGTACCTAGCTTGCTCAAAGTCGGCCAGGGCGAGATCCATAACTTCCATGCGGATTCTTCGGATAGCCAAGAAGCGATTGAAGCTTACTTACAAGCCTAAAACTTAAGTTATCTTAAAGTTAGCATGAAATGCCGCCTTAAGCTTGTTATCAGTCGCTATTCTGACTATAATAAAACTAGCAATGAAGGGTGGGAGAAATAAAATGAAAAAGAAAGTATATGCAGGCTTAGCTCTTGTAGCAGCCTTAGGTGTCGGTAGTCTCACATGGAATTATTTACCAACTGAGGCTAAGGAAGCCAGTGTGGGCTTGTTCCAACCAGCCAAGGAAGATAATGGGAAGTCAGCTGAAGCTGAAAGTAAAGCAGCTACAGAAGGCCAAAAGAAAGCCCAAGTCGTTTCTGACAGCCAAGCAGAAGATCAAGCATCCCAAAAGACTGGGGCTAAGAAATCGGCACGCCTTGTCGAAGATAATTCACCCCAAGAAGAAACAGAAAAGGCCCAAGCAAAGTCAGGTTCAGCTAGTCCAGCTGCTGACCAAGCTCAAGACAGCCAAGCCGGTCAAGCTGAGTTCACAACCAAGACACCAGCTTCTAAGACCCCTGTTACAGTGACAGATGCCAACCAAGCGCGTCAAGCCATTATTGACGTTGTTGGCTTAGATGCACATGCCTTAGACGCTTATACAGATGAACAAATTCTTGAATCAGTCGCAGCTGCTGAAGAATTAGGGTCAGACCCAGGTTATTCATACCGTTACCTACAAGAACACTTCGGCAAGTAAGCTTAACAATGAATACAAAAAAGGCGGGAGCAGAACTTGCTCTCGCCTTTTTTCTTACCTTCTTACTATTTAACGGCAATGGCATCGACTTCGATTTGGACACCCTTTGGTAGGGCAGCAACTTGGACGCAGCTTCTTGAAGGGAAGGGCTCTTCGAGGAAGGAGCCATAGATTTCATTAACCGTTTGGAAGTTGGCCAGGTCTGTTAAGAAGATGGTGCAACGCACAATATCACTCACTTGGTAGCCAGCTTCCTCGATGATTGCTTTCAAGTTGGTCATGGATTGTTTCGCTTGGCTCTCGATATCCTCAGCAATTTCGCCCGTGCTAGGGTCTACAGGAATTTGTCCAGAGACAAAGAGGGAATTGTTCACCTCTACGGCTTGGGAATAAGGCCCAATTGCAGCTGGGGCTTGCTTGGTTTCGATGACTTTTTTCATATGAGAAAACTCCTTTCAACATTAAAGCGTTTCAACTAGCTTTATTATAGCAGAAATTTGTGGGATGGCTAGTTTCAAGAGGTAAAATAAGGACCAGCCATGACCCCTTGCTTAAAATCAGTTATAATAAAAGTAAAAGGATGGAGGATGAAGATGAAGGGATTAAAGAATAACAAGATTGTTCAGAGCTTGCTGGCCTTGCTCGTTCTTGGCCTCGCCCTCTGGACGGGTCAGGACCTAGGCCAAGAGCCAGCCCAGACAGGCTCAGATGAGCCAAGAAGCAGTCAGTCAGCGACCACGTCCCAAGGTTCCCAGCAGGTGGTTGAAGGAGAGGCCTATTCAGCTCCAGAAGACGTTGCAGCCTATATTGATCAATTCGGCGACCTGCCCAAGAATTATATCCGTAAGGCTGAGGCGAAAGCAGCTGGTTGGATTCCGGAAGAAGGTAATCTCTGGGAAGTGACCGACCACAAGTCCATCGGGGGCGATCGATTTGGGAATTATGAAGGCCAACTCCCAGAGGATGAGGCTTACCGAGAGGCAGATGTCAACTACCAGGGTGGGCCCCGGGGACCGGAGCGGCTCGTTTATTCAGAAGATGGGGATAAGATCTACTATACCAAGGACCACTATGATAGCTTCCAAACCCTGAAGGAGGTGGACTAGGATGAAGGAACAAGCACAAAAGTCTATCATCCACATCGATGGCCGCCAATTATCTAACTCAGCGGAGGCCTATGCTTACCTTTACCAGGAGATCCTGCAGGGAAGACCAAGCCATGCTGCTTATAATCTGGATGCTTTATATGATGTGCTCAGCCAGCTGCCCCCTGACCAAAAAATTGTGCTCAGCCATTATTCTGACCTACAAGCGCGTGAAAAGCGTTGGGCTAGGCGTTTGCGTCGGGTCTTCTCTGAGGCAGCTCGGGATTGGGGCTTAGACTTAATTTGGGAGGAAATCGATGATGGCAAGCATTAGTGTCTTACGTTTAGCCTGCGGGGACTTAGCAGGGGATGCCCCGCTCTGGCTAACTGCCCAGGCCTTTGTCCGTGAGTGGTTTAAGCCGGGGCTCGTCGCTTCTTTAGCCCAGGAAGACCTAGTATTCAAGCATTCAGCGGCTGCCTTCTTGGCCTATCGGATCTTTAATCAATTGCTCTTCCCAGTTCGAGTCGATGGGGGAATTGGTCTAGCGCCTGTGACAGAGGACGCTTCTCAGGCTGGGGACCAGGCACGGACCTATGCCCAGAGGATCTTGCTTCAAAGCCAGAGCTTTCCGACATCAACTGTTCTCTACAATGCCGATTTCTTTGAGGATGCCCTGGTTAATACCCAACTTTTGCATTGGGCCAGTGTCAAGGCCGATCAGTCGGAAATCCAGGCCTTACTGAGCTTGCTTTATGAAATGCACTATCCCCTCTATCTGGCAGCGGATATGGAAGAAGAAGCCAATCTAGCTTTGGGAATCCAGCGTATCTGGCAAGCTAAGCGCAAGTATTTGGCCCAGGATGAGAAGCTAGCAGCTTACCAGACGCTTGACCTCAGCGCCCCCAAGGCGATTCTCTACCGCGATATCGAGGAGGGGCTCGACCGCTCCCAATATTATGTGACGGGTTTCTTTAAGAAGGGTTACGCCGCTTCTATCGCGCGGATTGCCCAAACGAGTCGCCAGAACATTGACTACCACCTGCAAAATGGTCGCTTTTCCTGGGAGCGGGATACGGCGGCGGCCCTGGTCTTGCAGCTAGCACGTGAAGAAGCTGCCCTTTAATTTTTACAATAGGGCGCGACTTGCGGTATAATTGAAACAAGATGCCGAGTGAATGGAGGAGAAAATGATGAAATACAAATTGAGTGTAGCGAATCGTGACATTCGCGAGCAAGCGGGCTATGCCCAGAGAGGCAATAGCTGGCGAATTATTTTAGCCTATGTCATCGCTGTGATTATTCTCAGTGCAATGGGAGTGGTCGCAACAATGGGTCTGAGCTATTTGAGCCAGGCAGAGGCTGCGGGATGGCTCCTTGGGCTTTTAGGTGTTGTTTTTGTTTTAATTTATTTATATGTCATTATTCAAATGATGGTATTCGGTTTCCCCTGGTCTTTCTTAGAGATGGTGGATACCGGCAACTACCGGATTAAAACCATCTTCCGGCCTTTTAGGCGGCGGCCAGGCCGGAACGTGCTTGCCTATATTTTCTTTGAATTGCTCTTTGCCTTGGTGAGTCTCTTAATGTCTCTGGTCTCGGGGGTTCTCTTTGGGCTCACGACTTATAACCTCCTGCCCAATGAGGCCTGGTCCTTCAATGTCCAAATGCCCGATGCTGCAGCAGGACAAGAACTAGCCCAAGCCTTCCTGGCGGGGGATAGTCGGCTCTTGATCTTAGCTGGTATTTCCTTTGCCGTCTCCCTTGTCTTGACCTTGCTTTATCTAGCCTTCCTCTATGGCTTTGCCTTTACTCCCTTCCTGCCCTATGACAGCGAAACAGCTTCAGCTAGCGCTCTCTTAGGCATCATCCGGCAGATGATGCGGGGGAATAAATTTAAACTCTTCCGTATTCATTTCTTCTACATGGTGGTGCCTTATCTCCTGGCCTTCCTCTTTGGCCTAGTGCTTATCGCAACGGGCTTGGTCTTCAATCTCGATGGGGGCCTCTTTGGACTCCTGGCAGGGGGGATTGCCTTTATCCTCATAATCGTCTATGTCGTCTTTGGTCTACGGGCTTTCACTGCAACCGCCGTCTTCTATCGGAATTATATTAAGCAATACCGCTTGGAATTGAACGAAGCCTTCCCCGAATTGAACCTAACGACTTGGGGGCAAGGCAGTGAGACGGAAATCTACCAGCAAGACCAACGGCCCCAGGTTCCAGAAGAAACTATGGCCTTCGCCGTTCCTGATGAGTTAAAAACAAAAGATTCAACCACCGAAGACTTGAGCCCTAGCGAACGAGCTGGTGCAGCCGCTATCTTTACCGCAGCGGATTCGACTTTAGATGACGCGCCAAGCCGTCCGAGTGAGGAAGCTGAAGATGTGCCGGATACGACCCAAGTCGTTGATCCCCAGCATGATCCAGAACTCTTTGACCATATGGACCAAACTTTCTCGGATGATATCCGCGGGGAAGAAGAACAGGCAGAAGCCATCTTTGATCCCGATGATCAGTTGACCTATGATGAGAAGACGCAATTGCGTGATAATCCAACTCTCTATGTCGACCAGTCAGATGAGTCTTCGCCTAAAGACTAGGTGCAGGCATTTTATCTAGTCGTCGGCCTAAGTAAGAAAGAAAAAGCCTCCGCACAGCTACCAGCTTAATTGCTGGAGCCAGCGAGGCTTTTTTGCTTTACTTGGTCTTCTGGGCTTCTTCTTTTTGGTAGGGGTTATCTGGCAAGCCTTCCCAAGCGGCTTTGTGGATTTCCAAGGCAACCTGGGCAGGGATAGAGAGTTTCTGGATCTCTTCAGGGCTAGCAGCGCGTATATTCTTCAGTGTCTTGAAGTGGCGCATGACCTTGGTCCGTGTTTTCGGCCCGACACCTTTGATGGCATCTAGGCGGGAGGTAAAGGAGTTCTTGCTGTGGACATTGCGGTGGAAACTCTTGGCATAGCGGTCGACCTCTGTTTGGATGCGCTGAATCAGGTGGAAGGCCTGGGACTTGGGGTCGAGGTCGACAATTTCAGGCGGTTGGCCGTAGATTAGGTGGGCCGTCCGGTGCTTGTCGTCTTTGACCATGCCAGCGACGGGAAGGTCCTCGAGGCCAAGTTCATTGTCCAGGACATCTCGGGCGGCATTGACTTCGATAATTCCACCGTCCATAAGAATGATATTGGGGAGGGGCTGGCCTTCCTTGAGCAAGCGGGAATAGCGCCGGCGGATAACCTCCTGGCTGGAAGCATATTCGTCAGCTCCTTGGAAGCTCTTGATGCGGTACTTCCGGTATTTCTTCTTATTGGGCTTGCCGTCTTCATAGCAGACCATCCCCGACACATTGTCTGCCCCTTGGTGGTTGGAGTGGTCGAAGCTTTCAATCACTCGTAAGTAGGGCAAGTTGAGGGCTTGGCTGAGTTCTTCCACCGCTCCTGTTGTTTTCTGCTCATTCATGGCCAGGAGGCGGAATTTTTGCTGGTGGGCGAGTTCGGCATTGGATGCTGCTAAATCTAGCATCTTGCGCTTGTCGCCACGCTGAGGCGTCGCTACGGAAATGCCCAAAGTCTCTTCCAATAGGGCATTGTCCAAGCCCTTGGGGACCAGGATTTCTTTGGGTAAGGTGTGGTTCTTATCTTGGTAGAACTGGACAATATAAGAGGTTAGCTCTTCCTCTGGTTCGGTATAGCAGGGGAAGAGGGCGGAGTCCCGCTTGATAATCGAGAATTGCCGGAGCATAAAGGTTTGGATGCTGATCCAGCCCTTATCCATGTAGAAGGCAAAGACATCCCGGTTATTGTATTGCTTACTCATAACATTTTGGGGTTCAACGGTCTGTTCGATATAGTGGATTTGGTCGCGGTAATCCGCTGCCCGCTCATAGTGCATATTTTCTGCTGCCTTGGCCATCTTCTTTTGCAAGTCATTTTTGATCTTTTTAACATTGCCGTTGAGGAAGCGGGTGATATTGCGGATTTGCTTGTCATAGACTTCCTGGCTGACAGGATGGTCACAGCAGCCGATGCACTGGCCCAGGTGGTAATAGAAGCAGGCCCTTTTCTCATTCTTACCACAGCGGCGAAGGGGATAGGTCTTCTGCAAGAGGTCGCGGGTGGCATTGGCCGCATTGACATTGGGATAGGGACCAAAATAGTGGCCCCCGTCATTTTCGACGACGGAACTGATGATCAATTGGGGATCTTTTTCATTGGTGATCTTGAGATAGGGATACATGGTGCCCTGTTTGAGCTTGATATTATAGTGGGGTTGGTATTTTTGGATAAGGTTGATCTCTAGGAGCAAGCTTTCCTTATCGGTGGTTGTGATAATAATTTCGAAATCATGGATTTCGCTGACTAATTGGGCGGTTTTTCCGGTATGAGAGCTCTTGAAATAGGAGCGAACCCGGTTTTTAAGGTTTTTAGCCTTACCAATATAAATAATATGGTGGTTGCGGTCCCGCATAATATAGCAGCCGGGATCGTTAGGCAGTAATTTTAATTTATTTTCAATTAAGTCGCTCGCCATAAAAAGGCTCCTTTCTAGCATATTGAATTCAATTCTTTATTATAACACGCAGGAGAAGAAAGCGATAAGGAATTGCCCGCTAGTCGCTCATCCTTTAAATTTTCTTTGGACATGGGCAAAATTTCTCAAAGCCAGCTACATTATGATAAAATAGGAGTAAATGACTCGAAAAGCCCCGACAAGACCGACCTGGGGCAGTAGAATGAGGAGGCTTTCATATGACTCAATCCCATCTCAAAAAATTACTCTGGCGAGGGGGCTGTTTAGCAGCCCTCGCCCTCTATGGCTATGTCCAAAATTATCGTTTGAAACGCCAAGACTATCTTTTAGAGAGTCCTCGCTATGCGGGGGCTGTGGATGGCTTTGCGATTGCTGTCCTGTCCGACTTGAACTTTCCTAAGCACCGGGTGGACCTCAAGGACCTCTTGCATAAGACCAGGGCTAGTCAGGTGGATATGATCGCGCTGACGGGGAATATCCTTGACCAAGAGGGGACCCTTGACCTGAACGCACTCGCTCACTTTGCCCAGGAACTGACAGCGATTGCGCCTGTCTTTGCGGTCTATGGGCCCCATGAACTCAAACACCCCCAGGCCCCGCAGATGGAGCGTATCTTCCGCAATTATGGGGTGCAATTCCTACATGACCAAGCGGTGGATTTGACCTATAAGGGCCAAGCCATCACCATTATGGGGCTCATGGAGAAGGGCAACCGCGCCTTCCTCAAGGGCGATGTCCTACGCCATATCGATCTGACACCTAAGCAGACCCAGCAGGTTAAGATCCTACTGGCCAGTCACCCGGAAGCTTTCTTACGCTACCATGAAGACCTCAGCAAGTCAGCTGACCTTGTCCTGTCAGGTTTGGCGACTGGGGGCAGTCTTAATTTAGGGCCGCTAGGGGGGCTCTATGCGCCTGGCCAAGGCTACCTGCCCAAGTATACCGAAGGCGTCTTCCGCCTGCCAGGTAACCCCTATAAATCCTTGTTGATTTCCCGGGGCATTGGCCGGGCCAACCTAGGCCTTCGCATCAATAACCGTCCGGAATTGGTCCGGGTGCAATTAACGGCGTCTGCTGAAGACGCGCTCGAGGACTGGACCCAGGAACTGGCAGAGGCTCCTGAGCACTCAGACAGCGCATCGGCCAATCAACCAGGAAAGTCTGGCCAGGAAGAGTTAGGGGACCAGGTCTTAGTCTATGATGACCGTCCGGGCCGACACTATAGCCAACCTGACCATGTCCTCATCCAGGACCAGGGTGAAGATTACCTCGTGGACGCCCTCCCGGAAGAGGAAGTTAGGGCCGAGGACCTGCCCCTAGCAGCTGAGCCCAAGCAAGCCGCTAGCCCCATCCGGCCCCTTCCCGACTTTGAAGCAGACAATTAGCAAGGAGCAAGACCTGTGTGGAATAATTTATCGAATGAAATCCGTGATTTAGTGGAAGCAGCAGGCTTCGAGGAGCCGACTGAGGTGCAAAAAGCCGCCTGGAAGCCCATGCTTGAGGCTGAGAATTTTTATATGGTTTCGCCCACTGGAACAGGCAAGACCCTAGCTTATCTCCTGCCCCTCTTGGAATCGATTGAAGGCAATGGGAGCTTGCAAGCGGTGGTACTTGCGCCTTCCCAGGACCTAGCGGCGCAGATTGCGGAGGTCGCCAGACACTGGGCCAAGGTTAAAGGGATCAAGATCCAGTCCTTAGCTGGCGGCGCGAATATCAAACGCCAAATTGAAAAACTCAAGCAAAAGCCTGAATTAGTGGTTGGGACAGCGGGACGCTTAAATGAATTAGCCCAGAGCCGCAAGCTCAAACTCCACCAAGTGGACCGGCTTGTTCTAGATGAATGTGACCGCCTCTTTAGTCCGGAACAGCTGGCGACGACCAAGGCTTTCATTGACCGGCTCCAGCATTCGGCTAGTCTAGCTGCTTTTTCGGCGACGGCTAATGCCGAAGCCTGGGCGCATTTTGAAAGTTTGCGTCCAGAGGTCTTCTTCCTTGATTGTAGCCAGGCTTCTCAGGCGCTGACAGCTAAGCGCCAACACCTCTATCTAAAGGTCGCCAGCCGCAAGCGGGACGATGCCTTAAGACGTTTGGCCCAGGTCGAAGGCATGCAGGCCTTGGTCTTTGTACGAAGTATTGCTGAACTGGAACGGCTAGGCGAGAAGTTAAGTTATCGGCAAGTTCCGGTGGCAATCCTTCATAGTGAGATGACTAGCCAAGAGCGGCAGCAGGCGATCCAAGGCTTCCGTCAGGGGAAGTACCGCTATCTCTTGACGACTGATGTGGCTGCCCGGGGGATGGATATTCCCCAACTCCCTTATGTGATCCAGTATGATGAGGCTGAAGACCGAGCGACTTATACCCATCGCAGCGGACGGACAGGCCGGATGGGGGCAGAGGGCAGCGTCCTGACCTTTGTGACCGATCGGAGCTTACGTGAGCTCAATAAACAGGTCCCGGACCAAGCGGTATTAGAAGAGGTCTTCCTCAGTCAGGGACAATTGACCAAGCAGGCGCCAGCCCACCGCGATCAGGGGAGCCATAAAGCCAAGCCATCAAAAAAACAAGACAAGCCATCAAAAAACAAAAATAAAAAGCGCAAGCGCCAGCAAAAGAATAAGGGCGCTCGGCGCCAGAAGAAGTAAAGTGGAGGGAACTATGGGAAAGAAATATGCAATTATCCTAGCAGCAGGTAAGGGAACACGGATGAAGTCCAAGCTCTACAAGGTCTTGCACCCAGTCGCTGGTAAGTCCATGGTGGAACATGTGGTGGATAATATCAGCCAGGCGGGTTTCGATGAGAAAATCACCGTAGTTGGCCATGGGGCGGACCAAGTGAAGGAACAATTAGGGGACCGGTCCCATTACTGCCTACAAGAAGAACAGTTAGGGACGGCCCATGCGGTGATGCAAGCAGAAGCCTTACTGGCAGATAAAGAAGGGCTCACCCTAGTGGTAGCCGGGGATACCCCCTTAATTCGCCCAGAGACCTTTGAAGCCTTGGTCGCTTATCATGAGGCTGAAGGAGCCCAAGCAACCATCCTCACGGCCCATGCAGACAATCCTTACGGCTATGGGCGCATTATCCGCCGGCCAGATGGGTCAGTTGACCGCAGTGTCGAAGAGAAGGATGCGACAGAAGACGAGCGCCAGGTCCAAGAAATCAACACGGGGACCTATGTCTTCGACAACCAATGGCTCTTCAAGATGCTCCATGAGGTCAACAACGACAATGCCCAGGGCGAGTACTACTTACCCGATGTCCTAGAGCTACTCAAGGATAGGGGCCAGCATATTGCGGCCTATCAGATTCCGGATATGTCCGAGGCCCTAGGTGTCAATGACCGCTTAGCCTTGGCTGAAGCCAACCGTCTCTTCTTTAAACGGCAAAATGAGCACTTTATGCGCCAGGGGGTAAGCTTTGTCGATCCTAGCACGGTATATATTGAAGCCGGAGTGACCATAGCCAGTGATACCCTCATCGAGGCTAATGTTCAGATTAAGGGCCAGACTAGCATCGGTCACGATTGTGTGATTGGCAGTCAGACTTGCATCCGTGATAGTCAGATCGCTGATGGGGTTCAGATTCGTTCGTCAGAAATCGAAGAAGCTGAAGTAGGTCCCGGTTCGGATATTGGTCCCTACGCCCACTTGCGTCCTAAGGCCAAGTTGGCTAGTCAGGTGCATATTGGCAACTACGTCGAAGTGAAGAATGCAAGTATTGGTCAAGGCACCAAGGTCGGCCACCTGACCTATATTGGGGATGCCGACTTGGGGACTGATATTAATGTGAGCTGTGGGGTTATCTTCTGTAATTATGATGGAGTTTCTAAGGCCCGGTCGGTCATTGGAGACCATAGCTTTATCGGCTCGAATGTCAATATCGTTGCCCCTGTCCAAGTCGCTGCAAATAGCTTCTTGGCAGCCGGTTCAACGATCACGGAGGATGTGCCTGAGAAGAGCCTGGCCATTGCCCGGGCGCGGCAGACCAATAAAGAAAACTATTGGGATAAACTTGCAATTGGCAAAAAGAATCACTAGTTTGTAAAAAATATGTTAAGATATGTGTGTAGCAAATTTTAAATGACCAATAGTAGGAGGAATATCAGGAAATGTCTCAACATAAGCCGACCAATCTTAAGGTCTTTTCCCTCAATTCAAACCCAGAATTAGCGGAAAAGATTGCTAAAGCGATGGATACTGAACTCGGGGAATGTTCTGTTACCCACTTTAGTGATGGTGAAATCTATATCAGTATTGATGAATCGATTCGGGGGGATGACGTATATATTGTCCAATCCACATCCGAACCAGTTAACGACCACCTCATGGAACTCTTAATTATGATTGATGCCTGCCGCCGGGCGAGTGCATCCACCATTACCGTTGTCATTCCTTACTTCGGCTATGCCCGTCAAGATCGTAAAGCCAAACCACGTGAACCCATCACAGCTAAGTTGGTTTCTAACATGATTGAAAAGACAGGGGCTGACCGAGTGGTTGCTCTCGACCTGCACGCTGCCCAAATTCAAGGTTTCTTCGATATTCCAGTAGACCACTTGCTAGGTGCACCTCTACTTGCTAACTACTTTATCGAAAATCCGGAATACAGCTTGGAAGATGTTGTCGTTGTGTCACCAGACCACGGTGGGGTAACTCGGGCGCGTAAATTGGCTGAATTCTTGAAGGCCCCCATTGCTATTATCGATAAACGTCGGCCTAAAGCCAATGTGGCAGAAGTGATGAATATTGTCGGGAATGTTGAAGGCAAGCATGCTTTGATTATCGATGATATGATTGATACCGCAGGAACAATTACTGCAGCAGCGAAGGCACTGGGCGAAGCAGGGGCTGTTTCTGTAGCCGTATGCTGTACCCACCCTGTTCTTTCTGGCCCAGCGGTTGAACGCTTGGCAAATTCTAATATTTCAGAAGTTGTCGTGACCGACTCTATCTATCTGCCAGAAGAAAAACGTATCGATAAGATTAAGCAAGTGACGGTTTCTGAATTAATTGCAGAAGCTATCCTCCGTATCCATGACAAACGGTCAGTGAGTCCTTTATTTGTTGAAGAATTTAAGGGCATGGATAACGGTCATAATGACTAAAGCAATCAAGCTGAGACTGGGACAAGGGTTCCAGTCTTTTTTTCTTGCTTGAGTCCAGATAAAACGACCAAGCAGGGCAGGTCCAGTTGACGCCGGCCTGGATTTATGCTTGAATACTTCTATTAGAAAGTGAGGAATGGATGAATGACGAATTTTATGATCGGCTTTAATGCGGTAATGCCTGTCCTACTTTATATCTTGATTGGGCAGCTGATCCACCGCTTGGGTTGGATGTCGCGCAAGTCTCTGAGTGAGATGAATAAGGCACTCTTTGCCTTCTTCCTGCCCTTGAATTTGTTTAATAATGTCTACCATATGGACCTGGATAAGAACTTCAACCCGCGCACCCTGGCCTTTGTTATTATTTATGCGATTGCGATTTTTATTGTTTATGCGCTGATTATTCCCATCTTCCAGAAGCGGAATGACCGTCGGGGAGTGATGCTCCAAGGCTCTATCCGGTCCAATGCCATTCTCTTTGGCTTGCCCTTGGGAACCGCCTTACTGGGCCAGGAGAATTTGGGTATGGTGAGTATTGCCCTGGCTATCATTGTTCCCGTCAATAATATCCTGTCCGTCATTGCCCTGTCGATTTACACGGACGACAGCTTCTCTTTTAAGGACTTGTTGCACAAGATTATCAGCAATCCCATGGTGATTGCGACAGCCCTGGGGATTGTGGTGGCTTCAGTCGGTTGGCGGCTGCCCCAATCGGTGGAAGTTGCCTTCGATAATTTGAGCGCGATGACTTCACCTCTGGCCCTAACTGTCATGGGTGGCCTCTTTAAATTCGATAAGATTAAAGAGGCGGATTGGTCACTTTACTTTACAGTCATCAATAAACTCTTGGTGAATCCAGCCATTGCCCTCAGCCTGGCTGTCTTCTTCGGCCTCCGGGATGATAATATTATCAGTGTCCTAATTGCAACGGCTGGGCCTACAGCGGTATCTTCCTATGCCCAAGCTGTTATGGCAGGCGGGGATGAAGACCTGGCTAATCAAATTGTCGTCTTCACCACCTGCTTCGCTATGTTTACCTTGGTCTTTTGGATCTGGCTCTTGAAGAGTCTAGCCCTCTTCTAATAGTTCCGCCAAGTCAATGTAAAAGTTGGAGCAAGTGTTACGCAAGGATTGAATCAAAAAAACCGTCTGCTTTAAGCTGGGGCAGACGGTTTTAGCCTTTCAATTAGACTACTTATTTATTTTCTAATTCCGCAAAGGCTGAGTCAATGACATCTTTCATTTGACCAGCAGACTTGTCCATCAAGTTTTGTTCGTGGTCGCTGAGCGGAAGTTCGATGACGCTACGAACGCCTTCGCTCGTTAGGACAGCGGGAGCACCGATGTAGATATCTTTTTGCTTGTATTCGCCATCGAGGTAAACAGAGATAGGGAGGATAGCCCCTTCGTTGTTAAGGATGGCCTTGACAATCCGAGCGAGGGAAGCTGCGATACCGTAGAAGGTGGCACCTTTGTTTTCGATAATGCGGTAGGCCTTGTCACGAACGTCATAATAGATTTCAGTTAAGCGTTCTTCGTTGATTTCAGGGTGAACCTTAACCCAGTCTTCCATTGGGAGTCCCCCGATATTAGCATGAGACCATACGGCAAATTCACTGTCGCCGTGTTCCCCCATGATTAGGGCGTGGACGCTACGGGCATCCACATTGGTCAAAGCGCCAATTTCTTGACGGAAGCGGGCACTGTCAAGGGCAGTCCCTGAACCAATAACACGAGAAGAAGGGAAACCAGAGAATTTCCAAGTGGCATAGGTTAAGATATCCACGGGGTTAGTAGCTACCAGGAAGATACCATCGAAACCACTAGCTACAACTTGGTCGACCATGTCTTTGAAGATGACTAAGTTCTTGCTAACTAGGTCAAGACGAGTTTCGCCTTCCTTTTGTGCCATGCCAGCACAGAGAACGACGATGTCAGCATCTTTACAATCGCTGTATTCAGCGGCAAAAATCTTTTTAGGGCTAGAATAAACTAGGGCGTCTTTTAAGTCTTCGACGTCACCAATCACACGTTTCTTATTAATATCAATGATACCGAGTTCGTGGCCGATACCTTGCAATACGGTAGAGAATGCGAAGCTAGAACCAACTGCACCATCACCGATTAAAATAATCTTATGTGTTTTATCTTTTGCCATCAATAAGACCTCTCATTTCTATTCTATCAATATGCTTATACTAGTCATTATAGTGGCTAGGTGAAGGGAATTCAATGCTTTCTTAAAAATTGTGAAATGATAAACGAAGTCTCAAAAAAAACCGCAAGCGTTACCATTTATGATTTAATAAAAAAATAGGAGAAAATTCCGCCTAAAAGTAAATACAAAAAATGTATTCAATAGTTTATTGTGATTGTTTTTACAAATATAATAAGCGAAAACTTATAGACCCTTGCTAGCTTACAAGCGGAGAACTTGTTTGCAGCGGGGCTCTAGGGTACAATAAGAATGGTTAGTTGTGGGTTGAATGTTAATTATTCGACGAGAACATGACGCTTAGAAGAGAAGGGCTGTGCCCTTAAATAAAGGAGTATGACAATGAAATTAGTAGCTGGTTTAGGGAATCCAGGCCCTAAATATGAACGATCCCGCCATAATATTGGTTTTATCACTTTGGACGAATGGGCCTATCAGCATCACTTGACCTTCGACCAGGAGAAATTCAAGGCTAAGTACTTGGAATACCGGGTCCAAGGGGAGAAGGTTTTCTTTGTCAAGCCGCAAACTTTTATGAACTTATCGGGTGAAAGCTTGATTGGCTTTGTGAATTATTTCGATATTGAATTAGAGGACCTTCTCGTTGTCTTCGATGATATGGATATGGATGTCGGGCGCTTGCGGATGCGGCGCAAGGGGAGTTCTGGTGGACACAATGGGATAAAGAATATTATCCAGCATCTAGGAACAGACCAAGTCCAACGTTTAAAACTCGGTGTGGGTCGGCCAGCAGCGGGAGTGAGTGTGGTGAATCATGTTTTGGGGGACTTCCCTAAAGAAGACCATACGGCCATGCTTGAGAGCACCCGTCAGGCAGTTGATGCCATTGATTATTGGTTGGCTGGCCATTCTTTTGAAGAGACGATGACGAAATATAACCATTAGAGAGCAGGTGTTTCCTTGCAATTAGATCAATATATGACAGAAGCGCTCGATACGGATGCCCGCCAGGCACTGGCTAAGGGGCAGAGCGTTCTCTTTTTGGGTCTGCAGGGCTTGGCCAAGGCTTATGTTGCCCAACTTGCTTACAAGCAAGCTGTCGACCAAAAGTATTTGATTGTGACGCATAATTTACTAGAAGCTGAGCGCTATTTGGATGATTTGGCTAATTTCATTCCTGAAGACCGGCTCTACCTCTTTAATACAGCGGAGAGTGTAGCAGCTGATCTAGCCATAGCGAGTCCAGAAGCCCTAGCCGATCGGTTGAAGGTCATGAAATTTTTAAGAGAAAGCGAAGAAGGGGGAATTGTGATTGCCCCGCTTTTTGCCTTGAAGAAGCGGCTGATGCCTGCTTCGCTCTGGGATAGTTTGTTCCTCGAATTGAAATTAGGGGATGATCTGGCAGCACCTCAACTCGCCAAAGAACTGTTGGCTAGGGGCTATAAACGCCGGCCAATTGTGGCAGGTCCAGGTGAGATGAGCTTGCGAGGGGATATTGTAGACTGCTTTCCTTTAGACCAGGACTACCCCCTCCGTTTCTCCTTGGCCTTCGATGAATTGGAAAGAATCTCCAGTTTTGACCCAGATACCCAGAAGAGCCAGGACGACTTGGACCGGGTTCAAATTATTCCAGCTGAGGACTTTCTCTTCCAAGCTGAACAAATGAAGGCCCAGGCAGACCGGCTCCAAGAAGCCGTTAAGCAAGCTATTAAGGGGATGGCTGACGCTGACCTGGCCCAGCAAATCGCCGGTGTGATGGCAGAAGAAGTCAACTTATGGCGGACTGGAGAGTCTTCGGAATTCACCCCTTACTTCAACCAATACCTCTATGAGACAGAGGATAACTTGCTGACTTACTTAGGCGAGGAGAGTCTCTTAGTTATCGATGACTACCCCCGCCTCCAGGAAGCAGCGACCAGCATTGATGAGCACGCAGCAGCCTTCCTCCAAGCCAAGACAGAGCAAGGCCAGCTGCCCCCTCAATTGGCCTACTATACGTCCTTTAAGGATAGCTTAGAAGCTTATCCAGGGCGGCGCTTGTATTTTGGGATCTTCCAGAGGGGCTATGGCCAGCTCAAATTTGACTACCTCCATGAATTTCAGACCCGGCCAGTGGTCCAATTCTATGAACAGATGGATGCCCTCAAGATGGAGATCCAAGCCTGGCAGAAGACCAAACGTCAGGTGGTCATTGCCCTATCGCAGGCAGACCGCCGCCGCAAGTTAGAAGAAATCCTCCAAGCTGAGGGGCTGACCGTTGTGTCTTCGGACCTAGGTCAGTTGCAGGAAGATGCGGTAAACCTCGTCCTGGCTAATTTCACGGCTGGCATCGAATTCGTGAATGAACGCTTGGTCCTGGTTTCAGAAACAGATATCTACCAACAGGTCAAGAAGAAGAAACGTCCCAAGGCCAATAAACAACTTTCCAATGCAGAGCGGATTAAGAACTACCAGCAATTAGAAGTCGGCGACTATGTGGTCCATATCAACCACGGAATCGGTCAATTCACAGGGATTGAAACGATTGAAGTGGCAGGCTCACACCGGGACTATCTGACTATTGTCTATGCGGACCAGGCTGCAATCCATGTCCCTGTGGAACAGATTGACCTAGTGCAAAAATATGTTTCCAGTGAAGGGAAGCCGCCTAAATTAAATAAGATGGGCGGTAGCGAGTGGGCGAAGACTAAGCATAAGGTGAGCGGGCAGATTGAAGACATTGCCGATGACCTGATTGAAATATACGCCAACCGGGAAGCCCAGGAAGGCTATGCTTTCGGCCCGGATACGCCGGAACAGGCAGAATTTGAAGCCGCCTTCCCCTATAGTGAGACCGAAGACCAATTGCGTTCCATTGACGAAATTAAAGCGGATATGGAGAAAAGCAAGGCCATGGACCGCCTGCTAGTAGGGGACGTTGGCTTCGGCAAGACGGAAGTTGCGATGCGGGCCATCTTCAAGGCCCTGATGGAGGGGAAGCAGGCGGCCTTCTTAGTCCCCACGACCGTCCTTGCCCAGCAACACTATGAAACCTTGCTGGAACGGTTCCAGGACTGGCCCTTTGAAATTGCCCTCTTGAGCCGCTTTCGGACCAAGGCCCAACAAGACCAGACCATTGCTGGTTTGGCTTCTGGCCAGGTCAACCTCGTTGTGGGCACCCACCGGCTCTTGTCCAAGGATGTGAAGTTCTTGGATTTAGGCCTCCTGGTTGTCGACGAGGAGCAACGCTTTGGCGTCAAGGCCAAGGAACGGCTCAAGCAGCTCAAAGCCAATGTGGATGTACTGACCCTCACGGCGACGCCCATCCCGCGGACCCTCCACTTATCGATCCTAGGAGCCCGCGACTTGAGTGTGATTGAAACCCCACCAGCCAACCGCTATCCTGTTCAGACCTATATTCTGGAGCAGAATCCTGAAGCAATCCGGGAAGCGATTGAGCGGGAGCTCGGCCGGTCGGGTCAAGTCTTCTATCTATTTAATAATGTCCAAAAGATTGAAGAGAAGGCCCTGGCAATTTCGGGGTTAGTGCCCGAAGCCCGGGTCGGGATTGCCCATGGGCAAATGTCAGTTAACCAACTGGAGGAGGTCCTGATGGCCTTTATCGAAGGCGATTATGATGTCCTTGTGACAACGACGATTATTGAAACGGGTGTGGACATTCCTAATGTCAACACGCTCTTAGTGGAATCGGCTGACCGGATGGGCTTGTCAACCCTCTACCAATTGCGTGGTCGGGTCGGCCGGAGCAACCGGATGGCCTATGCCTATTTCATGTACCAACCGGACAAGATGCTTAGCGAAGTGAGCGAGAAGCGCTTGGCTGCCTTACGCGACTTCACCGATTTGGGCAGTGGCTTCAAGATTGCCATGCGCGATTTAGCAATCCGGGGGGCCGGTAATCTTCTAGGCAAACAACAGCATGGCTTTGTCAATTCCGTCGGCTTCGACCTCTATTCCCAAATGCTCAGCGAGGCAGTGGCTAAGAAGCGGGGAGAGGCGCCGAGTCAGCCTGAAGAACCCGTTGAATTAGAAATGAATATCAATGCTTATATTCCTTCTTCTTATATTGCGGATGAGAAGCAGAAACTCGAGATCTACAAGCGGATCAATCTCTTGGAAGATACCGAAGCCATGTGGGACCTGGACGAAGAACTGATGGACCGCTTCGGCGAGCCACCGCTTGAAGTCCAACTCCTCTTAAATGTTGGGGCGCTCAAGGCGAATGCTAAGAAAGTCGGCATCAACCACATCCGTACCCGCAATAATGGGGTGGAATTGCGCTTCCATGCCAGTCTTGACCAGCAGGAAGCTGTTCCTAAGATTTTTGAAGCCTTAGACAAGATTCCGATGCGTTTACAAATGAAGGAAGATAAGGAAGGCCAGCTCACCCTCTTCTTACAGATTGGTCAGTTAGAACCGGCCGAATGGTTGGACTACCTGCTCCAATTTGTCAGTCAGCTGGCTGAGCAAATTGGCAGTCCAGCCAGTGAGGCCAACTAGGAGGCTAGCATGAAAGATCCGAGAAAAAATATCGCCAAGGGGGCCTTCCTGCTGACCCTGGCTGGTATCATTGCCAAAATCCTGAGTGCCGTCTACCGGGTTCCCTTCCAAAATATTGTGGGGGATGAGGGTTTCTATGTCTACCAGCAGGTCTATCCAATCTATGGCATTGGAATGACCTTTAGCTTATCTGGTCTCCCTAACTTTATTGGCCGGCAGATTGCCTTTCAATCGAAGCTCAAGCACCGGCGTGTCTTTATCCGCCGCTATAGCTTGATGATGCTTGTTTTTGCCAGCTTGTGCTTCGCCTTGACTTACTTTGGCGCGGGCGCTTTGGCCCAGGCGATGGGAGATCCTCTTTTGACGCCAGTGATTCGTTCGGTGAGCTTTATGTTTCTTTTCATGCCGGTACTGATGATCTTGCGGGGGACCTTTCAGGCCTATCAAGTGATGCTGCCTGTCGCCCTTTCTCAAATTATTGAACAAGTTGTCCGGGTGGCTGTTATTCTCCTGGCAGCTGTCCACTTCGTCCACCTAAGCACTAGGGCTAGAGATTATTATCAAATGGGCGCCCAGGCCATGCAAGGGGCTTGGCTGGCTGCCTTAGCTGCTAGCTTGGTCTTAGTGTGGGCCCTGGGGCAGAGCCGGAGCTTGCGGCGATTTTTTAACCGGCCAAAGCCCAGGCAGGGAGCTGAGAAAGTGGCCTACCACCTCCGCTGGTCCTACTTGATTAAGGAATTCTTAACAGAAGGGCTCTTGCTCTGCTGCTTTGCTTCGCTCTTGGTCTTCTTTCAATTGGTGGATTCCTTCACCCTCTATGAAGCTTTGGTCAACAGTGGCTGGTCAGATCTAAGCGCCAAGCTGGCCAAGGGGGTCTATGACCGGGGGCAACCCCTCGTGCAATTAGGGATGGTCCTCGCGGTCGCCTTCTCGAGCTCCTACCTACCGGCTCTGACCCAGTCCTATATCCGCCGGCAGGAGGCCGCCTTCGTTCAGAATAGCCGGCTCTACCTCCGCTTGACTAGCTTTGTTAGCTTGTTGGTGACAACGGGCTTAATTAGCATCATGCCCCAGATCAACCACTTGCTCTTTAGCGACCGGTCCGGGTCGGGGGTCCTGGCCCAGTATGTCTTGATGATTGTCCTAGCCAGCCTGGTCACCGGCCTAGCGAATATTTACCAGGCCCAGGCGAGGAGTCTCTACGTAGCCTTCAGTTTTATCTTGGGCCTCAGCATCAAGATGGCGGTCAATACGCCCTTAGTAGCCGGCTTGGGCAGCCAAGGGGCGGTCTGGGCGAGCTTACTGGCTCTGTTAGCCATGTTCGCCTTGCTTTACAGCTTATTAAAGGATTCCCTGAGGTCCCAGCTAGCTTTGGCCGAGCTCTTTTGCAGGACCCTGCCCCTGTGCTTGTTGATGCTTGCGACTAATGGCTTGGTTTTGTCCGCTTTCGGCCAGATCTTCGGATCCAGCCGTTTGATGGATAGTCTAGGCCTTGTCCTGGGCATGGTTCTAGGTGTCGGTCTGACAGCGGTCTATATGCACTATGTAGCGATTCTTACTGAGGCGGAGCTCCTAAGCTTGCCACTGGGTCAGGCTCTGTTAAAATGGATAAAAGTTAAAAAATAGAAAATAAAGAAAAGGAGTGCTGTCATGCGTTTAGATAAGTTTCTCAAAGTTTCCCGGGTCATCAAACGGCGGACGGTAGCTAAGGACATTGCGGATAAGGGACGCATCCAAGTCAATGGCAATCCGGCTAAGTCGGGGACAAAACTCAAGATTGGTGATGAATTGACCATTGAATTTGGTAACAAAACCCTGAAAATACGCGTCGATGACCTCAAAGACTCGACCCGTAAAGCAGATGCTTCCTCTATGTACACCATCTTGGAAGAAGACTTTAAGTCGCGCGACCTGCCTGAATTTTATTAAAAAATAATAAAAATGGCGCTATACTTTCTGACTTAAGATGGGTATACTGTATTAATAAGCTATCGGGCCGAACTTATGTTATAATGGTTGCTGATAGATAAGAGCTGGGAATTTAGGCGGCTTTTAAATCCTAGGTGATAAAGGCAGGTGTCAGTGTGCGGCCTAAGAAAGAAAATAAAAAAGTAACCCCCCTCTATGCTAAGACTTCATCCAAGAAGCGACCAAAGCCCGCTAAGCAGTCTGCCCGCCAGTGGTTAGTGCGGGGGCTCCTAGTGGTTATGGGACTAATTTGCCTATCGAGCCTCTTCCAAATCCGGCGCACCCAGCAAGCGACTGCTTCGGTTAAGGAAGAGATGAAGGCGGCTGAAGCGGCTTTACTTAGCGAGGAGAATAATCTAGCTTATCTGAAGGACCAGGAGACTCTGCTGGAGAATGAGGATTATGTGGCTAAGCTAGCCCGTAGTCGTTTCTATTTGAGTAAGGACGATGAAATTATCTTTAGTCTGCCTGAAGATAATGATTCCAAACAAGCCAAGGCCTTCAACAAAGCTTATCTTAAAGAACAAGAGAATGCGAAAAAACAGAATCAATAACTAGAAGCTGAAGGGAGAAAGAAATTAGTTCATGGCAATTGAAATCGGAAGCAAACTGACGGGTAAGGTTACAGGGATCACCAATTTTGGTGCTTTTGTGGACCTTGGAGAAGGTCAGAGCGGATTAGTACATATTTCTGAAATTTCCAATGAATATGTCAAAAACATTAATGACTTTTTAAGTGTAGGGGATGAGGTTAAAGTCCTCGTCACCAATATTGATAAATCAGGTAAGATTGCCTTGTCCATGCGGAAGGTAGAAGATCCTGCCCCAGCGAAAGCCTCTAAGCCAGCGCGTGAGAACAAAGCACGCCGGTCTAAGGGCGCTCCTAATTTTAAGCGCCAGCAAAGTTCGCGGACTTCGGACTTCGATACCATGATGAGTAATTTCTTGAAGGATAGTGATGACCGCTTAGCATCACTGAAGAAGAATACAGAAGGCAAGCGCGGCGGCCGTGGTGGTCGTCGGAGCTAGCAAGCGAGGGAGAAGAGGCCTAGGAAGTAATTCGAGCCTCTTTTTTCGTCTTTAAAAGAGGAGGGTGCGATGTTATTTACAGAACTTGCTGACCAGGTGGAAGCCTTTTTGCGCAAGGAAGCGCCGGCGGTTTTTAGGTCAGGGGCGGGCCTGCTCATAGCGGTCTCTTATGGGGTGGATTCTATGGTCCTCCTGCGTTTGGTGGAGTACCTCCACCAGAAAGCAGGCCTAGCCTTTGCGGTGGCCCATATTAACCACCGCCTCCGACCCGAAGCAGACGCTGAACAGGAGGCACTTGTGGCCTATTGCCAGGACCGGGAGATTCCTATTGCTGTTAGGGTGTGGTCCCATCCTGACTTTGGCCAAGCCTCCTATGAGGAAGCGGCCCGGCACTTTCGCTATGCGAATTTCGGTCAGATCTTGGAGCAGAAAGGCTGGTCCTATCTGCTAACAGCCCACCATTTGAACGACCAAGCCGAAACGGTTCTTATGCGGCTTATCCAGGGTAGCCAGCTCCAAGCCTTGGCGGGGATGCGGCCGGTTAGCCCCTTGTATAGCTATCCAAAGGCCCAAATCTTGCGCCCCCTATTGGATGTGCCCAAGGCGGACCTCTACGCTATCGCTAAAGATCAAGGGATTCCTTATGCTGAAGATGCTTCCAACCAAGAGCGGACCGCCCTCCGTAACCGCCTGCGTTTGGATTATTTGCCAGCCTTAGAAGCCCTCAATCCCAATGTTCAAAACCAGCTGGCGACCTTTGCCAAGGACCTGGGGGCGGGCTGGCAGCTGATGGCAGAAGCCCTAGAGGCGAAGACGGCTGGCCTGATGACGGGAGAAGGGGATAATTGGCAGTTAGATTTGGGCCAATTGGAGCGATTGCCAGCAGACCAAGCCCCCCTGGCCTTGCACTACTGCTTCCAGCAGACTCACTTAGATGCCCTGGCTGCCTTCCCCCGCCAGGCGCTTAAGCAACTCCTTACTTTCTTATTAGAGGGGAAGCCCCAGGGCCTGTGGAGCCTGCCAGGGGGCTACCAGTTAGCCAAGGTCTACCAGCAAGCCTATATTTATTCAGCTGGCCAGGCTAGGGAAGCCCAGGAGCCAGCGGTCACTTATCCTCTTAAATTGGGACAGCCCTTGAAGCTAGTAGATGGCAGCCAGGTCCACTTAAGGGTAGAGAATTATGGCTATGGCTGCCTGCCCCGGTCACTCAGCCGCCAAAGCCTCTGGGTGCGCCATCGTCAGGCCGGAGACTTTCTTCTTTTGAGCCAGGGCCAGCATAAGAAGGTCCGGCGCTGGTTTATCGACCAGAAAGTGCCCCAAGCGGACCGGGACCGGGCCTGGGTCCTTGCTTTAGCCGACCAACGTATCCTTGCCATCTTCTTAGACGGCAACTTTCTCTACTGCGAGCGCCATGAGGATAGCCCCTTCCATTTGCGGGTTGAAAAATAAGCATTAAATTTTATATAATTAAACGGCAATTGGTTTTAAATTATTAAAGTTATGATAGAATGAAGGAGTTCAGAATATTTGCTGATTCTGTAATCATTTTGTTAGAATAGAAAGCGTGTGGAGGATTAACAAAGCTATGACACATCCTAATGATGATATCCAAGAAGTGCTACTGTCTCAGGAAGAAATTGCCGAGACAGTTAATCGCTTAGGGCAGGAATTAACAGAGGACTACCGGGATAAAAATCCCCTTGTGATTGGTATCCTTAAGGGGTCTGTGGTCTTTATGACAGACCTTGTACGTCGGATGGACTGCCCTTTAGAGATGGACTTTATGTCTGTTTCCAGCTACGGCTCTGGGACAGAATCCTCTGGCCAGGTCAAGATTCTCAAAGACCTGGACCAAAGTGTGGAAGGTCGGCACCTCTTAATTGTTGAAGATATTATCGATACAGGACGAACTCTGAAGAAAGTGTGTGAGCTGATGGCCCACCGCAAGGCAGCCTCGGTGAAGGTCTGCGCCTTGTTGAATAAACCTGAGCGGCGGACTGTCGCCATGACCTGTGACTATATCGGCCGCGAAGTTCCCGATGAGTTTGTTGTCGGCTATGGCCTCGATTATAATGAGAAATATCGGGCTTTACCTTATATAGGAATCCTTAAGGCTGAGGTTTACAGTTAATCAGCATAACTATCAGATCAAAATTTAGCAGATAGGAGAAACTACATGCAGAGAAAAGGACCAAATAAGAATTTTCTTACCAGTGGTCTTCTTTGGATTATTATCTTCTTCGCCCTAATTGGCTTGGTCAATTATGTTGCAGGTGGTGGAGATGATGGAACAACCGAAGAAATCACCCAAACGGAATTTATGCAGGAATTATCGGATGAAAATCTGCAAAATATCGCCATTCAACCGCAAGCCGGAGCCTATCAGATTACTGGGGACTACCGGTCGTCGCGGGACAAGCAAGAGAGCCAGAGTGAGAATAACCTCCCTATCTTTAATAATGCCAAAGAAGGGCAGGCTAAGAAGTTCTATACCCGTGTTCTCCCTAATAACGATACGCTAGCGAAGATTAGTCAGACCGCTGAAGAAACGGATACCTCACTCAAGGCCCTCAAGGAAGATAGTTCAGGGGTTTGGGTCAACCTCCTCTTTAGTGCCCTGCCATTGGTTATCTTCATTGGCTTTATGTACTTTATGACCCAGCGTGCCCAGGGTGGCGGACGTGGCAACCCTATGTCTATGGGTAAGTCCAATGCTAAGGACCAGTCCCAACAGTCTAAGGTACGCTTTGCTGATGTGGCTGGGGCCGATGAGGAGAAACAAGAACTGGTTGAAGTTGTTGAGTTCCTCAAAGACCCGCGTAAGTATCACCAGCTAGGGGCGCGAATTCCTAAAGGCGTCCTCCTCGAAGGCCCTCCAGGAACCGGGAAGACCTTACTGGCTAAGGCAGTAGCTGGGGAAGCCCAAGTTCCCTTCTACTCCATCTCGGGTTCTGAGTTCGTTGAGATGTTCGTTGGGGTCGGTGCCAGCCGGGTCCGCGATCTCTTCGATACAGCCAAGAAGAATTCACCCGCCATTATCTTTATTGATGAAATTGATGCGGTAGGTCGTAAGCGTGGTTCGGGTATGGGCGGTGGCCACGACGAGCGTGAGCAAACCCTCAACCAATTGCTGGTTGAACTCGATGGCTTTACCGAGCAGGATAATGTGATCGTGATTGCAGCTACTAACCGTTCGGATGTCCTCGACCCAGCCCTGCTCCGCCCGGGACGTTTTGACCGTCAAATCTTAGTTGGCCGACCAGATGTCAAAGGACGGGAAGCCATCCTTAAAGTCCATGCCCGCAACAAGAAGTTGGGTTCTGATGTGGATCTTAAGGTATTGGCCCGTCAGACACCAGGCTTTACCGGGGCGGAACTCGAGAATGTCTTGAATGAAGCTGCCCTCTTAGCTGCCCGTCTCGATAAGTCGGCGATCGACATGGTAGATGTTGATGAAGCCCAGGACCGCGTCATTGCGGGTCCGGCTAAGCCAGACCGTCAAGTGAGCGAGAAGGAAAGACGGGTTACCGCCTTCCACGAGGCAGGACATACGGTCTGCGGCCTAGTCCTCAATGAGGCCCGGATCGTCCACAAGGTGACCATTGTTCCCCGGGGTAAGGCTGGGGGCTATGCCATTATGTTACCGCGTGAAGACCAAAACATGTACAATGCCAAGGACCTGCGCGAACAGATTGTTGGTCTGCTCGGTGGTCGGGCGGCTGAAGAAGTTTTCTTCAATACCCAGACTTCCGGTGCTTCCAATGACTTTGAGCAGGCAACCTCTCTTGGCCGCAGCATGATTACCGAATATGGGATGAGCCAATCCTTAGGCCCAATCTCTTATGAAGGGAACCACAGCATGCGGGGAGCTGCTTCTTATGGTGAGAAGACTTATTCTGCCCAAACCGCAGCCAAGATTGACCAAGAGCTCCTCCAATTAATGGAAGACTGCCTAGCAGAAGCTAAACAAATCCTTAGCGACCACCGTGAGCAAGTGACGATTATCGCGGAAAAACTCTTGGAACTTGAGACTCTGGATGCACGTACGATTAAGAGCCTCTTTGAAACAGGTGAAATGCCAGCTGAAACCGTAACGGAAGTTGAAGAAGAAGCCCGGCCTAAGACCTATGATGAAGTCAAAGAGAAGATGCAACGTGAAGGCCAGAAGAAACAAGAAGAATCCAAAGAACAGTTAGAAGAACGCCAAGGTCAGGCGCCTTCTGAATCAGACGACCAAGAACCTGGTCGGCGGAATGAGCATATCCAAGAAGAGATTGCCCAACGCCGTCAGGAAGAAAAGGATGAAGACTAGGTCTCATCACGGATTGGGAGATTAAGCAGGGAGCTCTCCGGCGCCCTGCTTTTCTGCTTTTTAATTTACTTATATAATTAAATCGTATTGGTGAGCATCCGTTGCACTTTTGAATTTGGGCCTTAAAAAGTCACGGCACCGGTTCGGGCCAAGGTCCCTCACCTAGCGAGCTTCAAAGGGCTAGTACGGCTAGCGCCTACTATCCCTAATTCACATCTTAGTCGGGTTCGGCCTGGCAGCTTTCCTGTCACTTCACAAGTCTCCGTCGCAGTCTTGCAGACTGCTTTGGTGACTTGCTCCAGTGAAGGAAAGCTAAGCGCCAGCCCTCTCACCCTGAATCTTGCTTTTTCGTGACTAAGGTCCAAATTCAAAGCTCCACTCCTGCTCAAAACAAGCTGATATATGATTAATTCTTTAATTAATAACTAGTCTTCATAATATGTAGAAAATATTTAGTCGAAAACTCGGCCGAGGATAGGAGCTTGGGATAGATTTTGAAGCAAATTATTTGGCAAGGACAAGAAAACAACGTAATCTGTAAGAAAAGATAAAAAAGGACGTGAAGAAGTGACAGATCAATTAGTTAAAGCAACCGCCTTCGATGGGCAAATCCGCCTACGGGCAGTTGATGCTAGCCAAGTGGTGGCTACAGCCCAAAGCAAGCACGACTCTTGGAGCGCTTCAAGTGCTGCCCTAGGACGGACCTTAGCGGGGACCCTTCTCTTAGCGGCTGATATTAAAGATGATGCCAAGATGACCGTACAAATTGCAGGGAATGGCCCAGCAGGTAAGATTGTGGTTTCTGCAGATGGCCAAGGCCATGTCAAGGGCTATATCGACCAGCCCCATGTCAGCCTCGATTCCAATGCCCAAGGAAAGATTGATGTTCGCGGCGCAGTAGGGACAGAGGGAAGCTTCTCTGTGATTAAAGACTTAGGGCTTAAGGAACCCTTCCAAGGTCAAGTGCCTCTGGTTTCAGGTGAGATTGCAGAAGACTTCACCTATTATTTAACGGTTTCTGAACAAGTTCCTTCTGCTGTTGCCCTGGGAGTTTTAGTGAATCCCGATGAATCGATTGCTTGTGCTGGAGGCTGGATGATCCAAGTGATGCCGGGCTGTTCTGATGAGGTGATCAGCCAGCTAGAAGCCAGTATCGCCGATATGCCCCAAGTGACGGATTTACTCAGCCAGGGCTTGACGCCTGAAGACATGATCTACCGTTTAGTAGGTCAAGACCAGGCCAAGATTTTGAGCCAGGAAGCGGTCAGCTTTAGATGTGATTGCTCAAAAGAGCGCTTCGCCCAAGGGCTAGCCGCTATCGGCAGTCAAGAATTAGAGACTATTATTGAAGAAGATGGGGGCGCAGAAACGGTCTGCCACTTCTGCAATTCGACCTATCACTTTACGGCAGATGAATTGAGAGAGATCGCGGCACAGGCAGGTGCCTAGAAGTGGAGGAGAGCATGCCAGCTGTAGCTAAAGATTTGAGTCAATTGATTACGGGAACGCCCTTAGTTAAATTGCAACGATCAACCCCCTATCGTGCAGCCGATGTCTATCTTAAACTGGAGAACCGTAACTTGACTGGTAGTGGCCGTGACCGGGCAGCCTTAAACATGCTGGAGGTCAAGGAAGCAGAGGGAGCCTTTAATGAGAAGCGGGCCTTTGTGGGAATCGATGATGGGTATTTTGGCCTTAGTCTAGCGAGTTTGGCAGCAGTCCGTGGCTTCGATGCCGTGATCTTTCGCAGCCAGGCTTGGTGCTCAGAGCTTGCAGATAAAATGCGGGCGCTGGGGGCTCAGGTTGAAGACCTGGATGACCAGCTGAGCTTCACAGACCAGATCGAAGCGGCTAAGACTTACGCCTTGTCCCACGACCTGCCTTTCTTGGACCCCTTCTCTGACTTAGCCAATCCGAGTATCCATGCGGTGACGACTGGTCCTGAGATTATCGAAGCTCTGGGTCGAGTGCCCGATGCCTTTGTGGCAGGGGTTGGTACGGGTGGGACCCTAACTGGAGTGGCCCAGGCCCTCCGTGACCAGGAAGAAGGCGTTGGCATCTATGCCGTCGAACCGGCTCAAGCTGCTGTCCTATCCGGTGAAAGTGCCGGCCAACACCACTTATCGGGTATCGGTTATGGCTTTATTCCCGCCAGCCTGGACCGGGCTTGTTTCGACCAAGTCATTGTGGTGGATGAGCTCAAGGCCCTGCATTGCCAGCGGGCACTCGCCATCAACGAAGGCCTCTTGGTTGATTCTGGGAGCGGCGCAGCGGTTGCTGGAGCTATTGCTTTAGCTGAACGTTTAGGCCAGGACCGGCAAGTGGTTGTTTCTGTAACAGCTCGTTTCGATGCCCGATAAATAAAAAATGAAGCAGAAGCTGGGATACTCCCGGCTTCTTTGCACGCAGGAATCAAACAAGAAAAGGTGACGCTATGATAAAAATAGGAAATATTGACATTGCCAACCCCATCGCCGTTGCCCCCATGGCGGGTATCTCCAATGCTGCCTTCCGGGTGATGGTTAAGGAGATGGGGGCAGGCTTAGTGGTCTGCGAGATGATCTCCGACCAGGGGATTCATTACCGCAATAAGAAGACCTTGTCCATGCTCCATATCGAAGAGAGTGAGTGGCCCCTCTCCGTCCAAATCTTCGGCGGGTCAGAAGAGTCTTTGGCTGAAGCCGCCCGCTTCGTTCAAGACCATACCAAGGCTGCCATTATTGACATTAATATGGGCTGCCCCGTTAATAAGGTCGTTAAGACCGATGCTGGGGCCCGCTGTCTCTTAGACCCTGAAGAAGTCCACCGCCGGATTAAAGCTGTCGTTAATGCTGTGGACCTGCCTGTTTCCGTGAAGATGCGGACAGGCTGGGATGGAGACCATATCCTGGCTAAAGAGAATGCCCAGGCTGCCCAGGAAGCGGGCGTCTCAATGATCGCCATGCACGGACGGACCCGCGAACAGATGTACCGGGGCCATGCCGACTGGGATATTATCGGCGAAGTGGCCCAGGTCTTAAGCGTGCCTTTCTATGGGAATGGCGATATCCGGACTCCTGAAGAAGCCAAGGCGGCCCTGGATAACTATGGGGTCGATGGGGTTATGGTCGGCCGGGCTTGCTTGGGTGATCCTTTTATCATCCAGCGCATGGTCCACTACTTGGAAACAGGTGAACTCTTGCCAGAGAAGAAGGGGTCTGAACGGATTGATGAGGCCCTGGACCACTTGCGGCGCTTGGTTGACCTCAAGGGTGAAGTCATTGGGGTCAAAGAATTCCGGGGCCTGGTGAGCTACTACCTCAAAGGCATCTCGCGGGCGTCCAAGGTCAAGTTGGCCTGTACCCAGGCGGATAGCTATGATGAAGTGGTTGGCTTACTTAGCCAGTTCCAAGACCAGGTCCTAGCACGCCAAGCAAAAGAAGGGCGTTAAAGCTAAATAGACCTTGCAATTTCGACTAGAAATTGGCAAGATAGTAGAAGATAATAGAAATAGCGATAAAAGTATGGGAGTGAGAAGTTTGACCAAGGAAAATGTCAACCAAACAGCAGAATCAAGCAATGACCAATTGCAGGTTCGCCGTGATAAAGTTGATGAATTAAGAGAGCATGGGATTAATCCCTTCGCTTCTGGCTATCAACGGGAAAATACAGCAGGTGAATTGCACGACGGCTATGAAAGCTTCGACAAGGAAGAACTTGCTGAGAAGGATTTAGATGTTGCTATTGCCGGCCGTTTGATGACCAAGCGCGGTAAGGGGAAAGTTGGCTTCGGCCATGTCCAAGACATGAGTGGCCAAATCCAAATCTATGTTCGTAAAGACGAAATTGGCGAAGAAGCCTACAATACGATTTGGAAGAAATCAGACTTGGGAGATATTCTCGGTATCCGCGGGAAGCTAATGCGGACCAATACCGGTGAATTATCTGTTCAAGCCAAGGAACTGATCCATCTGACCAAGGCGCTCCGTCCCTTGCCCGACAAATACCATGGCCTACAAGATAAGGAGCAGATCTACCGCCAACGCCACCTGGACTTAATTACCAATCCAGAAAGCATGGACCGTTTTGTAAAACGGTCTAAGATTGTGCGTGAAGTTCGTCGCTTCTTAGATGACCAAGGCTATCTGGAAGTGGAAACACCTACTCTCCATAATTTAGCTGGGGGAGCGAGTGCCCGTCCCTTCATCACCCACCACAATGCCTTAGACATTGACCTCTACCTCCGTATTGCGCTAGAACTTCACCTCAAACGCTTGGTCGTAGGGGGCTTTGAGAAGGTCTATGAAGTCGGCCGGGTCTTCCGGAATGAAGGGATCGACCACACCCACAACCCAGAATTCACCCTCTTAGAAGTCTATACCGCCTTCAGCGATATGGCTGGCGTGATGGATCTCGTCGAAGGTCTCTACCAACACGTCGCCCAAGAAGTTCTGGGGACAAGCCGAGTGACCTATGGCGACTATGAATTAGAATTCGGAGGCAAATGGGCCCGAATCCATATGGTCGATGCCATTAAGGAGGCTTGCGGTGTCGACTTCTGGCAAGAAATGTCCGATGAAGAGGCCCGTGCCTTGGCCAAGGAACATGGCGTTCCCGTAGAAGACAACCATACTGTCGGACATGTCATCAATGAATTCTTCGAACACTTTGTGGAAGATAGCTTGATCCAACCGACCTTTGTCTACGGCCACCCTAAAGCCATCTCACCATTGGCTCGGACCAATGAAGAAGACCCACGCTTTACCGACCGCTTCGAAGCCTTTATTGCAGGGGCAGAAGCCGGTAATGCCTTCACCGAATTGACCGATCCTATCGACCAGCGCGAACGCTTTGCGGCCCAAGCGGCTGAGAAGGAAGCGGGGAACGACGAAGCCCATCCTTATGACGAAGACTTCATCGAAGCCCTTGAGAGCGGGATGCCACCAACAGGGGGGCTGGGTATCGGGATCGACCGGATGGTTATGATCATGACCAATGCCTCATCCATTCGTGATGTCCTCCTCTTCCCAACTATGCGGAATAAATAATTGATGTGCGATAAAAAAGATCAGCCACCCAAAAATGGGGCTGATCTTTTTTAATGCTCTAAATCTGGCACATGTATTAAGCTTTTCTCCTGTAAAAGAGAATATTGGCGACGAAAAGGACAATAATCCAAAGACTTAAGATAATGAAAGGCTGGTCGGTGATTTCAACTTGATTTTGATCGGACAAGAGCTGGGTCAAAGCATCCATGAAGGAATATTTATTGATGCTTTGGAAAGTCTCATTCATCTGGGCGAACATGGGGACTAAGGTAATCAAAACCATGGCTAAGATACTGTTAATCTGCCCTTGGGACTGGGTTGATGATAGCCAAGCAATCAGGAAATAGAACAAGATACAGGCTAGGCCCGTTAGAGTACTGATGATGAAGTAATTGGAAGACATATCAGTTAAGGCACAGCCGTCAACTAAAATGGGGTAGAAGATAATTGCTAAAAGAGTGATTACAATGGGATAGAAAACAGTAGCTAATATGTATTCCATACTCTTGACACCAATTAACCGCAGCGAGCGCAAACTATTCTTCTCTTTTTCTTCACCGATTGTAGAGGTGATCAAGGTCCCGATAGAGAAACCAAAAGTAAAAGCTAGGCTTATAAAAAGGATTTGACTGCTATTTTCTCCATTATTTAACATTTCATTATAGAGGAGGGAAAAGCCGAGGGGCATTAGAAGAAGGACAAGTGTATTTGGGGTTTTAACAATTAATTTTGATCTGAGTTTAATGAGAGATGAAATAGTATTGATCATATAAAGAGTCTCCTGTCACTTGAATAAAGATGTCTTCGAGAGTTGGTTCACATGAATGAATAGCGACGACGTCCTGCTTGGTCAAATCCGGATCATAGTCATCGAAAGCCAATTGTTGACTGGACTTATCGGCATAAGTTAATCGCACTTGGCGGTCCGTGGTATGTGCCAGAATGATATCTTCTGGGGCTCCCTCTTCAACAATCTGCCCCTTGTTTAATAAGACTAAGTTGTCACATAACTTTTCCGCTTCATCCATGTCATGGGTGGTAAAGAAGATGCTGGTACCTTGGTCTTTTAGGCGAGCAAGCAAACGGTGGACTTTTCGTGAGGTGCTAGGGTCTAGGCCGCTGGTGGGCTCATCTAAGAAAAGTAAGTCAGGCTTATTGAGTATGGCTCGAATCAGCAACATCCTCTTCTTCATCCCTGTTGATAATTTTTCAGCCGGCTTATTACGGTCCTTGTAAAGGTCCAGTTCTTTTAACAGGGCATCAACATAGTCGTAGTCGGCCTTTAAGATATCCGCATAAGTTCTGAGATTATCCAATAAAGAAAGTTTCTCATAGTAGCCACTGGTATCACTCATAATGCCGATATGTTTGAAATCTTCTGAATTTAAATCCTTGACTGACTTACCTAAGATATAGATATCCCCTTGGTCAGGCGCTAGTTGCTTGGTCAGGATATTAATCGTGGTTGTCTTACCAGATCCAGAAGGCCCAAGAAAGCCTAAAATTTCACCTTTTTTGATTGAAAAACTAATCTCATCAAGAGCGACTGTATCTTTAAAATGCTTGGACAAGTTTTCAATGCTGATTATCTTTTCTTCAAATACCATAACTTTCCCTTCTAGAGCCCTCAATGCACAAAGCTCTTTGATTTAAATTTTTATTAAGTCATGTAAACATGCTATCATAAATACTTTTCATTTGTCTACATTATTAATGTTATATATATATATACTATTTAAAAAGAAGGAGTTTGAGCCTTTCAGGTAAGAATTTTAACCCTTTTTTACATTGTCAAGAAAAGATTACAATTTGATAACAAATCGCCAGATTATCTGCATCTTCCTACGAATTCGATATAATAAATATACGTGAAAATAATAATAAGTGATGAGGAGCGTTAAGGTATGAAGAAAAGATCCTATTTATTTCTAGCCTCACACCTGGCCCTGGCCAGCTTTGTTGTGACGGCGCAAAATGTTCAAGCGGAGGAAGTGCCGACGGAAGAAGAGGGTAAGGTCCTTGAAGTCCAAGCACCTGCCTCAGAAGAGACTCCGTCAGTAGAAGCAAGTCAAGCGACTGACCAAGCTGATGGACAAGTGAACGCTGGTCAAGATCAAGTCCAAGCGACCTACTTCGCAGGGGACACGGACCAAGGGGATGAACTGGTGATTGGCAAGTCAAGCCAAACTTCAGAAGTTTCTAAAGAAGACAGCCAGCCTCAAAAAGAAGAGGCAAATAAAGGGGAGGCTTATACAACCGAACCGCATAAGGTGTCTTATGATGGGACCATCGTTCGTACCCAACACACCCTAGATACTAAGCCCTGGGGCGTTCAAGGCTTTGAAACCATCCTCAACAACCTCAAGTCCTACGACGGACAAGCGGCTAAGGTAGATGCGGAAGCAGCGACCAAGCGGGCTGACTGGATCCGGGTTTCCTTTGCGGATGGCCAAGAAGGTTGGACCGACCGCCGTGTCTTGCGTAAGGGAGAACGTTACACGAGCCCAGTCAAAGAAGTGAATGAGCAAATGACCCTGGCTAATGGCAACCATACTTTAGACAGCCTGCCTTGGGGGACAGCTGGCTTCAAAACCTTGAAGACCAATTTAAACGACCGCCAAGGGGAAGTGGTGACGGTCAGCAAGTTAGTCTCTACCGAACGGGCTAACTGGGCTTATGTCACCTTCCAAGATAGCCTAGCAGGCTGGGTGGACCGCAATGCCCTCTCTAAGAAATTGCCTGGGGACAAGTATCTGACTGAACCGGAAGCTCTTAAGGCATACGGCCGGATTACGGGTAAGAGCCATACCATCGATTCTAAACCATGGGGGATTTACGGCTACCAGACCCTAGTGACCCGCCAACAGTATCCAAATTACCGCAATAAAGCGGTCAAGATTGACCAAGCGGTATCGACTACTCGCGGGGACTGGCTCCATATTGAAGCGGTTGATGGTTCTGTTTCCGGCTGGATCGACCGTAAGGGGATTACTTTCTCTGGCGATGCCTACACTAGCCCTGTTAAGGAAGTCAACTACACCGCTCATATTAAGAACGGCAACCATACCCTCGATTCCCAACCTTGGGGGGCACCAGGCTACGAAACCCTGCGCAGCCGTGCTCAGATGAAGGCTTACCAAGGCCAAGATGTTAAAGTGACCAAGGAAGTTTCAACTACACGAGCTGACTGGGTCTATATCAACTTTGCTGACGGTTTAGCTGGTTGGTTCGACAAGGCTGGCATCCAGTCAGGAGCTAATCCAGAACCTAAGCAAAAGGGAGACCGCTATACAACAGCTGAAAAAGACGTCAACTATATGGCAACGATCGTCCAAGGTAACCACACCCTCGACTCTAAACCATGGGGGATCGATGGGTTCACTACTCTGAGAAGCCGCCAACAAATGAAGGGCCACCAAGGCGAATACGTCAAAGTGACGAAAGAAGTGTCAACGAACCGCGCCAACTGGGCCTACATTACCCTAGCTGATGGCACGAGCGGCTGGTTCGACCGGGCAGGACTTGTTCGCGGCAAGGAAGATACCTATACTAGTCCTATGAAGGATGTCAACTACACTGCCTATATCAAGAACGGCAACCACACCGTTGACTCCAAGCCATGGGGGATTCCAGGTTATCAAACCATCAAGACTCGCCAACAAACCAAGGCTTACCAAGGCCAAGCGGTTCATGTAGACAGGGAAGTATCGACGAACCGGGCGGACTGGGCTCAGGTGCGCTTCAATGATGGTACTAAGGGCTGGATCGACGCTGCCGCCTTGACCCGTCAAGCACCGCAAGCTAAGCAAAGCCCAAGTCGCTCCAAAGGGGTTAAGGTCCGTGATGTGGCCTATGCGGTCCAACATGGAGACACCCTAAATTCCATTGCCCGAGACTTCGGTATTAGTGTGGAAGCCCTGCAAAACTATAATAAGGTGTCAGCCACTAACCTATACTCTGGCCAACGCCTCTGGATTCCAGAAGCTGTTGCTAAGCCAATGGACCTGGCACGTTCACGTGATGGCCGCAAAGTGATCTATCTAGATGCCGGCCACGGTGGAGCAGAAACAGGAGCAGCTGCTTACGGCTACTTAGAGAAGAACTTGAACCTTAACTTTACCAATCAATTGGCTACGGACTTGCGTCAGCGGGGTTATGAACTGATTCTGAGCCGGACTGGGGATCAATTTGTCTCCTTGACTGGCCGTTCAGCTGATGCCAACCAATCCAACGCGGACCTCTTCCTATCGATCCACCACAACGCGTCAGCCAATGGGGCCCAAAGTGGGATTGAAACCTTCTATTATGAGTACACGACAGGTTATCCATCAACCATTAATGGAAACTACCATAATGATGCCCAACGGCTAACCAATAGCCGCTATATTGCAGGTCTCGTCCAAGACAACCTGATTAATGCGACAGGTGCGATTAACCGTGGCGTTAAACGGAATACCTTCGCTGTGGTCCGTGAAACCATGGTTCCAGCGATCTTAATCGAACTGGGCTTCATCGATAACTACAATGAACTCCAGAAAGTGGCAACACCTTCCTACCAACAAAAGATGGTCAAGGCTATTGGACAAGCCGTAGACACCTACTTCAAGAACCTTTATTAATACAGAGTGCGACAAAAGTCGTTTAGACCTGGATCACTGGAGTAAACGATAGGAGAGCCTTGCTAGAGGCTCGGATATCGTTTATGAAGTGGATGCCAGGTCTGACTTTTGGAGCAGGTTTCCGATAGCGTGCGACAAAAGTCGTTTAGGGTAAGCTATTGAAAAAGATGGCAAGAAGCCTTTGATTTGAATAGTGAGACCGGGACTTTGATCCTGGTCTCATTTTTTATATGAAAATTTTCCTATCCAGAAGAAATCTTGCGAAAAAGTTTGACAAGGCTAGAGCAACGTGGTATCCTATCAAAGGTGCTTTTTGTATACAGATTCCTGTTAATTAGTGATACAGTCGTGCTGACTGCCATACATTAATGCACAGAAGTAGGAAAGTTAATCGATCATGGATCGGTTATTTCTTTTTTACAGTAAAATGACACACCAGGGTGTGTGGACTTGAAAAGAATCTCCCAATTATTGGGAAAGGAGGAGCAGTAGTAAATGCCTACTATTAATCAGCTAGTACGTAAACCACGTAAATCAAGCACAGAAAAATCAAAATCTCCTGCTTTAGGACGTGGTTATAACTCAATGAAGAAGAAACCAACTCATAACAACTCTCCACAAAAACGTGGGGTTTGTACTCGTGTTGGGACAATGACACCTAAGAAACCTAACTCCGCTTTACGTAAGTATGCGCGTGTTCGTCTTTCTAACCTTATCGAAGTAACTGCCTACATCCCAGGTATCGGCCACAACCTACAAGAACACAGTGTTGTGCTTATCCGTGGGGGCCGGGTAAAAGACTTACCAGGGGTTCGTTACCACATCGTTCGTGGCGCACTCGACACAGCTGGTGTTGACGGTCGTCGTCAAAGCCGTTCTAAATACGGTACGAAGAAACCTAAGGAATAAGAAAAGGCGAAAGGAGGAGTTTAAATGGCACGTAAAGGACATATCGCAAAACGTGATGTATTACCAGATCCAATTTACAATTCAAAAGTAGTAACTCGCTTGATCAACCGTTTGATGATCGATGGTAAACGGGGTAAAGCAGCTTCTATCTTATACAAATCATTCGACAGCATTAAAGAACAAACAGGCCGCGAAGCAATGGAAGTCTTCGAAGAAGCACTTGAAAACATTAAACCATTGCTTGAAGTTAAAGCTCGCCGTATTGGTGGGGCTAACTACCAAGTTCCAGTTGAAGTTCGCCCAGAACGTGGACAAACTTTAGCTTTACGTTGGTTAGTTGGTGCCGCTCGTGACCGTGGGGAAGGCACCATGGAAGTTCGTTTAGCACGTGAAATCATGGACGCTGCGAACAACACAGGTGCTGCTGTGCGTAAGCGCGAAACAGCCCACAACATGGCAGAAGCCAACAAGGCCTTCGCACACTTCCGCTGGTAAGAAACAAGCAAGTGGGGCCTGGCCTCCACTTTGCCTCTTACTTTATCGGCGCAAGCATCAGCATATCCTCAATGCTCCGTAACTTTTATACGGAAAATGCAAAAAGTGGTAGATTTTCAAGTCTGATGCTATCACTTTAGTATAATTAACGTTATAATATAAGTAGCAGAGCCGGCCTCTGTTGACTAAATTGAAAAGGAGTTAGAATAAATGGCTAAAAGAGAATTCCCTCTTGAGAAAACAAGAAATATCGGAATCATGGCCCATATCGATGCTGGTAAGACCACAACGACTGAACGTATCTTGTACTATACCGGTAAGATCCACAAAATCGGTGAAACTCACGAAGGGGCTTCACAAATGGACTGGATGGAACAAGAACAAGAACGTGGGATTACCATCACTTCAGCGGCTACAACCGCTCAATGGCAGGGTTACCGTGTAAACATTATCGATACGCCAGGGCACGTGGACTTCACGGTTGAAGTTGAACGTTCACTCCGTGTCTTAGACGGTGCGGTAACCGTTCTTGACGCTCAATCTGGGGTAGAACCTCAAACTGAAACCGTATGGCGTCAAGCAGACACCTACCATGTTCCACGTATTGTTTTCGCTAACAAGATGGATAAGCTAGGCGCAGACTTCCTCTATGCTGTAAGCACGATTAGAGACCGCCTAGGTGCAAACGCACACCCTATCCAATTACCAATTGGTGCCGAAGATAACTTCACAGGTATCATTGACTTGGTAACCATGAAGGCTGAAATCTACAAAGATGACCTTGGTACTGAAATTGAAGAAACTGATATTCCAGAAGAATACCAAGAACAAGCTGAAGAATGGCGGACAGACCTGGTAGAAGCTATCGCTGATACCGATGAAGAACTTATGATGGCTTACCTTGAAGGTGAAGAAATCTCTGAAGACCAATTAAAGGCTGCTATCCGTAAAGCTACCCTAGCTTTAGATTTCTTCCCTGTAATGTGCGGGTCTGCCTTCAAGAACAAGGGTGTTCAAATGATGCTGGATGCCGTTATCGACTATCTACCAGCACCAACTGACGTACCACCAATCGAAGCAGAAATGGCTAATGACCCAGAACATACCTTCGAAGTACGCGCAAACGATGACGCCCCATTCTCAGCTTTAGCCTTCAAGGTCATGACTGACCCTTATGTTGGTCGTCTAACTTTCTTCCGTGTGTACTCAGGTACGCTTGAAGCTGGTTCTTACGTATTGAATGCGACTTCTGACACACGTGAACGTGTCGGTCGTATCCTCTTCATGCACGCTAACTCACGTTCTGAAGTGGAAGAAGTCTTCTCAGGTGATATCGCAGCAGCTGTTGGTTTGAAGAATACCACAACTGGGGATACATTGTGTGATACCAAGACACCAATTATCCTTGAACGGATGGAATTCCCTGAACCCGTTATCGAAGTTGCGATTGAACCAAACACCAAGGCTGACCAAGATAAGATGCAATTAGCTCTTGCTAAGTTGGCTGAAGAAGACCCTACCTTCCGTGCGACAACTGACCAAGAAACAGGTCAAACCATCATCGCAGGGATGGGTGAATTGCACTTGGACATCATCGTTGACCGTTTGAAACGTGAATTCAACGTTGAAGCTTCTGTTGGTGCACCTCAAGTTTCATACCGTGAAACCTTCACCAAGGCAACCCAAGCTCAAGGTAAATTCGTTCGTCAGTCTGGTGGTAAAGGTCAATACGGTGACGTATGGATCGAATTCACACCGAATGAAGAAGGCGCAGGCTTCGAATTCGAAGACGCCATCGTCGGTGGGGTTGTTCCTCGTGAATACATCCCTTCAGTTGAAGCCGGCTTGAAAGATGCTATGGAAAATGGTGTTCTCGCAGGCTTCCCATTAGTAGACGTGAAGGCCAAACTTTACGATGGATCTTACCACGATGTCGACTCTAGTGAGTCTGCCTTCAAGGTTGCAGCTTCTCTTGCATTACGTAATGCAGCTAAAGACGCTGGGGCTGTTATCCTTGAACCAATGATGAAGGTTGACGTGGTTGTTCCAGATGAATACCTCGGGGATGTTATGGGACACGTTTCTGCTCGTCGTGGCCGGATTGAAGGTCAAGAACCACGCGGTAACGCAATCCAAATCCACTCCATGGTACCACTTTCAGAAATGTTCGGTTATGCAACAACCTTACGTTCTGCAACCCAAGGTCGCGGTACCTTCACCATGGCTTTCGACCACTATGAACCCGTACCTAAATCTGTAGGTGACGAAATCGTTGCTAAATATGGCAAGGGTGGCGAATAAGCCTAAAACTTTAAGGCTTAAGTCTTGACAAAGTAAGAGTTGACGGGGCAAAATAAGCAAGTTTTCTTGACTTTAGCCCCTGTCCCTCTTATAATATAATCATTCAATCTATAGTAGATTATTATGGATAATATTGCTTAAAATCTGAGGAGGAAATTTAAAAAATGGCAAAAGAACATTTTGATCGTTCAAAACCACACGTTAATATCGGCACAATTGGTCACGTTGACCACGGTAAAACAACTTTATCAGCAGCTATCGCTACTGTATTAGCTAAAAAAGGCTTTGGTGAAGCTAAAGACTACGCTGCAATCGATAACGCTCCAGAAGAGCAAGAACGTGGTATTACAATCAATACTTCACACATCGAATACGAAACAGCTAACCGTCACTATGCTCACGTTGACTGCCCAGGGCACGCGGACTACGTTAAGAACATGATCACTGGTGCTGCTCAAATGGACGGCGCTATCTTAGTAGTTGCTGCAACTGACGGCCCAATGGCTCAAACTCGTGAACACATCCTCTTAGCTCGTCAAGTAGGTGTTCCTTACATCGTTGTATTCTTAAACAAATGCGACATGGTTGACGACGAAGAATTACTTGAATTAGTAGAACTTGAAGTTCGTGACCTCTTATCAGAATACGACTTCCCAGGTGACGATACACCAATCATCGCTGGTTCTGCTCTTAAAGCTCTTGAAGGCGACGAAAAATACGAAGATAAGATCATGGAATTAATGGATGCTGTTGATGAATACATCCCAACTCCAGAACGTGATACTGACAAACCATTCATGATGCCAGTTGAAGACGTGTTCTCAATCACTGGTCGTGGTACAGTTGCTACTGGCCGTGTTGAACGTGGTAAAGTTGAAGTTGGTAACGAAGTTGAAATCGTTGGTATCAACCCAGATATCACTAAGACAACTGTTACTGGTCTTGAAATGTTCCGTAAGACTCTTGACTATGCAGAAGCTGGTGACAACGTAGGTGCCCTTTTACGTGGGGTTACTCGCGAAAACATCGAACGTGGTCAAGTATTAGCTGCACCTGGCACAATCACACCACACACTAAGTTCGAAGCAGAAGTTTACGTGTTGACTAAAGAAGAAGGTGGCCGTCATACGCCATTCCTATCTAACTACCGTCCACAATTCTACTTCCGTACAACAGACATCACTGGTGTCATCACTCTTCCAGAAGATACACCAATGGTTATGCCTGGTGACAACGTAACAATGTCAGTTGAATTGATCAACCCAGTTGCGATTGAAGAAGGTACAAACTTCTCTATCCGTGAAGGTGGCCACACTGTTGGTGCCGGCGTTGTATCAAAAATTGACGCTTAATTAAAGATTAAGTAGACTGACACTCAAGCTAAATATGTTCAGACGAAAAAGGGGGCCTCGGCCCTCTTTTTATTTGTCTTTTTGCAAGGGCCCTATTTAAATGATAGAGCCTTTAAATATTTGTCCTCTAGCTGAAATCATGCTATATTTTATGGAGAGAAAAGGGGGCCTATTCATGACAAAGGATGTAGAAGCTGCAATCGATCGCTATCAGGAAGACCGGTCAGGGGCAAATACCCTGGCCTTGCTCCAGGCTGTACAAGCTGGGCACTTTCTAGTCCTACTTGCTCAAGACCAAGACGGCTCTGTATCCGGAGAGCAGGAGCGTTTGATTACGGTGAAGAGTCCCGATGCCTTGACCTACTTGGCAGTCTTTACTCCTAGGGGAAAGAAAGCCGTCTTGGCTGACCTGGGCCCTTTGAAGACTAAGCGGCTTTCCTATGGCGACTTAGCCGCGATGTTCTTGAGAGAAGAAGATAATCCGCATTTAGCAGGCTTCATGATTAATAATAATACCGACCATATCAAATTTACCCGAGCCTTAATTCAGAAAATGGCTCGGACTAAAGCTTGACTTTTCAGTCGCTTTTCAGCCCTGGCGGATGGGTGTAAAATAAAGATAGGAAGGGTGGCCTCAGGGGACGACTTGGGCCGCTAGAAATGAAATAAGATGAGGGATTACTATGAAACTAATCTTAATACGACACGGGCAGAGTGAGGCTAACCTCGCAAATCTTTTTACAGGCTGGTTTGATTCCCCCTTAACGGATAAGGGTAAGGCAGACGCCTACCAAGCGGGCTGTCGGCTAAAAGCAGAGGGCATCAGACTAGATGCCGCCTATAGCTCATTACTCAGCCGAGCCATTCAAACCACTTACTTTGTCCTGTCAGCCATGGACCAACTCTACCTTCCTTATCAGAAGGATTGGCGCTTGAATGGGCGTCATTATGGGGCTTTAGAAGGTCACAATAAGCAAGCCATGAAAGACAAGTATGGGGCTGACCAGGTCCATGCTTGGCGGCGGACTTTCGACGTCCGTCCACCTCTTGATCCAGCAGGCATTCAGGATCCCCGCTATAAGGACTTGGACCAGGGAGTCTTGCGGGCAGGGGAGTCTCTTAAGGATACCTTAGACCGTGTGGCGCCCTATTGGCAAGATGAGCTGGCGCCTGCCCTTAAAGCAGGACAAAATATCCTGATGGTTGGCCATGGTAACGGCCTCAGAGCCCTAGTGAAATATATCGAAAATATTTCGGATGACGCCATTGAATCTGTCGAAATTCCTAATGCCCAACCGATTGTTTATGATTTTGACTCTGATTTGACAATTCAATCACGCCAGATTCTAAAGTCCGATCAGCCATAAAATGAACACCATAATCTAGGTAAAAGCAGCCTTTAGGGGCTGCTTTTTTGCTAGATTCAAGCTTTCAAACTAACAAAAAGTAAGAAAGTCATCAGCGCTGATCGTTAAAGCCTGTAATTTAAATCTTCGATCAAAGCTGAGCTATAGCCAGTATTATCCAAGAGTCATTCACTATGATAAAGTAAGTGCAATCCCAAAAGAAAGAGTGTGAGTTGCATGTCAGAATTTACTATTCATACGATTGAAACTGCCCCCGAAAAGTCTAAGAAAGTTTTAGAAAGTGTTTATAAGGAAAACCAAGGCTATATCCCGAATCTCATCGGTTTGCTGGCCAATGCTCCTGCAAGTCTAGAAGCTTATCGCAAAGTAGGGGCTATCAATCGAAAGACTAGCCTATCCCCCTTGGAACGTGAAGTGGTTCAAATTACCGCTGCCCGCCGGAATGGTTGTGATTTCTGTGTCGCGGGGCACTCTGCCTTTTCGGTAAAGCAATTAGATATTGATCCCGAACTCTTGCAAGCTTTAAAAGACCAAAGCCCTATCGTTAGTGATAAGAAACTGGATGCCCTAGCCAACTTTACCCGGGCTTTGATCCAAGAGCGGGGCAAGGCTAGCGACCAGGACTTGGCCGACTTCTTTGCAGCTGGCTATGACCAACAGGCAGCTTTAGAAGTGGTTCTGGGGGTTAGCCTGGCGACCCTGTGTAATTATGCCAATAATTTGGCCCATACCCCGATCAACCCCGAACTTCAGGAATATGCTTAGGAGGACTTACCATGTCATTTTTCTCAGATGAATTTATTCGATATTTAGACCAACATGCTGACATTATCGACCAAGAGTCTGGCCGTTATGGTGATGCTTTACTGGAACGGATCGGCGCAGAGGGAGCCTTCCGGGTGGGTGTCCCGGAATCCCTAGGGGGGAGCGGGGGAGACCTCCAAGATGTGGTTGAAGTCCTCTCAGAATTAGCCCAACACTCCTTAACTGCAGCCTTTATCTCCTGGGGCCACCGGACCTTTATTGATAATATTCTCCATAGTGCGAATCCTTACTACCGCGACCACTATTTGGATCGTCTGCTGACAGGAAGTTATGCAGGAGCAACCGCCCTGTCCAATGCCGTCAAGTACTTGTCGGAATTAGAAGAGCTCAATGTGACGATTCGCAAAGAAGAAGGAGGCTATAAGCTATATGGCCGCTTACCCTGGGTTACCAATGCGCGGGCCCGTCACTTTATTACAATTTTTGTGGCTGGCTTTGAAGGGGAGGACCGTCCACCGCTTGTCCTTGCTGTCCCCTCTCATGCCGCTAACTTCCACCGGTCCCGGGACTTAGAATTTGTTTCCCTCCAAGGCTCCAATACGGCAGCCCTCACTTTCGATGGCGTCGACTTGGATCCCAACTGGTTAATTGCAGAAGATGCTGGGACTTTCCTTAAAGAAAACCGTCCAGCCTTCCTGGGCTTCCAATTTGGTCTAGCTTTTGGCTTGGCTGAGAAGTCGCTTTCTCAAGTCGCCGAGCACTTAGACCGGCGCCAAGTCCTAGAGAGGGAATATGAGGATAACCAAACTGAACTCCAACGTATTAAAACTGAGCTCTATCAAGGTTTAGAGCAAGCCCACTACTTTGTGGACCGTCCGCGTGAGCTCTTCCAATTGCGGATTGATATCGTAGATGTCGTTGCACAGAGCCTCTTGCTCGAACTCCAGGCAGGTGGGGGGAGCGCTTATTTCAAGGCAGCCGAGTCGGGCTTCATCCGCCGCTGGAACGAAGGGGCCTTCCTCCCCATTGTGTCACCCAGTGCGGTGCAATTACGACATATCCTCCAAACAACTTAGTAAATGTTGACGATTTCTTTACCAGGGCGGGAGCATGGGCTTCCGCCTTTTTTTGCTGGCTTTTTCCTAGTTTAAAAGTTTATCTTATGTTACACTGGGGAAAAAGCTTGTATTAAATTGAGAGGAGAGGATCGTATCAAACGAAAACTTTATATTGTCTTGGGTTTTCTTTCCTTCCTAATTGGAGCCATCGGAGTTGTTTTGCCCGTTTTGCCGACAACGCCTCTACTCTTACTCTCCGCCTGGTTCTTTGCCCGCAGTTCCAAACGCTTTCGTCATTGGTTGGAAAATACCCGACTCTATCAAATCTATGTCGGAGAATATGAGCGTACGGGTGGTATTCGTTGGCGGAAGAAGTGGCAGATTCTGATCTTTACCTACTTGGTGATGGGAATTTCCATTTACTTTGTCCCCTTGTGGCCAGTGCGCCTCTTCATCATAATTTGTGGGCTCTGCTTTGGTTATTTCCTCTTCTTTCGGATTAAGACCATTCATGACTAGGAGGGATCGCTAATGACAGAGGCTAAGCGTAGAATACGTTTGATGGGGACTTGGATAGACCTCTATGTCTGCCATGAAGAGGCTAAGACTTTACTGGCCCATGCTGTCCAGAAGCTCTATGACTATAATGAACGCTTCAGTGCCAATGACGCGTCGTCGCAATTGATGCAGGTCAACCAAAGAGCTGGCCAGGCCCCCATGGCGGTGGATCCAGACCTCTTCGAGCTTATTCAATTAGGCAAAGACCAGAGCATCGCTTCCAAGGGCCGCTTAAATATTGCCATTGGGCCCCTAGTTAAGCTATGGGGGATCGGCTTTGAAGGCGCCCATAAACCATCGCGTCAAGCCATTGCAGCTTGCCTGGAGAAGATAGATCCCCGGCAAATTAAGCTGAAAGAAGCTAGCCAGGAGGTTTATTTGGCCCAGGAGGGAATGGAGATTGACTTGGGCGCCCTGGCTAAGGGCTATTTCGCTGATCAGATTATGGACGACTTTGTTCGAGCAGGCGCCCAGTCTGCTATGATCAACCTGGGAGGAAATGTGAAAGTTTATGGACCGCCTCCCAAGCGACCCACTGAGTCGGATTGGCGGATTGGAATCCAAGACCCTCGTAAGCCAAGAGGGCAGAATTGCGCAGTGCTCCAGGTCCACAATCAGTCCGTGGTCACCTCAGGAGGCTATGAGCGAAATTTGGAAGTAGATGGCCATTTCTACCAGCATATATTTGACAGTCGGACGGGTTATCCGGTTGAGAATGAAGTCGCTAGCGTGAGCGTCTTAAGCGACCAGTCAGTAATGGCCGAAGTTTGGACCACCCGCCTCTACCCGATGAGCCTGGTTGAGATCCAAGCTGAATTGGCCCAGGCTAGAGACTACCAAGCCCTAGTTATCGACAAGCAAGGCCGTCTCTTAGCCAGTCGTGGCCTCTTAGATCGTTTACAAGTATTGAAATAATGCATGAATAGAAAGGAAGGCAATGATGAAAAAAATTGCAGCTATTGTTGGAACGAATTCCAAGAATTCGACCAACCGCGACCTCTTAAAGTATATGAAGGAACACTTCAAAGACCAGGCAGCATTCGATATTATTGAAATCGATGGCCTGCCCCTCTTCGCTAAGAATGAGGAAGGCAAGGTGCCAGACTTGGCCCTAAAATTAGGAGAACGTATTGACCAAGCAGATGGTGTGGTCATTAGTACACCGGAATATAACCATACCATTACTTCAGCCTTAACTAACGCCCTGCACTGGTTGTCCTACCACCAGTACCCACTAGCTGACAAGCCAGTGATGATCACGGGGGCTTCATATGGACGCCTAGGCTCTTCCCGGGCCCAAATGCACTTGCGCCAGATCCTGGATTCACCAGACATCCGGTCGCGGGTTATGCCGAACGAAGAATTCCTGCTCGGCTTCTCCCTGCAAGCTTTCGATGAAGATGGGGCTTTGAAGGATCCTGAAGAAGTTAAGCAACTGGAAAACATGTTCGATTCCTTCCTTAACTACATTGATTACACCAATGAATTTGTAGCGAATAATGAAGATGTTAAGGCAGAAGTGAAGAGCTTCTCTTGGCAAGATGAAGCAGAGAAAGGAGACGCCTAATGAGAATCGTAGGAATTGTTGGATCAGCAGGTGATAAGTCATATAATCGCCAATTGCTTCATTATATCCAATCGGAATTTACGGATCTGTTCGACCTAGAGATTGTAGAGATTAAACACCTCCCCCTCTTCAACCAAGATCATCCCGAATTAATGGTTGAGGGTCCCCTCCATACCATTAATCGGAAGATCCTCCAAGCAGATGGGGTGATTATTGCTGTACCCGAACACAACCATACTATCCCTGGCCCCTTGAAGAGTTTATTAGAATGGTTGTCCTTCACGGTTCATCCGCTGAAGAATAAGCCGGTTAAGATTGTCGGGGCTTCTTATCTAGACCAAGGAACTTCCCGGTCACAGCTCCACCTCCGTCAAATCTTAGAAGCACCAGGTATCGATGCCTTGGTCATGCCAGGTCAAGAGTTCTTGCTGGGCAACTGCCAGACCGCCTTTGATGCTGAAGGTCGCTTGAAAGACCAAGAGACCGTTCACTTCCTGCGCGAATCCTTGAAGAAATTTATCAAGTATGTGGAAGCCCTCAAACCGCTTGAATATACCCATAAATTCCCAGATGAAGACTTAACCGCTCAGAAAGGCACGGATACGACCATTGAAGGCGTTGATATGACCGACCCTGAATGGGTAGAAAAAGCTGCTGAAAAAGTTGGTGCGGTATCAGGTGATACTTATGTTAAGTTAGACCGTGGCTTGCTCACTGTGGACCAATTGAATTGGTTCCTTAAGACCATCCCCTTAGAGCTGACTTATGCGGATGAGAATAACCAATACCTCTATTATAACCGGGTAAAACCTGGCGAAGAGATGTTTGCTTCCCGCTTTGAGCCGGATGTGGGTAAGCCATTAGGGAATGTCCACCCACCACGGGCCTATAAGAATGTTTCATGGGTCATCTCGCAATTGCGCTCAGGCAACCTCGACGGCGTTCACGTCCATGTGCCGATCCACAAAGATCACTATGTCGTCCATAATTATGTGGCTATGCATGATGAAGAGGGCAAATATCGTGGGATTAATGAACACGTTCTCGACCTCCAGCCTGTCATTGACTGGTACCTAGAACAAACGGGTCAAGAACTTGTCGGCTCAACCGATGCTGATTCAGGTGCCTCCATGGGCGGTGCCTGGGGAACGGATGACTCCGACAGTTCAGACGCTGACAGCGGGGCTAGTGATAGTGACTCCACTGACCTTTCTTCTAGTGCCAGTGAAGCCGAAGCAACAGGCGAAACCGATATTGACTCTGGAGCTTCAGAAGCCTAAGGAAGCAGTCGTTTTAGAATAAGAAGGCTTAAGATCAGTAACTGCAAAAGCTTCTTTTGAATTAGTAGCTAATACTAGCTTTGACCTCCCTAGCCTGACTAGGGAGGTTTTTGCTTGCTGACCTCTTGGTATCAAATAAGGACTCACTAGGTCGCGTTGTCTTCAAAAACTTGTTTTTTAATCTATAGAAAGAAATATAAAAAAATCGCGAAAAAGCTTGAAATATCCATTAACTATCTGTATAATATTACGAGTGCCCACCAGAAAGGGTGCAAACCCATATAAATCAATGGGTTGAGGAGCTTTGATGCGTAAGGTTGCGACACGCCCGGACGCTTTGCCATAGAGGGCGGGCCGGTCATTTACGCGGAGCAAGTCAATTTATAAAAACTGACGAGGAGGAAACAAACATGGCAAAACAAAAAATTCGTATCCGCTTAAAAGCTTACGAACACCGTGCGCTTGATCAATCCGCACAAAAAATCGTAGAAACTGCAAAACGTACAGGGGCAGAGGTTGCTGGACCTGTTCCACTTCCAACTGAACGTTCATTATTTACCGTAATCCGTGCGACACACAAGTACAAAGATTCACGGGAACAATTCGAACTACGTACCCACAAACGTTTAGTGGATATCGTAAATCCAACACCTAAGACGGTTGATGCACTAATGAAATTAGACTTACCGTCAGGCGTTAACATTGAAATCAAACTTTAATTCCATTATCCTAGAGAAGTTGTAGAACTTCGCATTAATTTAGTTATCAAATTTAAAAAATTACGGAGGTGTAATCATGACTAAAGGAATCTTAGGTAAAAAAGTAGGGATGACGCAATACTTTACTGAGTCAGGCGAATTAGTTCCTGTAACTGTTGTCGAAGTGACTCCTAACGTTGTGTTGCAAGTAAAATCTAATGAAACAGATGGTTACGAAGCAGTGCAATTAGGTTTCGACGATAAACGTGAAGTATTAGCTAACAAACCTGAAAAAGGTCATGTAGCAAAAGCAGAAACTACTCCTAAGCGCTTCATTCGCGAATTTCGTAATGTAGAGCTTGGAGAGTACGAAGTAGGTAAAGAAGTAACGGTAGATATCTTCCAAGCAGGCGACATTGTCGATGTAACGGGAACTTCTAAAGGTAAAGGTTTCCAAGGCGCGATCAAACGTCATGGTCAACAACGTGGTCCAATGTCACACGGTTCACATTACCACCGTGCAGCTGGTTCAATGGGTATGGCTTCTGATGCTTCTAAAGTATTCAAGGGCAAAGCTCTTCCAGGCCGCATGGGTGGCAACACAGTGACAATCCAAAACCTAGAAATCGTTAAAGTCTTAGCTGACCAAAACGCTATCCTGATTAAAGGGAATGTACCTGGTGCTAAGAAATCATTAGTAGAAATTAAAAGTGCTAACAGCGCACAAGCCTAATAATTGAGGAAGGGAGGAATTTCAGAATGGCTAATGTAACAGTATTTAAACAAGATGGTTCACAAGCAGGCGAAATCAACTTAAACGATAACGTATTCGCAATTGAACCAAACGAAAACGCAATCTATGATGTTGTAATTATGCAACAAGCTTCTTTACGCCAAGGGACCCACGATGTGAAATCACGTGGCGAAGTAAGCGGCGGTGGCCGTAAACCATGGCGTCAAAAAGGGACTGGCCGTGCACGTCAAGGCTCAATCCGTTCTCCTCAATGGGTAGGCGGTGGCCGCGCATTCGGACCAACTCCACGCTCTTACCAATACAAATTACCTCGCAAGGTACGTCGTTTAGCGCTTAAATCTGTGCTATCACAAAAAGTTGCTGAAGGTAATTTAATCGTAGTGGACGCTTTAAACTTCGACCAAGCTAAAACTAAAGAATTCAAAGCTGTATTAAACAACTTAAATGTTGACAGCAAAGTGCTTGCCGTAATCGATGCTGACAACCAAGAAGCAGCCCGCGCTGCCCGTAACTTGGCTAAGGTAACCGTTGTTGACGAAAAGAACGTAAATGTTTATGACCTCGTAAACAATGAAAAAGTTATCATTACGCAATCTGCACTTTCTGATCTAGAGGAGGTACTTGCATAATGACAGCACATGACATTATCAAACGTCCAGTCATTACTGAAGCATCAATGGATGCCATGGACGACAACAAATATACCTTCGAAGTTGATGTAAACGCCAATAAAGCAGCAGTTAAACATGCCATTGAAGAAATCTTCGACGTAACTGTTGTTAAAGTAAACATCATGAACGTGAAAGGTAAATTAAAACGTATGGGCCGCTACGCTGGTTATACCCGTAAGACCCGTAAAGCAATCGTGACTTTAGCTGAAGGCGACGCAATCGAAATCTTCGGCGCAGAAGACGCAGAATAAGAATAGGAGGAAACGAACGTGGCGATTAAAAAATATAAAGCTACTTCTAATGGTCGTCGTAACATGTCAGGTTATGACTTCTCAGAAATCACTAAATCGACTCCTGAGAAAACCCTCTTAGAAAAACAAAGCAAGCGTGCAGGTCGTAATAACCGTGGTAGCATCACAGTTCGTCACCACGGAGGCGGCCACAAGCAAGCTTACCGTATTATCGACTTCAAACGTAACAAAGATGATATCGAAGGTGTTGTTAAGGCAATCGAATACGATCCAAATCGTTCAGCAAACATTGCTTTAATCCACTATACTGACGGTGTCAAAGCTTACATCATCGCACCTAAGGGCCTTAAAGTAGGGACCCGCATCATGTCTGGTGAAAATGCCGACATTAAAGTAGGTAACGCCCTACCATTACGCTCTATCCCAGTGGGTACTGTTATCCACAATATCGAAACTAAGCCAGGTAAAGGTGGCCAATTAGTTCGTGCAGCTGGGACAAGCGCTCAAGTATTAGGTAAAGAAGACAAATACGTACTGGTTAAATTGAGCTCAGGCGAAGTTCGTATGATCTTAGGCACTTGCCGCGCAACAGTTGGTTCTGTTGGTAATGAACAACATGAACTTGTTACTGTTGGTAAAGCAGGTCGTTCACGCTGGTTAGGCAAACGTCCAACCGTTCGTGGTTCTGTTATGAACCCTAACGATCACCCTCACGGTGGTGGTGAAGGTCGTGCACCAATCGGACGTAAGGTTCAAATGACACCTTGGGGCAAACCTGCTCGTGGGATCAAGACACGTGATAAGAACGCACGCAGCAATAAACTTATTGTTCGTCGTCGTAACAAATAGCACTTCCATTAAATAGGAGATACGAAAGGAGCCAAATATATGAGCCGCAGTATTAAGAAAGGGCCTTTCTGTGACGACCATTTAATGAAAAAAGTGGAAGCACAGCAAGATGCCGACAAAAAATCAGTAATCAAAACCTGGTCACGTCGTTCAACGATTTTCCCTAACTTCATCGGGTTAACAATCGCTGTTTATGATGGACGCAAGCACGTACCAGTTTACATTCAAGAAGACATGGTTGGCCACAAATTAGGTGAATTTGTACCAACACGTACTTATCGTGGACATGCGAAAGACGATAAAGCAACACGTCGTTAAGATGAGGGGAGGAAATAAATAATGGCAGAACAAACAACTGCAAAAGCAACTGCAAGAACAGTTCGCATCTCTGCTCGCAAAGCACGCTTAGTTATCGATTTAATCCGTAACAAGACAGTCGGCGAAGCAATTGCTATTCTAAAGAACACTCCTCGTGCAGCATCGCCTGTAATCGAGAAAGTGTTGAACTCAGCAATCGCAAATGCAGAACACAACTATGACTTAGATGTCAGCAAATTATTTATCAGTGAAGCATATGTGAACGAAGGGCCTACAATGAAACGTTTCCGCCCTCGTGCAAAAGGTGGCGCCTCAAGAATCAACAAGCGTACCAGTCACATCACTGTTGTGGTAAAAGAAGCAGGGGAGGAATAATTAGTGGGTCAAAAAATTAATCCTACCGGTTTGCGTATCGGAGTTATCAAAGACTGGGACGCACGCTGGTATGCAGAAAAAGATTACGCAGATACTTTGCATGAAGACTTAAGCATCCGTGAATACATTGACAAAGCCTTGAGCGAAGCTTCAGTTTCTAACGTTGAAATTGAACGTGCTGCTAACAAGGTTAATGTAAACATCCACACTGCTAAACCAGGTATGGTTATCGGTAAAGGTGGGTCAGAAGTTGATGCATTACGTAAGAGCTTAAATAACTTAACAGGTAAACGTGTACACATCAATGTGGTTGAAATCAAGAACCCAGACTTAGATGCACGCTTAGTTGCTAAGAATATTTGTGAACAGCTTGAAAACCGTGTGGCCTTCCGTCGTGCGCAAAAACAAGCCGTTCAACGTACAATGAAAGCTGGCGCTCAAGGGATCAAAGTTATGGTTTCCGGCCGTTTAAACGGTGCAGATATGGCGCGTTCAGAAACAACTGACGAAGGAACTGTTCCATTACATACTTTACGTGCAGATATTGACTATGCATGGGAAGAAGCAGATACAACTTACGGTAAGATCGGTGTCAAAGTATGGATTTGTCGTGGTGAAGTCCTTCCTACAGTAAATAATCAAGAGGAGGAATAGCATGTTAGTACCAAAACGTGTAAAACATAGACGTGAATTCCGCGGTAAAATGCGCGGCGAAGCTAAAGGCGGAAAAGAAATTGCTTACGGCGAATACGGTCTACAAGCTCTAGATTCAAAATGGATTACTAACCGTCAAATTGAATCTGCGCGTATCGCCATGACACGTTTCATGAAACGTGGCGGGAAAGTTTGGATCAAAATCTTCCCTCATAAATCATATACCGCAAAAGCTATTGGTGTTCGGATGGGTTCTGGTAAAGGTGCTCCTGAAGGATGGGTTGCTCCCGTTAAACGTGGGAAAATCATGTTCGAAGTAGGCGGCGTTCCTGAAGAAGTTGCAAAAGAAGCGCTTCGTTTAGCAATGCATAAATTACCAGTTCGTTGCAAAATCGTAAAACGTGAAATTGGTGGTGAACTGAATGACTAAATTTGAAGAAATTAAAAATTTATCCGCTGCTGAACTTGAAGCAAAGGAAAAAGAATACAGACAAGAGTTGTTCAATCTCAGATTCCAATTGGCAACAGGTCAGTTAGAAAATACAGCACGCATCAAACAAGTGCGCAAAGAAATTGCTCGTATTAAAACCGCTCTACGCCAGGCAGAATTAGCTAAGTAATCATCAGTGAAGGAGGGAACCCAGTAGTATGGCAGAACGTAATAACCGTAAAGTATACCAAGGACGCGTTGTTTCTGACAAAATGGAAAAGACCATCGTTGTCCAAGTAGATACTTTTAAATTCCATCCAACTTATGGAAAACGTATTAAATACTCTAAAAAATATAAAGCACATGATGAAAACAATTCAGCAAAAATGGGTGATATTGTACGAATTATGGAAACACGTCCATTATCCAAAGATAAGCACTTCCGTCTTGTTGAAATCGTTGAAGAATCAGTTATCATTTAACAATTAACTGGAAGGAGGATACTTTAGGATGATTCAAACAGAAACTCGTATGAAAGTGGCTGATAACTCAGGCGCTCGTGAGGTTTTAACTATTAGTGTACTCGGCGGATCAGGCCGTAAGACCGCTAATATTGGTGACGTCGTAGTTTGTTCAGTGAAGAACGCTACACCAGGTGGCGTTGTTAAGAAGGGTGACGTTGTCAAAGCTGTTATCGTTCGTAGCAAGAGCGGCACACGTCGTGCAGATGGGTCATACATCAAATTTGACGAAAATGCATGCGTGATTATCCGCGACGACAAGACACCTCGTGGTACTCGTATCTTTGGCCCAGTTGCTCGGGAATTGCGCGAAAACAATTTCATGAAGATTGTTTCCCTAGCTCCAGAAGTATTATAATAAAAGATCAAAAAGGAGGTGCCCATCGATGCGTATTAAAACAGGTGATACTGTAATTGTGATTGCAGGTAAAGATAAAGGAACGCAAGCAACAGTTAAGCAAACTTTACCAAAACAAGATAAAGTCATTGTCGAAGGCGTAAACATTGTTAAGAAACACCAAAAACCTTCACAAGCAAACCCTCAAGGCGGAATTGTGGAAGAAGAAGCGCCAATCCATGTTTCTAACGTTCAATTAGTAGATCCAAAAACGGGCGAGAAAACACGCGTAGGTATCGAAGTAAAAGATGGCAAACGTGTACGTGTAGCTCGTAAATCTGGCGAAGCAATTGACTAATACGGGAAGGAGGACAATAGAACATGACTAATCGTTTAAAAGAAAAATACACAAACGACATCGTACCAGCATTAATTGAAAAATTTAATTATAGCTCTCCAATGCAAACTCCTAAGATTGACAAAATTGTCATCAACATGGGTGTTGGTGATGCTGTAACTAACTCTAAGAACTTAGACAAAGCAGTTGAAGAGTTAACTTTAATTTCAGGTCAAAAACCAGTTATTACCCATGCTAAGAAATCTATCGCTGGCTTCCGTTTACGTGAAGGAATGCCTATCGGTGCTAAAGTCACCCTACGTGGCGAACGCATGTATGACTTCTTAGACAAGCTAATCACTGTATCATTGCCACGTGTACGTGACTTCCGCGGAATCAGCAAACGCTCATTCGATGGCCGTGGGAACTACACCTTAGGCATCCGTGAACAATTAATCTTCCCTGAAATCGACTTTGATAATGTTGACAAAGTACGCGGGATGGATATCGTAATTGTTACAACTGCAAATACTGATGAAGAATCTAAAGAGTTATTAACTCAAATTGGAATGCCGTTCCAAAAATAATAGGAGGAGGGAATCGATTTGGCTAAAAAATCAATGATTGCGAAAAATAAACGCAAAGCAAAATATTCAACACAAGAATACACACGCTGCGAACGCTGCGGCCGTCCACACTCTGTTTACCGTAAATTCAAGCTATGCCGTATCTGCCTCCGTGAACTTGCCTATAAAGGACAAATTCCTGGTGTCAGAAAAGCTAGTTGGTAATCGAGAGTAATAAGTAAAGGAGGGTGAACAGGTAATGGTCATGACAGATCCAATCGCTGATTTCTTAACACGCGTGCGTAACGCAAATATGGTACGCCACGAGTCTTTTGAAGTTCCAGCATCAGCAATGAAAGTTGCAATCACAAAGATTCTTAAAGAAGAAGGTTACATCAAAGATTTCGAAGTCATTGAAGATGACAAACAAGGTATCATCCGTGTCTTCATGAAATATGGTAAGAATAACGAACGTGTAATCACTAACTTAAAACGTATTTCTAAACCAGGTTTACGTGTTTATGCAAAAACTGATGAAGTCCCTAAAGTCTTAAACGGTTTAGGAATTGCCATCATCTCTACTTCTGAAGGTGTTATCACTGATAAAGAAGCACGCGCTAAAAACGTTGGTGGCGAAGTCTTAGCTTACGTATGGTAAGCCCTTAAAAAAATAAAATTGAAAGAGGTGCAGTCTAGATGAGTCGTGTTGGTAATAAACCAGTAACAATTCCTAGTAACGTAACCATCGATGTACAAGACCACACTTTAACCGTTAAAGGCCCTAAAGGTGAACTGACTCGTACATTCGATCCACAAATCACAATCAATGTAGAAGAAAACGAAATCACTTTCGAACGTCCTAACAACCAAAAGAATGTTCGCGCTTTACACGGGACGACTCGTGCTTTAGTTAATAACATGGTTCTAGGGGTTAGCGAAGGTTTCAAGAAAACCTTACTCTTACAAGGGGTAGGTTACCGTGCACAAGCCCAAGGAAACAAATTAACGCTGAGCGTTGGTCTTTCCCACCCAGCAGAATTTGATATTCCAGAAGGTATCGAAGTTGATTTACCATCCAATACTGAAATTAATATTTCAGGTGCTGATAAAGACTTAGTTGGCCAATTCGCCGCTAACGTTCGTGAAATTCGTCGTCCAGAACCTTACAAAGGTAAAGGGGTACGTTACTCTGACGAACACATTATCCGTAAAGAAGGTAAAACCGGTAAATAATCTTAGGATTATCCTTACCTATCAAATTAAAGTAGAAATTAAGAGGTGAACCATTTTGATTAGCAAACCAGATAAAAATGTCTTACGTAAAAAACGTCACGCACGTGTACGTCGTCACATTTCTGGAACAGCAGAGTGCCCACGCTTGAGCGTTTTCCGCTCAAATAAACACATCTACGCTCAATTAATTGATGACGTAGCGGGTGTTACGCTTGCAAGTGCCTCTGATGGTGAAGAAACTGGGACAAAAGTTGAAAAAGCTGCAGCAGTTGGTAAGAAGATTGCCCAAGCAGCAGTCGAACAAGATGTCAAAACCGTTGTCTTTGACCGTGGCGGTTACCAATATCACGGCCGTGTTCAAGCCTTGGCTGACGCTGCACGTGAAAACGGACTAGAATTTTAGGAAAAGGAGGAAGCCATAACATGACAAACAAATTTGTACAAGTTAACGACCGTGAAATCGAAGATCGCGTTGTTGCTATCAATCGTGTCACTAAAGTAGTTAAAGGTGGCCGTCGCATGAACTTCTCAGCACTTGTTGTAGTTGGCGACAAAGATGGACACGTTGGATTCGGTACAGGTAAGGCTGCTGAAGTTCCTGAAGCAATCCGTAAAGCGGTTGAAGCTGCTAAGAAGAACATGATCGAAGTTCCTCGCGCAGGTACCACTATCCCTCATGAAGTATTAGGTATCTTCAACGGAGGCCAAGTCCTCTTGAAACCAGCCAAGAACGGTTCTGGGGTAGCCGCTGGTGGCCCTGTTCGTGCCGTTGTTGAATTAGCAGGTATTGCAGATATCACTTCTAAGTCACTCGGATCAAACACTCCAATTAACATTGTGCGTGCAACCATCCAAGGGCTAAAAGAATTGAAATCACCTGAAGAAATCGCTGAATTACGTGGTAAATCAGTTGAAGAAATCTTAGGTTAAGGAGGCTTACAACATGGCAAAAGTTCAAATAACTTTAAAACGCAGTGTTATCGGTCGTCCAGATGACCAAATCAAAACCTGCCAAGCGCTGGGCCTAACCCGGACTGGTCGTACAGTTGAAAAAGAAACTAATGCAGCGATCGATGGCATGATCAAGAAGATTGCGCATTTAGTTGAAGTTAAAGAAGTAAAATAATACAATAAGAAATAAGGAGGTGCCTTGAAGATTATGAAATTACACGAGTTAAAAGCAAGTGAAGGATCACGTCATGTCCGTAACCGTTTAGGACGTGGATCTGGATCAGGTAACGGTAAGACTTCAGGTCGCGGCCAAAAAGGTCAAAAAGCTCGTTCAGGCGGTAAAGTTCGTTTAGGTTTTGAAGGTGGGCAAACCCCATTGTACCGTCGTATCCCTAAACGTGGTTTTACAAACATTAACCGCAAAGAATTTGCGATTGTTAATGTGGACGATCTTAATGTTTTTGAAGATGGCGCAGAAGTAACGCCAGAAGCTTTAGTAGAAGCTGGCCTCGTTAAGAATACGAAGAAAGCTATTAAAGTTTTAGGTGCTGGTGAATTAGAACGCAAACTAACCGTTAAAGCAGCTAAATTCTCAGCTACAGCTAAAGAAGCAATTGAAGCAGCTGGGGGCACAATCGAGGTGATCTAATGTTCACTACTCTGAAAGCTGTATTTCAGGACAAAGACGTTAGAAGTCGCATACTCTTTACTTTGGGAATGTTAATTGTGTTCCGTCTCGGGACACATATAACAGTTCCAGGAGTGAATGCACAAGCGATAAATACGCTCGTAAATTCAGGGCTCTTTGGTCTATTGAATACCTTTGGCGGTGGGGCCTTGCACAATTACTCAATCTTTTCCTTAGGGGTTTCCCCCTATATCACGGCTCAGATTGTGGTACAGCTTTTGCAGATGGACATTGTGCCAGCCTTTACAGAATGGTCGAAACAAGGTGAAGTGGGACGGCGTAAGCTGAATAAGTGGACGCGCTATCTCTCCGTTCTTGTTTCTTTCTTCCAAGCCATTGCGATTTCGGTTGGCTTTAACTCCCTCTCGCAATTCGGCCTGATCAAGGATCCAGGCATGCTGACCTACTGTATCATTGCTTTAGTTATGACTGCAGGGTCTATGCTCGTCGTATGGATCGGAGAACAAATCACCCAGTTCGGTATTGGGAACGGGGTTTCCTTGATTATCTTCTCGGGTATTGTTGCTCGTATCCCTGGTGAAATTCTCACCGCTGTCAAGAAGGGCTTGATTGATGTAACTGACCAAGCTCAGTTCACTCAAAATGCCATCTTCGGTGGTGTTTTTACCCTTGTTGCATTACTTCTAATTATCTTAGTTGTTTACGTGAACCAAGCTGAGCGGCGCATTCCTGTGCGCTATTCCAAGCGGGCCAGCACGGTAGTGGAACAATCCCACATGCCGTTGAAGATTAACTCCGCTGGGGTGATCCCAGTTATCTTCGCTAGCTCGATCATCATGGTGCCACAGACTGTTCTCAGTCTTTTGTCGGCCCAGTTCTCAGATGCAGCCTGGTTCAAAACAGCAGAGACAGTCTTTAATCTCGAACAACCTATTGGGATGACCATTTATGCCGTAACGATTGTGCTCTTCACATTCTTCTACGCGCATATCCAAATCAATCCTGAACGTGTTGCCGAGAACTTCCAAAAATCAGGCGCTTATATCCCTAGTGTGCGTCCTGGTTTGCCAACAGAACGTTATATTTCCAAGATGCTCAATCGTTTAAGCAGTGTTGGCTCATTATTCCTAATGATGATTGCCATCCTACCTCTAATGGGGTCCTATTTCTTTGATCTTCCGCGAACGATTGGTCTTGGAGGGACAAGTTTACTCATCGTTGTTGGTGTTGCACTCGATACAGCTAAACAAATTGAAGGTCGCTTGATCAAGCGGCGCTATGTAGGCTTTATTCGCTAGTCAAGAATTAAAGTTCGGAGGATGGAAATGAATATTATTTTGATGGGACTGCCAGGTGCTGGTAAGGGTACCCAAGCAGAAAAAATTGTGGCAACTTATGACATTCCGCATATTTCTACGGGAGATATGTTCCGTCAAGCCATCAAAGACCAAACCCCACTCGGTAAAGAAGCGAAGTCATATATGGATAAGGGCGGCCTTGTCCCTGATGAAGTGACGAATGGGATTGTTAAAGAACGTTTGCAGCAAGCAGACACAGAAGCTAAGGGCTTCATGTTGGATGGCTTCCCTCGGACCCTCAACCAAGCTAAAGCCTTGGAAGAGATCCTTGAAGACATCGATAAAACAATCGATGCAGTTATCTACATCGATGTGGATCCTGAAGTTCTAGAAAAACGCCTCAGTGGTCGGATTATCTGTGGCAATTGTGGGGCAACCTTCAATGTCAACTTTAACCCACCTAAAGAAGAAGGCGTCTGCGATCGTTGTGGGGCAGAAGAATTCTATACCCGCGACGATGACAAGGCTGAAGTGGTTAAGAATCGGATCGAAGTGAACCAAGAGCAACAAGCACCAATCCTCGACTTCTACGAAAGTCAAGGCAAGGTTCACCGTGTGCCGGGCGATATCGGAATCGATAATGTCTTTAACGAAATTAAAAAGATCATTGAATAAATCCTTGATTTAGATGTTCTTTAATGGTATAATGTTCAGGTTAATCCTATTGAGAACTTTTGAGATGAGTTTTTCTTCATGTTGTCGTGTCGCACATATGTGTAACGAGGAGGAAATATAGTGTCTAAAGAAGATATGATCGAAGTAGAAGGTACGGTTACTGAGACCCTACCTAATGCAATGTTCAAAGTCGAACTTGAAAACGGCGTAGAGATTCTTGCCCATGTTTCTGGGAAGATTCGTGTGAATTATATTCGAATTCTACCGGGTGACCGTGTAAAAGTCGAAATGTCTCCATATGATCTGACCAAGGGACGGATTACATATCGTTTCAAGTAATTTCTAAATGATATAAGGAGGTCAATCGTGAAAGTTAGAGCGTCTGTTAAACCAATTTGCGACAAATGCAAAGTGATTCGTCGTAATGGCAAAGTCATGGTAATTTGCCAAAACCCTAAACATAAACAACGCCAAGGTTAATAAAGGAGGTGCCAATCGAATGGCTCGTATTGCAGGTGTAGATATTCCACGTAACAAACGTGTTGTCATTGCCTTAACATATATTTATGGGATCGGAAACACAACAGCTAAACAAATCTTAGCTGATGCTGGTGTCTCTGAAGATATCCGTGTGAACGATCTAAGCAATGACGAATTAGACAAGATTCGTGCAGAAGTTGATAAGATCAAGGTTGAAGGTGACTTACGTCGCGATGTCAACATGGACATCAAACGTTTACAAGAAATCGGTTCCTACCGTGGTATGCGTCACCGTCGTAACCTACCAGTTCGCGGTCAAAATACTAAGAACAATGCTCGTACCCGTAAAGGTCGCGGCGTAGCGATCCCTGGTAAGAAGAAATAATTAATTTAAAGTAAAGGAGGCAAGTTAATCAAATGGCTAAAGCAAAACGTCAAACACGTAAACGTCGTGTGAAGAAGAATGTTGAAGTTGGTGTCGCTCATATCCACTCAACTTTCAATAATACTATTGTTATGATTACTGATGAACATGGTAACGCAATTTCATGGTCATCTGCAGGTGCACTTGGTTTCAAGGGTTCTCGTAAATCAACACCTTATGCTGCCCAAATGGCTTCAGAAGCTGCTTCTAAGACAGCTATGGACCAAGGCATGAAGACAGTTGAAGTTTCTGTTAAAGGCCCAGGACCTGGTCGTGAATCTGCAATTCGTGCTTTACAAGCTGCTGGTTTGGAAGTTACCTCAATTCGTGACGTAACCCCAATCCCACATAACGGTTGCCGTCCTCCAAAACGTCGTCGTGTATAGTACTGTTTTTCAAACAGCTTGCCGAAAACTTTTTGGAAGCAGTAGTGGTGCAAAATTCACGTTTTGAAAGGGGAATACTTGTAGATTATGATCGAAATTGAAAAACCAACTATTGAAACGATTGAGATCAGCGATGATAACAAATTTGGTAAATTTGCGATTGAACCATTAGAACGTGGTTACGGAACAACCTTAGGCAATTCCCTGCGTCGTATTTTACTTTCATCATTGCCTGGTACAGCGGTAACATCAGTTCAGATTGATGATGTTTTACATGAATATTCTACAATCCCAGGTGTCCGCGAAGATGTCACTCAAATTGTGTTGAACATCAAGAAGCTTTCATTGAAACTTTATGATGTTGAAGAAAAACAAGTCGAAATTGATGTAGTTGGCCCAGCAGAGGTCACTGCAGCGGATATTACGGCCGATGCTGATTTTGATATCATGAACCCAGACCTACACATTTGTAGCCTAGAGGACGGTGCCCGTCTGCATATGCTGATGAATGTCCAAAATGGTCGTGGTTTTGTTCGGGCTGAACACAATAAATCAGAAAATATGCCAATTGGCGTAATTCCAGTAGATTCAATCTACACACCAATCGAAAAAGTTAACTACCAAGTTGAAAATATCCGTATTGGTGAAATTAACCAGTTCGATAAGTTGACTTATGATATCTGGACTGACGGGACCATCGCCCCTCATGAAGCGTTGAGTTTAGCTGCTAAGATTCTTACAGAGCACTTAGCGATCTTCGTTGATATGACCAATGAAGCCAAGTCTGCTGAAATTATGGTCGAAAAAGAAGAAACTCAGAAAGAAAAAATGCTCGAAATGTCAATCGAAGAATTGGATCTTTCTGTTCGCTCTTACAACTGTTTGAAACGTGCAGGTATCAATACTGTGGATGAATTAACTGACCGAACTGAACAAGAAATGATGAAAGTTCGTAACTTAGGCCGTAAGTCCCTCGATGAAGTCAAGAATAAGTTGGCTGCCCTCGATTTAAGCTTACGCCAAGAAGATTAATTATAAAGTGAAGGAGGAATTCTCTGATGAGTTACCGTAAATTAGGTCGCACCAGCTCACAACGTAAAGCTTTATTACGTGATTTGACGACTGATTTAATTATCAATGAACGTATCGAAACTACCGAATCTCGTGCTAAAGAAATCCGTAAATCTACTGAAAAAATGATTACTTTAGGCAAGAAAGGTGACCTTAGCGCACGTCGTCAAGCTGCTAAATTTGTTCGTAACGAAATCGCTGATGTTCGTGCGGAAGATGATGACATCGTTATTGAAACAGCCTTACAAAAATTATTCAACGAGTTAGGCCCTCGCTATGCAGATCGTCAAGGCGGCTATACCCGTATCCTTAAGACTGAACCTCGTCGTGGTGACGGTTCTAAGATGGCGATTATTGAATTAGTGTAAGCCAGATGTATGTAGAGCGTTATGATGATGGGGAAACCCAAGTCTAGCTCTTTCACTTCCGGGGCAGGTGCTCCGGAAGTGAAAATATATCCTAATTCCAAAACACGAGCATCCATGTTAATGCATGAATGCTTTTTTTGTTATCAGGGTGTGAGCAGTTGCGGTCAGACTTGAATGACTAGAGCCCAATCGGAAAAGAGCGGCTTTAGCCGATCGTTCCGATTGGGTGAAGTCACTTCAAGTCTGCAACTGCGAACCCGACTAGAGGGTGTGAGGGCTAGCGTGAGAAATAGATCTCTGGAGCCAAAAGACAGAGAAGACTGAAAGTCTTCGGCGGATTTTGGTGAAGAGGAGCACTTTCTGCATCCTCGAACCCGACTAGACAGGTTACGAAACTTAGCAGTTCTTAGCCCACAATTGAGACTGAGAAGTGTGGTTTGGCAGCCTCTAACCCACACTGGAGGCCCATGAATGTGGGTTGACGACGGGGCTTGAGGGGCACTAGCATATGAATCAGCAGCTTTCAAATCCACTTTAAAAATAAAAATTTTACAAATAAGTTTAACTGATCTTTTATAGACAAAATAAGAAAAAAATAATGTGGAGATTTGAAGACAGTAAGGGGGATTAGTGCTATTATTGGATTATTATTGATGAGGAGGGGCAATTTTGGCCAAACGTAAATATTTTAGACCCTTTGATAGCCTTCGCTTTCTGTCCATGCTGGCTATTATTTTTTATCATTACACCAAACACCTCTTGCCCGGTGGTTTTTTAGCTGTAGATATTTTCTTTGTTCTCTCAGCATTCTTAATCTCTAGTCGCTTGGAGAAGAGCTACCAGGCGACGGGAAGTTTTCCGCGTTTTTGGTCTACATTCTTTCGGCGACTGGGTCGGCTCTTCCGGCCTATGCTCTTTCTTTTAGTAGTCGGCACCTGCTATTTGTTGGTCTTTCGCTTCGACCTCCTAACCAATTTACCTCGTATGTTCTTGTCCAGCTTAGTCTTCTTGAATAACTGGTCACAGATCCTGGCGGGAGGGTCGTATTTTGCTGATTTTGCCCATCCGTCGATCTTTACCCATCTCTGGTATTTGAGCATGTATGCCCAATTCCTCTTCCTCTGGCCGGCCCTCGTTCATCTCGTCCGCCCCCAGTTCAAGTCCGCTAAGCAAGCTTCCTGGCTCTATCTGATCTTGGCCGTGCTGAGTGCTGTCCTAATGGCTGTGCTCTTTGACCCTGGAAAGGATCCGAGTCGGGTTTACTATGGGACGGATACGCGACTCTTCAGCTTTGCCTTGGGGGCTTGGGCTGGCACCGTCATGCAAACTGACCGGATGCGCCAGCTTGTGAAGAAGGGCGCCTCCTGGTTGACTTCACTCTTGACGGTCGGAATTGCCGGCTTACTTTTCTTTATGATGCGCTTTTTAACGGATTCGTGGAGCCTAACTTATTATGGCGGGATGTTTGCCTTTGACCTCTTAGTGGTCCTCTTCCTCGTCCTCCTAACCCTGCCTGGTAACTTATTGGCTAAGCTTTTGCGCTTCCGCCCCTTATCTTGGCTGGGGCAGATGACTTATGGGATGTACCTCTTCTACTATCCGGTTTTTATCATTTTCCGCTCAGCGCCCAAGTCCTCCAACTTCTTTGTAGCATCTATCGGTTGGCAGTTGGCCCTTATCATTTTCCTAGGGGCCCTTACCCACATTGTGGTCGTCCACCGCAAGTTTTATGTGCCGATCTTCAACCGGCCTAGGGGAGTCTCTCTCCAGCTCAAATCAGGCCTAAGAGCTGCCTTGTCTTCCCAGACCCCATTGGCCAGTCGCATCGCTTTCTGGGCTTATCTGGCTATGCTAGTGGGGACAGGTGTGGCTTTGGCGATAGCGCCTATTGAACATGAAACAGCCGAACAAATTCGTCAAGCTGAAGCACAAAAAGCTGCCCTGATCGAGCAGAACAAGGCCATAGCCAATGGGAATGTGAGCGATCCGGCGAGTGAAGAAGAAATCAAAGCCTATATCAACCAATTGCCAGCTGACCAACAGGGCTTCCTATCCTCCCTGCCTAAGGAACAGGTGCAGATGGCCCATAATCTCCAAGCGACCTTTATTGGGGATTCCCTGCTTCTAGGGGCGTCTGAATTGCTTTCGGTGACCTATCCGAATTCTTATATCAGCGCAGAGGTCGGCCGGCAGGTCTATGCCATCGCTCCAGTTATCGACCAGCTCAAAGCGAACCAGGCCCTCTTCAACCCGGTTGTGATTAACCTAGGGGCTAATGGGGGCTTCTCCAGCCAACAGATTGTCGACATGGTCGAACAAATTGGCAAGGATCGGAAGATTTACCTGGTGAATACCCATGTTAACCGTCCTTGGCGCGATGAAGTCAATAGCAATCTAAAGGCAGCAGCTGACCAATTGGGAGACCAGGTTCATTATCTGGATTGGAATGCTTACTTTATGAGCCAAGAGGCGGCACCGACTTGGTTAGGGGATGATGGGGTTCACTTTAATGATGAAGGCCGCAAGCAGTGGGTAGCCTTTGTGACCCGGTCTATCTATGAAACGGACCACCAAGAGCTTCCCGAGGACCAGGAGAAAAAGCCTCAGGATTAAGGTCTAATCTATTAGTTTATGATTGCAGTCTCAAGTATTTTAGCGTAAACTGTTAGTATCACCTTAATATGTGGCAGGGTTGACCATTCAGCCTTTAGAGGCGGTTTGGCAACTCACTGATTAAACAAAGAATACTGGACTCTGCCGGACTTGCGGTAGGGTCCTTTTAACTAAGGAGGCAGCTATGGAAGATACGATTGTTCGTGTCGAGGATTTAATCTTTGCCTATCAAGAAGACCAAGATAGACCCACGATCCAAGGGGTATCTTTTGAGATTAAGCGGGGCGAATGGCTGGCTGTGATCGGCCATAATGGGTCGGGCAAATCGACCCTAGCCAAGCTGATTGATGGCCTCTTGGAGGCTCAATCGGGTCAGATCTATGTGGACGGCCAGGAGCTAGCAGAGGAGACGGTATGGGAGATCCGCCAGAAGATTGGCTTTGTCTTTCAGAACCCGGATAACCAGTTTGTGGGGGCGACAGTTGAAGATGATGTGGCCTTTGCCCTAGAGAATGCCGGCATCCCTCGCGAGGAGATGGTGGACCGGGTGAACCGCGCTTTAGACCAGGTCAATATGTCCCAGTACAAGGACCGGGAGCCGTCTAGCCTGTCAGGTGGACAAAAGCAACGAGTGGCTATTGCGGGTGTTCTCGCCTTAGAGCCTGAATTAATTATCCTAGATGAAGCAACAGCCATGCTGGATCCCGAAGGCCGCCAGGAAGTGGTTTCTCTGATGCAAGCAATCAAGGAGAGCCAGGAAATGACAGTCCTATCTATTACTCACGACTTGAAGGAAGCATCCATGGCAGACCAGATCTTTGTCGTGAACCAGGGCCAAATTGTGAAAAAAGGTCGTCCAGAAGAAATTTTTGAAGAAGGTCAGGCGCTCGTTGAGATGGGCTTAGATGTCCCCTTTGCGGAACAATTGAAGGATGCTCTTCAGGCGCGCGGCCTTGACCTGCCGGATACATATTTAACGGAAGAAGGGTTGGTGGACCAGCTATGCAAATTGAATTCGACCAGGTAGACTTTGCCTATGGGGCGGGGACGGCCTTTGAGATGCAGGCCTTGCATGATGTAAGCTTAACCATTCCAGATAAGAGTTTTACAGCGTTAGTCGGCCATACTGGATCAGGTAAATCAACCGTTATCCAGCACCTCAATGCCTTGCTCTTGCCTAGTGGGGGCGAGATTCGCTTGGGTGATTTTCTCTTGACAGCTGAAAGCAAGGGCAAGGGCCTGAAGACTTTGCGGTCTAAAGTTGGCATGGTCTTCCAATTTCCAGAGTCCCAGCTCTTTGAAGAGACAGTCCTGGCTGATGTAATGTTTGGCCCTAAGAATTATGGGGCCTCTGAAGAGGAAGCCAAGGAACGGGCTTTAGAAGCGCTAGAACTTGTAGGGATTGCTCCTGCTTTTCATGAACGGTCTCCTTTCGAACTATCGGGTGGGCAGATGCGCCGGGTAGCGATTGCTGGTATTCTTGCCATGAAGCCGGAGGTCCTCGTCTTGGATGAACCGACTGCCGGCTTGGATCCCAAAGGCCAAAAAGAGATGATGGAAATGTTTTACCAGCTCTACCGGGACAAGGCGCTTACCGTTGTTCTTGTTTCCCACCATATGAATGATGTAGCCAAATATGCCAACCACGTGATTGTGATGGAAGGGGGCACCTGCATCCGCTCAGGCCAGCCGGAAGAAATCTTCCAAGATCCAGATTGGCTCCACCAGCACCAGTTAGACCTTCCGGATAGCTTACGCTTTGCCCGGGCCTATGAAGACAGGCTGGAGACCCCATTAGAGGGGATTCCCTTAACCGTGGACAGCTTAGCGGATGCTATTATGAAGCAATTAGGAAGGGGGCAAGGGACTAATGAAGGATAAGTTTATCTTAGGGCGTTATTTACCAGGGGATTCCTTTATCCACCGCCTAGATCCACGAGCTAAGCTAGTTAGCATGGTTCTCCTCTTGATTTTTATCTTTTTTGCTAATAATGTGTGGTCTTACGCTCTCTTGTTCGCCTTTGTCATGTTTTTGATCGCCTTAACCAATATTTCCTTGTCTGTTTTCATCAAGGGGTTACGGCCGATGTTGGTTTTGATTCTCTTCACCGTCATCTTGCAGCTCTTCTTTACCCGAACGGGCGAGGTGCTTTGGGAATGGGGCTTCTTGGTCCTCACCAAGGATGGCTTGATGAATGCGGTCTTTATCTTCTTACGCTTTGTTTTGATCATCTTTATTTCGACCTTACTTACCCTAACGACCCAACCTCTGGCTATAACGGATGCCTTAGAGAGCTTGTTTGCGCCTTTCCGCAAAGTCTTACCGGTCCATGAAATGGCCCTTATGCTCTCTATTGCTCTACGCTTTGTGCCAACCTTGATTGATGAGACGGATAAGATTATGAATGCCCAGCGTGCCCGGGGGGTAGACTTCAATGAGGGCAATTTATTTGAACGGGTAAAAGCCTTTATCCCCATCTTAATTCCGCTCTTTGTCAATGCCTTCAACCGGGCCTATGACCTGGCAACAGCTATGGAGGCTCGGGGTTATCGCGGGGCAGAGGGGCGGACCAAGTACCGCGAGTTGACCTGGCAGGGGCGCGACACTTTAGCCTTAGTGGTCGTTAGCCTGGTATGCCTAGGACTTCTTCTAGTCAAAGATTAAGGAGGCGATAATGTGCAACGTTACAAGCTAACTTTGGCCTACGATGGCTCTCCCTATGTTGGCTTCCAAGTTCAGCCGAATGGACCGAGTGTCCAAGGCGAATTGCAGCGTGCCTTGAAGTTAATGACCAAGGGCAAGCAGATTAATGTCCATGGATCGGGGCGGACGGATTCTGGGGTCCATGCTTATGGGCAAGTGGTCCACTTTGACTACCCAGCCCCCATTGCTGAAGAAGCCCTCTTGCGAGCCTTGAACAGTATCTGTGATGACAGCATCTGTATCCAGTCTGTTGAAGCTGTTGAACCGACCTTCCATGCCCGCTACCACACCTCTGGCAAGCGCTATATATACCGGGTGGAGGGGGCTCCTTTTATGTCCCCCTTCAAGCGCCACTTTGCTCTCCACCATCCCTATCGGACAGATCTGGAGCGGATGGAAGAGGCCCTCAGCTCTATTCTGGGCCGCCATGATTTCGAAAGTTTCTGCTCGACCCATACGGATAAGACTAACTTTGTGCGTACGATTTACCGGGCAGAGCTCCACCCTGGGCCAGACCCTTCTAGCTATTATTTTCTCTTTGAAGGGGACGGTTTCTTGTATAATATGGTGCGCATCTTGGTCGGCACCCTGCTTCAGATTGGGGATGGGCTCAAGCCAGTTGAGGAGATGGACCGTCTGCTTGAGGTGCGAGACCGGAATGAAGCCGGTCCTACAGCTCCAGCCCACGGCCTCTACTTAGACGAGGTCTTCTACTTATCGGCTGAAGACCGGGCCAAGAAAACGGCCCAATGGCTAGATTTTAAGCGGGAAGCGGATTTTGATGACTAGGAAGAGGAGGCGTTTGCTCTGTTACTTGTGATTTTTCTAGGGATTCTTGTGGCCCTTATGTTGGTCGGGTCTTCCTTTTATTTGTATAAGCGTTCACGCAATAAATGGTACTTGCTCTTTATAGGTATTGGCATGTTCTTTTGGGTTTTTGCGACGGCCATGCTCTTGATGGTCGTCTTCTCCTAATCTGCCGAGCGAGGCCTCATAAAGTCTTTTCTGACAGCAAAAAAGCTCCCAGTCCACAATCAGACTGGGAGCTTTGCTTATGCCTTAATTTATTCAGCTAATTTGGCTTCTTGGTCAAGGGCAGCTTGGGCTAAAATATTGAGGTAGTGCCATGGACGGTCGAAGTGTGGTTGGAAGAGGAAGTCCACATAGGCTAAGTCCTCAATGGTCATATGGTTTTGGATGGCGAGAGAGAGGGTGTTAGCAGATTGGGTAATGTCATACTTAGACATTAATTGTCCCCCTACAATTCGGCCAGTGCCAACTTCATAGACGAGTTTCATATGAACGATCTCATTAGTCGGCATGAATTCTGGACGGTAGAAGTCTTTAACGTAGACAGAGCGCGTATCTAGGCCGAATGATTCAGCTGAGCCATCGTTAACCCCAGTAGAACCAATGTTCCAGCCGAAGAGTTTCAGGCCAGAAGTGGATTGGGTCCCACGGTACTTCACGCGGTCTTCCTTAATGTTTTTACCAACTAAGTTCCCCATCCGGACAGCATTGGTAGCCAATGGAATGTAGGCATGGCCGTCGTTAGGGTTGTAGTTAACCGCACAAGAGTCGCCGCAAGCATAGATATCTGGGTCAGAGGTATGCATGAAGTCATCAACAATCAGCGCCCCATTGTCGAAGGTTTTGAGGTCACCGAAGAGTTCATTATTTGGCTTGAAGCCGACACAGAGAATGGCCATGTCACAGTCGTATTCGCCCTTGTTGGTACGAACGGCTTTAACAGCACCATTTTCATCAGCAACGAAGCCGTCAGCGAGTTCTGACATGTGCATTTCAACATTATGTTCTTGGATGGTTTCTTCTAGGATATCGGTCATTTCACTATCGAGATACTTGCTCAGTGGGTGAGGCATCCCATCAATTAAAACAACTTCTTTACCAGTTTCAGCGAAGGCTTCAACCAATTCAATACCGATGTAGCCACCACCGACAACGGCTATCCGTTTCTTATCATTCTTCTTAGCGATAATTTCTTGGGCATGGTTGAAGTTCTTGCAGAGAAGGACATTATCAAGGTCTAGGCCGTCGATTGGTGGAATAATAGGCCATGAACCTGAAGAAAGAACGAGCTTGTCATAGCTATCTTCGAAGACTTCGCCTGTCTTCAAGTCTTTGACTTGGACTTTCTTGTTGGCTTGGTCGAGTTCTAAGACATCATGTTCCATCTTCACATTAGCGCCGAGTTCAGCTAGGGCTTCAGGGCTAGAATAGAAGAGGCCGTCAACATCCTTAACCACGCCACCCACGTAGAGAGCAATCCCACATGAAAGGAAGGAGACATTGTCATTCCGTTCATAGATGGTTACATCGATGTCGTCGTTTTCATTGAGCATAGTGGTTACTGCAGCAGTTCCGGCATGGGTACAGCCAATTACAATAACTTTCATTTAACATTCTCCTTTGTCTTTAAAACAAAATTTATTACTAATTCTTTCACAATCTATTATACATAATGATAGCGATTTCACAAAGTGTTAACAGGAAAATAGATACAATAATTGTTCTGATAATAAAATGATGATGGCTCCAAATATCAGCCAAGAAGCTACCGTTAATAGAATGAAAGCGGTATTAAAATTTAGTTCTAGCAGATTTACAGTAATTTTTCTGAGAAAAAATTAATGGAATATCCTAATTAGATAAACAATAATTGTATTATCATGCCCTGGCTAACTGAAAGGGCTTTTAATTGTAGTTTTAGCCTCTTTGTGTCATGATAGAATCAGTAATATTGACTTAGCTTATCAACTGATAAAAGAAAGAGGGATACCATGAAAAGTAAAGCAGCAGTGGCTTTTGGGCCTAATGATTTAAGATTGGTCGAAGTTGATGTTGAAGACCCACACCCAGGTGAGGTGATGGTGAAGATTGCTTATACCTCAGTCTGTCATACGGATATTTATACTTTATCTGGGGATGACCCTTCTGCCATCTTTCCTTGTATTTTAGGGCATGAAGCAGCTGGTGAAGTGGTTAAAGTGGGTGAGGGCGTCAAGAGCGTTGAAGTGGGCGACCATGTCATTCCCCTCTGGAAACCAGAATGCGGGAAATGTGAGTATTGCCAGAAAGGTTTGAATTTCTGCTCAGCCATAAGTGAGACCCAGGGCCAGGGCGTGATGCCGGATGGGACGCCACGTTTCTCTTATGAAGGGAAGCCAATCTACCATTTCATGGGGACGTCAACCTTCAGTGAATATACGGTCCTGCCAGAGATCGCCTTGACCAAGATTGACCCAGAAGTGGCCATGGATGAAGTTTGTCTCTTAGGTTGCGGGGTGACGACAGGAATTGGGGCGGTCCGCAATGATGCGGCCGTTTATGAAGAGGCTACAGCAGCTGTCTTCGGGATCGGTACCCTAGGCCTAGCAGCCATCCAAGAACTCAAACGCTCCCAAGCTGAGCGGATTATCGCGGTGGATATTGATCCCAACAAAGCAGAAATTGCCCGTGATTTTGGGGCGACAGACTTCATTAACTCGAGCGAATTGGACCGCCCTGTCCAAGAAGAAATTATTGCGCTTACTGACGGCGGGGTAGACTTTAGCTTTGTTTGTGTTGGGAATACGGATGTCATGAACGCCGGCCTAGAAGCCACGCACAAGGGCTGGGGCGAGAGCGTCATTATGGGGGTTGCAGCTGGTAACGATAAGATCTCAACCCGCCCCTTCCAATTGATTACGGGCCGGACCTGGCTAGGCACTTCCTTTGGCGGGGTGACGGGCCGGACCGGGCTCAGCGAATTGGTCGCTGAATATGCCGAGGGAGGCATTGACCTCAAAGCCTTTATCAGCCACCGTATTGGCTTTGATGAGATCGAACAAGCCATCGAATGGCAAGAGAATGGGGAATCCTTACGTGATATTCTAAGTTTTTAGGAGGTTTAGATGATGGAATTGATCGAAAGTAAGAAAATTTTTGCTGGTGCCCAACAGCGCTACCAACACCAGTCAGAGGTCCTAGGCTGTGAGATGGTTTTCAGCCTCTTCCTGCCTAAAGAGGCCCAAGACCGTCCTGTTCCCTTGCTTTGGTTCTTATCGGGCTTGACCTGCGATGACCAGAATTTCTCCACCAAGTCAGGTTTCCAGCGTTATGCCGCAGACCTGGGTCTAGCTGTCTTGATCCCGGACACCTCACCTCGGGGCCAAGAGGTAGCTGATGATGAGGCCTATGATTTGGGGCAGGGGGCTGGCTTCTATCTCAATGCCAGCCAGGAGCCCTGGGTGACTCACTATCACATGTATGATTACTTAATGGAAGAACTCGCTGAGCTGGTTGAGGACTGCCTCCCTCATGGGTCGAGTCAACAAGCCATTATGGGACACTCTATGGGCGGCTATGGGGCGCTTATGATAGGGCTGAAGAATCCCCAACGCTTCCAAAGCATTTCAGCCTTCGCTCCAATCTCTAACCCAAGCCAGGTACCATGGGGGCGCAAGGCCTTCACGGCTTACTTAGGACCAGATGAGAAGGATTGGGTTGCTTGGGATCCGGTTGCCCTGGTCAAGGAAGCCGAAGTGAAGTCGCCAATCTACATTAGCCAAGGGACAGCCGATGAATTCTACCCTGAACAATTGGACGAAAAAGCTTTCCTAGAGGCAGCTGAGGCTGCTAGCTATCCCGTCCGCTATCAGAAGGAAGAAGGCTATGACCATTCCTATTACACCATTTCGACTTTTATTGGGGACCATTTGAATTTCCACAAAGCAAATCTCTAACCCCTGAAGCCAAATGGCATTCAATTTGTCTCGTAAAAAAAGAAACTGGGCTTTGTTTCCAGTTTCTTTTTCATTTATAGCTATAGCGGCTTATTTTGCGGCTGAGTTCTTTTCTCTCTTGCGGATAAGATGGGAGAGGACAAGACCGGTCAAGCTTAGGATGGGGATGCCTTCGACGAGGAAGGCCAGGGCATATTTCTTTTTCATGCAGACACCTCCTTACTGCTATTATAGCAAGTTTTACAAATAAAATTAAGCTTGACCATTGACTTCTTTTGACGGATAAGGTATGATATTAAACGGTATTGTTTGCCCCACGATTGCCCCGGAAATCAATTGTGAATTGCAACAATCAGTCAAGAAAAACGGAGGAAAAGTAGATAATGCGTACAACATATATGGCAAAAGCTAACGAAGTTGAACGCCAATGGGTTATCTTAGACGCAACAGATATTCCATTAGGTCGTCTTTCAACAGTAGCAGCATCAATGCTGCGCGGTAAAAACAAAGCAACTTTCACCCCTAACGTAGACACTGGTGACCAAGTCATTATCATCAATGCTGAAAAAGTTAAATTAACTGGTAAGAAAGCATCTGATAAGAAGTACTACCACCACTCAGGTTACCCAGGTGGTATCTACGAAACAACTGCAGGGGCTTTACGTGCGGAAAAACCTGAACGTTTAATTGAACTTTCAATTAAAGGGATGCTTCCTAAGAACAAATTAGGTCGTCAACAATTTACGCACTTACATGTTTATGCTGGCGCGGAACACCCACACCAAGCACAACAACCTGAAACTGTAGACATCAAGGACTTAATTTAAGGAGGGAACAGCTAGTGGCACAAGCACAATATCAAGCAACTGGACGTCGTAAGAACTCTACTGCCCGTGTACGCTTAGTACCTGGTAATGGGAAGATCGTTTTTAACGGCAAAGAAATGGAAGACTACCTTCCATACGCATCACTATTCGTTATCGTTAAACAACCTTTAGCAGTTACTCAAACTGAAGGTCAATATGATGTACACATCAACGTTAACGGTGGCGGTTACGCTGGGCAATCAGGTGCAGCTCGTCACGGTATCGCCCGTGCCTTACTGCAAGTTGATCCAGACTTCCGTAAACCATTAAAAGACGCTGGCTTGCTCACACGTGACCCACGTATGAAAGAACGTAAGAAACCAGGTCTTAAGAAAGCCCGTAAAGCGCCTCAATTCTCAAAACGTTAAGAATTGGTGTTTACGAAATTTCCAGCACTTGCCCTCGGCAGGTGCTTTTTTTATGCTTGCCATCGCCTATCATTTTGATAAAATAGGACAAAATGCCTGTCAATTCTTGGCATAGCTGTGAGCCTGATCGAGCTTCATTGGCTTAATAAAGTAAAGGAGAGTCGAACTTTTGGAATGCATGCATATTATCTGTAATCCCCAGTCAGGGATGGGTAGGGGCAGGAAACGCTTGAATGAAGTGACGACCTATTTGGAATCCCTGGGGACGGATTACCAGACCTACCTGACCCAGTATCCCGGGCATATGGCAGAGCTCGTGGCTACTTCCTTAGCCCACTTAAAAGCAGAAGACCGCTTAATCTTAGTTGGCGGGGATGGGAGTTTGCATGACTTGGTCAATGCCCTGGCCGACCAAGACTTGGCCTATCCCATTGCATTCATTCCAGCAGGGACCGGGAATGACTTTAGCCGTTACTACCAGGCAGGGAAGGAAAGTATTGAAGACCTCCTAGCTCCGATGTTTGCAGGCCGTGTGCGGCAAGTAGAGCTTGGTCAGATCCTGTTGACTAGCGATTACTCAGAGGTCAATTTCGTGAATAGCCTGGGCTTTGGCCTCGATGGTCAGGTCATCCATGAGAGCGAGGTCCTCAAAGCGAGGGGAGGGCTTTGGCAATGGTCCTGGGCCAACCGGCTCCGCTATTTGCTAGGAGTCTTTCGGTCTTTGACCAAGCTGCCGGACTTTAGGCTGGAATTAGAATTAGCGGGTCAGCACCAAGTCTTCTCTCGGGTGACATTGTTGACTTTGATGTTGAACCCTTACTTCGGTGGGGGCATCCAGCTCGATCCCCGGGTGACGGAATTAGAGGGCGAGTTTGCTGTGCTTGTGATCCACGACCTGGACTGGCAGGCAATTCCAGGCTTGCTCTATCAGATTCTGTGGCGCAAAGACCAAGGAAATTCTAAATACCTGGCCTTCTACCATGGCCCAACTTGCACTCTAAACCTGACCCCTAATATCCCTGGTCAGGTGGATGGCGAAGCCATTTTCTCTTTGGATGGGTCATTGAACTGTCGACTGGCCCAACAAGCTTTTTATCTTTAACCAAGAGATGTCGATAAGTGCTGTTTTAGCGAAAGGAAAGCTTAGCCGAATTGCTGCTGGTCCTTTCGCTTTTTTTTGAAGGAGATGTCATTTATAATTGACAAATTACATAAGTTCCCGTAAACTGAAGGTGTCAGATATAAATGACATTAAGGAGGAGAAGGCGATGAACCGTGTGCGGACCTACCGCCAGCAGCTGGCTATTTCTCAGGCCGAACTTGCTCGCCGGGTCGGGGTGGCCCGGCAGACCATTAATTTAATAGAAAATGATAAATATAACCCGTCACTGGAGCTTTGTCTGCGCCTAGCTCATGCTCTGGGCACCGACTTAAATCAATTGTTTTGGGATAAGGAGGAGTCTTAAATGAAAGAACGTATTATCCAACACTACCTTGGCTTTGTGGGCCATCGTGATGAATACCAAGAACAGAAACTAAATGAAGTTTTAGCCTTTGCTGGAATTGTGACCCAGTATGCTATTGCCATCTTGATGTTAATCAGCTTGATTTGGGACATCCACCAGGGTCAGGTCAGCTTGGGGACCATCTTTCTCTTTCTGATCATGATGGGGAATTCCCTCTATATCCTGGCTAAAACCCGCAAGTACCGGCTAACCGAGACTGAATTCTATGATCGGCGTGACTACCAGCAGGCGGTCCGCCAGCTCCGTCAGCAGATGATCCGCGTCGGTTTGCTATGGACTCTGGGTATGATGTTCTGGATGGAAGTGGTCTTTCCTTACTTGGACGGACGGCCGATCGAATGGCACTGGGCTAAGGCCCTGATTTATATCATAGGAGGTCTAGCCTTTGCCACCACGGCTTACCTCATTAGCAAGTCAAAACTCCGCTTAGTCGAGCGCTAGGTCTCAAATAAGAAAGCTAAAAAGCAGCCGAGCTCGCCAGCTAAATGGCGTCTCGGCTGCTTTGCTTTTTTTGAGAATGTCGCTAAAGTTCTAGTCTTTATTCTTCAAGGCAGAATTCTTATCCAATTCCTCCTGGCTGATTTGGCCGTTTTCTACGGCTGCCTGGTTAAGGCCTTGGACATAGTCTTCATAATCTGGCATGAAGGCCACTTGTTCCCAGTCACCGGTTGGTAGGTCCGCTTGGTTGGCCTGGGCCTCACCAGGGGTAGACCGGCCTTCCTTAATGTATTGAACCAGAGCCTGGCTGAGGTCAGCGACCACATCCGGATGGTCGTCGATGACATTGTGGCTTTCAGAGAGGTCGTCGCGCAGGTCATAGAGTTCGGTGGCTTGGAAGGTCTCCTTATAGCTGTCCACATTGCGCTCATAAGCACCTAAACCGCCATCTTTGACCATGATGAGCTTCCAGAAGTCACGGCGGATGGAGAAGCCCCCGTTACCAGCTGAATGGATGATGTCTTCGCGGATGGCTTGGTCCTCACCCTGCCAGAGGGGGAGGTTGGAGTAGCTATCTTCAGCGACATCATCGCGTTTGTCCTCACCGAGGATATCGGCAATGGTGTTGTAGAAGTCGGAGTGGGAGACCATGTGGTTAGAAACCGTATTCGCTTCGATCATCCGCGGATAGGTCACGATCGTAGGTTCCCGGTGACCGCCTTCCCAGATATGCATCTTATGACCGCGGAGCCCGTTACTTGGGTCGTGGCCTTCTTCTTCCTTCAAGCGGTCAATATCGACAATCGGAGAGGCTCCGTTATCGGAAGTGAAGATGAATAGGGTGTCATCGTAGATACCGGCTTCCTTTAGCTTATCGGCAATCTCACCGACATAGGCATCCAGTTGGAGTACGAAGTCCCCATAGTCGCCAATCCCAGATTTGCCGCGGAAGCGTTCTTGAGGGATGATGGGGCCGTGGACCAGGTGGTTAGGATAGTAGAGGAAGAAGGGAGCATCCGCTTCAATCATATCATCTAGGACTTCCAGGGCCTTGGCTTGCATTTGGTCAGGCACATGGTAGGGGCTGTGTTCAGGGGCCATAACGCCGGCTTCGATAGAGCGGTTGGTTTCAGGCTTAATCCGAGAAATATTATGGTCTCCAGCCATGTATTCGGGTTGGAAGAGGGCTCGGTCATTCTCGATAATGGTGAAGGGGCCTTGGTCCAGACTGGCTGCTGTCCCGTAGAAGTAGTCGAAGCCGTAGTTGAGCGGACCAAATTGAATGGGTTGGCTATAATCGATATCTGTTCCTCGGAAGATAGGTTCCGCTGTGGTATTGCCGAAGTAAGGGCGGCCCTTCTGATAGTCCGCTTCTTGGTCACGGTACTTGTCCCCGTCTACGCCATAGCGCTCATAGTCCTTGTGATCTTTTAGGGTCCATTCCATCCCCAAGTGCCATTTACCAATGGCTGCTGTTTGATAGCCGTGGTCCTTGAGCATTTGCGGGAGGGTGCGCCGGTCCTTCTCAATGAGACTTTGGGCGTCGCCAGGAATGACAGTACTCTTGAGCTGAGACCGCCAGTTGTAGCGGCCGGTTAAGAGCCCATACCTTGAGGGCGTACAGAGGGCGCTGGTGGCATGGGAATCGGTGAAGCGCATGCCGTCCTGAGCGAGGGCATCGATGTGTTCGGTATGAATCTTGGACTCAGAGTTGAAGGCAGAAACATCGCCCATTCCTAAGTCATCTGCAAAAATTAAAACAATATTTGGTTTCTTTTGACTCATTAAAAGTCCTCCTTTAAATGTTAATAATCGTAGTAGCGGGTATCCCGACTCTGTGTGCAATAAGAGGTGTCCTCGTTCACATAGTCGTCATCGTCGTCGGCTTGGTCCGTTTCGTCGGCCCATTCATAGGCCTTCTTCGCCATGAGCACAGCGATAATTTCATTGACCAGGGCAGCAGCAGGGATGATGACCTGGATACTGGCTCCGAGGTCACTGGCCACCTGACCAATTGCTTGGGCTGCCATGGAGGAGAAGACGAGGGAGATACCGGAATGGGGCATCATGGTTAAGGCCAGGTACTTTTGGACGCTGGGGTCTGCTTCGATGCGCTTACCTCCCAGATAAGACCCAATAAAACTACCAAGTAGGCGGAAGCTAATATAGGCCAAACTCCAGATCCCAGCTTGGACGAGCAAGCCAGGATCGAGTGGGGCGGCGAGGTTCAAGATGATAAGCAAGAGCCCAGCTGATTGGATGGGGCTAAAGTCATCACTCAGGGCCTCGCGTTGGTCGTCTGAAATGACATTGACCAGGGCGGCTGAGAAAGCCGCTCCCAGTATGATGTAATTGGCCATGGGACTAGGGTAGAGCCAGTGGTCAATCGCTAGCATGATCGCAGTTGTTAAGACAATACTCGTGAGGAAGCGACCAATACCTGATTCTTCCGCTCCGGATAAGAAACGACCGGCTAGATAACCTAGGCCGACACCGACTAGGATCGGAAGGACCATCATCAAGGATAGATTGAGTACAGCCGAAGTGGAAGCCTCACTCACTTGGGACTGGACAACCGAAATGAAGAAGTAGAAGATGATGTTCACTAAGAGAGTATTCATAACAGTCATAGAAACCGTTGCCCGTGAGAGCGGCCCATCAGTCTTATATTCGTTAATGACCGATAGCACTGGGGCTGGGGCTGTGGCCATAGCAATCACCGCGAAGATGATCGCAATCAGGAAAGGCACCCCGATCCAAGCGAAAATCAGGCCAAAAGCCAGGCTGACCATCAGGAAAATTCCTAGCATCTGCCAGATAGCGAGTTCAAAGATGGAGGTCCCAACTTTTTTAATCTGACTCACAATTAAGTTGGACCCAATCATGATACCGACAATAACTTGGGCCAGGGTAGCCAGTAATTGGAAGGCGGGGTGGCCTGTAATACCTTCATGAAAGAGATTGAGTAGGTTAGGGCCTACCAACATGCCGCATAGGAGCCAGCCCAGGATAGCAGGCAGTTTGATTTTTTGGATTAAGCGGCCTGCTCCATAGACCAAGGCAATGGCTAGAAGAAAATGTAAAAATGGCATAAAAAACCTCCTTTTTTGATTTAAAGTATAAAAATAACCTATCTTTACTCTAACATGAATTGCGTGAAAATTCTGTTCTAAGCTCTTGTGAATAAAGAATTTTTTTATGATGGAAGAGTAAAAAAATGATTAGACATCCCCTCATTTGTACATATAATTTTAAGAAAAGGAATGAAGTCTTAAGAATGAGAGGTGCTCGATATGTTTTCTTTTGCCTGTGATTATTTAGAGGGTGCTCACGAACGCTTGCTTAGTCGTCTGATGGCGAGTAACCGTGACCAAGCACCAGGCTATGGCCAAGACCCCTATACGCAAGGGGCGGTTCAAGCGATCCGACAGGCTTGTGCTTGCCCTGAAGCAGAGGTTTATTTTACGGTGGGTGGGACCCAGACCAATAAGTTGGTGATTGATAGCTTACTGACAGACTATCGTGGCGTGATAGCGGTAGATACTGCCCATATCAACACGCAAGAGACCGGGGCGGTTGAATCTCGTGGCCACAAAATTTTGACTATCAGCCACGACCAAGGCAAGCTCACAGCTGAGCGCTTAGCGGCCTATCTGGAAGCCTTTGAAGCTAATCCTAACCGCGCCCATATGGTAGCTCCCGGGATGGTCTATATCACCTATCCGACGGAGCTTGGAACCCTTTATTCCAAAGAAGAATTGACCCAAATCTATCAAATCTGCCAAGATAATGACCTTCCCCTCTATATTGATGGCGCTCGCTTGGGTTATGGTTTGATGAGCCCCGAGGCAGACCTGACCCTCGCTGAGCTCGCACACTTGTGTGACGCTTTCTATATTGGTGCCAATAAGATTGGGGCCCTTTGTGGGGAAGCCATTGTCTTTAGCCAGCGACCGGCTCCAGCTTATTTCCCAGCCCTGGTCAAACAACACGGGGGGCTAATTGCTAAAGGCCGCTTACTCGGTATCCAATTTGATGAACTCTTTAAGGATGGTTTGTATGATGAGCTGAGCCAGCACGCGGTCAATCAGGGCCTAGCGGTCAAGCGAATTTTTGAAGAGGCAGGCTATACCTTCTATACGGATTCCTATACCAACCAACAGTTCGTTATGCTCAGGCCAGCAGAGGCTGCCCAATTAGCGGATCATGTGGGCTTCAGTACTTGGGGGCCAACAGCGGATGGCCAAGTCATCCTCCGCTTTGTCACCAGTTGGGCCACGACTGATGCCGCTATTGAAGCGCTCGAAGATGCTGTTAAACACATTTCACTTGCGAAAAAGCTTGAGCCGCAAGCTCATATTGTTTAAAATATAATATATTAAACAATATAAGGAGCGATTAAGTGAATCGGAGGAAGAAAAGGTCCATCTTATATGGCCTAGTTATTGTCCTGGTCTTGCTGGGACTGAGCACGTTTGCGGTAGGGTCTTATTTCGTCAACTATGCCCTCGTTCCCCAGCAAGGGGCAGAGAATCGCCAGGAAAAGCTTGCGCCCTCTCCTGGACAGCTGGCTATTGACCAGGCTAGGGCGAGAGAAGAGAGGGCAAGGCAGGACTGGCTAGACCACTTGGGCAAGCGCCGTCAGCCGGTGTCGATCCAGTCAGCAGACGGCTTAAGGCTCTATGGTCACCAGATTAAGCAAGAAGGAGCCAAGCATCGCTGGGTCATTATCGTCCATGGTTATCAGTCCAGTGAAGACGAATCTAATCTTCTGGCTAGGCACTTCGACGAGGCGGGCTATAATGTCTTAACCTATAACCAGCGAGCTCATGCCCCTAGCCAAGGCGACTATATCGGGATGGGCTATCTTGAAAAGGATGACCTCTTAGCTTGGACAAAGTGGCTGGCCCAAGAAGATCCCCAGGCGGAGATTGTCTACCATGGGACCTCCATGGGTGGGGCAACGGTTCTAATGGCATCGGGCCTGGCCCTGCCTAAGCAAGTGAAGGCGATTATTTCAGATTGCGCTTATAGCTCAACTTGGGAAATTTTTGCTTCAGAATTGAAATGGCGCTTTAACTTGCCCGCTTTTCCGGTCCTTTATATGGCAGAAGTGATGGGACGCTTGCAGGCAGGTTATGATATCCGCTGGGCTGAACCGAGAGATTATGTGGCTAAGAGCCACTTACCTATTCTCTTTATTCATACCGAAACAGATGATTTTGTCCCAGTTGAGATGGCGCGTGAACTCTATGCTTATAAGAAACAAGGGCCCAAAGCCCTCTATCTTCTTCCAGAAGGGGGCCATGCTGAAGCTAAATTCCAGCCCGCCTATTACCAACAGCTTGAGGACTTCTTAGCTGACTATTTAAGCCCGAGTATGGATTAACTAAGCCTGGAGAGCTAAAACAAGCAAAGTCTCCAAAAACTTGCTAGAATAGGGCGAGTGACGAAAGGGGTCTTGTTATGCTCCATCTTGGCTTAGGAATTCTTATTATTCTATGCCTTCTTGCACGCTTCATTTATCTTTATTACCATCTAGATACGGGTCAAGCGCCCCAGCCAGCCGATATCATTCTAGTGGCTGAGGGACCGGCTCCGGAACGAAGTGACCAGGCGGCAAAGCTCTTAAAGGCGGGCTACAGTCAGACGGGTTACCTATTAGTCTCTCCCCGTCATGCTCACAAGGATTGGGATATATTTCCAACTTACATCAAGAAAGGTGCACCAGCTCAGGCTTTAGTGGCTGAGGACCAAGCGACCTCTACCTGGACCAATGCGGTGAATAGTCTAGCAATCATGGCTGACCGGGGCTGGACCAGTGCCAATGTGGTGACGAGTGACTACCACATGCGGCGGACCATGCTAACCTTCCATCGGGCCAACCGCAAGTATGGCTTCGATCTGACCTTCGTGAGCGCCCACCGGGATGGTCATGGCTACCGGGCAACACCCAATGGTCGGCGGATGGCTCGGATGGAAGTGCTGAAGTGGGTGGGCTACCGGCTCTACCTCTATCACTGGATTGATTGGTAGACCATTTTAACAATCAAAATTAAAGAGATTGGGGCAAAGCTCCAGTCTCTTTTAAAATACGAACTATTTTTTAAAAACCTGCTCCAAAAGTCAGCTCTGACTCCACTTCATAAAGGCTAGCCGAGCCTCTGGCAAGGCTCTTCTATCCTTTATTCCAGTGGTTCAGAGCTTAACGACTTTTGTCACACTCTTTTATTCTAAGTCCAGGGTGACCAGGTGGCTGAGCTGGTCGGGGCTGTCTTTTTGCATGGCGAGTTCTGGGCTCTGTCCTTGGTAGTTGGAGGCGTAGTGCCAGTCCCCCAACCAGGAGCGGAGGTCTTCCTTATGAATCAGATAGGGCATGCGTTGGTGGACGCGGCCGACAATCTGGTCAGCGGGCTGTGTCATGAGGATGGCCTGGGCTTGGACTTGCCCCTGAGCTTGGGGGATGACCTGGTAACAGCCCCCCACAAAGAGTACCTCACTCGCTGAGAAGAGGAAGCGCGTCTTATCAGCAGACCATTCGTAGAAGGCGGACATGGGGAAGATGCAGCGGCGGTAGCGGAAGGCCTGAGCGAAGGCCAGCTTATCGTTAATCGTCTCGGACCGGGCATTGATCAGGAGCTGTTTCTTCTTGAAGCCATCGAAGCCCCAGCGCATAGCAGCCACTCGAACCTTAGCCTGGGGGTCTAAACCCAGACAGAGGACGTCTTGGCCAGGGTAGACGGTGCCTACACTGACCTGGGAGTCCTGTCCCAGTTTCCCATAGAAATGGGCCAAGAGGGGATCGTTAACTTGATATTCATAGCGTCCGCACATGGAATCGCTCCTTTCCTTTTAGCTTAATCATAACACAGGGTTTCTTTTACATAATAATTAACAAATTGTTACAAGTGTGTTACAATAGAGCTAAGAAGGACAGAGGAGGGATCCCCATGAAAAAGAGAGTTATTGCCAGTGTTGGACTTGCTGCTTTATTGGTGGCCCTCAATGTGCCAAATGCAGCGGCTAGTCAATCGCTTTTTGAACTGAATCCAAATGAAGCCAGTCAAGCCTTTCTGAAACAAATTCCAGTGCTTAATCAATTGAGCGCGCGTCCCCAAGTCGTCACTATTGAGACGACTGACCAGGTCGCAGCCCCTATTCAAAGCCAACAAGCTCAGCCAGGGCCAGCCTTTTATCCAGGCAGGGCACCTGAAGCGAAAGCTCAGCCAGCCAAGCGGGCTCAAGCGCCAGTAAGTGAAGTTCAGCCAAGCCAAGAGGCGCCAGAGACGACCAAAGCTTATTTAATGGCACCTAGCCAAGATTCTAAAACAGGCCGGACCCAGTATGAGTACCGGGCCGATAGCCCAGATTCTCGGATCTCTCATCTGGAGGCCCTCTACCAGGTAGATGAGGCCACAGGACAGGTCTACCAGATGGATATCTTAACGGGACAATGGGTCTTGCTTGAGTAAAAGGTACCCTTCTGTTAAATTAAAGGGTCGTTGAATAAATAGAAAAGCTATTGCTTGAGCTAAAAGATGAGCTGTAAGGAAAAAAGGAGTACAATTATTGTACTCCTTTTTTTATGGCCAAAGCTTAAGATAAGCTTAACAATAGGCTTTATTCATACTTTATAAGCTTAAATCGCATTTGATTATCAATAAAAAACATAAAACATGCATCCCGATTATTTTTCCTTATAATGGTAAACAGTGTAAGGAAAGGAAGGAATATGAATACATTTAAAAGTATGGTAAAAATTGGTCTCGCCTATCTCGGCGTGATCATTGGAGCAGGCTTTGCTTCCGGGCAAGAGATGTTCCAGTATTTTGTGAGTTTTGGTAAAATGGGGATTTGGGGTCTGATTATCTCCTCCATCCTCTTCATTGTCGGAGGGGTTGTCCTCCTCCAATTCGGGAGCTACTACAAGGCTCAAGAGCATAGTGAGGTATTTAACCACATCTCATCACCATTTATTTCCAAAGTGATTGATTTCTTAATCAATATGACCCTCTTTTGTACAGGTTTTATTATGATCGCTGGGGCAGGGACAAACCTCAACCAGCAATTTGGTTGGCCAATCTGGGTTGGGGCCCTTTTGGTTTCGATTCTGGTCATTGTGACTGGTTACATGGATGTGGATAAGGTGACAGGCTTAATCGGGATGGTAACGCCCTTTGTCATTGTCTTCTTACTCGGGATCTTTATCCATACCCTTAATACGATGCCGATTCCTTATGAGGAAGCCATGGCGACGGCAGCTGCCCAAACGACGACCCTACCGAACTGGCTGATTTCAACTTTGAACTATACCAGCTTGGCTTTGATGTTGGCTATCTCAATGGCAGTGGTCATTGGGGGCGAAGAATATAGTCCCAAGCAGGCAGGTCTCGGTGGCCTCTTTGGTGGGGTCCTCGTAGGGGCCTTGCTCTTCGCTTCTTTCTTCTCCATCAGCTTGAATATCGATGGGGTTCTGGGCTCCTCTATGCCACTGTTGACCCTCTTCGATAACTTAGACCCTCGCCTAGGGGTAGCTATGGCCATTATCATCTTCGGGATGATCTATAATACGGCAATCGGTATGTACTATGCCCTGGCTAAGCGCGTATCCCGGTCTAAACCCGAAAACTTTAGTCGGAACATGATTATTCTGGTTGGGATTGGCTTCGTGCTTTCCTTCGCCGGTTTCGATACCCTGGTGGCTTATCTCTATCCCTTCATCGGCTATTGTGGTTTCTTCGTTATTGGTCTTCTCATTATTCAGTGGGCCATTCGCTACCGCCACATCCACCGGGAAATCCAGGTCCGTGATGAGTTGATCAAGATGGAAGTTGACCGTCAAGATGAGGACTATGAATTTGGCCGGGAAGAAGCTGCTGACATGCGGGCCCTCTATGATGAATCACGGGTCGATAACAAGGAACTCTATGATGAAGTGACGGAACTCGGTCAAGATATGACGAATGACACAGAAGATGACTAATACTTACACGCAAGAGAAGTCCCAATTAGGGCTTCTTTTTGTTTGTTCTCAAGCCACTTAAGCGGCTTGTTCCCCCAGCCCAGTCATGCTAAGATATTCCTAGTAATAAGCCCCGACTTAAGCGAGACGGGGACTAGAAGAAGTAAGAGGGAGAAATCATGAAGGGATACCAAAAAATTTTGACCCTGGTCTTGGTCGGCTTAGTGAGTCTGGCAGGCTGTGCCAAGCTAGACCTGGGCACTATGGAAACAGCTGCAGAGCCAACTGACCAGGAAAGCATTAAACTAGGCATCATGGGGGACGATACGAGCTTATGGGAACCGGTCCAGGAGCGCTTGAAGGCGCAAGGGATTAGCTTGGACCTCTTTAAATTTACTAGTTATGACCAGGCCAACAAAGACCTTCTCAATGGCCAGATCGATGTCAATGCGAGCCAGACTAAGGCTTATTTAGAGAACTTTAATACCAAGCGCAAGGCCAAACTAGCCCCCATCGGCAATACCATGTTCAGCCCCCTCGGCCTCTACTCGCACAAGGTAGATCATTTGGATGACCTGAGAATCAAAGCTCGGCTGGTGATTCCCAAGGACCCGACGAATGCGGGCCGGGCCTTGAAGCTATTGGAAGAAGCGGGTTTGATTACCCTTAAAGAGAACCTAGAGGGCGAGCCCACGCTAAAAGACATCCAGGACAATCCCAAGCAATTCAAGATTGACCAAGTGGAGGCTGATAAGACCCCGCCAGAACTGACTAAGGCGGACGCCGTGGTGATCAACACGAATTTCGCCCTGGAGGCCAAGATGGACCCTGTTCAAGATGCCCTGGTCCGTGAAGACCTGGCTGAAGAAGAAGCGGCAGCCTATGTTCAAGTCCTGGCTGTCAGAGCGGAAGAAGCAGATGATCCCCGCTATCAGAAACTCGTCGATGCCTTCCAAGCATCTGATGTCGCCGCTCGGATTAAAGAAATCAGTAAAGGGGCCAGCCAGGCCGCTTGGGAAACTTTTGGTCGGCAGTAGCTGAACGGCCCAGGAGACGGCTTTGTTATCGCTATTTCCGATCACCTCTGATGATTTTTTAGTATGGAGTCCAGTCTTGTTCCTGCTTATTTCTCTATGTTAGACTAAGGCTATCAACCAATAAAGAGATCTCGCTGATAAGGAGAGTAAATCTTTCGAACTTTTTAGAGAGGCCCTGGGGGTGGAAGGGGCTAAGGGAGGAAAGATTGAAGATGGCCTTGGAGAGCGGAAGAGCAATCAGAGTTCTTCCCGGCCCAGCTCAGCCGTTAACCGGAGCACCACTCACTATCAAATAGTGGCTGGGTTAAGGGAGCTTAGGCTCTGAATTAAAGGTGGTAACACGATACGTCGTCCTTTGTCTGGTAATGAACCGGGCAGGGGACTTTTTTATTAGGAAAGATAAGGAGCGATTCGCATGAAACAATGGACCAAAGCAGTGATACTAGGGGTGACCTCCCTCTTCGCCTTAGCCGCTTGTGGCAATGGCGGCCAGAGTGCACAAAAAGAAACAGAGACCGTCAAATTAGGCTTGGTCGGTGATGATACGAGAGAGTGGGATATTGCGAAAGAGAAGTTGGCTGACCAAGGCATTAAACTGGAATATGTGAAATTCTCGGATTATAACCAGCCCAACCAGGCCCTAGCCCAAGGGGAGGTGGACCTCAACGCCTTCCAGACCAAGGTTTATCTGAATAACTTTAATGACCAGTATGGCGCGGACTTGGTAGGTATTGGGAATACGGTGGTGACCCCGCTGGCCATCTATTCGGACAAGCATGACAAGGTGGAGGACCTGCCAGATGGGGCCAAGGTAGCTATCCCTAATGATGTGACCATGGGTGGCCGGGCACTTATCCTCTTAGAATCCACGGGCTTGATCGAAGTGGATGATGCGGCTGGCATTACGCCGACGCTCAGTGACATCACGAAAAATGATAAAAATCTTCAAATTGAAGAGATGGACGCCTCACAGACTCCGCGTTCCTTAGGGGATGTGGACATTGCCCTGATCAATTCAAACTATGCCGTAGAGGCCGGCTTGAATCCTAAGATTGACGGCATCTTCACAGAACCGATTGATGAGAAGTCAGAACCCTATGTCAATGTCGTAGCTGCCCGTAAGGAAGACCAGGATAACCCCACTTATGCCAAGGTAGTCGACGCCTATCAAACGGATGAAACAGCCAAGGTTATCGATGAAATTGGTAAAGGCGTTAACATTGCCGCCTGGAAAGAATTCGGCAAGAAATAAGGAATAGAAGAGGAGCGATTTAAATGAATAAATGGACGAAAACAGTAATCCTTGGACTGACTGCCCTCCTAGGGCTCACCGCCTGTGGAAATGGCCAGGAAGCCAAGCAAGAGACAGAAACGGTAAAACTCGGCGTCGTAGGAGATGATACCAGAGACTGGGACAGTGTCCGTGACCGTTTGGCAGATGAGGGGATTAAGTTGGAATATGTGAAATTCTCAGACTACAACCAGCCCAACCAAGCCCTAGCCCAGGGGGAGATCGACCTTAACGCCTTCCAGCACCAAGTCTTTCTGGATAAGTTTAATGAACAATTTGGAACGGACTTAGTTGCGATCGGGAATACAGTGGTTGCCCCACTGGCTATCTACTCCAATAAGATTGATAAGCTTGAGGACCTGGCAGATGGCGCCAAGGTAGCTATCCCGAATGACGTAACCAATGGTGGCCGGGCGCTCATCCTCTTGGAATCAGCCGGTCTGATTGAAGTAGATGACGCAGCCGGGATCACCCCGACCGTGAATGACATCACCAAAAACGACAAGAACTTACAGATTGAAGAAATGGATGCCTCGCAAACACCTCGTGCCCTCGGGGATGTGGATATTGCACTCGTGAATTCAGGCTATGCGGTCGACGCCGGTTTGGATCCCGAAACAGATGCCCTCTTCACTGAGCCTGTCGATGAACGGTCTAAACCCTATGTCAATATCGTCGCCGCACGCAAGGAAGACGAGGATAATCCAGTCTATGCCAAAGTGGTAGACGCCTATCAAACAGATGAAACCAAACAGGTCATTGACGAGAAGAGTAAGGGTGCCAATCTAGCAGCCTGGGAAGAATTCGGTAAAAAATAAGAAAGGAGCCTGAAAGATGACAGCAGACCAATTGAAAGAACAGATTGTAGACTTTGTTGACCAGCATTTGACGACCTATCAGGAGAACGCACTCCGCATCCATAGCCAGCCAGAGACCTCTAATCACGAGTACTTTGCCCAAGAGATTCTGACCAAGCAATTGGGGGCTGAAGGCTTTACCGTGAAGCGGGACGTGGCGGGCCATCCCACAGGCTTTGATGCCCGCTACCAAGCAGAGAAAGAAGGCCCCGTCTTAGCCTTTCTTGCGGAATACGATGCCTTAGAAGGCCTGGGACACGGCTGTGGCCATAATCTTTTCGGGAATTATTCCAGTTTGGCCGCTGCAGCCCTGAAGTCTGTGATTGACCAAGTCGGTGGTGAGATCCGGGTCTACGGGACACCGGGGGAAGAAGGTGGCGAGAATGGGTCAGCCAAGGAGAGCTTCGTGCGCGAAGGCTTCTTTGACGATGTGGATGCCGCGCTCTGTGCCCATCCGGGTTCAGGCAAGCATATTCCAACCAGCCATCTTCTGGCCAATGATCCCGTCGACATTGAATTCTTCGGCAAGTCCTCCCACGCCACAGCGGCACCGGAAGACGGCATTTCCGCTCTTTCTCCCTTAATTCAGACCTTTGTTGGCATTGACGCTCTTCGTTTCCACCTGCCTAAGGATGTCAGTATCCATGGCGTGATCTTAGACGGGGGCCAGGCAGCGAATGTCGTGCCAGACTATAGCCGGGGGCGCTTCTATATCCGGGCCAAGAACCGGAAGACCCTGGATGAAGTCCGTGAGAAAGTGAAGCGGATTGCAGAAGGAGCAGCTCATGGCACAGGGGCCGAGCTCAAGTTCGGGCTCTTCCAGAACAAGGTGGACGATATGATTATCACCGAGAGCTTCGACCAGCTCTTCTTCAAACAGATTGCCTGGGCAGGCTTGACGGCGGATGATATTGGTGAAGCGGACAGCCAGGCCCATGGCTCTTCCGATGTGGGAAATGTCAGCTATGCCGTAGCCACCATCCAGCCCTTCCTAGCTATCTCCAAAGAAAACATTCCTGGACATTCCCAGGCCCTAGTGGATGCGGCAGCTTCTGAGGAAGGCCTCGATTCCATTCGCATCGCGGCCATCCTCCTAGCCTGCACCGCCCTCGATCTAATCCTAGAACCCGATACCTTGGCTCAAATCCAAGCGGACCACAAGGAAAGCCTGGCACGTGGGAATTAAGCACATTTGATAAGGAAGACTGTTTTCACTATTAAAGTGAAGACGGTCTTTTTTTATTTATCAATAAAGCGAATAATTTGAATTCTTAGGACTTAATTTGTTATCAAAAACTCATAAAAGAAAGACAAAATCTATACAAAAAGCCGCGTTTTCGATACAAAAAGGAACTAATTTTGATATTTAGCTTTCAGTTAATAAAATAGTTTGAAACTATAATTTATTTTTGCTTAAATAGTTATAACTGTCCTCGATAATTAAATAGGGATGGGAATTTGATGAGAGATCAAAGTTTTATCGCTTTAATGTTTTGTCGCTTTTATTTGTATTTTTATTTAGAGAAGAAGGAGAGTCTATGAAGAGAAAGTTTAGGCATGGCGACTTCTTAGAAACCGAACGTCAAACACGTGTCAAACTTCATAAGTCAGGGAAGCACTGGGTGAGTACTTGCCTGTCGAAGTTTGGCCTTTTGCGTTTCTTTGGTAGCCAAGAAGTCGTAGAAGATGTTCAAATTTCAGAAGATGTTGATCTCGGCAGCCAAGGTCACTTGTTCAAGGGACTAACGACCCTAGGTGCCTTAGTTGGTGGGGCTGGGTTAACCTCAGCCCAGGTTTCTGCGGACGAATTACCAACTGAGAAGGCTTACGAGAAAGAAACCCTAGCGGAAGCGGAAACAGCAGAATTATCAGCTGCTTCTGAGACACCGAGCCAAGATGTGGCAAGTGAAACCGTAAGTGTTCAAACACAGGAACAAGAGGATGAAGCTTCTGTGGAGGCTTCAATTTCAGCTTCCATCAGTGAATCGACTTCAATTAGTGAGTCACTGTCAATTTCTGCGAGCGAGTCGGCTTCTATCAGTGCCTCAGAATCTGAATCCGCTTCAGTCAGTGGATCGAGCTCTGAAGCGGCTAGCTTGTCTGAAAGTGCGGAAACTTCGACTTCTGAAGGAGACAAAGCGAGTGAGTCTGCAGCAGAGGCAAGTTCTGAAACGGAATCAAGTGATCAAGCAGCTGAAGACAGTCGATCTGCCGATGAAGCAAGCCGTGAACCCGTTCTAGAAGACCAGTCCGCCGCTGATCAAGCACCACAAGCTCAGGCTCAAACACGTCCTGAAGCTGGGACAAGCAGCCAGGTCTTTAATGTGGACCAGGCTCGTTTTGACCTGGATACAGCAGTCGATCCAGTCATTGCCCAGAATGGTGCGGAAGTAACCGCTCTGGCTGGTGCCGCAAGTGTTCAAACCAATGGTAAGACCCCGAACGAAGCGGCACGGGAAGATGAGAATCTCCAAGCAGGCTTAGAACGTTCGACTGCTCAAGAAGATGACCGCAGCCAAGCAGGTTATTATGCGGCTGTAAGCAATCTCGCCGGCAACAAGGCCCAGGTCAAAGAAGACCTAGAAAAGGCCCTAGCTCATAACGATGGGGCAGCTAGCGATTTAGCATCCTATAAGTCTCGAATTGACGCTGCCAACACCATTGAAGAAATTGGCTCTGTAGTTAAAGAAGCTCAAACAAAATATCCTGCGGCTAATGTAGCACCACAAGAGGAAACACCTGAAGAGAAAGCACAAAAAGAAGCTCAACTCAATTCAGCGAAGGCATCTGCTAAGACTAGTGCCCAAGCAATCTTAGATGCACGGGCCCAGGCCAATAACTCCCAAGCAACTGGTGCAGATCCAGCCCATGTAGCAGCTGTACAAGCTAAGATCGATGCTGCTCAATCGACAGCTGAAGTTGATAAAATTATTTCTGACTTAAATGATTCAGCAAGTGCGGATACTATTCTAGTTCCTAAGACTGATCAGGATGGGAGAAGATACTTCGAAGATGTCGATACGGGTAAGAAGTATTATCTAGAACCTAACTGGAATGAAGATTCCATCAAGGGCCAGAACTCAATGCGTTGGGAATTGGAGCCAGGTCAAGAACTGAGAGTCATTAATAACCCTTCAGAGCCTTTGAGCGTCCAACAGTTGAAATACAAGGGCTTCCATGAGACAGCCGATGGCGACCAAGTTATCGATATGATGTATACCCATACCCCTCGATCAGCCTATGTTTGGACTCGCCTAAACTTAAGAATTTCCGATGACCTCCAAAAACGGATTGACTGGACCAAATCCTATTATGAAGACCGGAATGGGAATGTTTATCGCTTCATTAATGGTAGCCAAGCCAATGATAAGCTTCTAGTTCTATCAAATATTGAAACCGGGACTGAAACAAAACGGTCACCAATCCGTCTGTACCTGCGTGACAATGTAACGAGAGCAGAATTGGATACGATTGATACGACCATCCAGGCTCGTCTCTTAGATGCTAATGGGAATGTCTATACTAAGTACATGGGTGGTACTAATGATTCCAATATGAGTTTAACCGGCTATGGTTCTTATACCCAGTCTGTCACCATACCTAAGACGACTTCGACTAATCTAAAGTCAGGGCTCAACCCTTACCTACAAGTTATTTCATCTGTTGACCAGGCGCCAGACTTTGTTTCTAGTCAAAATACAGTTTCCTATAATCCATCTGAAAACAAACTCTATGTGGCGAGTCAGTTCCATAAGAAAGATACGGATAACCGAAATGAGAAACTCAACGGCCAATCCATTGCTTACCGTCTAGCCTTTGATAAAGAACTTTTAGATGTTTTGAAGGAAGATGACTATGGGTACATTGGTTATGTCGAACCTTCCATTACATCAGGAATGAAGGGAGCGGTTAATCCAAATAATGTTAGAACCGGCTTTACCCGCAATCAAGTCAATGTAGTTGGTGATATGGCTTATGTGATCTATGCACCGAATGAATTTGACTATAATGATGAAACTGGTCAAATAATTTATGCTAATAAGGGTACCCAAGGCTTTATCGATAATATTTCGACGGAACTGTCAGGCCAGCAATTTACCCTAACGACTTTAAATGTCGATTCTGATAACCTGAAGAAGCTCTATCCAACCATTAATGACCAACAGCCTGAAATGACTGCAATCTCAGTGCATTCAGCGATGATCATCGAAAATGATCATGGTATCGACCGGGTTAAGATGACTACTGATCAGGAGGCTGTGGCTAGACAAGGGGATAAGATTGAAATCCGCTTCGCTAAACCAACTAACCATGGCGTCAAAAGATCTGATTTAATCGATGGGGAGATTCTCTATTGGAATGAATCTGCGGCTAAGTTAGCCATGAAGGCAGGCGAAGCACCAATTATCGGTCATCTAGGGGTTTATCCAGCTTCTCGTGGGGCTAGAGGATCGGATGCCAGATATGACTTTGCCGTCAATGCCAATAATACTGTTTATACCTACACCTTACCTCATGACTTCAAGCTAGCGGCTGGGTCTGAGATTAGTCTCTACACTGGGGCTAACGGCAAATTGGTTGATAACAGCGGTGAAGTTTATATCAACGGCGTAAAAGTTGCTGAATTCGGACCAGGCCAGGCAGAAACTTCTTATGCTCCAAGATTAATTATCGGGACAGAAGTTAATTCATCAGCTCTGCTCGACAGAACCCAATACATGCCTGTTGTTGAGGACATGTATGACTTTGACAAGGTGATTACAGGCTATACCTATGTCCCTAACCAATTGGTAGAAATTTCTTATATTGATGCGAATTCAGGCCAGACCCGTTATGTGCGGACTATGTCAGGGAATGCAGCAGAACTAGGTGCAAGTTATACTGTTGAAGGTGACAAGACCTATCCAGAACCCGGCAAGGGCTTGTACAAGTTTGAATATGCAATCCCCGATACAGACCGCGTGGTGAAAGATTCTCCAATTGTCGCAAGATCCTTCAATTATCAGGTTGGGACTGAAGAAAGAGCTCTTGCAGATAATGAAGAAGCCATCCAAACTTCTGTAGGGTCAGATGCGGTTATTGCTCGTGTACTTATCCAGGTTACCTATGACCTCAACCAACCTAACGGAACTTCTACCCGCCGCGTGATGACCTATGCCGCGCCAGTCGAAACGACAGATGCTGCCGGTAATACGACGGCCATTGATAACTCCGACGTTCCTCGTAACGAAGACTTCTCCAATGAAGTGGGCTATACCAATAACGGCCTAGAAGGTAATATGGCCAATGACCCGACCTTGGAAGGTTATCGTTTCTTGGGTTGGAACACCGCTCAAGATGGGTCAGGAGAATTTGTCACGCCTGAAACTGCCTTCCAAAACTCAACCACGGTCTATGCGCAATGGGAAAAAGTGTCCATGGCTGAAGAGTTCGAGCCAGGCTATGACAACATTTCGCTTGAAGAAGGCCAAGCTGGAACAGTTAATGCGCCAAGTTTCGTTAAGAATGGTCAAGCTGCTAATCCAGAAGTCCTACAATACACAACAAGTGCAAGTGGTGTAACAGTTAACAATGATGGCTCAATTACCGTTCCAGCAAGTCTCACTGAAGGCCAAGCTGGTCAGACGATTCAAATCCCGGTCACTATTACTTATGGGGACAATTCAACCGATACCGTCGATGTCTATGTTGATGTGACACGCAAGCCAGAAAATGAGCTCTACGAACCAAGTGTGACACCAGTTGAGAAAGATTATGGTCAAGCTCCAACTCAAGATGAGATCAAGAACGCGGTAACTGTACTTGGTTACGAGGAAAACCCAGCTTATCCAGGTCAAACACCAACCGTAACAATTGATGATCCAAATGCTTTACCAGATGGCAAGACTCCAGGCGTTCATGAGGTGCCAGTTACTGTTGAGTACCTAGATGGAACGAAGGATCCAGTGACGGTTAAGGTTATTGTTAACAAATCAAATGAAGACACTTATCAACCAAGTTATCCTCAACCAACAGTTACAGCTGGTGAAACAAGCCCAACTGAGCTAACACCAAGCTTTACTGCTAATGTACCTAATGATCCAAATGATCCGATCGGTCCTTCTCACGAGGAACAAGGTGTTACTCCTCCAGCGGGAACTAAATTTAGCATTAATGTAGGAACTGGGGGTACAGGTTTTGCGACGGCAGATGGTGATCAAGCAACAATTGATCCAAATACTGGAGTAATCAGCTTTACACCAGGAAGCAACCATGCAACTGAGACGCAAGTTAACATTCCAGTTAAAGTTACTTATCCTGATGAAACAAGTGATGAAGTTACAGCAACTGTAACCGTTAAGCCTCAACCAGAAAATGATAAGTACGAACCAAGTGTGGCTCCAGTTGAAAAAGACTATGGTGAACCAGCTACTGAAAACGATGTGACAACAGCAGTAACAATTCCTGGCTATGAAGAGAATCCAGCTTATCCAGATCAAAGACCTACAGTAACAGTTGACGATCCAAGCACTTTGCCAGACGGTAATACGCCAGGTAACTATACTGTTCCAGTTACAGTGACATATCCAGATGGAACTAAGGACCAAGCTGACGTTACCGTGACAGTTAAGATGAAGGATAAGGCTGTTTATGATACTTCCTATCCAGCAGTTAATCATGCAGAATCTGGTCAAGGTTCGATCACGATCAGCCCTACCATCTTCACTGAAGCTGAGATTCAGGACCCTGCTTATCCGAACGATCCATTGAAGACAGTTACCACTAAGAAGGCGATGTCCGATGTGCCAACTGGAACGACATTCGCTTTCCAAGATCCAAATGCAGCAGGTGTCACAACTACTGAAGTGACTTTGAATAATGGTGATACAGCCTCAATTAATCCAATAACTGGGGAAATTACTTATACGCCAGCTGCTGGACATAAGGAAGATAGTGTTCAGACCTTACCGACTATCGTTACAAGCTATCCAACAGGTCAAGTAGATCATGATAATGTGACGGTAAAGGTTGAAAAAGACAATGATTCACTGTCTGAATCTGCTTCTAACGCAGAAAGTGAATCCACCCACAGCTTGTCAGAAGCAATGTCACAAGCAGCTTCAGCGAGTGCCTACAGCACATCAGTAGCGGCTTCAGAATCTGCTCATAGTACGTCAGTAGCAGCATCAAACTCAGCACATAGCTTGTCGGAGGCAATGTCACAAGCGGCCTCAGCCAGTGCCTACAGCACATCAGTAGCAGCTAGTCAATCCGCTCACAGCGCCTCAGTGGCGACATCAGAAGCAGTAAGCCAAGTGGCAAGTACATCTGTAGCGACGTCACAAGCAGCAAGTGAATTGGCACATAGCGCATCCCAAGTCGCTAGCCAATCTGCGCATAGCCTATCTGAAGTGATGTCACAAGCAGCTTCAGCAAGTGCCTATAGTACATCAGTAGCAGCGTCAGAATCCGCCCACAGTGCGTCAGTAGCAATGTCACAAGTAGCCTCAGCAAGTGCTTACAGCACGTCTGTAGCAGCTAGTCAATCCGCTCACAGTGCCTCAGTGGCAACCTCAGAAGCGGTTAGCCAAGTAGCAAGCACGTCCGTAGCAGCCTCCGAGTCTGCTCATAGCTTGTCCGAAGCAATGTCACAAGCGGCCTCAGCCAGTGCCTACAGCACATCAGTAGCAAATAGCGAATCTACTCATAGTGCATCTGTAGCGGCTAGTCAATCTGCTCACAGCGCATCGGTTGCGACTTCAGAAGCAGTGAGTCAAGTGGCGAGCACGGCCGTAGCTGCATCCGAATCTGCCCACAGCTTGTCCGAAGCGATGTCACAAGCGGCCTCAGCGAGTGCCTACAGTACGTCTGTAGTAGCTAGTCAATCCGCTCACAGCGCCTCAGTGGCGACATCAGAAGCAGTAAGCCAAGTGGCAAGTACATCTGTAGCGACGTCACAAGCAGCAAGTGAATTGGCACATAGCGCATCCCAAGTCGCTAGCCAATCTGCGCATAGCCTATCTGAAGTGATGTCACAAGCAGCTTCAGCAAGTGCCTATAGTACATCAGTAGCAGCGTCAGAATCCGCCCACAGTGCGTCAGTAGCTGCATCAAACTCGGCAAACAGTTTATCTGAGGCTATGTCACAAGTAGCTTCAGCCAGTGCTTACAGCACGTCAGTAGCAGCTAGTCAATCCGCTCACAGTGCCTCAGTGGCAACCTCAGAAGCCGTAAGCCAAGTAGCAAGCACATCAGAAGCAGCCTCCGAATCCGCTCACAGCACGTCAGTAGCGGCTTCAGAATCTGCTCATAGTACGTCAGTAGCAGCATCAAACTCAGCACATAGCTTGTCGGAGGCAATGTCTCAAGCGGCCTCAGCGAGTGCTTACAGCACGTCAGTAGCAGCTAGTCAATCCGCTCACAGTGCCTCAGTGGCAACCTCAGAAGCCGTAAGCCAAGTAGCAAGCACATCAGAAGCAGCCTCCGAATCCGCTCACAGTGCGTCAGTAGCTGCATCAAACTCGGCAAACAGTTTATCTGTAGCAATGTCACAAGTAGCTTCAGCAAGTGCTTACAGCACGTCAGTAGCAGCTAGTCAATCCGCTCACAGTGCCTCAGTGGCAACCTCAGAAGCCGTAAGCCAAGTGGCAAGCACTTCAGTAGCTGCGTCTGAATCTGCGAATAGTTTATCAGAAGCTATGTCACAAGTAGCCTCAGCAAGTGCTTATAGTACCTCAGTAGCGAATAGTCAGTCTGCGCATAGCGCATCCGTAGCAGCCTCCGAGTCTGCTCATAGCTTGTCAGAAGCAATGTCACAAGCAGCTTCAGCCAGTGCCTACAGCACGTCAGTGGCAGCGTCTGAATCTGCCCATAGTGCATCGATTGCGACTTCAGAAGCAGTAAGTCAAGTAGCAAGCACATCAGAAGCCGCCTCCGAATCCGCTCACAGTGCCTCAGTAGCTGCATCAAACTCAGCACATAGCTTGTCGGAGGTAATGTCTCAAGCGGCCTCGGCCAGTGCCTACAGCACGTCAGTGGCAGCATCTGAGTCTGCGCATAGTGCATCAGTAGCAGCGTCTGAATCCACCCACAGTGCGTCAGTAGCTGCATCAAACTCGGCAAACAGTTTATCTGTGGCTATGTCACAAGCAGCTTCAGCCAGTGCCTACAGCACGTCAGTAGCGGCTTCAGAATCTGCTCACAGCGCATCGGTTGCGACTTCAGAAGCAGTGAGTCAAGTGGCGAGCACGTCCGTAGCTGCATCGGAATCCGCCCACAGCTTGTCAGAAGCAATGTCACAAGCGGCCTCCGCAAGTGCCTATAGCACGTCAGTAGCGAATAGCCAGTCTGCTCATAGCGCATCTATCGCAACATCGGAAGCAGTGAGCCAAGTGGCCAGTACATCCGTAGCAACGTCACAAGCAGCAAGTGAATTGGCACATAGCGCATCCCAAGTCGCTAGCCAATCTGCGCATAGTGCATCAGTAGCTACTTCAGAGGCGGTAAGTCAGGTAGCTAGTACATCAGTAGTAGCATCGGAATCCGCCCACAGCTTGTCAGAAGCAATGTCACAAGCAGCATCAGCCAGTGCCTACAGCACATCAGTAGCAAATAGCGAATCTACTCATAGTGCATCTGTAGCGGCTAGTCAATCTGCTCACAGCGCATCGGTTGCGACTTCAGAAGCAGTGAGTCAAGTGGCGAGCACGTCCGTAGCTGCATCGGAATCCGCCCACAGTTTGTCTGAAGCTATGTCACAAGTAGCCTCAGCAAGTGCTTATAGTACCTCAGTAGCGAATAGTCAGTCTGCGCATAGCGCATCCGTAGCAGCCTCCGAGTCTGCTCATAGCTTGTCAGAAGCAATGTCACAAGCGGCCTCAGCAAGTGCCCACAGCACGTCAGTAGCTGCATCAAACTCGGCAAACAGTTTATCTGTGGCTATGTCACAAGTAGCTTCAGCAAGTGCTTACAGCACGTCAGTGGCAGCATCGGAATCCGCCCACAGCTTGTCAGAAGCAATGTCACAAGTAGCTTCAGCAAGTGCCTATAGTACATCAGTAGCAGCGTCAGAATCCGCCCACAGTGCGTCAGTAGCTGCATCAAACTCGGCAAACAGTTTATCTGTGGCTATGTCACAAGCAGCTTCAGCGAGTGCCTACAGCACGTCAGTAGCTGCATCAAACTCAGCACATAGCTTGTCGGAGGCAATGTCACAAGCGGCCTCAGCCAGTGCTTACAGCACATCAGTAGCCGCTAGTCAATCCGCTCATAGCGCATCAATAGCGACTTCAGAGGCAGTAAGCCAAGCCACAAGCACTTCAGAAGCAGCACACAGCGCTTCACAGGCAGCTAGTCAATCTGCTAATAGCGCATCTGTTGTTATCTCTGAATTAATGAGCCAGTTAGCGAGTGCGTCAACAGCTGCATCCGAATCTGCCTACAGCGCCTCGGTAGCTACTTCAGAAGCGGTTAGCCAAGTGGCCAGCACGTCCGTAGCTGCATCGGAATCCGCCCACAGCGCCTCAGTGGCGACATCTGAAGCGGTTAGCCAAGTGGCCAGCACATCATTAGCAGCCTCCGAATCCGCCCATAGCGCTTCAGTTGCAGCTTCGGCTTTAGCTCATAGCTTATCCGAGGCAATGTCCGAAACGATTAGTGAGCATGTCTCCCTATCTGAACTTGACTCGAGATCGGATTCCTTACTTGAATCACAACAGACTTCAACGAGTCTCGAGCAATCGGCTACGATTTCTGAACAAGGTTCTGTGATTGCAAGTCTTTTATCTGAAGCGCAAAGTCAAGCGCCAAATTCAGAATCTAACATGGTTTCTGAAGTCCACTCTCATGGTCCAGGTTGGATTGAATCTGAACTTCCAGAATTTGATATTGAAAGCTTCTCTACTTCCTTATCAGCTTCAGCGAGTGCATCACTTGAAACATCGATTAGTGCTTCTCAAAGTGAATCGGTAGCGGTGAGTCTGAGCCAGGCTGCTTCAGCATCAGAATCGATTTCATTATCGGAATCAGCTTCAATTAGTGCTAGTCAGTCAAGTTCTGATCAGGCAGTAGCTCCAGGTTCAACGAGCGATTCGTTGACTGAATCAACAGCTACGAGCACGTCTGAAGGTCAAGTAGTCGCACCAAGTTCGATGAGCGACTCCCTCACTGAATCAACAAGCACTAGCGTGTCTGTTGATCAGGCAGCCGCGCCAAGTTCGACAAGTGATTCTGCGGCGACATCAACAAACGCCAACAATTCAGCTGCTCAACATGCTAGCGATTCTGCTCTTAGCAGTGCAAGTCAGTCTGCTCAAACTTCCTCGACCAGCCAAGGTCAAGCAGCGACAGCTAAACAAATGACGGGTGCTCAGACAATGGCACACCGCCGTCAACCACGCACCAACCAAGTCTTGCCTAAGACAGGTGGAACTTCTAGCTTATTAGCACCGGGTCTACTCTTTGCTCTTGCAGGTCTTGGCATGGTATCAAGTAAACGCAAGAAGAAATAAAAAGCATAGTAATTCCTTGCAATAGTTAGTAAGGAATTGCTAAGCTAAGAGCTGAGAAGGACTTTCTCCTTCCTAATCTAATTGGATAGAAACTGTCCTGTAATTAACACGAAACTATGAGTGAACTCAGATTAATGTGTTACAGTATAGTATTGCGTTTAAGATAATAGGGCTTGGGAGCTTTGGCTCCCAACCCTTTTATTTTTTATAAAGAAGAAAGGATTATCAAACTTGTGTCTATAAGTTTACGGCGATTTTTCAATTTATCATTATTACAACAAAAAATATTATTCACAGCACTTATTTTAATTATTCTCGTAATTGGAAAGACGCTTCCTTTACCACTCGTTGACTTTCAGACTTTGAGTGACCACTACCAGGCAGATGATTTTCTGTCAGTTGCCTTGAGTGTGACTGGGGGTGACTTGGAGAGAGCCTCCCTCTTTACTTTGGGGATTGGCCCTTATATGTCAACCATGATTATTTGGCGCTTTGTGGCCATGTCTAAGTGGTATAAAAAGCTTAAAGTTCCCATAAAAAAAGAGACGATCTATCGTAACCTTCTAACCTTGGTTATTGGCAGTATTCAGGCTTTAAGCTTGGTGATGGCCTATCCCTTAAATCAGGAAATTGCCTTAGCTGATGGCCTGATGCAAGCAATACTTGTCATTTTCTTACTGGCCGGAAGTTTTTATCTGATTTGGCTAGGCAATAAGAATACTGAATTTGGTATTGGGGGGCCGACGGTGATTATCTTAGCTAATATGCTCATGCGGATTCCGCGCAATTTTTCTGCGATGCAAACGTATATCACTGGAATTGCCAATCAAGAGGAAATCTATCTCTTTGCTTTTTCCGCTCTCTTTGCTGCTTTTACTGCTTTAACGACCATCTTAATGGAGAAGGGAGAACGGCGCATTCCTTTAAATCGGGTTATGATCAATAACGATTTTGCTGAAAAGTCTTACCTTCCGATTAAAGCGAATCCGAGTGGGGGGATGGCAATTATGTATGCCATGACAATCACAGCCTTGCCGCGTTATATCCTACAATTAATTCTTCATTTCAATCCGGAAGCTAGTTGGGCAGAGGCACTTATGGCTAATCTAGGAATGACCCAGCCTTTAGGGGCAGGTATTTACCTAGCAATTGTTATCTTTCTAAGTTTAGGTTTTGCCTTTGTGAATGTCGATCCTGAAGAATTAGCGGAGAATCTACAAAAATCAGGAGATTATATTAGCGGAGTCAATCCCGGCAAGGCAACGGAGGGTTATCTGCGTCGGGTTATCTTCTATATGGCTTGTATCGGAACAGGCTACATGCTCTTTGTCGTTGGCTTACCCACTGTTTTAGGTGTTATCTTTCCTGAACATGCTCGCACATTGCGGTCTGCTTCAAGTATTTTAATTTTATTCTCACTGAGTTTAGGGATTCTTGAGGAACTTAAGGCCTTACATATCCGAGGTAAATATAAGGGTATCTTTGAATAAGTAAAGGAGGACTTGGATGTATTATTTTGTACCGTCTTGGTATTTAGGCGATCAATCCTGGGATGAAAGTCATCTATCTTATGACCAATTGTTCTTTGATGACACGATTAATCAGATGCGAATCTTTCATGAAGCAGGAGAAACTATCGAACTTCTTCTCTTAAATTATATGCCTCATCTGAGGAATCGCCTCCACGACCAAGTCTTAGATCGAATTCCCTATTGGTCAGTCTTTGATGCTGTACAAGGTTTTGAGGATGCACCAAGTCAGGCTCTATTGTTGGAGGACTTGGTCTGGCCTGGACGCATTCAATTCGTGCCGACACCTTTTGCAATGTTGGCCTATCTGGAGGGAGAGCACTATGCAGATATCAATTATTCTTCTGAAGGCTGGATCCATGATGTCGTCTTCTATAAGGATAGATGTAAAGAAAAAAATCTAGTCTTTGACGATCGTGGTTACCTATCGAGTGCCTATTACTACAATGCAAAGGAGCATTTAGTGCGGCATGACTTCTTTAATTCATCGGGACAAAGAATTTTGAGCCATGATTACCAGACAGGCCAAGTTACTTCTTGGTCAGATAGATTTCCTCGAGTCTTTGATACAATGACGCATTTCATTAGAGCTCAAGTGACCGATTACTTTAGTGATCACTTAAGCCAGAAGGATGTGCTCGTCATCGCTAATGACAAGCAGCATGATGACTTATTATTGGCTGCTGGGCCCAAAGGAAAGAAAGTTTATTCCATATTTTCTAGGCGGCCACTGGATAAAAAATCTAACCTGCTTGATCAAGCAGACCTAGTTATTGTTGATAGTGAAGCAAGCCAGGGTATATTAAGGGATAGCGACAGTAAGCAGGCAGAGAACATATTAAACTTGACGCCCTTCGATACGCGTTTGCAGTTAGGTTTGAGTCAACGGGTTAAGGCTCTACGTGTCTTCTACCAGCTTGATGGTGTGACCGATAGCCAGGTGCAGGAATTTTTGGAATTAATGCTAAAAAAAATAAAGGCAGACCGGCGTATAGAGGTGATTTTAGCAGGTTTTCGTTTATCCTATGAAAGGGAAGGCGTCCTTAAAGACATCGTGCAGACTTTTGAAGAGAAAATCCACCCCGTCCAGCAAGAGGTGGAAGACTTTGAAGATAAGTTACCAGATGATGAGCAGCTTCCCGCTTTTCAATTGCGAAACCTGCAGACGGATAAGGATTTGATTCAAGAGTTTCAGACGACTCGTTTGGTGATTGATCTGGCTAAGACGCCCAACCTGTATACGCAGATTGCAGCTATCAGTGCTGGAATTCCGCAAATTAACCAGGTAACGACTGCCTATGTTGATCATAAGAAGAATGGCTGGATTGCAAAGAATAGGGACCAACTGAGTGAAGGCATTGATTATTATCTTCAAGGCCTGAAACATTGGAATGAGGCCTTAGTTTATGCGGTTGATAAGATTAATCGTTATCATGGAAATGAAATTGTAGAAGCATGGCAAGCTTATTTAGGGGAGAAGACAAGTGACAAGAGTATTGCAGATAGGAACAAGTGACTGGTCGCAGGGGGTTGAATTTCTTTGTGAAGTGGATTGGACGTTTATAGAGCCATCGAATCCTTCTCTTACTTTAGAAGAACTGGGTTTGGATACGGAGCCGAGACCCTTTTCATTGGTGTTAATTACTGGAGAAGTGCCTCCGTTATGGGCAACAGATCTCTTGCCTTATATGGAAGCTTACAGTGTCTTCATTGATAGTCGCTATATGGATTACTATAAGCAAACTAGTTTTAAGGCTTGGTTTGATTATAAACTTGCAAAGTTTGTTCAAATAATGGATCCTGCTTACTTTGTCGTCGAAATGACTAAACTTTATTTTGATGGCAATTATGGAGAGCGGATGAATATTACGCTGATCCAGTTCCAAGACAGTTTTAAAGGGCGTTGTCGGATGGAAGGACATAATAGCTATCAAGTTGAAGCTATTGATGAAAGTGAATGGACGCCCTTCCTCTATTGGCAGAGAAACTTGGTTGTTAGTCGTGACCGTTATATCGATCTATGGTTGGAATATCAAGCTGATGATTCACTTGATATTCGCTTACGGGTTTATTATACCCGCTTGGGATCTATCAATGAGCTAGTCCAAGTAGCAGTATATACCGAGGAAGATCTTAAAGAAACGATTACTTTAGATCCAAGCGAAGATGCTTATGCCACATGCTGTTTAGAGGTCAAGGGAAAGGGGAAGATCCGTTTAAGTGATCTTCATATTCGACACTCCCGTAAGGAATTTGGTTGCTTTATCCCAGGAGGCCAAGTCTTAAGAGATAATCGCCGAGAAGAACTGATCTTCTACTTTCATCCAGGTAACCTTAAGCCCCCGCTCAATGTTTATTTTTCGGGTTATCGGACAGCAGAAGGTTTTGAAGGATTCTGGATGATGAAGGGGCTTGAACATCCCTTTATATTAGTAGGGGATCCTAGGTCAGAAGGGGGAGCCTTCTACCAAGTGAGTCAAGAATTGGAAAGTCGGCTCTTAGCGAAGATTAACTCCTGTCTTGATCAACTTGGCTTTGATGACAGTCAAATTATTTTCTCAGGCTTATCCATGGGCACGACAGGCGCATGCTATTACAGCAGTTTCTTTAACCCTTATGCCGTGGTGATAGGTAAACCCTTGTTATCGTTAGGAAACATGGCTAGAAAGCAACGCCTCGTCCGGCCCGATGAATTTCAGACTTCTCTGGATCTCGTGCGACGTTTTGATCATGGCGACCAGGAAGAAGTTTTAGAGTTTATGGATCAGCGTATCTTGAACCGCATGGCAGAGGGAGCTTATCGTGGGACGACCTTCGCAGTATCTTATATGAAGAATGATGATTACGATGATACCGCTTACTATAGGCTCTTGGAAGTTTTGAGAGGAAAGTCGGCTAAGGTGATAAGTAAGAGTTTCCTTGGTCGTCATAATGACAACACACCTGGTATTACCAACTGGTTTATCAACCAATACCGGCGTTTACTGACAGAAGCAGAAGGTGAGGAGGTCTTGAATGCAAGTCGGACGATCAATTAGATGGGGCCAAGCTAACGCTGGCGATTTTGCTTATGGGTCGCAAATCATTTGGCAGAGTCCAGATGAAGTTTATTTTGAAAATGCCCTCATGCCCTCAGGAAAGCAGATAACATCATGGTCCTCTCGAAGCTTTTTCCAGATGACTAAGGAAAGTGCCAAGCTTCCCCTGCTAAGACGGGGGGCAGCTTACCAGCTGTTTTTCTTAGGTCAAAGTTCTCCTCAAGCCAGGGTTTTCTTTAAGGTATCCTTCTATGATTATTATGGAAGCTTGATTGAAGAAAGCTACTTGCGCAAGCGAGGTGATTACTTCAAGGTACCAGAAAATTATAATGCCTATGCTATCACGATGCAGAACGGCGGCTGTCGTGCTGTTGACTTTCGACAAATTATCCTACGAGCCTATGAAGAGAAGCGGGCAGGAGATTTTGAGCAAGCTTATGCTCTACATGTTGGAACAAAGACTAAGTACTTAATCTTTGATGAACTGGGTAACGGTCCACAGATTGCGTCATTAAGGGGAAGTCATACGCCTTATAGCTATATCACTTCTAGGCTGAGCAAGGGTCAGCTTTATTTAAGAGAAGAAGCGCGAGAGCTTGTTGACCAAGCCTATAGGAAACAAGATCAGTTGACTTTAGTGGGTTATGGCCCTATTAGTAACATAGCCGCCCTATATCATGGCGAACGGTTAAGCTGTCCAACTTTGATTACAGAAGATTTATTGACGGAGGCTGACTATCTTAGCCTCCACGCCAGTTTAGGCCTAGATCAAACATTAAAGGGAGCCCTGGCCAATTATAAGGACTTGTTGCACAGGGATGGGGTAAGGATTTATGCACCAGGACAACTTCAATCGACAGAGAGCGTCTCTGCCTTCTTGCAAGATTATAAACCCCAATTAAAGCATTTGGGCCATGAGGGGGAATTCGATGCCAAAATTTGATTTAGATAAGGGCCGCCTGCGCCGACTTCGCAAAATACTAAAAAAAGTTAATCAGGAAGCTAATGGGATGGCAAGACTAACAGATGGTCAATTGCGTCATAAGACTGATGAGTTCAAGGCGCGCTACCAAGAGGGAGAGAGCCTAGATGAACTCTTACCGGAAGCTTTTGCGGCGGTTCGCGAAGCGGCTAAGCGTGTCCTCGGGATGTACCCTTACGATGTCCAAGTACTCGGGGGGATTGTCCTCCATGAGGGGCATATTGCTGAAATGAAGACAGGGGAAGGGAAAACCCTAACAGCAACCCTACCTATCTACCTGAACGCTCTGACAGGTCGTGGGGTTATCCTGGTGACCGTGAATGACTATTTGAGCTGCCGGGATGCTGAAGAAATGGGCCCACTTTATCGTTTCATGGGCTTGTCAATTGCCATGGGGGCTCCTGAAGATGCGGATGATCTCGAAGCTGAAGATAAGAAGGCCATCTATGCAGCAGATATTGTCTATACCACCCATTCTAGCTTGGGCTTCGACTATCTGATTGAAAATCTAGCGGATTCTCGCGACCAGCAGTATTTACGCGACTTCTATTATGTCATTATTGATGAAGTAGATGCAGTTTTGTTGGATAGTGCGACAAGTCCTCTAGTCATTGCAGGCTCGCCTAGGGTTCAATCAAATCTCTATGCCTTAGCAGATGATTTTGTCGTCAGTCTGGAAGAGGAACAAGATTATTATGTTACTGATGAAAAGGATGGGGTCTGGTTAACTCAAAAAGGAATCAAGTTAGCCGAAGAATATTTCCGCTTAGAGAAGTTCTACCATAAAGATAATCGTGAACTTGTTCGCCAGGTGAGCTTAGCCTTAAGGGCTCACTGCCTCTTCGAGAATGAGAAAGATTATGTTGTTCAAGATGATGAGCTCGTCCTACTCGATTCAACAGATGGGCGTTTGCTTAAAGGAACCCGTCTTCAAGCGGGGCAACATCAGGCTCTTGAAGCCAAGGAGCATGTCTCATTAACCGCGGATAATCGGTCCATGGCCTCTATTACCTATCAGAATTTATTTAAATTGTTTGATAAAATGGCGGGAATGACAGGGACCGGTAAGCCAGCAGAAGATGAGTTCATAGAGACTTATCAGATGGAAGTTATCGCGATTCCTACCCATAAGCCAGTTATTCGTAAAGACTTACCGGATTCTATTTACCGCAGCTTCCCTGATAAGGTTTATGCGGCTATCCAATATATTAAAGAGCGCCATGCGACCGGACAGCCCCTGTTAATTGCCACTGGCTCCGTTCAATTATCCGCCTTATATTCAGCTATTCTACTGAAAGAAGGCATTCCACATAATGTATTGAACGCCTACAACGCTGTCAAAGAAGCTGAAATGGTCAAAGAAGCGGGCCAAATGGGGGCAGTCACAGTGGCTACCGCTATGGCAGGGCGAGGAACCGATATTAAGCTCGGATCAGGAGTCGCTGAATTGGGAGGCCTAGCTGTGATTGGAACAGAGCATATGACAAGTGAGCGTATCGACCTTCAATTACGAGGCCGTGCAGGCCGTCAAGGGGATCCTGGTATGAGTAAATTCTTTGTTTCTTTAGAAGATGAATTGATTCACAAATGGGGCCCTGAACATATTCGCTATTATTCTGATGAGGATACTAGGCCCCCTCAAGCCAAGGCATTGTCGAATTTTCGCTATCAAAAATATTTTGAACAAGCCCAAGAAGCAAGTGACAGCAGCAGTGAAAGCTCCCGTCAGCAAATCCTACAAATGGATGAAGACATGCGTATCCAGCGTGAGTTAATTTACCGTGACCGCAATGCCTTGCTTGCAGGGGGAGGGTTAAAAGCGATTGACTTTGAATCCCTTGCCCAAGAAGTTTTTGAGGCCTTCACTCGGACCTTAACTTCTGATCAAAGTCGCGCCTTTCAAATTGAACGCTTTATCTATGACTATCTCTCCTATAATATTAGTCCGGACTTTGGAGCACTTGGCCAGATGTCGGATAAGCAGCTGCAAAATTATTTAATGAAATTATTCAATAGTCAATACCAAGCAAAAAAGAGACGTTTCAACGACCAAGCACTCTTTGAAGATTTTATCCGCAAGTGTCTATTGAAGGCGATTGATGCGACTTGGATTGAACAGGTCGACTATCTGACGCAATTCAAGCAAGTCGTGATGAGTCGGCGGTCTGCACAGCGTAACCCGATTTATGAATACCAACGTGAAGCTTATTGGTCCTATCAAGAAATGCGTCAGCGGATTTATTTTGAGATTGTGCGTTACCTGTCACTGAGTGAGCTAGTCCAATCAGAGACCGGCAAAATGCTAGTGCAATTTGCCTAGGAAAGAGGAGGAGCTTATGACAATTTATAATATTAATTTGGGAATTGGTTGGGCTTCAAGTGGAGTCGAATATTCCCAGATCTACCGGTCTAGAATTTTTGACCAGCTAGGAGAGTCAGCTAAGTTTGTCTTTGTTGATCTTATTTTAAATGAAAATATTGCTCACTTTACGCAAAATATTGGTTTTAGGGATGAAGATATTATTTGGATGTATCTTTACTTCACAGATATCAAGATTCGAGCAACTTCTTATCGCTTAGCGGATGTGAAGGCCAGCCTGGCTCACGCCATCGAAGAGGAGAAGAAAGAGGGGGACCAAATTGTCCGACTCTACTATGACCAAGGCCAGCAGTATGCAACTTGTTACCTTGTTGAAGGAAGCGATGACTTAGTTAACCGAGTGGAATTTGTGGTTAATGGTTGCTTGGTGAGTAAGGATTACTATAACTATACGCGTTTTCTTTCGGAGTATTATGCGCCCCAGGATAATAAGGCAAAACTCTATCAGCGCCGGTATTTCAATGAAGATGGTTCCGTTGCATATGAAGAGATTGTTGATGGAGCCCATAGTGTTTTTAAGATGCCGGATGCTATCCTCTACAATAAAGAAGAGCTCTTTGCCTATTTTATTCAAAAATTAAACTTATCCGAAAGAGATATCGTTATCTTAGACCGGGCAACTGGTACCGGTCAGGCTGTTTTCCAATATGCTCCACCAGCTAAGATTGGCGTTGTTATCCATGCGGAACATTTTAGTGAAGGGCCAACGACTAATGACTATATTCTCTGGAATAACTATTATGACTATCAGTTTATGCATAGTGATACGGTTGATTTCTTCATTGCCTCTACTCAGGCTCAAAAGGAAGTCTTAGACCAGCAATTTGCCCATTATTATAATAAAGAAGCTAAGGTTTATGCTATTCCTGTGGGGAGTATCTCGAACTTAAAATATCCCCAGCCTGGCGAACGACAAGCCTTTAGCTTGATGACGGCTTCGCGATTAGCGGCAGAGAAGCATGTAGATTGGCTCGTTGAAGCAGTAGCAAGGGCGAAAGGGGAAATTCCACAAATTACTTTTGATATTTATGGTAAGGGCAGTAAAGAAACTAGCCTGAGGGAATTAATTAAAGATCTAGGGGCAGAGGACTATATTCAGCTTAAGGGCCACCAGGATCTTGCCCAGGTTTACCAAAAATATGATTTATATTTTGCTGGATCGACGAGCGAGGGTTTTGGCCTGACACTACTAGAAGCTATTGCTGCTGGCCTACCCATTATTGGTTTTGAAGTGAATTATGGCAATGTCACCTTTGTTGAAGATGGCAGCAATGGCTACCTGGTTCCTTACCAGCCGGGCTGCGATGCGGAAGACAATATCGCGGCCTTAACAACTAAGCTACTTAAGTATTATCGCGAAGCTGACCGGCAAGCCATGCAGGAGGCTTCTTACCAGAGAGCTCAAAATTTCTTAGATGAGAAGATTATAGCTGCTTGGCGCAAGTTATTAGAGGAGGTACAGTCATGATTAATTTATTCGAAAATTATAATGAAGCAAGTCGCGACTTACACCATTCTTTAATACAGGCAGGTTACCAGTGGCCAAGCATTGTTCTTAAGGATGAAGGATTCTTACCGCAGGAAGTTCAGAGCCCCTATCAATTCTTTATGGGAGAAGAGGATGAGTCAGGCAAGGCACTTTATTTTAATGAACTGCCTATGGATCCTTTTTGGGAAATATCTGGTGACAATAGTAAGGCCCAGGTCAAAGACTTAGGTCAGCTAAAAGCACAAATCTATTATGCAGACCCTAAGGAGCAGCGTTTAATCAATAAAGTCGACTGGTTGGATGAACAAGGACGGGTGGCTTTTGTTGATCTTTACAATCAATTTGGTCGTCACTTCAGCCGAATTGCTTTTGATACGGCTGGTGGTATGTCCATGCAGACCTACTATGATACTAAGGGACGAGAGGTTATTGTTCATAACTTAGTGACCGCTGCTGTCAGTCTGGCCTATCAAGATAAGCATTATTTCTTTAAAGATTTAATTGACTTTTTCTGCTTTTATCTGAAGGCGAGTGGCCTAGACTTGTCGGAGTTATTGATGAATTCTCTAGGGCTGCCCTTTTTAGTTTCCCACCGTCTGAACTTAGAAGGAGAGGATATCTTGTTCTGGCAAGAACCCATCACAGATGAAATTCCTGGAAATATGCAGTTGATTTTCAATGGAGGAACTGGACGGGCTAAGCGGGTGATTACGGATGATCTGGGAAACTTTGAACGCTTACACCAGTTGATGGACGCGCAAGGCATTGCGTCTATTGATGATAAACTCGATCATTTAGGTTATATCTATCCCCTCGAACAGCCGATGAGTCAAGCAAATGAGGCACTCATTTTGACCAATACGGATCAAGTGGAGTCATTGGAATATATCGTTAAGATGCTTCCTGAATGGGAATTTCATGTGGGAGCCATTACCGAAATGTCGGACAAACTAATGAATCTTGACAGCTATGATAACCTACACCTCTATCCTAATATTTCTAAGGACAGGGTAGCCGACTTATTTAAGAGGTGTAACTGCTATTTAGACATCAACCATAGTATTGAAATTTATAAGGCTGTCCGCCAAGCCTTTAACCATAGTCAAATTGTCCTCGGTTTTAAGGAGACCCTCCACCAACCTAGATATATAGCACCTAGCCATCGTTTTAGCGCTGAGCAACCAGTAAATTTAGTTGCTTTAATGCAGACCTTAGCTCAGGACCAGGAAGAACGTGATAGAGCTTTAGCGGTCCAACTTTCCTATGCTGGCCAAACGACAGTGGCAGATTACCAGAGAGTGTTAGGTTAGAGATGCGATGAAAGATAAAGAAAAGAATGTCCTAGACCAAGAAATTAAACGCATGGTAGCCAAGGAACGCAATGAAAAAATCGAAGATCAGGATAAGGAAGAAGATAAGCTCTCCAAACTCCCAGTCATTTTGGGGATACTGATGGGCCTATCAATAATCCTAGGGCTGGTCTTATCCTTGTTAGCTGTATTTAATAGTTGAGATTTGTAGAGTGAAAGGATAGTTAAGATGAAAAAATTTCTCACAGTGCTCTATGGCCATGCCCAATCTAGCACCGCACAGATTTCACAACACCAGGTCGCTAAGATAGCCAAAGATTTTGGCTTCAATGAACTGGCTATCCCTACCTTAAGTCATGGGCGAGAAGGGGCGGCTGAGCGATCAATTCGGATTGAAGGTATCCTAGCAGGTGTTGAAGCAGGTGACTTAGTGCTGGTGCAATTTCCAAGTTGGAATGAATTGGCCTTTGACCGGGCTTTAGTTAGTCAGTTAAAGCAAAGGAAAACGCGTCTGGCTCTCTTCGTTAACGATGTGCCTTTCTTAATGTTTGAGAGCACGTCGTCGCTAATCCAAGAATATGTGGCGATCTTTAACCAGGCCGATTTACTTATTGTGCCAAGTGAGACTTTGTATAAGCAATTAGTTAGCTATGGCGTCCAAGTTAACCGCTATGTAGTCCAAGAAATGTGGGACTATATCCAGCCCCTCCATCTGGACCAACCGAGATTTACGCGCCAGGTCCATTTTGCTGGAATTCCTGAGAAGTTTCGTTTGGAGAAAGAATGGCCCCTTGATTACCCCCTGACGGTATACGGTGAGGCTCCTGAGGAAAAGAACCACCCAGCTTTTAATTACCAGGGTTGGCTTCCGCAAGAAGACTTGATGCGTCGCTTGTCAAAGGGCGGCTTTGGTTTAGTTTGGGGTGGCAGTGAAGGCCCTTGGCATGATTATTACCATTACAACTGTATTTATAAATTATCGACCTATCTGGCTGCGGGAATTCCAGTGATTATTCCAGAAGATATTGGTCAAAAAGACATAGTGGTCGGTAATGGCTTAGGGCTAGCTATCAGCAGTCTCGATGAATTACCAGATTTATTAGAAAATTTTACCAAAGCAAACTATGATAAACTCCTAAAAAATGTGGCAGAATTTAATCTCTTGATCAAGAATGGCTATTTCACACAAAAAGTACTGGTTGAAACAGTCCACCAGATGATAAGAAAAGATGGACATAGGGCTCAGTCCTTCAAGGGGAAACTTACCGTCTTTACATATTCCCAGGAAATCGAAGCCATCGAAGAGCTGATTCAAAATATGCCGGATTATGCTTTTCGCATTGCAGCTCCCACGAATATGAGTCCCAAGCTTTTGCAGCTCAAGCAATATGCGAATTGCAGTCTCTATCCCTCTGCCGATCAGAGTCTATTTGATCGCTTAATTGAAGAGACAGATATTTACTTAGATATCAATTACCAGGAAGAAATTTCGGGGACTATCGAATCCTGTGTTGCCCAAGAGCTACCGATTCTGGCTTTTGACAGTACCTGCCACCGTCCTGATTTGATTTCGAGACGGCATATTCATTCTAAGGGTGATGTCCAGGGCCTAGCTTGCCATATTGACTGTCTCATGAAGGAAAAAGAATCAACAGCAAGTTGTCGGGCTGTCATCTGTACTAATACGGACCAATTAGAACAGCTCGAAAGCCTGGTTGTTGGATGCCCAGAGATTAGCTTCCATATTGCCGCACCGACCTTGATGGGAGACCGGCTACTGGACCTGAAGTCTTACAAGAATGTCATGCTCTACCCCCAGGCAGGTTCAGAAGAAATGGCGGACCTCTTAGCTGGAGCAGACCTTTATTTGGATATCAACCACTTCACTGAAGTGGGACACAGTGTGGAAACCGCCCACCGTCTGGGCCTTGAGATATTTACTTTTGCCGGCTTGGCCCACCAAGCTGACTTAGCGGGGCAGCATGTTTATGAAACTGAGCAGATTGATACGATGGTCGCTGATCTAAGAAAATTTGCTGAGAAAGTAGGAAAACAGAGCGAGCAGTTGAGCAGTTTCCAGCCTCAAATTTTATCCATTGATGAAAGCCTAGACTATATCGAGGCCCATCACCCTTCAGTGGCACGTTTCGGCGATGGTGAAATGGCTATTATTTCAGGCCTTAGTATCCACTACCAACATTACGATGCAAAATTAGCAGACCGGCTCAAAGAAATTTTGGGGCGGACAAGTGATGAAGACTTTATGGTTTGCTTAGCCGATATCTTCACTGGTTGGGATCGTTATCAGAAACATTTTTATGATTTTTGGAAGGATAATTTGAGCATCTATAGAAAAACTTATGCCCGCTTATGTCCAGCGGAGTGGTATGGGAATTCATTTATTTCAAGGCCTTATAGTGATTTAGTCGATAAAAGGCCGAGTGCTCGCTACTTCGAAAAATTAAAGGCCCTGTGGCAGGACCGTGACCTATTGATTGTTGAAGGTAAATATTCCCGTTCGGGGGTAGGAAATGATCTCTTCAAGGGGGCCAAGTCCATTCGGCGGGTTATTGCTCCACATAAAAATGCTTACAGTCAAATTGACCGAATCGAAGCTGCAATTTTGGATGAACATCAGGGAGCGCTAGTCCTTTTGATGTTAGGGCCAACAGCTAAGGTAATTGCTTATGATCTTTACCAAGAGCTTGATCAAGTTATTGACCTCGGTCATATTGACTCCGAATACGAATGGTTTTTAATGGGGGCAGAGACGAAAGTGAAACTGCCTGCCAAACACACTGCTGAGCACAATTACGATGAAAACATTGCTGAAGCAGTCGACGCAGACTATCTTTCTGAAATTATTTTAGATTTTAGTGATGGAGGAGAATAATGAATATACCTATATCGATTATTATTCCTATCTATAATGAGGAAAAATACCTTATCGAATGTCTCGAATCTGTGAGAAGGCAAACTTTTACAGACTTTGAAGTCATCATGGTCAATGATGGATCCACTGATGCCTCACCTGTTATTGCAGATAATTATTGTCAGAGAGACGAGCGTTTTAAATTGTATCATCAAGAAAATCAAGGCCTGTCTGCGGCACGAAATTTTGGAATTAGCCAGGCTAAGGGAGACTACATTTTTTTCTTAGATTCAGATGATAAGATTGTAGAAAATAGCTTGGACGTGATGTATCGACTCGCCCAAGCAAAAGATGCAGATATTGTGATGTCCTCTCACAGACTGTTTAATAACCAAGGAAATATATTTTATAAATCAATCGGGGATATTGACATTCTTCTTTATGATCCCATTGAAGCAGTTGAGAGAATAGAAACAGCCAATTTCTGGGATTCTTTTGTTAATGTTGGAGGGAAGCTTGTTAATTCAGGAATAGTTCGTAAGCATTTATTTCCAGTGGGAATGTATTATGAAGACCTAGCTGTTACTTATAAATGGTATTTAGAAGCAAACAACATATGTTATATCAGTATTGATTTATATCATTATCGCCAACATGACAATTCTATTATGTCTACTGAACTTACTAGCTTACCCAAGCGTCTAGGTGATTACATCAGTCACTATCAAGAAAAAATCGATTATATGGCTGAGTATGATATCTATCTTCCAGCAACCCTCGCTCTCCACTTATCTAAGCTACACCAAAGTCGGACGGTGTATCAAGATTTCGAAGAAGATTCAAGAGAAGTTTGGAAAGAGGAATACCAGCGTTACTTCAGTCTTAAAGATTTTTCATATCATGCATTCATTTTGACCTATTCAGCTGACTTGGAGCACGTTGAAGACTTAGCTCGTGAACTTCCTGATCTTTGCATTCATATCGCAGCATATACTTCTGTAGCGCCAAACCTCATTGACCTAGCAGAAAGACTCGAAAACATCTTTATTCACCCCTTAGCTCATAACGATCTAATTGAAGACCTACTAAACCAAGCCGACATCTACCTAGATATCAATTATTATGAAGAAGTTGATGATATTGTCAGTCGCGCGATCCAAAAGGGTCTTCCAGTGCTTGCTTTTGACTCGACAGTCCATAGACCAGACTTAATCGAGCCAGAGAATATCTTTACAGGGGATGAAGTGAATCAAATGGCTGAGAAAATTAAGGAACTAGTCCTTGAAGTTTCAGAGCGCTAATTTGTTCCCTAGCTAGAATATAAGATGGTTAAGAGCCTTGTGCGGTATCATTTAGAATAAAAAGCGTTAGCTCCTCTTATCAGTAGAAAAGCTAACGCTTATTTTTTATCCCAAATAGTCTCCAATCAGCTTCTCAAAGAAGCTGATCGCCTGGTAGAAGTCGTCCAAGTCAAGGTGTTCGTCAACCTGGTGCTGGGTCTTGCCAGGTCCAAAGATGACCACTTCCAGTTCGGGATTCTGACTGGCAATAGCCACGCAGTCTGTGCCGCCGAAGAAGGGGGCGAGCTTGGCTTCCTTATTGAATGTTTGCTGGTAGGCTGCCTGGCTGGCTTGGATGAGCTGGGCAGAATGGTCGGTGGCAAGGGCGGACATGTTGGCAATAAGACTGAGCTGGATCTTGGGATAGGGTCGGTTTGCGCTAAGCTGGTCGCTTAGCTCTTGGTAGTTGGCTAGGATCTGCTTGTGGTCTTCCTGGGGCAGTGTCCGCCGGTCCAGGGTCATCCAGGCATAGTCGGGGACGAGATTGGCTTTCTGCCCGGCGTGGAGGCAGGAGATTTGCAGGGAGGGCTGGCCTAAGATGGGGTGGTTGAGGTCAGCTGCTTGGGCTTGGAAGTCTTGGCGGATAGCTTGGGCTAGATCCAAGATAAGATGGAGGGCATTTTCTTCCACTGGAGCAGTCGCCGCATGTCCGGCTTGGCCGAAGCTCTCGAATTTAAGGGAGAGGCCGCCCCGGTGGCCGGTGCAGATGGTGAGGTCAGTGGGTTCGGCGCAGATGAGGGCGTCGAGTTCTGGAATGAGGCCGGCTTGGGCTAAGGCTTCAGCACCCTTGCCTCCGCTTTCTTCATCGGCTGTGATGATAAAGTAAAGGCTACCAGTTTCGATGGTCTGATCCTGGATGAGCCGACTGGCAGCTGCGATCAGAGCGACGAGACCGCCCTTCATATCGGAAGCGCCTCGGCCATAGATCTTGCCGTCTATGATTTGACCTGCAAATGGGGGATAGGTCCAAGCATCTTCCTGGCCGCAGGGAACCACGTCCAGATGCCCGGTCAAGCCGAGCCGGAGTCCAGGCCGACCTGAAGACCAGGCAGCGATTAATTGGTCACGGCCGGGAGCATAGGCTATGGTCTGGCAGTCGAAACCGAGCTTTTCCAAATAAGGGATTAGGCAGTCTAAAGATTGGCTTTCCTGACCTTCAACGGTGTTGACTTGGATAAGACCTTGGAGGATTTTGAGGGCTTCTTCTGAATTCATAATGCATTTCCTTTCTAGTGAGTAGGGGTCTGGTCCGGGCAGGGCCAAAGTTCAGGAATTTCATGGCATTTGGGATGCTTAGGGGTACAGATTTCCCGGCCGAAAGCACCCATGGCCTGGTGGGCGTGGAGCCAATCTTTTTTGGGGAGGAGCTGGGTCACCCGCTCTTCAATGTCTAAGGTAGAGGCTGAAGAATCCACGATTTCATGCCGCTTACAGATGCGGATAACATGGGTATCCACCGCGAAGGCAGGGATTTGGAAGGCATTGGAGAGGACCACATTGGCACACTTCCGGCCAATGCCGGGCAGGCTTTCTAGCTCTTTTTGGCTTTGGGGAACTTGGCCGCCGAAGTCGTTGAGGAGTTTCTGGGCACAGGCAATCATGTACTTGGACCGGTTGTTGTAGAGGCCCAGGCTTTTGATGTAGGGGATGACTTCCTCTTGGCTGGCTTGGGCCAGGTCTTGGGGGCTAGGGAAGGCCGCAAAAAGGGCAGGCGTGATCTCGTTCACCTTGGCGTCTGTTGTCTGGGCACTCAGCATGGCAGCGATCAGGAGTTGGTAGGGGTTATCGAAGTTAAGCGCGGATTGGGTATGGGGATAGCGCGCCATGATAGCCTGGATAACCTGGTGGGCGCATTGGTCAGAGAGCATGGGATTTCCTCCTTAAAACTATATCTAATCAAACACATCTATGCTAAAATTATAGCCAAAGTTTGTCGATAAGGCACGGAAATCCCCTTTTTAGGGGGCTAAAGGAGGGAATCTTTTGAAAGAAAAACAAAATACGGTCAGAGAAGACATGTTACGCAGCCTTGGGGTTGCCTTTGCCTATTCAGCCTTGATGTTAGTTGGCGCTTTCATATATGTTATCGCCTATCTCTTGGTCAAGGCTTGGCTGGTGGGGGACTTCAGCATGGACCAAGCCCTAAGCGATACCATCGATAGCGGTTGGCCCTATCTCATTGCTTGTGGCTTGAGTTTCTTGCTTCTTAGCTATCTCCACCGTAAATGGCCGATCGTTTGGCGGCGGGAGGAGGCGCCTCAGATGACAGGGGGACGCTTTCTTCAGCTGCTGGCTGTTTTTATGATGGGGCAACTTATATTTTCGGGTCTCGCCTATTTGGGAGAAGGCTTAGCCAATGCGTTGGGTTATACGATTCTTCCAGAAGTTGAGATGGCTTCAGCTGGGAGTCAGACGGTGTCCATGTTCCTCTACGCCGGCTTCGTCGGTCCCATCCTTGAAGAGATAGCCTTTCGTGGGACTATCCTGCCCTATCTGGTCAAACACGGTCGTCTCTTTGCGATGACCGTATCGGCCTTTTTCTTCGGTTTGATGCATCTGAATGTGATCCAATCGCCCTTTGCCTTCTTAATTGGTTTGGTCCTGGCTTATGTGAGCCTGACTTATGGGCTTTTGTGGGCGGTAGTCCTTCATATCGTCAACAACTTTGTCTTTGGCGATTTAATGATTTATCTCTTATCTCCCCTGCCGATGAGTCTGCAGGAGGGGATCAACAACTTGATTTCGGTCGGCTTCTTCCTAGCAGGGGCTTGGGTCCTCTACCAGCATCGGGAGTCGATTAAGGCTTATATCAAGACTTATCGGACGGAGCCAGGCACCTACCGTCAGGCAATAGTGTTTTGGCCGGTTTTAATCTATTGTGCCTTGGCTCTCTACCAAATGATCAGCAGCCTACAAGCTTTATAGGAATAGGAGCTTACTATGCGAAGAAAAGTTATTTTAGACCTTGATCCAGGTATTGATGATAGCCTGGCGCTCATTTATACGGTCCTTAGCCAAGCATTTGATATCCTAGGAATTACCACGGTGGCTGGGAATGTGGATCCTAGCCAGGGGGCCTGTAATGCCAGCTATCTCTGTGATGTTCTGGGCCTCGACCAGGTCCCTATCTATGAGGGAGCCCAACAGCCCCTCGAACGTCCCTATCGTGATGCCCGGGATACCCATGGGGAAGATGGCCTAGGCGAAGCAATCTGGGCTAGGGAAAAGCACATCCAGCCCGAGTCTGCTCGAGCCTTCATCCAGTCCATGCTCCAAACTTACCCGAACGAGGTGGAGATCCTTGCCCTGGGCCCCCTGACCAATCTGGCCCAAGTGATCCAGGCCCAGCCTGGTCTCTTAAGTCAGGCCAAGGCCTTGCGGATTATGGGTGGGGCCTACCAGGTGACAGGCAATTGCTCGCCTTATGCGGAATATAATTTCTGGTGCGATCCCGAGGCAGCCCGCCTAGTCTTTCAGAGCGACCTGCCTGAAACTTACCTCTACCCCTTGGACGTCACCTACCAGATTCTAATGACCCCTAATTGTCGCGAATTGATCCGCCAATTCGATACCGAGCTGGGGCAGCTGATCCATGCCATTACCCGCTTCTATGTGGACTTCCACTGGCAGGCCGAGCGGACCCTGGGCTGTGTGATTAATGACCCTCTGGTGCCTGTTGACATGGTGACTGGGATTTGCCAGTTTATCCCAGCAGATATCCAAGTCCTAACCAGCGGCGAGCGCGATGCTCAGTCGGTCATCCAGCCGCATCCAGCCGGTAAGGTTCAAGTTGCTCAAGCAGTGGATGCCCAGGCCTTCTTCAAGAACTTCCTTGGTCAAATCTTCCCTGACCAAGTCCATGATATCCAACACGCTTACGACAAGGGCTGGTTATAATAAATAAGACTAAAAAATACGCACACCGAACAAGTCAAGGGGCTTGTTGGTGTGCGTATTTTGATGTGTTAGTCATTTTTAGAATTTAGTCATAGAAATTAATCCGCTTGCTGATGGGATAGATGATAAAGCCACCGACCACCATGGCGAGGGCTTCTGTTCCAGCCATATTAAGGTAGAGGGGCCAAATCGGACCATCATAGCCGAGGAAGACCACCAAGAAGGTGATGGTGAACATGGACAGGGAGAAGACAATGGTGAGGACAATGTACTTAATGATCATCGGATCAATCTTGAACTGGCTATGTTGGACCACCTGCTCACCCAGCCAGCGTCCAATCCAGAGAAAGATGAAGGTGGAGATACTGCCCACAATCATATCCCAAATCCCATAGCTGAAGTAGTTGACGATGAAGACGCCAAGAGTAATGGCATAGATATAGCGCTTATGGTAGAGGCCTAAGAAGTTGAGCCCCTCTGATAAGCGGATGCCAATGGGCCCAAAAGTTAAGGGCGCGAGTAAGAGAGACATCGCGACATAGAGGGCCGCAATGATGGCAGCCTTGGTCAGGTCTAAAGTCCGGGCCGAGGAAGCCCCGTGTGTATATTTTTGCATAATATCGTCTCCTTTATAGTGGCGGCGGACCGCCCTAGTAATAACTACGACCAAAGGACAAAGAGTAGCTTAATCTACTGAAGAATCGTAGTGTGAGCTTTCCTCAAAGCTAACAGACTTATTTTACAGGACCCTTATCAAAAAAACAACGCCTTTAAAAAGCTTTGTTAACAAAAAAAGCTAGGCGCTTTGCCTAGCCAAACTGTTGTAGTTCTGTCGAGGAATTAGAAGTCAAGTTGGTCGCGCTTAACTTTTCCTTTTTCATTGAAGTAGAATTTGGTTACCTTATCCGTATAAGGCACAGCGTCACCACCGGTACCATTTTTCTTTAAGGCAATTTCATGGAAGACCTTGTCGGAAGTCCCATGTTCTTTAGTGAAACGTTTTAATAATTTTTGTAGAGAAACAGGTTGTTCAGGATCCTTTAAGGAAACGAAAGCAGCTCCAGGGGTTTCAATTGCCTTATAAATTAATTCTTCTAAATCAACTTTAGGATTACCAGGGATCAAGTAATAATCGGCTTCTTTTTCGAAGGCTGACTCATCTTTAACTTGAACAGCTGAGTGTTCAGACTTAGCAGCACCTGAAATCGCCGCAAAGAGTGGTCGGCTACCTGTTGACCGGTGGCCGGCAATAATAACAGATTCTTTGTTCTGGATAGCTTCCTCTAAGTAATTACCAACAGTCTCATTGAATAAACCGCTTTCAACATTACGTTCAATAAATTTATTCATATTCTAAGTCCTCCTCAAAATAATTAACAACTACAGCTTAGACTAGGTAGTGGGGTCAAAACTGTAGTGTCTTATTACTACCATTAATCATATTAGATAAGGGCATTCCGGGCTAAGTGAAAACGCTAACTTATCTAAGTAAGTTGATTATAACATAAAATTCCCCTGTTTTTAAGCTAGGACTCAGAATTGCAGGACTTTTCCTGAATTGTTTCCATCAGTTCTTATTTAAAGGGAGGAAAATAAAAAAATAGCCGAGACTTATTGCTTTACAAGTTGGATTGAACAATTTAAGATGAAATTAAGCAAATAAACTTTTAAAAAATAAGGAGGACGTTTGTATGCAATCGACATTTAATGATTTAATTCAGAAACGCCGCTCAATCTATGGTCTGGGTAAGGATGTTGAGGCGTCAAATGAGGAAATTACTGCCCTCGTTAAGGATATTATCCTACACACCCCCTCAGCCTTTAATAACCAAACGACACGTGCAGTTGTTTTATTTGAAGGTTCCCACGATAAATTATGGGAAATTGTTTGGGACCATGTGAAGAATGCTAATCCTAATGCAACAGAAGAGGATGTAGAAAATACCCGCCAAAAAATTGCTTCCTTCCAAGCAGCCTATGGGACGATTTTATTCTTTGAAGACCAAGAAATTGTCCGTGAATATGAAGAGCAATTTGCCCTTTACGCAGAGAACTTCCAACCTTGGTCGGAACAAGCTAATGGGGCAGCAACCATGAATGTCTGGACAGCCCTAGCAGAACAAGGAATTGGCGCTTCTCTCCAACACTACAACCCCTTAATTGATGAAGATGTTCGTCAAACTTGGGACTTGCCTGAAACTTGGAAGCTCAGAAGTCAAATGCCATTCGGGTCTATCGAAGCAGCTCCTGGCGACAAGGATTCCTATCCTATCGATGCCCGGGTGCTTGCCTTTAACTAGAATACAATGAGAGTGTGACAAAAGTCGGTTAGCCCTGAATCAGCTAACGCATACTATATCTGTAACTCGCTTCGCTTCGAACAGCTATAGCAACTGTCCGCGAATTATGGAAGAACCTTGTCAAAGGATCTTACATAATTCGTAGTTGGGTTCACAGAGGCAAAAAGGGAGTGACTTCAGCAAAGTGGAACGATCGGCTAAAGCCGCTCTTATCCTCTTTGCCTCCAGTCATCCCTTTTTGGACGCCTTTGCTCACACCCTGTACGAAGTGGATGTCAGGGCTGACTTTTGGAGCACATTTTTAAAGAATAGTTCGTATTCTATATAGAAGCCGGGACTTTTATCCCAGCTTCTTTTTTTAGTGCCTATAGATATCATAGTTAAGAAGTATCATGCCTTAGCTAAAAACTTATGGGCAATTATGACAAGTCAATGAGAAACTGTTATAATAAAAAGCAGAGAATATTCGTTCATAAGATAGGGCGAACTAATTACTCAATTGAAAATCATAAAGATGAATGGAGTGGAATGTGATGTCAGAATACATTGATCGTGTACTCAAAGCGACAGAAGAAAAAAATAGCCACGAACCAGAATTTATTCAGGCTGTGGAAGAATTACTATCAACAATCGAGCCTGTGATTGAGGCCCATCCTGAATATGAAGCGAATGGTATCCTTGAACGGATGGTGGAACCAGACCGTGTAATTGAATTCCGCGTGTCTTGGGTAGACGATGAAGGCAAGGTCCAAGTTAACCGGGGCTACCGGGTACAATTCAATAATGCCATTGGGCCTTACAAGGGGGGCTTACGTTTCCACCCATCAGTTAACCTATCTGTGGTTAAGTTCTTAGGTTTTGAACAGACATTCAAGAACTCTTTAACGACTTTATCCCTAGGTGGGGGTAAGGGTGGTTCAGACTTCGACCCACGTGGTAAGTCAGATAATGAAATTATGCGCTTCTGCCAAGCATTCATGACTGAACTCTACCGCCATATTGGTCCAGATACTGACGTCCCTGCTGGGGATATCGGTGTAGGTGGCCGTGAAGTGGGCTATCTCTTTGGCCAGTACAAACGTATCGTAGGCGCCTTCGAGAACGGTGTCTTGACAGGTAAGGGTCTAGAATATGGGGGCAGCTTGATCCGTCCAGAAGCAACGGGCTATGGTGCGGTTTACTTCGCCAATGAAATCTTCAAGCACGAAAACGAAAGTATCGAAGGGAAGACCTTCCTCGTTTCTGGTTTCGGCAATGTGGCTTGGGGGACCTGTACCAAGGTGGCTGAACTCGGTGGTAAGGTTGTGACCCTATCTGGTCCAGATGGCTATATCTATGACGAAGATGGGATCAATACCCAAGAGAAATTGGACTTCATGCTTGAAATGCGTAACAGCGGGAATGACCGTGTTCAAGACTATGCGGACAAGTTTGGTGTGCCTTTCTATGCTGGCGAGAAGCCATGGGGTGTCAAGGCTGATGTGGCCATGCCATGTGCCACCCAAAATGATATTGACTTAGAAGAAGCTAAGCAACTAGCTGAAAATAATGTCAAATACTTGATTGAAGTGGCTAATATGCCTTCAACCAAGGCAGCCATTGATTACCTTAAAGAAAATACTGATACGATTATTGCACCATCCAAGGCTGTTAATGCCGGTGGGGTAGCAGTATCAGGTCTGGAAATGGCGCAAAATAGTGCCAAACGCGCTTGGAAGGCTGAAGAAGTGGATGCCGAATTACACCGTATCATGGAAAACATCCACGAAGCTGCTGCCAGTGCTGCTGAAGAAGCAGGCCTCGGCTATGACTTGATTGCTGGAGCTAATATTGCCGGCTTCAAGAAGGTAGCTTCTGCGATGATGCAAGAAGGCGTCTATTAAAATTTAGGTGATAAATAAGCTGAAAGGCCTCCCGGTCGATTGGACGGGGAGGCCTTTTTTTGCCTATACGAATGGTCAATTTCAAAGCTGGCTGAGGTCAAAGTGTGACCAGATCCCTGTGGCTGGGGGTAGGGCCTGGACGGTAAGGTCTTCTTTTTTAACGGGATGTTGGAGGTGGACTTGATAGGCCCATAGCGCAATCTGTTGGCCCACTTGGTTGACTTTAGCCCCATATTTTTGGTCGCCATAGAGGGGATGGCCTAGGTGCTCCATCTGCACCCGGATTTGGTGGGACCGTCCTGTCTGTAATTGGATGCGGACCAGGCTGAAGTCTCTCGTCTGGTCGAGGACTTGATAGGTCAGTTGGGCTTTCTTGGCTCCTCTATGGTCGGAAGCGACAACATAGGATTGGTTCTTCTTCTTGTCCTTCCATAAGTAATCCGTTAACTGCCCCGAGTCCTTCTTAGGCTGGCCGTGGACAACTGCTAGATAGGACCGGTCAAGAGCTCGGCGCCGGAGGGCATCGGATAGGCGGCTGGCTGCCTTGGAAGTTTTGGCGAAGATGATGAGACCGGCTACGGGACGGTCTAGGCGGTGGACCAGGCCTAAGTAGACATTGCCCGGTTTGTCATCCCTTTCTTTGATGAATTGTTTGTAGAAGGTCAACAGGTCCAAGTCCCGGCTGTTGTCTGCTTGGACAGGCATGTTGGCTGGTTTTTCGACAATGAGGAGGTGGTTGTCTTCGTAGTAAATTTTAGCTTGCACAGTGACTCTCCTTCCTAAGAGCTTTAGCTCCATTGTACCATTCCCTCTATTGGAAGTGCGAAGACTTTGAATTAATGTCAAAAGCTTAGCGCTTCCTTAAAGCTGTCATGTGTTATACTTACTAGTAAGAATAAGCGATAAGGAGTGACGAATGAGATGGCAATCTTAGTAACAGGTGGGACAGGTTATATCGGGTCTCACACCAGTATTGAATTGATCCAGGCGGGCTATGAGGTTGTAATTGTTGATGACTATTCCAATTCCAAACCCACCGTCTTGGACCGAATCGAAGCCTTGTCCGGTCAGCGCCCAAGCTTTTACTGCATTAATGTCTTAGACCAAGAAGCTCTCAGCCAGGTCTTTGAGGCCCATGATATTGAGGCAGTGATTCATTTTGCAGCCTTTAAGGCGGTAGGGGAATCTGTGGCTAAGCCTCTGGAATACTATGAGAATAACCTGGGAGGCTTGCTATCCGTCCTTAAAGTGATGCGCCAACATGGGGTGAAGCGGATTGTCTTCAGTTCGAGCGCTACGGTCTATGGGATGACCAATCCTTCCCCTCTGACAGAAGACCTGCCAGTCAGTGCAACCAATCCCTATGGTTATACCAAGGTCATGAATGAACAAATCCTGAGTGACCTGTATACTTCAGATGACGAGTGGTCTATTCTTCGCTTGCGTTATTTCAACCCTATCGGCGCCCATGAATCCGGTATGATTGGGGAAGACCCTCAGGGGGTGCCTAATAATATTATGCCTTATATCACCCAAGTAGCCATAGGTAAATTGGACCAGCTCCATGTTTTTGGTGATGACTATGACACGCCAGATGGAACCGGGGTCCGTGACTATATCCATGTGGTGGATCTGGCTAAGGGACACGTGGCCGCTGTTGCCTATGCCTTGGGCCATCAAGGCTTAGAAACAGTTAACTTAGGTCGGGGCCAGGGTTATTCGGTTCTTGATTTGGTCCATACTTTCGAAGAGGTCAACCAAGTAGAGATCCCCTATACCATTGATGCCCGTCGTCCTGGGGATGTGGCGACCTGCTATGCGGATGCTAGCTATGCCAAGGAACTCTTTGGCTGGCTTGCTGAGAAGGATTTAGCCGATATGTGCCGGGATTCTTGGCGCTGGCAGGAGAAGAACCCCCAAGGCTTCGGTCAGGATTAGACCGTTCTAGGCTAGCGAAAGGAGTTAGGGCCGATGACAGAAGAATTTCCTAAAAAGAAACTTGTAGCTTATCTAGGATCAGCCCTGGTTGCCTTGCTAGGAATCTTTCTTCTCTTCCAATGGACAACACCTAATCTGACGGATGATCCAGGAAATCCCTTGGGTCTAAGCAAGACGGAGGACTCGCTGAAAGCGCGTGAGACCTATTCGGCGGCCCCCATCCTTGACCAAGAAGCCAGTGATGAGGGCTTTGAGCTCAAGCCAGTGGACCAGGAAAGCGAAAGTAAACCAGGGCTTCCTCCTGAGACTTCGCCAACAATTGACCAAATCAGCCAAAAAAACTTAGACCAATTAGAAGCAGAATATGAAAACAAGTTCGGTTCCCCATAATCGAGCGATGTCACAAAGAAAGGCCACTCCCTCATCCTGTAAGGAATTGAGGAAGTAGCCTTTTTTGAATGCTTCGACTGACAGCTAGGAAAGGCTTGCTGCTAATCGTTAAGCTATGGATAAGTTAGAAGAGTAGCTTATCTGCGCCGCCAATCTTGTAGTCTAGAGCTGCCATTGCAAGCACGTTGAGATAGTGCCATGGCCGGTCAAAGCGAGGCATGAAGTGGATATCGGCTAGGGCCAGGTCTTCAAGTGTCCAACCTGAAGCAATGGCAATGGATAATCCTGTGATACCATCTGTAATATCTTTTTTAGACATTAATTGGCCGCCGAGGATACGGTGGTCATCCGCATCATAATAAATCTTCATGGCAATTTTACCCTCTTTGCGCATGAAGTCAGGATACAAGGGTTCTTCAACATAGCAGGAAGCAACTTGCCCTTGGTACTGGTCAGCGCTAGCTGCTTTAAGCCCGGTTGATACAAAGTTATAGCCAAAGAGCGAGAGGGCAGATGTCCCTGTGAGTTCTGGCATTTTAACTTTTTGTCCCATGGCATTCAGAGCGGCAACAATCCCTTGCCGTCTGGCGATTGTTGCCAGGGAAATATTTACTTGTTGGTGGGTAGGAGCGAAGGGCACGCAAGTTGAATCGCCACCAGCATAGACATCGGGAGCAGAGGTCTCGAGATATTCATTGGTAACGATAAAGCCGCGCTCATCCATTTCCAGACTACCACGGAGCCATTGGTCATCTGCTTTGACCCCCGCTGCAAGAATGACGGTATCAGCAGGATAGGTCGCTTGGTCGGTAACTACCGCTTTGACCTTGCCGTCTTGGCCTTCAAAGGCTTTAACAGTTTCGGCTGGTCGGAAGTTGAGCCCGTTAGTCTGAGATGCTGCTTCGAGAACATCTGTGAACTCTTTATCGAGTGAAGTTGCTAAGAGTCGGTCTTGCATGTCGATAACAGTTACTGGAATACCAACCTGTGCATAAGCTTCAGCCACTTCGATTCCGATATAACCCCCGCCAATAATCACAGCAGATTGACAGCCGGCCATTTGTTCTTTAACCGCTGCTGTATCTTCTGGTCCGCGGAAGGTGTTGATGTTTTCCAGATCAATCCCTTCGATTGGGGGCTTAACAGCATAGCCACCGGGACTGAGCAAGAGTTTATCGTAGCTTACAGTATGTTCGCCATCCGCATCTTGAACAGTGATAGTTTTCTCATCGGTTTGGATAGCCACAACATCACTATTGCAATGGATATTAATGCCTTGTTCGCGGTAAGACGCTTCATTGGCAAAGTGTAATTCATCTAATGATTGAGAGGTCCCCTCTACATATGATTGGCTCCCTCAACCCATGAAGGAAGCAGAACCTCCACGTTCATAGAGATGGATTTCTGCATCAGCTTCTTGCTTTAAGATGGTTTGAACAGCTTCATAACCAAAATGGGAAGTTCCCACAACAATATATTTCATTTACTTATCCTCCTATTTTTAATTTATAACCATTACAATTATAAGTAGAGGAATTGAGAATGTCAAATCAAGTCGCTTTTAAAAATTTTGTCAGTTTGTGATTTTGTTGGTAAAATAGAAGTAGAAAAGGAGATGGTGAGATGTCAACTCATGAAGACAAGACCTACGAAGAAATACCAATTGAAGAACCAGATAAACAAGAAGGCTTAGAATGTGGGGTTTGTGCAGCGACTAAGTACCAGGCAGTGACGAGTGAGGAAGACTTCCAGGCCCTACTCAAAGCCTTGAATGTTGACAAGGACGATTAAGCGATGGCGGATATACAGATTCGTCATGCCCGTCTAGCGGATTGTGAGCGATTGGCCGCTATCTACCGGCCCTATGTGGAAGAGACGACCATCAGCTTTGAATATGAAGCACCAGATACAGAGGAAATGGCCCAGCGCTTGCAAGGTATTCAAGCAGCTGGCTATCCTTATCTGGTCGCTGAATATGAGGGCGAAGTCTGGGGCTATGCCTATGCCCATCAGTTAGGTGACCGCCAGGCCTTCCAGCATAGTGCGGAACTGAGTATCTATGCAGACCGCCAAGCTCCCATCAAGGGCATTGGCTACCGTCTCTTCCAAGACTTAGAGACAGAGCTTAAGCAGCAGGGGATTGTGAGCTTAGTGGCTGTCATTACAGCTTCCAACCAGCGGAGCTTAGCCTTTCACGAGCGCCAGGGTTTTTATCAGGTGGGCCTCTTGCCCAAAGTTGGCTATAAGTTCGAGCAATGGTTAGATGCAGCTTATTTATATAAAGAACTCTAATACTTAAATATTGTGGAAGCAGGCTCAAGCGGGCCTGTTTTTTCTGTTTTTGAGATGAATCTATTTTCATGTATTTATCTGCAAAAAGAACTTGAGAACTAATCTCAATTACATTATAATGTTTCTATAAACTTTGTTTTAGCTTAACCTAAAAATATAAAAAGGGGGACTTTATTTTGTCTAAATGGTTAAAGGCACTTTCACTCTTAGTGCTTTCAGTTTTTGTCTTAAGCGCTTGTTCCCAGGGCTCAGAAAAGTCAGCCAAGCAAGCGGAAGATGGCAAGTTAAATGTGGTTGTCACCACTTCTTTCTTAAATGATATGGTCCAGCAGTTAGCGGGCGACTATATCACAAGCGATATGATTATTCCTGCGGGGGAAGATCCTCACTTGTATGAGGCCAAGCCCCAAGATTTGGAGAAACTCAAGGGAGCTGAGCTCTTGATCTACCATGGCTTACACTTTGAAGGAAAGATGGTCGATGTCTTAGAGCAACGAGGCAAGGCTGTAACAGCTGACTTCGATGAGAAGGCCTTGGGGAATATGGACCAAGATGGGGAAACGATTGTTGACCCCCACTTCTGGTTCGATATTGACCTCTACAAGCAGGCTACTGAGAAGTGCAGTGCCTACTTGATTGAAGCTCTACCAGACCATAAGGAAGCCATTGAAAAGAATACAGCGGCTTATCTCAAGGAATTAGATGCCTTAGATAAGGAAAATAAAGAAAAAATTGCTGGTATTCCGGAAGCACAACGCTATTTGATTACACCACACGATGCCTTTAACTACTTCTCTCGCCGCTACAATATTCCGGTGAAGGCCCCTCAGGGGATTTCAACCGATACAGAGGTTGCGAATAAAGACATTGAAGACACCGTGAACTTCATTGTGGACCACAAGATTAAGGCCATCTTCTCGGAGTCAACGACTGATCCTGCCCGGATGGAGAAGCTAAAGGAATCTTGCAAGGCCAAGGGCTTCGACGTTAAGGTTGTCAGCGGTGAAGGGCAAGAACTCTTCTCGGATTCCCTGGCGCCAGTTGGTCAAACAGGGGACAACTTTATTGACATGTACCGCCACAATGTCGACTTAATTACGACTAATTTAAAATAAGACCACAAAGGGCTGGAAATAGAAGCATTTCAAACTTGCTTCTTAAACTCCAGCCTTTTTATCCAAGGATATATGAGGAGGAATTGGAATGAGTCAAGCAATTATCAGTGTGAACCACCTAACCATGGCCTACCATGAGAAACCGGTGCTATGGGACGTTAGTTTAGATATTATGGAGAATTCCATTACAGCAATTATTGGACCGAATGGGGCAGGGAAGTCCACCCTGATTAAGGGTATCCTCGATTTGGAGAAGACCTTATCCGGCCAAGTCAAGATTATGGGTCAGGACTTCAAAGAGGTCCACAAAAAGATCGCCTATATTCCGCAGACTTCTTCTGTCAATTGGGACTTTCCAACTACAGTTGAAGATGTGGTCTTGATGGGGCGTTATGTTCACCTGGGTTGGTTAAAGCGTCCGAGCCAAGCTGACCGCAAGAAGGCAGAGGAAGCCCTGGCTATGATTGGTCTGTCAGACTATAAGAAGCGTCAAATTTCTCAATTATCTGGTGGCCAGCGGCAGCGGGTCTTCATTGCACGGGCCATTGCCCAGGATGCCGACATTTACTTCATGGATGAACCCTTGGCAGGGGTGGATAAGCGAACGGAAAAGATTATTATTGACTTCCTCCGTGATGCCCAAAGCCAAGGGAAGACGAGTATTGTGGTCCACCATGATTTGAACACCATTCGGGATTACTTTGATCACCTGGTCATCCTAAACAAGCAAGTCATTGCCCAGGGGCCTGTTGAGACCAGCTTTACAGCAGAGAACCTCGTTAAAGCGGACATGCTGGCCCGAGAAGTGGCAGGTGTTTACCATGCTTAATTGGGAAATTTTGACCTCTTATTCTTTTTTATTGATTGCAACAGGAACCTTTTTGTTAGCCAGTGCAGCGGGGGTGGTAGGGTCCATCTCTGTTCTTAAGGGCCAGTCCCTGATTGGCGATGCCATTGGCCATGCCGCTTATCCAGGCATTGTTTTAGCCTTTATGATTTTTTTGGTAAGGGATCCTTTAATCCTCCTATTAGGGGCAATGGGAACGGGGATTCTCGCCTTTGTCCTCATCCAATTGGTTAACCGCCAATCGAAGTTACGCTTGGATGCCGCTCTAGCGGTTACCCTGTCTTCCTTCTTTGGTTTAGGGATGGTTTTAAAGAGCTATATCCAGGGTCATCCTGAATATGCCTCAGCTTCCCAGGCAGGCTTAAAGAATTATATCTTCGGCCAGGCTGCTTACATTATGGAAGATGATATTAAGTTAATTCTAGTGATTGCGATCTTATCGCTCCTACTCTTTGCCTTATTCTATAAGGAAATCAAAGTTTTTATTTTTGATGAGGTTTATGCCAAGACCATTGGCTACCGGACCTCACTTATGTATGGGGTCATTATGGTGATGACCATGTCCATTATTGGGGTTGGCCTCAAATTGGTCGGAACGATTTTAATTGCTTCCCTCTTGATTATCCCAACCATTACCGCAACGATGTGGTCCGACCGCTTCCATGTGGTTCTGCTCTTAGCGGCTTTCTTTGGCGGCTTGTCTGCTGTCATCGGGACCTATTTCTCAACCATCTACAATGGGCTTTCAACCGGGCCTACGATCATTGTGGTGATGACACTTTTTGCTATGGTTTCCCTGGTTTTTGGCCGGAAGGGAATCTTACGTCAAGCCATTGAAAGGAGCAAATACTAATGCCAAGTCTTGAAAGTTTTATCTCTTTATTGGTGGCCAACCAGGCGAGTCTCTGGGTCCTTATCGTGACGGCAGTTACTTGCGCTTTAATTGGCTCTTTTCTAGTTTTGCGGCAGTTATCTATGGTTTCGGATGCGATTTCTCACTCGGTTCTCCTAGGAATTGTCTTAGCCTTCTTTATCACCGGTGACCTGCGTTCGCCCCTCTTGATTGTTGGTGCCGCAAGTTTTGGCCTCTTAATGGTTTGGTTAACCGAACTTTTGGCCCAATCTCCCTATATTAAAGGAGATGATGCGGTAGGGATTATCTACCCCTTCTTCTTTTCCGTCGCTGTTATCTTGATCACACGTTATGCGGGGAATGTCCACTTGGATACGGACATGGTCTTAATGGGCGAGGTGATCTTAGCCCCGCTTAATACCATTTCTGTCTTTAATGTTGAACTTCCCAAGGCCTTGTTTGAGATGGGGATCCTCTTAGTGCTTAACTTAGCCTTCATTGTGATCTTCTTCAAGGAGCTTAAGTTAACTACTTTTGACAAGCAGTTTGCCCATATTGCGGGCTTTTCAGCAGGAATCTTATCTTATAGTTTAATGGCCCTCTGCTCCTTAACTACTGTGGTGGCCTTTGATGCGGTAGGGGCCATCCTCGTCGTTTCTTTCCTCATTGCGCCAGGTGCTTCAGCTTACCTGATTGCCAAGGACTTGAAAGTTATGTTGGCCTTGTCAGCGGGATATGGGGTATTAAATGCTGTTTTGGGTTATAGCCTCTCCCTCTACCTTAATGTCTCCATGTCCGGGATGACTGCGACGGTTGCTGGCTTGAGTTTCCTTTTGACCTTCTTCTTGAACCGCAAAGGCTTGCTCACTTCCTTGGTCATGTCCTACCAGCAAAGAAAGGAAATTAAACGGGCGATTCTCCTACAAGGGGTCAAGAAGGCCCAAGCCATTAACCCTGCCTTACCTACGGAGCAAGTTGACTTCCTGGTTCAGGCAGGTTATATCAAAGAAGAAAATGGTAAATATTGCCTCCAAGCCCAAGGCCAAGCCTACTTGACAGAATTGGAAGGCAAGTATGGGCTCAGCTAGGTCCTAGGGCTGATTTTTAGCTGAGTAAGCATTTTTTGCTTGGGTAAGGTCTTCTAAGGATGGTAGAATGAAGGCGAGATTATCAAGCAAAAGAGGTGTCATATGCGCTTAAGTAAAAAATCAATAGGAGGCCTTGTCCTCGCTGGCTTGGTCCTGTTGGGGCTAGCCTTTGCTTTGGGGCAGCATGTCAGTGTAGATGGTGAGGAAGAGATCACTTCTGAACTGGTTGGCAACCGTCTAGAAGAAGCTAAGGAGCTGACGACGAGCAAGTATTTCTATACCAATACGGGAGCTTATGAAAATGACCGTGAATTTTACGGGCTTAAGCTGCCTTTTACCAATAAAAAATTCATTGTTTCTTATGATGGGATTATCCATGCCGGGGTTGACCTGACAGAAGCAGAGATTGCCGTGAATGGGGATAGGATCCAGGTTAAACTACCTAAGGCCAAAATCTTATCCCATGAAATTGATTCGGATTCAGTTAAGGTCTTTGACGAGGAAGCCAGTATCTTCAACCAAGTCAAGGTCGAAGACTACAGCAAGTTCTCAAATGAGCAAAAGAAAACGGCGGAAAAGAAGGCTGTCGACAAGGGCTTATTAGAAGAAGCAGAAAAGCAAGCCCAAGCAGCAGTTGAAGACTTGCTCAACATGGACCCTGAAATTCATGAGAATTATCAAGTAGATGTTCGTTTTTAAATCAAAAGGAGCCTGGCCTAAGCCAAGCTCCTTTTTTTCGTTTGATCATTTTCAGCAAAACTTATTTGTCTTCAGTTTCTAATTGGTCGAAATCGTAAGTCACGATAATCTTACGAGCTGCTTGAGCTTCGTCTAAGCGAGCAACTGGTGTATTATGTGGGGCTGTGTTGACGATTTCAGCGTCTTCCTCAACTTCCTTAGCAATCTTAATCATGACATCGCAGAAGTGGTCGAGCGATTCCTTGTGTTCGGTCTCGGTTGGCTCAATCATCAAGCATTCATGAACGATTAATGGGAAGTAAGTTGTTGGTGCATGGATGTTATGGTCTAAGAGGCGTTTGGCAACGTCCTTAGCATTGGCACCCAATTTCTTCTGAGGGGTACAGTCAATCACGAATTCGTGCTTACAATGTTGTTTGAATGGCACGTAATAGTAATCTTCTAAGCGGGCTTTCAGATAGTTGGCATTAAGTACGGCGTCTTCAGAGACTTGGGTCAGGCCTTCGCCACCATAAGTTAAGATATATGCCCATGCCTTCAAGTTAACGCCGAAGTTACCGAAGTAAGCCTTCAAGCGGCCATATGAGTCTGGGTAGTTACTATTAAGAACATACTCGTCGCCTTCTTTTTCAATCCGAGGGACTGGCAAGAAGGGAGCTAGTTCTTTCTTCACTCCAATTGGGCCAGAGCCTGGGCCACCACCACCGTGAGGACCTGAGAAGGTCTTGTGCAGGTTCAAGTGGACGATATCGAAGTCCATGTCGCCTGGGCGGGTATGGCCTAAGATCGCGTTAGAGTTGGCCCCATCATAGTAGAGTAAGCCGCCAGCTTCATGGATGATTTCGGCAATTTCAAGGATATCGTGTTCAAATAGGCCTGCTGTACTTGGATTAGTAATCATCATCCCTGCGGTATCTGGGCCAACCGCTGCACGTACGGCATCCACATCGATTGTCCCTTCAGGATTAGATTTCACTTCAATCACGTTGAAACCACCGATTGCTGCTGTGGCAGGGTTGGTCCCGTGAGCGGAGTCTGGGATTAAGATATTCCGGCGTTGTTCCAACTCACCATTGTGGTCATGGTAGGCTTTAATGGTTAACATCCCAGCCCATTCGCCGTGTGCTCCGGCACAAGGTTGCATGGTGACTTCATCCATCCCAGTGATCAGCTTGATCATCTCTTGGAGTTGATAGAGCACTTCAAGCGACCCTTGGGCTGTTTCACTTGGTTGAAGCGGGTGAACTTGGGCGAAACCAGGTAGGGCTGCCAAGACTTCATTAATTTTTGGATTGTATTTCATGGTACAAGAACCGAGCGGATAGAAGCCAGTTTCAAGACCGAAGTTACGGTTAGAAAGTAGGGTGTAGTGCCGTAATAATTGGAGTTCTGAAACTTCAGGTAGGCGGGCTGGTTCTTTACGGACGAGATGGTCAGGAATGTCCTGAGTCAAATCATATTCCTCAACGTCATTCTTAGGTAAACTAATGGCGCGACGTCCAGGACGAGAAATTTCAAAGATCGTTTGATTATATTCAGTAGATGCAGTCATTATTTCGTCACCTCCACGAGAGCTTCAACAAAAGCATCAATCTCTTCTTTTGTTCTCTTTTCCGTAGCGCACAGAAGGACGGTATTATCTTGGCCGTATACTTCAGAGACGTCGTAGCCCCCAACAAAGCCTTTGTCAAGGAGGGCTTTATTCACCTCTGCAACAGGTTGTTTTAAGTCAACAATGAATTCATTAAAGAATGCGCTTTCATTTAAGACGTCAAAACCTTTAGCTTTAAGGGATTGGGCCAGATAGTGTGCTTTGTTGATGTTGCGTTTGGCCATTTCGATAATGCCTTCTTTACCTACAGCAGACATGAAGATCGCTGAAGTGAGGGCCATCAGACCTTGGTTAGAAGACATATTAGAAGTAGCTTTTTCGCGGCGGATATGTTGCTCACGTGTCTGCATGGTCATGGCATAGCCGCGTTGGCCATTGGCATCTACGGTTTGACCAATGATACGACTAGGCAGCTTCCGCATATATTTCTTAGTGGTTGCGATATAACCAGCATGTGGACCACCGAAGGACATTGGAATCCCAAATGGTTGGGTGTCGCCGACAACAATATCTGCGCCTAAGGCACCTGGGCTTTCTAATACGCCTAGGGCAAGCGGATTAGCTGAAACAACTAAGAGGGCTTTCGACCCTTCCATTAATTCCTTAATCGCTTTAAGATCTTCGATGGAACCTAGGAAGTTAGGGTATTGGACAACGACTGCGCCGACTTCATCAGCAGAGAAAGCTTCTTTTAATTTGTCGAAATCCGTTACATCACCCTTGAGTGGGATATCTTCAACTTCATAGTCCATACCATAACCATAAGTATGAAGGACTTCACGGCCTTGGGGATGGACACCCATCGAAAGAAGGACTTTATCTCGTTTAGCTTGTTTGGTTGCAAGGTTACAAGCTTCACCTAAGGAAACAAAACCATCATAAGTCGAGTCATTAGTAACGTACATCCCAGTGAGCTCAGCCAACATGGTTTGGTATTCAAAGAGGGCTTGGAGTTCCCCTTGGCTAGCTTCTGGTTGATAAGGGGTGTAAGCTGTTAGAAATTCTTGGCGTTGTGTGATAGAATTGACAACAGCGGGAATGAAATGATCGTAAGTTCCTGCGCCAAGGAAGTAGGCATAGTCATCAGCGTTCACATTCTTAGCTGCGATTTCAGCAGCGTATTTCTTTAATTCACTTTCAGTGAGCGCTTCTGGCAATTGCTTGAAGGCTTCTTTGACAGAATCTCGAACAGAGGCTGGAATATCTTCAAAAAGCTCATCAACGCTTTTCACTCCGATGGTTTCAAGCATTTCTTTCCGGTCTTCTTCAGTAACCGGTAAGTAGCGGTGTTTGTAATCTGACACTAGATTCACATCCTTTGTTTATCGATTATAGCTTTTTTATTTAAGAAAACGGGTTCAGTGGGGCTGAACCCGTTACTTTTTTTAAAAGGGCTTATTCAGCAGTAAATTCTTTATAAGCTGCTTCGTCCATGAAGTCAGAAGTGTCAATTTCTTCTTCTGTTTCAATGACTGCAATCCAAGCGTCTGCTGGTGATTCATTCATGAATTCAGGTTCGTCATCTAAGCGTTCATTAACTTCTACAATTTTACCATCTGCTGGTGCATAAACTTCAGAAGTTGATTTAACGGATTCTACAGATGAGAAATCTTCTTCTGCTTCAACTTCATCATCTACATCAGGAAGTTCAACGTATACAATTTCACCTAATTGTTCTACTGCATAGTCGGATAAGCCGATACGAACCTTCTTACCATCAATTTCTAACCATTCGTGTTCTTCAGTATAAAATTTAGCCATTTTCCTTGCCTCTTTCTATAGTTTATTCGTCACTCAGTCAAGTGACACTTATATTGTATAATAAAATTTTAATGAACTCAATAAAACGCTTTAATTAGCGGCGTAACCAATCTTTCTTGCAAACTTCAGCAGGGACTTGTTTCTTCCGTACTTGGATCAGGACTTCATCCCCTAATTCGGTTGCTCCCTTGTCCACAATCATATAGCCGATTGACTTGCCAAATGTTGGTGATTTCGTTCCAGAAGTCACAAAGCCGATTTCTTCGCCATCTTTGTTATAAACGGTATAGCCTTCACGGGCAATACCTTTACCAGTGAGTTCAAAGCCGCGTGATTGACGCTTTTGTTCGCCTTCTTTTTGGGCTTTCAGATAGTCTTGGCCAATGAAAGGCACGTCTTTGTCAACTTTTACCGCAAAGCCGATGCCGCCTTCAAGAGGATTGATGTCTTCGCTTAAGTCTTGGCCGTATAAGCACATCCCACCTTCTAAGCGTAAGGTGTCTCGAGCACCGAGGCCGCATTCTTGAATACCGAATTCTTCCCCAGCTTCAAGCAATGCTTTCCATAAATCAGCGGTATCTTCCCATTTTAAGTAAAGTTCAAAGCCATCTTCACCCGTATAACCTGTCCGTGAAATCATGACATGGTCAATTCCGGCTACGGTTTGGTCATCTAAGAAGTGGAAAGGCTTAATGCTGTCAAGGTCTGCGTCTGTTACTTTTTCCAATACAGCTTGAGCTTTTGGCCCTTGAATAGGAATTAAGCCGACTTGGTCAGAAATATCGGTGATTTCAACTTGACCATCATTATGTTCGTTTAGCCAGGCTAGAATCTTATCTTTATTGGCACCGTTAGGGGTGACCATGAATTCATCTTCCGCCTTGCGGTAGTTAATGAGGTCATCGAGTGTCCCACCATCTTCTTTAACGACTGCCGTATACTGGGCTTGGTTAACCGAACACTTACTGAGGTCGTTAGTAATCAAGGAGTTGAGGAAGTTTTCTGCTTCTTCACCCTTGACAATGATTTCTCCCATATGTGAGGTCTCAAATAAGCCAACCTTGTTACGTACAGCGTGGTGTTCATCGATTTGAGAGGTAAATTGGATAGGCAAAGCCCAACCCCCAAAATCGGTGAGGTTTAACCCTTGTTCCACATAATAATCGAAGAGTGGACTGTGTTTAAGTCCTTCTAAATTAACGCTCACTATACGTTTCCCTCCTTAAATTTATTTGCAATTAAAAGTTACAAGCTAATACTATCATAAAATAAAACGCTTTCAAAGCTTTTTCATTAAAATTTAGCCATAAATAATAAGAAAATGAGATAATCTGCGCCATAAAAGCATTAGAGGCGCAGATTATTTTTAAAAGATAAAAAAATCCTTGCCCCTGATAGTCATCAGAAGGCAAGGAAGCTATGGTTTATTTATAATCAACATTAGGGTTGTATTCATTGGCAGCGTTCCAGAAGAGGTATTCATTGACACCATGTTTGGCAAGGGCATCAATTTGATCCTGGTAGGCTTGGGCATCATATTCTTTGTAGTTGCCTGAACCTAAGTAGGAAGCTGTAAAGGCTTGGAGCCATGGACGAACAATCGGTTTATCTTGGACTTGTTCTAACTGGTCTAATTCAGCTTGCGTATAAATGTCCACTACCTTGTATGGTTCTAAGTCAGGAGCAGCCAGACCGAAATCCCCATTATTCCAGTGACTTGGATAAATCATGGCTGAGATAGCGTCCACTTGTTCGGCGATATCGTGGTAGTTTTGGCCAATACCAGGGGCACTCCCAGTGGTCGTTACATAGCCAAAGATATCAGCAGACACATTGACGCCGTAAGGTTGGAGGGCATCATGGGCATAGGCTAAGAAGTCCGTAATCGCCTGTTGCCGGGCTTCGATACTGTCTTTACCGTATTCTGCGTAATCCCCCATGTCATAGTCTAAGCTCGTACCGAAAGTTTCAAAGCCTTCAGGGAAGCGGACATAGTCGAATTGGATGTCCTTGAAGCCGGCCTTGGCTGCAGCTTGGGCCACATCGACAATATAGTCCCAAGTTTCTTTGTTGTAAGGGTTCAGGAAGGTCTGCCCGCTAGCGTCCTTCCAAATCTCACCATTGGAACGCTTGAAGCTCCACTCAGGGTGTTCTTCTGCGGCAAAGGTATCCTTGAAAGTTGTAATCCGAGCAATGGGGTAGATCTGCTTGTCTTCAAAAATTTTCATCATTTCTTTGACATCGAAGGTTTGGTCGAGGAATTTACCAATCAATGGATTATCCGATTCAAGTGGGGTAGTGATGGATCCCCAGTCTGACTTCACATCGATCACGACTGAGTTTAAGCCGCTGTTGTCAATTAAGTTAATGTTATCTTGGAGGAGCTTGGGTGTTCCCATCCCTGTCGCTGAGAGGTAGATCCCTTTGACCCCTTCTTTAGGATAGGCAATGTCGACGCCACTATCCACATAGAATCGAGAGGGGAGGGTGGCTGGTCGGCCGATCAGTTTTTGGTCGTAAACCTGTAAGTCCGTTGTCGAGACGTCAGCCTTTTGGTAGTCCGTATTGCCTGCTGAGGAGAAGACGTTGCGGAATAATAAAATACCTAAAATAGCGACAACAAGGATCGCCATCAAAGCGGCAGAAATAATCTTCCAAGAATTATTTTTTTCTTTTCTAACTTGTTTTTTTCGATTTTCTGGGCCTCTATTTGCCATTGTCGGCCTCCTTTCTTTGCTCGCTTAACTGGTTGAGGGTTTCCAAGGCTTTTTCACTTGCCTTTAGCTTGTCTTGGGCTTGTTGATGTAATTGGTTGATTTCTTTCATCCCGCCTTGGAAGGTCTCAAAGTTAGCCTCCTCCGATTTGAGGGACTGGTAGTAGTCGCTTTCCTTGTCGAGCATTTGTTGGTAGCTATCCAAGTAGGCGGATAGGTTATCAATCACAGTCTGGGCAGGTTCCGCCACATCTGTATGGGCATAGGCTGCTTCATCAGAAGAATTTTTGCCTTCTTCTAAGGCCTGCATGCTCTGGCTAAAGTCATCGAAAGCTGACTTTAATTGCTCGTAATTCTTTTCCCGGTAGGAAAGGTTTTGTTGGGTTTCGCTGCCGCGCTGGCTCAGGCTTTTCAAGCTTTCATCAGCCGCTATATCATGGTCGAAGGCTTCTTGCAGTTTGTCTTCTCCCACTTGGAGATGGTTGAGCGAGCCTGTCATTGTTGCGGCAGAATCGTACAATTTATCCACGCTTGCTTCTGGACTGGACGAGCAGGCGCCGAGGAAGAAGAGGCTACTAGCTGCTAGCACCCATTTCAATCGTTTCTTCAAAATGTTCACCTCATTAAAATTTTATAAAAATGTATATCAGTTATTAAGTATATAAGAAATGTTAGTCATTTAAAAGTGAAAAGTATAAACCCTTAATATTCTCCTATAAAACACCAGATAATCCGTCCTAAGACGGTGGGAGCCAGAGAGTAAAATGATTATAATGAAAGCAAAGTGAGCGAAGGAGAGAAAATATGGGAAGACATTCATCTAATCAAAAACGTGTGTGGCGCCTGGCTTATGCCCTGGCTTTGACAGGATTGGGCTATGCTTACCATGCCCTAAGTCAGGGGCGGAGTGTGAGAAGTAAGCTCCTGAGTGACAAACATAAATTAGCCCAGGCCAAGGATTACTGGCAAAGCTCGGACCAAGTCCAAGAAAAACTTAGCCGTCAAAGCAAGGAATTAGGAGATGGCTTGTTGGATCCTGACCAAGCTGCCCGTTATAATATGGACCTGAAGCAGACAGAGGCTGGCCCTTATTATGAAATGCTTGGAGCCAACAGCCAAGGAGGGCCCGCCCTTATCTACTGGCATGGCGGTAAGCGGGTTAAAGCGGTTACTGACCGGGAGTGGCACTTCTTAAAGCAAGTGGTTGACCGCCTCCAGCTGCGCTGCTATATCCCGGTCATCCAGCCCTTAACCCTAAGAAAAGTCGATGCAGAGGCTGACCGACTGAAGGAGCTCGTCCAAGAGATTTTAAGGGATAAAGACGTGCATGCATTTCATTTCCTTGCTAGTGAGTCAGGGGCAGTCTTTTCCCTGGCCCTAGCTCCCTACTTCCAAGAAGGCTTAGAAGGGCAAGTCCTCCTCTCCCCCTGGTTCGCCAGTGGAGGGGCTGAGCTGGGAGGGGGACTAGAGGACCAAGTGATGGAAGAAGCCTTTGACGCAGAAGCCCTTGACGCCCTGCTAGACCAAACAGAATTCAGCCGGGAACCGGCAACGGACTTTATTGTTGGCACTGAGGATAGTGAGCAAGCGGCTAGTCTTCGAACCTACCGGCGTTTGCGGGCTAAGGGGGTAGCTTGCCGTTTTTATCGTTTCGATTTAATGCCAGCTGATTTCTACCTCTATGCCATGCCTGAACAAGAGGAAGTCATGGATTTACTAGATGAGCGATTGAAAGAGTCGTTAAATTGACCAAAATTCGTTATACTAGTAGAAAGATTGATGAAGGAGTGATATCGGATGTTTTTCCCTTTTTTTGACCGAACGATTATCCTTGTCCTAATTGGGATGGGGATCGCAGCCCTGGCTAGTGCTAATGTGAACCGGACCTTTCGTAAATATAGTAAGTATCAGAATGAACGGGGCTTTACAGGACGTGAGGTGGCGGAGTATATTCTCCAGCAGTCAGGCATTCATGACGTGCAAGTCGAAGGCGTTGCCGGCGAGCTCACTGACCACTACGACCCCCGAGGCAAGGTGCTCCGTCTATCGGAGCCTGTTTACAATAAGACTTCCGTGACGGCTATCGGTGTGGCGGCCCATGAGTGTGGCCATGCAGTCCAGGATGCCAAAGATTATAGCTTCATGCGCTTTAGGGAGCGCCTGGTACCAGTTGTTAACTTTGGTTCCAGTGCGTCTTTTCCTATCCTTATGCTGGGTGTCCTCTTTGGTATGAATAGCTTCCTGATTAAATTAGGGATTGTACTTTTTGCCCTAACCCTAGTCTTTCATTTAGTGACCCTGCCCGTTGAATTCAATGCCTCTAACCGGGCTTTAACGATCTTAGAAGAGGGGCAGATCTTATCGGCGGCTGAGCTGCCCTATGTGAAGAAGACCCTGCGTGCAGCGGCTTACACCTATATCGCAGCAACCTTAGCTTCTGCCCTCTCCCTTTTACGAATTATCCTCTTATTTGGCGGTAATCGCGATGACTAGGAGGATTTGTTTAAGAAATAAGCCTTAAGACGGAAGGCGGCAGGGGCTTAATTTGCTATAGTAAGTTAAAAAGGAGGTTCTAGAGTGGAAATCGCTGACATGAAGGAGCAGGCGAGACAAAGGATGCAGGCTAATTGGCCGCGTTACGTGATGATCAGCATCGCCTACATGCTCTTGACAACTTTTTTATCTTCAGCCCCTGCTATTTTTTGGCCCTTTGGCTTAATTTTTTCCTTTTTCCTCTATTTACTCGTCCAGGCTTGTTCCGTCGTTTACCGGCAAATTTTTTTGCAGGATTGGCGAGGTGAGGAGATCAAATGGGGCCAGACCTTGTTAAACCCTTTGATCCAGAATTTCTGGCGCTATGGGATGACTAAGCTTCTGCAATATATTTATATCTTTTTTTGGACTTGTTTATTTGTTCTTCCGGGAATCTATAAGGCGCTTTCTTACAGTATGGTGACCTTTATTTTGAATGACCAGGATGATCTGGCTTATAATGACGCGATTCGGGAAAGTGAACGGCTCATGCAGGGCGGCAAATGGGCCTATCTGCGCTTGAATTTGAGTTTTTTAGGCTGGGACCTGGTCAATCTCTTCTGTGCGGGCTTACTGACCGTCTATATCTTACCTTATCGCAGCTTAGCCCAGAGCCAATTCTATTTGACTCGCATCCAAGCCAAAGGACGGATGGGGCGCCCAGATAGTCATCAATATGCTGAATCAGATGCGCGCGGACCGCGGCCTAGCTTCCAATCTGCGAAATCCAGAGTAAGTGAAGAGGATTGGGATGATTTTTAGGGATTAACAGACTAAAAGAAGAACAAAAGCCATCAACAGGAGGGAAATTCCTTTCTGCTGATGGCTTTTCTTTTCTCGTACGATTGGTTAAGAAGTGGCTAATAGGCTTGGAAGTAATGGTCTAATTCCCACTGGGAGACTTGCATGGCATATTCATTACATTCTAAACGTTTGCTTGAAATAAAGTTATCCGTAATGTGTTGGCCGAGAGAAGACTTAACCACGTCATCAATTTCGAGTTCATCAAGGGCGTAATCTAGGGTCATTGGCAACTGTTCAATGCCAGCATCAGCTAGTTCGCTCTCAGTCATGCTATAGATATTGCGGTCGGTCGGTGCGTCAGGTTGGAGTTCGCGTTCGATGCCATCGAGCCCTGCTCCAATCAAGCTAGCCATGATTAAATAAGGGTTGGCAGAAGGATCGACGGACCGTAATTCGATACGGGTGGAATTTCCACGTGCGGATGGAATGCGGACGAGAGGCGAGCGGTTTTGTTGCGACCAGGCGATATAGACAGGCGCTTCGTAACCAGGGACCAAGCGCTTATAGGAGTTCACAATAGGATTGCCCACCGCTGTGATGGCCTTGGCATGGTCCAGAATGCCAGCCATGAATTGATAGGCTGTTTCTGATAAGCCGATTTCGTCATCAGGATCATAGAAGGCATTGCCCTGGTTATTAAAGAGCGACATATTACAGTGCATGCCAGATCCCGCAATATTAGCTACTGGTTTTGGCATGAAAGTCGCATGTAAATTGTGCTTGCGAGCAATACTCTTAACGATTAGCTTGAACATCTGAATCCGGTCACAAGCGGAAACTACGCTATCGTACATAAAGTCAATTTCGTGTTGGCCGATAGCGCCTTCATGGTGGGAAGCTTCCACTTCAAAGCCCATTTCTTCCAGGGTCAAGACAATATCGCGCCGGCAGTTCTCGCCCAGGTCAACTGGGGCCAGGTCAAAGTAGCCACCATGGTCGTTAACTTGGGTAATCGGTAGGCCGTTCTCATCACGCTTAAAGAGGAAGAATTCAGCTTCTGGTCCAAGGTTGAAGTCGGTGAAGCCCTTGGCATTCATCTTGGCGACCATCCGTTTTAAATTGCCTCGGGGGTCTCCAGGGAAGGGCCGGCCATCAGGGAGGAAGATATCACAGATCAAGATGCCAATGTGCTTACCCGATTCGGTGGTCCAAGGAAAGATCATCCAGGTATCCAGGTCAGGAATGAGGTACATGTCCGATTCTTCGATGCGTACAAAGCCTTCAATAGAAGAACCATCGAACATCATCTTATTGCTCAGTACCTTATCGAGCTGGCTAATCGGGACTTCAACATTCTTTAAGACACCGTTAACATCAGAGAAGGCCAGGCGGAGGAAGTGGACATCTTTCGCTTCGGCTTCTTCACGGATTTGATCAGCTGTAATCTTTGCCATAAAAATACTCCTATCTCTTGTTTTTCCTTTTTACCACTTACAATAGCTTCATTATGAAACATAAGAAGCAAGAATGCAATGGATAATTCACATCTCTTGTCACAAAATATTACATAAATAAAGCTGAAATATTGAGCTTTATATTATAGCTTGGGATAATTAAGTAAAAGAAGTTTTAGTGTCATATAACATCACAAAGGATTAACTTTTAAAGAAAGCGTTTTTATGATAGAATAGTTGTAAGTGAACTTTGTGAAGGGGGTCCGTTTTCAATGGATTTAAACACTTATATTGCTGATGTGGCGTCATCTAAGTCTGCGCCAGGAGGAGGCTCAGTGATTCCCTTAACGGGGGCTCTGGGTACGGCTCTAGGCTGTATGGTTCTCGAAATTACTAAAGAAAAAGTAAAAGATGCGGATATTGATCGGATTGATCAGATTCTTAAGCAAGGGCACACCTATATTGACCAGCTGAAGGACTTAAGCGAAAAAGATGCTGAAGTATCTGGCCACATGTTTGCCCAGTATGCCTTGCCTCGGGAAACGGAAGAGGAGAAAGCTCAGCGCACAGCTGCTATCCAAGAAGCCTTGTTGGGAGCCACAGAAGTGCCTCTGCAAGTGATGGAGACTAGCCTCAAGGCCATGCGCTTGTTAAAGGAAATTGCTGAAATCGGACGAAAATCGGTCTTGGCTGACGTGGAAGTAGGGGTTCAACACCTCTATACGGCCTTGCACTGCGCCAAATATAATGTCTTAGAGAATGTGAAACTGATTAAGGATGAGGACAAGGCCCAAGCCTACCAAGAGCGGGCAGACCAAGCTCTCCAAGGCTCCGAGGAAGTTAAGGAAGCGGTCTTAGCAGCAGTCGATGCTCGCCGGAGCTAGGTGAGTTTTTAATTGAAAAGATAAAGTGAAAAAAGCCTCTGAGTAAGTTAGTCGACTTACTCAGAGGCTTCTTCTATTAGTAATTTCTAAAGTAATGGTCAAGTTCCCACTGGGAGATTTGGAGGGCATATTCATTGCATTCCAAGCGTTTGCTGGAGATGAAGTTTTCGGTGATGTGTTGGCCTAGCGCCTCTTGGATGCTGGTGTCTTGTTCGAATTCATCCAGGGCATGGTCGAGCGAATTCGGTAATTGTTCAATACCAGCTTGGCGCAGTTCGCTTTCTGTCATGCTGTAGATATTACGGTCGGTCGCTTCAGCAGGCTGGAGTCCTTCTTCGATTCCTTCTAAGCTAGCACCGATGAGGGCAGCCATGATGAGGTAGGGATTAGCTGACGGATCGACGGACCGCAGCTCAATCCGAGTCGAGTTCCCGCGAGCAGACGGGATGCGGATAAGAGGCGAGCGGTTCTGAGCTGACCAAGCAATGTAGACAGGGGCTTCATAGCCTGGAACGAGGCGCTTATAAGAGTTAACCAGGGGATTACCGATGGCTGTGAGAGCTTTGGCGTGTTTAAGGATCCCTGCCATGAATTGGTAGGCGGTTGTAGACAGCCCGGTCTCGCTACTGGCTTCATAGAAGGCATTGCCTTCCTCGGTAAAGAGGGACATGTTGCAGTGCATGCCGGAGCCTGCAATATTAGCTACTGGTTTAGGCATGAAGGTGGCGTGGAGATTGTGCTTGCGGGCGATACTCTTAACAATGAGCTTAAACATTTGAATCCGGTCGCAGGCGGTCACTACGTCATCATACTTGAAGTCAATTTCATGTTGACCGATGGCACACTCGTGGTGGGAGGCTTCGACTTCAAAGCCTAGCTTTTCAAGGGTTAAAACAATATCGCGCCGGCAATTCTCGCCCAGGTCGACTGGGGCCAGGTCGAAGTAACCGCCGTGGTCGTTGACCTGGGTGGTTGGCTGGCCGTTTTCATCCCGCTTGAAGAGGAAGAATTCGGCTTCAGGTCCAAGATTGAAGGCGGTGAAACCCTTGGCATTCATTTTGGCAACCATGCGCTTGAGATTGCCTCGTGGGTCTCCAGGGAAGGGGTCGCCGTTAGGTAAGAAAATATCACAAATCAGGATAGCGATGCGCTTGCCTTCATCGGCTGTCCAAGGGAAGATCATCCAGGTATCCAGGTCAGGCACGAGGTACATATCGGATTCTTCAATGCGGACGAAGCCTTCAATGGAAGAGCCATCGAACATCATTTTATTGTCTAAGACTTTATCGAGTTGGCTGATAGGGACCTCAACATTCTTTAGGATGCCGTTGACATCAGAGAAGGCCAGGCGTAGGAAGTGAACATCTTTTGCGACAACTTCTTGGCGGATTGCTTCAGCAGTCATATGATTAGCCATTTGTGGTTCCTCTTTCTAATTCCGAGTCGTTTGATGCTTTTATTATGACTTAAATTAAAAATAAGAACAAAAAAATATTCACGCATCATGTCACTAAACATAACAATAAAAATAAGGCTTACATCGCTGCTAAACTAAGCTTTTTTAATGGAATGGCTAAATTTCTCACAAAAAAATCGTCATTTTAATCTAAAATGACGATGATACTTTAAAACTATGTTAGTAAATCTAACCCATATACCTTTGGGAAAAGTTCTGCAGCCCTGTGACTAATTTCTCTAACTTCGTCTGGCTGGCAGCAAAGGAGATGCGGATGAAACCCTCCCCAGCAGCGCCGAAGCTAGAACCCGGAATAACAGCTAATTTCTCTTCTGCGATTAGCCGGGTGACAAATTCCCAAGAGCTGAAGGGGAAGTCAGAAATATCGGCGAAGGCGTAGAAGGCTCCCTGGGTATCTGCACAGCGGATACCCTTAATCTGATTGAGCTGTGGGATTAGGAATTGCCGGCGCTGGTCGTAGGCTTGGCGCATGGCTTCTGTTGCTGCTTGGCCTTCTTCTAAGGCGAGCTGGCAGGCATCTTGGATAAATTGGGGGATGGCAAAGCCAATACCTTCCTTGAACTCTGCCATGACCTGGGCCATTTCTGGATTGGGGCAGAGGGCGAAACCACAGCGGTAACCCGTCATGGCGAAAGACTTAGAGAAGCTGTCGACGACGATGGTCTGATCAGCGTTGGCTAAGTCAGGCTGGGCGAAGCTCGCATGGGCAGACTGGGGGTAAGTCAGACTATGGTAAACTTCATCAGCTAGGATGAAAAGGTCATGGTCATGAGCAAGCTGACTAATGCCCCTGACGGTATCGGCTTCAATCACGCTACCTAGGGGATTGTTGGGCGTGTTTACGATGATGAGCTTAGTGCGGTCAGTGATGGCTGCTTCCAGGTCTGTTAGCTGGGGTTGGAAGTTGTGACTGGCCTTTAGGGGAACGAGAACGACCTTAGCCCGCATGGCTTCGACTTGGCCCAGATAATTGGGATAGTGGGGGGTGAAGATGATGGCTTCGTCTCCAGGGTTGAGAGTAGCCATGATCGTCAGCAAGCATGCCTCTGTTGCTCCGAATGAGACGACAGCTTGCTTGGCTTGGTAGCTGCTCTGATAGTGGGCGTTATAGTAGTTAACAATGGCTTCTTGGAGACCGGGTTCCCCCATATTGGGGCCATAGTAGGTGCGGTCGGCATCGATTTGTTCTTTGGCCCGGTCTTTCACGATTTGGGGCGAGGCGAAGTCAGGTTCGCCCATGGTGAAGTATTCAACATCCGAGAATTGTTGGGCATAGCGGGCGAGCTTTCGGATGGTTGAGGCTGGATAATTTTGTGCAAGATGTGATAGGTCCATGGAATCCTCCTTTTCTCTTCAAGCTTACTACAGGGCTCGATTTTTGACAAAGACTTTTGCAGCTGATTGGAAAATATTTTTATTTGGTTTGACTTTTCTTAGTGGGTCGCTTATACTAGGCCCACATAGATAAATATCGAATTGCAGTAGCCTTGGCAGATGCGAGAGAAGAGAGCTAGTGGTTGGTGGAAACTAGTCCGTCGTCAAGTGTGAATTACGGTTCCTCAGTCTAAGATATTAGGTTCATGCCCTTTAATGCATGTCGAGTGGCTAGTTCGCTAGCAAACTGGGTGGTAACACGGCAAGGTCGTCCCTAGGCTTCACAAGGAGTGAGGCTTAGGGACTTTTTTCTTGTTTAGCGTGTGCTAGGAATCGAAATATTTTGCCTGCATATTAAAACTTTAAGGAGGTTTATCATGAATATTATTGATGAATTAGAATGGCGGGGAGCCATTAACCAGCAGACGGATCCAGAGGGCTTGAGAGACTATGTTGAGAACCACAAGATTAGTCTCTACTGTGGGGTCGATCCAACGGGCGATTCGCTCCACATTGGGCACTTGATTCCTTTCATTATGTTGAAACGCTTCCAATTGGCGGGCCACCGTCCAGTCATCTTGATTGGGGGAGCAACTGGGACGATTGGCGACCCTTCAGGCAAGTCTGAAGAACGCCAACTCCAATCCTTGGACAAAGTGAATGATAACGCTCGAAAACTGAGTGAACAGATGAAGAAACTCTTCCTCAAGGATCCAGAGGCGGACTTCCGTATGGTGAACAACTACGATTGGACCAAGGATATTAGCCTCTTGGAATTCTTACGGACAGCCGGCAAACGCTTCAATGTCAACACCATGCTGGCTAAGGACATTGTGGCCTCGCGCTTAGAAGTCGGGATTTCCTTTACCGAATTCGCTTACCAAATTCTCCAATCCATGGACTTCCTCCACCTCTACCAAGAAGAGGATGTCCGTCTCCAAATTGGGGGTGCCGACCAGTGGGGGAATATTACTTCAGGTTTGGATTATATCCGCAAGGTTGAAGGGCCAGAAGCCCAAGCTTTCGGTTTAACCATTCCTCTGATGCTCAAGGCCGATGGAACTAAATTCGGTAAGACCGCTGGCGGGGCAGTATGGTTAGACCCTGAGAAGACATCACCTTATGAATTCTATCAATTCTGGGTCAACCAACAAGATGCTGATGTGGTGAAATATCTCAAGTACTTCACCTTCTTAGACCAAGAAGAGATTGCAAACTATGCCGAAAAAGTTGCCAATGAACCGGAAAAACGTGAAGCCCAGAAGGCCCTAGCAGAAGAAATGACCCGCTTCGTCCATGGGGAGGAAGGCCTAAAGGATGCCTTGGCGATTACAGATGCCCTGTTTAAGGGAGATATCAAACAATTGACTGCCCAACAGATTGAGCAAGGTTTCGGCAAGATGCCCGGTAAAACCATGCCTAAGCAAGCAGCCAATTTAGCTGTGTGGCTAGTCGATTCAGAAGTCGAAAGTTCCCGCCGCCAGTCGCGTGAAGATATTCAAAATGGCGCGATTTATATTAATGGGGAACGCATCCAAGACCTTGATTATGAAATTTCTGAAGCAGATGCGATTGAAGGGCGCTATATCGTTGTCCGCCGTGGGAAGAAGAAATACTTCCTGATTACCCTTGCGGGCTAAAAGCTTTACTGATTCTCTTCAGTGAAATACTAGGAGAGTGTGACAAAAGTCGGTTAGCCCTGAATCTGCTAACGCATACTATATCTGTAACTCGCTTCGCTTCGAACAGCTATAGCAACTGTCCGCGAATTATGGAAGAACCTTGTCAAAGGATCTTCCATAATTCGTGAAGTGGATGTCAGGGCTGACTTTTGGAGCACGTTTTTAAAGAATAGTTCGTATTCTATATAGAGGCTGGGACTTTTGTCCTAGCTTCTTTTTTAATATAAATGCAAAGGATTATTTACAGCTTCTTAACGCCAGCATGCTAGAGTGGAAGTGGTTCAGGGTGGAATACTTAAGAATTGAGGATTTCACCGATGAAGAAAATATTTACTGTTGCCTTTGTTTCACTTACTCTATTTGCTTGTCGCGAGGAGACGGTCTTTGCTATCCAAGCCCCTTCAGAATCAAGGGACCAGGAGCTTTGGTCTTGTCCCCAGCCCTGTTGTCGGTTACTGGGTCAGGTCAACTGGGAGGATGACTCGGCCCGAGATCCAGAAGCTTCTGATTTAGGGGCAGCGATTATTGCTTCGGCTGAGGCCTACTTAGGGGTGCCCTATGTCTGGGGTGGCTCGACAGCAGCTGGTTTTGATTGTTCGGGTTTGGTCCAGCAGGTCTACTTGGAGAATGGCATTCAGATTGGCCGGACCACCTATGCTCAGGAATTACTTGGCCCTCATGAAGCGATCGACCAAGCAAGGCCTGGTGGGCTTTATTTTTGGGAAGGGGAGGGCGGTGCTTACCATGTAGCGATTGCCCTAGGAGATGGGGCTTATATTCACGCGCCTCAGCCTGGCCAGTGGGTTAGCTACGGCCATGTGGATCATTTTCGACCTTCCTTCGTTATTAATCTTTAATTAGACTTACGGCAAAGAGGCTAGGACATTCGTTCTGGCCTTTTTGTGCTTGCTTTGGCCGAACAGGGGTGATCATTTATCCGGTCCCTGACTTTAAAGTCAGGGCTTATCTATGCTATACTATTAAGGAAAAACAATTAAATTAGGAGGCACTCATTCGTGGCTGAAGAAAAGAAAACATTTTACTTAACAACTCCCATCTATTATCCGAGTGGGAAATTACATATCGGCAATTCCTATTCAACCATCGTCGCAGATACACTCGCACGCTATAAGCGCTTGATGGGCTTTGATGTCTTCTTCCTGACAGGGTCTGACGAACACGGTTTAAAGATCCAACAAAAGGCGGAAGAAGAAGGAATTAGCCCCCAAGCTTATGTGGACCGGATGGCCCAAGGCATGCAAGACTTATGGAAGCGCCTGGATATCTCCAATGACAAGTTTATCCGCACAACCGATGACTATCATGAAAAAGCTATCCAAAAAATCTTCGAGCAATTGCTAGAACAAGGGGATATCTACCTAGGGGAATATGAAGGTTGGTATTCCGTTTCTGATGAAGAATACTTCACTGAAACCCAGCTGGCTGAAGTCTACCGTGATGATGACGGTAAGGTAATCGGCGGTAAGGCCCCTTCAGGCCATGAAGTGGAGTTGGTTAAGGAAGAATCCTACTTCTTCAAGATGAGCAAGTACGCAGACCGTTTGCTCCAGTATTATGAAGACCATCCAGACTTCATCCAACCCGAATCACGGAAGAATGAAATGATTAATAACTTCATCAAACCGGGTTTAGAAGACCTAGCTGTCACCCGGACCTCCTTTGACTGGGGGATTGAAGTGCCTTCCAATCCTAAACACGTGGTTTATGTTTGGATCGATGCCTTAGCCAACTATATTACAGCTTTAGGCTATGGTACGGACGATGACGCCAACTTCCAAAAATACTGGCCAGCTGATATCCATATTGTAGGTAAGGAAATTGTCCGTTTCCATACGATTTACTGGCCTATCATGCTGATGGCCTTGGACCTGCCTTTGCCTAAGAAAGTCTTTGGCCACGGTTGGTTGCTCATGCAAGATGGGAAGATGTCTAAATCTAAGGGGAATGTGGTTTACCCAGATATGCTTGTTGACCGTTATGGACTAGACGCCCTACGTTACTATCTCATGCGCGAAGTGCATTTTGGTTCAGATGGCGTCTTTACCCCGGCTAATTTCGTTAACCGGATTAACTATGATTTAGCCAATGACTTGGGCAACCTCTTAAATCGAACCATTTCCATGGTGAACAAGTACCTCGATGGCCAAGTAGGAGCTTATCCTGGACACGTCACCGCTTATGATGCGGCCCTTGAGGAAACAATCGAGAAAGGGATTGCGAGCTACCATGACAATATGGACCACCTGAAATTTAGTGTGGCCTTGGATAATGTCTGGGAAATCATCTCCCGGACCAATAAATATATTGATGAAACCATGCCATGGCTCCTAGCTAAAGAGGAGGATAAGGCAGATGAGCTCCAATCTGTGATGTATCACTTGGTGGATACCCTGCGGATGATTGCTATCCTTATCCAACCCGTGATGACTCAGACCCCGGTTAAAATCTTTGACCAGTTAGGGATTGCTGGGGAAAACCACCAATACGATGCGCTTAGCATTGGGGGCTATCCAGAAAGTGCCCATGTTGTCGCTAAGGGTGAACCCATCTTCCCACGTTTAGATAAGGACGAAGAGGTGGCCTATATCCAATCGCAAATGACTAGCTCAAGTCCAGACCAAGACGAGGCATGGGACCCTGAAAGCGTAACCTTGAATTCAGCCAAGGATAAGGCCATTAAGTTTGACCAATTTGACCGGGTGGAATTAAAGGTAGCTGAAGTGGTGGCTTGTGACTTTGTTGAAGGGGCGGATAAATTGCTGAAATTCCGCTTGGACGCCGGTGATGAAGGCCACCGTCAAATCTTATCGGGTATCCGGGAATTCTATCCTGATCCCCAAGCCTTAGTGGGCAAGAAGGTCATTATTGTGGCTAACTTGAAGCCCCGCAAGATGCGCGGTGAAATTTCACAAGGTATGATTCTTTCAGCGGAACATGACGGCGACTTATCCCTAGTATTTGCGCCTGACCATGTAGCAAACGGAAGTTTAATTGGCTAATCCTTAAAGGCTAGTCTCCGGGCTAGTAATGATTGCAAAAGAAATAAAGGTTGGACTTTGGTCTCCAACCTTTATTTATTACTTGAGGCTGGAAGCGACTTGTTTTGAAAGCTTTAGAGAAAGAAGGAAAAAAGATGCTATTTGATTCGCACACCCATCTTAATTCGAGTGAATTTGATGAGGACCGTGACCAGGCCCTGGCCAAGGCCAGAGCAGCAGGCGTAAAGGGAATGACCTTGATTGGCTCGGACCGGGCAAGTATTGACCAGGCCAATGAGATGTTGGCCCAAAATGACGACTTATTGGCAGTCTTTGGCTGGCACCCCGTGGATGCCATTGATTTTGGACCGGAAGAGGAAGCCATCTTGCGCCAGCAATTGACTCATCCTAAGGCTGTGGGACTGGGAGAGATCGGCTTAGACTTTCATTGGGATAAGAGTCCTCGAGAAGTTCAAGAAGGTGTCCTCCGCCAACAAATAGCCTTGGCACGAGAATACCAGCTGCCAGTCGTCATCCACTCGCGTGATGCTCAAGAGGCTACTTATCACATTCTTAAGGAAGAAAAGATTGGGGAAATTGGTGGCGTTATTCATAATTTTGGCGATGGGCCAGACTTGGCCAAGGCCTATCTTGACCTGGGCATGTATCTTTCTTTCAGCGGGGTGTCCACCTTCAAAAAGTCAAAAGAGGTTCGCGAAGCGGCTCGCTTATGCCCTGAAGACCGGCTCTTGATTGAAACGGATTCACCCTATCTGACGCCAGAGCCTAAGCGCGGGCAAAAGAATGGAAGCCATCTCATTCGTTATGTCTGCAACCGGCTAGCGGATGAACGGGACATGTCTTATGAAGCCTTTGCCCAATTGACTTTCGACAATGCCTGCCGCTTCTTTAATGTGACCTATAACGGGCAAAGCTTCCAGAAAAAAGGCTAAGCTCATGGCTAAGAAGAAAATTAAAGAAGTTATTGTCGTGGAGGGGCGTGATGACAGCCGTCGCCTCCAAGAAATTTTTGATGTTTATACGATTGAAACAGGAGGATCGGCCCTGAATGCCCGTATCCTTGACCAGATCCGCCAGGCCCAAGCTTTGAACGGGGTCATTGTTTTTACAGATCCGGATATTTCGGGAACTAAGATTCGTCAAAGCATCGCCTCGGCGGTGCCAGGGGTCCAGCATGCTTTCATCTCGAGAGAGGAGGCTCGTTCTTCCTCTACGCGGGCAAGTCTGGGCGTGGAACATGCTTCAGACCAGGCCATCCGCCAGGCCTTAGACCGGGTTTATACGGTGGTGGATCCAGCCGACCGAGTCGCAGCCATTGACCGCGCAGCCCTTCTTGACCTGGGCCTTCTAGGGGGCAAGGATGCCCAGCAGCGCCGGGATTATTTGGCCGAGAAACTCTATATCGGTCACAGTAATGGCAAGCAGTTGTCCAAACGCCTGCAGATGTTTCAGATTCCCCTTGAACGTGTCGCAGAAGTCATGGCCCACTATGAAGCGGACCAAGCTGAGGAGGACCTATGAAAAAGAAATTAATCGCAACCCCTTCACGTACCAATGAGATTCTCAAGCGCTACCAGCTTGAAGCCAAGAAGAGCTTGGGACAAAACTTCCTGATGGAGCCACAAGTCCTAGCCGATATGGTGGCCACAGGAGAAATCGACCAGGAGACGAATGTGATTGAGATTGGCCCTGGAATTGGCGCTTTAACAGAGGTCTTGGCCCAGGAAGCTAAGGAAGTGCTAGCCTTTGAATTGGACCAACGCCTCTTGCCAGTTTTGGCTAATGAGCTAGCGGATTATGATAATATCCATATCCGCCATGCTGATATCCTAGAAGTGGATATTAAAGCCACGGTCAGTCAATACTTCTCAGCAGATGAACGCTTGTTGGTAGTCGCCAACTTGCCTTACTATATTACGACGCCGATTATCTTTAAGCTCTTAGAGTCGGGTTTGCGCTTCGATGGCTTTGTTCTGATGATGCAAAAAGAAGTTGCCGAACGTTTGACTGCTTCACCGAATTCTAAGGCTTACGGCTCTTTAACCATTGCAATCGACTACTACTGTGAGGCCGAGATCGCCTTCACCGTACCGCGGACCGTCTTTAAGCCCCGGCCTAATGTCGATTCAGCGATCCTCTACCTGAAGCGGCGTCCCGAAGCCAAGCTCTCTGTCCAGGATGAAGACTTCTTCTTCCGTTTAGTTAGAGCAAGCTTCAAGCAGCGGCGCAAGACCTTGTGGAATAATCTTCGCCAATTCTTTGGCAAGGATCCCCAAGTTCTGAGCCGGGTCGAGGAAGCTTTGGACCAGGCGGGGATTGATCCCAAACGCCGGGCTGAAACGCTGACGATTGAAGAGTTCGCTCGCTTGAGTGATGCCTTGGTCCAAGTTGGCTGTTCTTAATTTTTACAAATCTTTTAGACTTAAAGGCCCGAGCATTGGTTATAATAGATAGACAGAAGATAGAGAAATGCGAAAAAATAAAAAAATGAGGTAATAATTATGTGTGGTTTTGTCGGATATATCTATGGTGCCGACCGTAAACTTGAAAATGACAAAGAAATACTAGATGCCATGATGGAACGAATTGTCCACCGTGGGCCAGATAGTGCAGGGGTCTATACGGATGAGGACATCTCCCTAGGCTTCCGCCGCTTGTCCATTATTGACTTGAGCGACTGTGGCAACCAACCTTTCTATAGTAAAGATGGCCGTTATGTGATGGTCTTCAATGGTGAAATTTATAACTACAAGACCTTGCGCAAGGACCTCAAGGCCAAGGGCTATGACTTCATATCAGAAACCGATAGTGAAGTGATTATCCGCGGCTTCGAAGAATATGGTGAAGATATTGTATCTAAGTTACGCGGGATGTTCGCCTTCTGCATCTGGGATACCCAAGACAAGCGTGCTCTCTTAGCGCGTGATGGATTCGGGATTAAGCCCCTCTACTATACGGACTATACGACAGATGGCAGCTTGCTCTTCGGTTCTGAGATCAAGAGTTTCCTCGACCATCCGAATTTCATCAAGGCCCTAAATAAAGAGGCTATCCGTCCTTTCTTGACCTTCCAATATAATCCTTTAGATGAAACCTTCTTCAAAGGGGTCTACAAGTTAGAACCTGCCCACTACATGCTCTACCAAAATGGCAAAATGAAGACAGTAAAATATTGGGACAAGGCCTTCCACGATGAAACCAGCGAGCCTGCCCAAGAAGACATTGACTATTATGTTGAGAAGATCAAGGATTCTGTGAATGAATCCGTGGAACTCCATGCCATGTCTGATGTGAAAGTTGGCTCCTTTTTATCGGGTGGGGTTGACTCAAGCTTAGTCACTGCCTTGCTTGACCCTCAACAGTCCTTCTCAGTAGGTTTCAAAGAATATGAAGACATGTTCAACGAGACCGTCCACGCCCAAAAATTGTCGGAACAATTGGGGATTGAGAATAAGAGCCGCTATATTTCAGGCCAAGAAGCTTTTGATCACTTAGAAGATATTGTCTACTACTTGGATGAACCGGATGCCAACTATTCGATTGTCCCCCTCTACTTCCTCAACCAATTAGCTGCAGAGAATGTTAAAGTGGTCCTATCTGGCGAGGGAGCCGATGAACTCTTCGGTGGCTATGAGTGGTACCAACCCTCTCATATTGAAACTGACTATTATAACAAGCTGCCCCTGGGGATGCGTCGCTTTATCAACCGCCTCTTACCTTCTGGGCAAAAACCTTCCCGCCTTAAACAATTAGCGGAACGGTCAGTAACCCCTGTGGAAGAGAAATTTATTGGCCAGGCTCTGGTCTTCCCCGATGCCCAAGCCAATGCCATCCTTAAAGAAAAATACCGGTCCAAACAAACATCAACAGATATCTGTGCACCTTACTATGCCCAAGTGGCTGGCCAAAGTGACCTGCAAAAGATGCAGTATTTGGACTTGAATGTCTGGATGCCAGGCGATATCTTACTCAAGGCAGATAAGATGAGTATGGCCCATTCTCTTGAACTTCGCGTACCTTTCTTGGACAAGGAAGTAATGGAGATGGCTAAGGGCATTCCAGATGAATACCGGACAACGGCCAAGCAAACCAAGGTCGCTCTGCGTAAGGCAGCTGAAGATGTCTTGCCTGAAGAGTGGGCCAAACGGAAGAAATTAGGCTTCCCTACCCCTATCCGTCACTGGTTACGGGAAGAGCCTTTCTACTCCAATATTAAGGCGATGTTTGAGAGCGATTTGGCTGCTGAATTCTTCGACCAAGAAGCGATCCTTCAATTGCTCGAGGACCACCGCCAAGAGAAGGCTGACCTCGGTCACCAAATCTATGCGGTCTATGTCTTCCTCTTATGGTATACCATCTACTTCATCAAAGACCAGGGTGCTTGCAAGACCCTAGCCCCTGAAGTATCGGATATTGCTTAAAAAGGAGCCTAATGATGTCAAATTTACCAGCATTTGTTCCTATTTTGTTCCTGGGTAACAAGGGAGCCTACAGCATTGCTCGGGCCTTCCATGAGCAATACGGCATAAAAACGGACTTAAATGTCACCATGGATGCCGGCCCAGTTGCCCATTCGAAGATTGTTAACAAGCATATCTATCCTGACTTAACAGATAACTTGCGTGAACATTTTATTGAAATTAGAGACCGGGTGGACCGGGATTATCCAGAAGCGGCTAAAATTGTCTTAGCTTCTGAGGACACCTTCACGGAGCACTTGATTACCCACCGCGATGTCTTTGAAGAAGCGGGTTGGACCGTTCCTTATGTGGACTTAGCGACCTTAGAAGAGGCAACGGACAAGGCTAAATTCTATGCTAAGTGCGAAGCTGTTGGTGTTCCTTATCCCCATACCTGGCAAGTGACAGATGACCAGCTTCCAGCTGAAGCTAAGGGCAAGCTGGTCGTTAAGCCAGCTATTACCCCAAGCTACCAAGTCCTTCACTTTGAGGGCAAGCGTAAGATTTACTTCTGTGACAATCCAGAGGAAGCTCAGACAGCCATCCAGCTCATGCGTCAAGGCGGGTATCCAGACCCTATTATTGTCCAGGACTTCATTGAAGGAGCGGATACGGACCAGGCAGTTGTGACAGCCTATCGGTCGCCCCATGATAAGAAGATTAAACTGACAGCCTTTGGGCGCGTGATGGTGGAAGACCGGTCGGCGAGTGCCGCCGGTAACCACTTGGCCATCTTGAGCGAGAACGGCCATGAGGATGTTTACCGCCATGTGGAAGCCCTGATGACCGCCTATGATTTTACGGGCTATGCCAATTTTGACTTAATCTATGACCGAGACCGGGAAACTTTTGTCTTCTTTGAATTAAATCCGCGTTTAGGCCTATCCAATTATTATGTCACGGCAGGGGGACAGAATCCTATCTACTATTACATTGAAGACTATCTCTTCCAACGGCAAGTGCCCAACAGCTTTGAAGCCAAACCCGCCCTCTTTACGGTCTTACCCCGGGGTTTGGTGAAGCGTCGCCTAGTTGGAACGCCTTATGCGGACCAGGTGAAGGGGCTCTATCAAGCCCACCAAGTCTTCAATCCCTTAGCCTATCCTTATGACAATCACTGGCGCCGCAAGCTCTATGTGAAAGCATCAGAACTTAATTACTACCGCAAATTTAAAGAAACAGGCCAGCTCTAGCCGGCCCTGTAGAGGGAGGTACTATGAAACATTTCTTTGGGATTATAGGGGGGATGGGGACCGTTGCAACCACCAACTTTTTAGAAGAAATGAATAAGCTTTACCGTCCTGAGAGTGACCAAGCTTATTTGAACTATATCCTCTTTAACCATGCAACTGTTCCCGATCGGACGGCTTATATCTTAGACCATAGCCAGGCAAGTCCGGTTGAACCCCTGATTGAAGATATTAAACAAATAGAAAGTTTAGGCCCTGATTTCTTGGCGATTCCTTGCAATACAGCCCACTACTTCTTCGATGACCTGCAAGCAGCAACTGACCTACCCATTATTAACATGCTGACCTTAGTTGAAGACGCTCTCGCAGCCCATCGCGGGGAAAAAATTGGTATCTGTGCGACTAAGGGAACGACTCAGAGTGGTCTATACCATGAGACCATTGAGCGGGCAGGCTGCCAAGCCCTGGCTCCCGATGATGCCCTCCAGGAGAAGATTATGAGGCTGATTTATGACCAGGTCAAAAACCAGGCCATCGCTGACCTTAGTCTGTACGAGGAAATTCTATCGGACTTTATGGACCAGGGGGCCTCAGCCATCATCCTGGGCTGTACAGAAGTTTCTTATGTGAATAGCCATGACCCTAAGAAGGCTTACCCCATTATCGATGCCGAGAAACTATTGGTTGCAGAAGTTGTCCGCCAAGGCATCCAAAGCCAAGGAAAAGAAGCAAGTTCTTAAATAAAAAATGACTAAGAAAACAAAGTCAAGTCTTGACTCAATCGCTCATTTGTGGTATTGCATAAAGTCAACTCATGTGTTATAATAGTTAACATTAGAGGAGTGATAGAATGTCAGGGAACTTAGCAGCGATCAAAGCAGCTTTGGATGAAAAGCTTGGGCGCCGTATCCAGGTTACCCAACAGACAGGACGTAAACGGATTACCGTGCGCCAGGGGATTTTGAGTGATACCTTCCCAGCTGTTTTTGTTGTTGAACTTGACCAGGATCAAAATCAATTCGAACGTGTCTGTTACAGCTACACAGATGTCTTAACGGAAAGCGTTGAAATTGAATTTAATAATTAGAGAAGTCTAGGCTAGGCATGGTGTCCTGGCCTTTTTCTCATATTAGCGGCTAATGACCCGACGGCAAAGCGGCTTTACTTTATTTCAAGGGGATCTCATGCTAAAATTCAAGGTAATCAGTCATTGCGAATAAGGGAGGTGGCAGTGTGTCGATTATAGAGAAAGCAGCAGCAAAGATAAACCTATCCCAGGACTTGATCTACCATGAAGCGACTGGGAGCTGGCATTATGACATGGTGATGGCTTCGGTTGACCTCTCAGACCGCCTGACAATCCAAGAGCGTTCCGACCAAGAGATTGTAGTGCGTACGAGCCGGAGCTTCCTTCCTAATGATGCGCGGAACCATGCCTATCGCGCCGCAAGTTTGATTAGGGAGGCCAGTCAAGTTAAGCGGGGTTTAGAGATTATTATTGAGAAGCAAATCCCGGTCTCTGCCGGCCTAGGCGGGGGGAGCTCGGATGCGGCGGCTGTTTTACGGGCTGTGAATAAGCTCTGGGACCTGGATTATTCTAGAGAAGAGCTCTTAGACTTGGCCCTAAAGATTGATGCGGATGCTCCTTATTGTTTATTAGGTGGTATCCAGCACGTTAGCGGACAGGGCGACCAGCTCCAGCCGCTCTCCGCCCTGCCTGCCTCATGGTTGGTTCTCGCTAAGCCACCGCTCTCTGTATCTACCGACAAGATCTTACACGAGCTGACTCCGTCTGACCTGCCTGACCAGGCCAATACCCCGGCCGTCCTCCAAGCTATCCATAAGCATTCCTACCAGGACTTAGTCCAAGCAACAGGCAATATGCTAGAAGACTTGGTCTTTTGGAATTATCCTAGCCTAGCTAAGTTAAAGGCTAAGATGCAAAAATTTGGGGCCCAAGGGGTGACTATGACCGGGACGGGGTCGACAGTTATTGGCTTTGCCCCGTCTTTGAACCGGGCCAAACATGTCTATAATGCCTTGCGCGGTTTCTGTAAAGAAGTCTATGTGGTCCCTGTCTTGCAGCAGGGGACTGGCCTCTAACAGGAGCCCTATAGGAAGAAAAAAGTTGAGGGGACTCAGCTTTTTTTCTTGCGACAGGGGAGGAAGTGTGGTATCTTAAAGGGTATTAAATCGTAACAGTTACGACTAACCTTTAATCTTGATGAAAGGAGTCAGCGATGAAGAAAAAATATCTTTACCTTTTCGCTTTGGGCTTAGCCTTGCTTGTGACGGCTTGCCAAAGCTCCCAGAAAGAGGCTGAATCGGGGGATAAGCTGCAAGTGATGACCAGTTTTTATCCCATCCAGGCCTTGACCCAAGCGGTGGCAGGAGACCATGCAGACGTTCAAGTGATGATTGCTAATGGGCAAGAGGTTCATGACTATGAACCTAGCGCTAAAAATTTAGCGGATTTGGAAGCCTCTGATCTCTTTATCTATAATAGTGATGAAATGGAGACCTGGGTACCGACTATGGTGGAGAGCCTCAAACAAGACCAAGTCGCTGTCCACGAGGCAGCAGGAGGACTTGACCTGATGGCTGGCCAGGTAACCACCATTGATGGGGCCCAGCATGAGGGCCATGACCACGCCCATGATGGGGAAGGAGACGATGGTCACGATCACCCGGAAGGCGACCTCCATGTCCATGCCAAGGACCCTCACACCTGGTTGGATCCTGTCCTGGCCCAAAAAGAAGTTCAGGGAATTGCGGATGCCCTAGCTGGTCAGGACCCTGACCATCAAGCGGACTATCAAGCCAATGCCGAGGCCTTTATTAAGGAATTGGCGCAATTAGACCAGGACTTTAAGACTGCCTTAGCGGATAAGAAGGACCGGCACTTTGTCGTGGACCATGCCGCCTTTAACTACCTGGCTGCCCGCTATGATCTGGAACAGATTGCCTTGACCAGTGTGGATTCGACCGCCAGTCTATCTCCAGCCAAATTGGCCCAATTAGAAGACTATATTCGCCAAAGAGGCATCGAAGTGATCTTCTTCCAGCAGGGGGGATCTTCTAAGCTGGCTGATGTCATTGCCCATGATACAGGGATTAAGACCAGCAGTCTCAGCTCAATGGAGTCTCCTGATGCCAGTATCGAAGCTAATGGAGAAGGCTATCTCCACTTGATGCGGCAGAATTTAGACCATCTCGAAGCGGGCTTGAAGTAAAGGAGTGTCCTATGCATTATATTGAAGTGGAAGACTTGCGCTTCTCATACAATGAGGAGCCGGTCTTAAATAATATTAGTTTTACCGTAGATCCGGGCGAATTTGTGATCCTAACGGGGGAAAACGGAGCCGCTAAGACGACCTTGCTCAAGAATATCCTCGGTCTGCTCGAACCAGAAAAAGGCCAGTGTCGGATTGCCCAGAAGAATTTCCAAGGTGAAAAATTACAAGTCGGCTATGTGCCCCAAAGTATTTCTTCTTTCAATGCTGGCTTCCCTTCAACGGTCTATGAATTTGTTCAGTCGGGCCGCTACCAGCAGAATCGCTGGTTCAAGCGCTTAGACCAGGAGGATGAAGACCATATCCGACGGGCCTTTGACTCCGTGGGGATGTGGGAACAACGAAATGAACGGATTGGGGACTTGTCGGGCGGACAGAAGCAGCGGATCTGTTTGGCCCGGGTCTTCGCAACGGATCCAGACCTCTTTATCTTAGATGAACCGACGACAGGGATGGATATTGAATCGCGCAAGAATTTCTATGACTTGCTCCGCCACAATACCCGTAACCATGGCAAGGCAATCCTTATGGTGACCCATGAAGACTTGTCCCTAAAAGATTATTTCGATAAACAAATCCACTTAGTCAGAGAGGAGGGGACCCCATGGAGATGCTTCAGTATGACTTCATGCAAAGAGCCATCATCGCTTGCCTAGCGATGGCCCTCTTCACGCCTATCCTTGGCCTATTCTTAATTCTGCGTAAGCAGTCGCTAATGGCCGATACCTTGGCCCATATTTCTTTGGCGGGCGTGGCCTTGGGTTATCTCCTCGGCTTGGAGCCGACCTTGACAACCATTGCCTTGGTTATCTTGGCGGCCTTATTGTTAGAATATCTCAGACGGGTTTACAGTAATTATTCAGATATCTCGATTGCTATGCTAATGTCAGGGGGGATGGCCTTGGCCCTCCTCTTGCTTTCCCGTGTGGACTCTGCAGCCAGTATTGAGTCCTATCTCTTCGGATCGATTGTGGCCATTTCGCCGCTTCAAATCGGGCTATTGATCGGTCTAACGGTCCTTGTCGGGCTTGCTTACCTGGTCAACCAACGGATCCTCTATGTGCTTTCCTTCGATGAGGATACGGCCTATACGGCAGGCCTACCCACACGTTTGATTTCTATTCTTTTTTCAGTTGTAACAGGGATCGCGATCTCTATCATGATGCCCATCGCAGGGTCTCTTCTGGTTTCGGCGATTATTATCATGCCAGCAGCCATTGCTATGCGGATTGCCCGCCACTTCAACCAGGTGATTTACCTAGCCATCTGCTTAGCCCTGGTTGGGATGCTAGGGGGGCTGACGGTCTCCTATTACTTCGATACCCCACCTGGCGCCACCATAGCGGCCCTGTTTATCCTGATCTTTATGGTTCAGAGCCTCTATCTCAAGCTCAAATCATAACTTAGCTAAGCCTACTTCTTAGAAGTGGGCTTTTTTGTTAATAGTTAAGATAGCTAACGCTGATCCTTTTGAAAATAAAATTGATTGGAAATTAATGGATCATTGTGATTTAATGAAAATAAAGTGAGACAAAAGTCGACCAGCCCTGGACCACGAGGGTGAATGAAGGCCGAGCATTGTGAGATGATCGCCTGAATTCGCCTAGTGGATGCCAGGGCTGACTTTTGGCATCCGTCGTGAAAAAGGCGAGACTTTTGCCCCATCTTATGATTTAGAAAGAAGGCATCTTATGAAAATTAATCGTCACTTGTTGCCAGGCCTGGCCTTATCCTTAGCCATTGCCCTGCCTGCACACTTTTTGGGACAGGCTTTTCCTATCATTGGCGGACCTGTTTTTGCTATTTTAATGGGGATGATACTGGCGCTATTTTGGAAGGCAGGAGCGATCTTCCAACCCGGTATTCGCTTTTCGAGTAAGGTCTTACTGCAAGCAGCTGTGGTCTTGCTCGGTTTTGGTCTCAATCTTTCTGTCGTTATTGAGACGGGAGTGACTTCTTTACCGATTATCCTCTCCACCATTTCCATCGCCCTCTTGGTAGCCTTTATTTTTAGCCGTTATTTAAATATTGATACGAAGACAGCTAGCTTGGTAGGGGTTGGGTCATCGATTTGTGGAGGATCAGCGATTGCTGCAACAGCCCCTGTCATTGAAGCGGAAGAAGAGGAAGTCGCCCAGGCAATTTCGGTTATTTTCTTCTTTAATGTCCTGGCCGCCCTAATTTTTCCAAGTTTAGGACAATGGTTGGGCTTCGATACGACGAGCGGGGAAGCCTTCGGGATCTTCGCAGGGACAGCGGTCAATGACACCTCTTCTGTGACAGCCGCTGCTTCCACCTGGGACAGTCTCTTTAATCTGGGGACAGCGACTCTCGATAAGGCGATTACGGTGAAACTCACCCGGACCCTGGCTATTATTCCGATTACGCTAGGATTGAGCTTCTGGCGCAGCCGCCACGGGGAAGAGACGCCAACTGGTCTAACTTGGGGGCAAAAAATTAAGGCGAGTCTACCTCAATTTATTATTTACTTTGTCCTCGCTTCTTTACTCACAACGATTTGCTTGGCTCTTGGTCTACCTGAAGGACTCTTTGCTCCCTTCAAATGGGCCAGCAAGTTCCTGATTGTATGGGCCATGGCTGCGATTGGTTTGAATACGGATCTCGTCAAACTCCTGCGTTCAGGGGCTAGTGCCCTGGGCTTAGGGGCAGCCTGCTGGATTGCCATTACCCTGGTCAGTCTGGGACTCCAGTATGTTATGGGCTTATGGTAAAAAATGAAGAAAAATGCTGAAGTTTTCTGGCTTCAGCATTTTTTTATTGGAATGGTGGGATTAAATCTTCCTTGCTTGGAGCTCTCTGGGCCTAATGAGCTTTGCAGGGAAGGAGGAAGCTGTGAGGCCTCAATATCTTTGGGTTGCAAAATATTTTTTTTATTGCTATAGTACTGTTGTAAAGTAAATTGAATTAAATAGATTATGTAAAAGAGAGGGTTCGTAAAATGAAAATAGCTGAAATTTTAAGACAGAGCCGCTTAGATTTGAATTTAACTCAACAAGAGGTAGCTAATAAAATTGGAGTCCAGGTTGGCAGTATAGCCAATTGGGAGCGAGGACGTTGTCTTCCCTCGGCTGATTATTTGCTAGATCTCGTATCCATTTATAAAATTGAATTCAAGGATTTTAAATGAGATAATAGGGCTAACTTCTGCCTGCTTCAGCAGGTGTGATCCTTAAATGGATTAGGTAATATCTTTTCTTCCTGCGTTAGCAGGGGTTAGCCTTATTGTATGTGAGGAGAGGATAATTATTCAGACCGCAGTTAACCCAGTTTTCTGGGCTAAGAAGAAAGAAGAGGGCGGGCGCTATCTATGGCTGCCTCTCAGCCAACATGCCTTGGATACAGCCCAAGTTTCGGGCTTACTCTGGGAGCATTGGCTGAGTGACGGCCAGCGTCAACTCCTAAGCGATTCGTTGAACCAGCCGGATGAACAAGTTGCTAAGCAAGTGGCTGTGTTTTTGGGTGCAAGCCACGACCTAGGCAAGATTTGTGGGAGTTTCCAGGCCAAAAAAGGCTTCAGCAACTCCGCCGATTTAGACCGACAATTGATTGAACAGTTAGAATTTGAAGGCTTTGAGGGCTTGGGTGATACTCTATTTAGGGATGTTGGACGCACGCCCCATGCTACCGTTGGCCAGGTGATTCTTGAAAAAATGGGAGTTAACCGAGGGATTGCCTCGATAGTTGGTGGCCACCATGGAAAGCCTGTATCAGAGCCAAAAACGTTAAAACTTCAGCGGGGCTATAGCGAAAATTACTACCAAGTTCCTAATCCTAATCATCCCGTTTATAAATTATGGGAAGCTGAGCAGAAGCGGCTTTTAGATTGGGCGTTAGACTTTTCGGGTTTTGACCGGGTAGAGGACCTGCCCCAAATTAGTAAGAATGGTCAAGTGATCTATTCAGGCCTCTTAATCATGGCAGACTGGATCGCAAGTAATGAACATTATTTTCCTTTAATTGACTTCAATGATCCTGTAGCTATTGACCAAGACCAGCGGATTCGTTCGGGCTTCAGCCACTGGTTCAAGACCCGTCCTATCCATTTCCAAGAAATTGCTTCTGTTGATGCCATCTATAATGACCGATTTGGAGATCCGGAGAGCGACCAGGCGTTTGTGCCAAGAGATTTTCAACGCAAGTTTACGGAATTGTTATTGACTGTCGAAGATCCAGGAATCTTTATTTTAGAAGCACCCATGGGTCTAGGGAAGACAGAGGCAGCCTTGGTTGGTGCAGAAGTCCTGGCTAATCGTCGGGGACAGAGCGGGATATTCTTTGGCCTACCTACGCAAGCGACATCTGATGGGATTTTTCCACGTGTCTCCCATTGGTTGTCCCGAGTGAGTGATGATTATATGGAAGATACATCGCTTCAACTCGTCCATGGTAAGGCAGCCTTGAATCCAGACTATGAGAGCCTTGCCTCGAATATTAATATTGATGGGGAGAGCGGACTAGGCACGGTGACAGTCAACCAGTGGTTTAAGGGACGAAAGACGTCCAACCTCGATGACTTTGTTGTAGGAACAGTAGACCAATTCCTCTTGAATGCCTTGAAGCAAAAACACCTGGCCCTGCGCCATCTAGGCTTTAGCAAGAAGGTTGTCATTATCGATGAGGTCCATGCTTGCGATGCCTATATGAATGTTTACTTAAACCAGGCGCTGAGCCTAATGGGAGCTTATGGGGTTCCGGTTATCATCCTATCGGCGACCCTCCCTGCTTCTAGTCGTAAAAAGATGGTGAAATCTTATCTTCAAGAGCGAGGGGATACAAACGAGAAGATTCAGTGGCCAGAAGACGGCTTGCTAGAAGATGCTTATCCCCTAGTGACTTATTCAGATAGCAAGCGTGTCCAGCAATTCGCAGACTTTGAACCGCAAGAAAACCATCCCGTGGAAATTCAACCATTTGAAGAAGACCAATTGTTTGACCAATTAGATAATTGGCTCAAGGGTGAGGGTGTTGTAGGCATTGTGGTCAATACAGTGAAAAAAGCCCAGGATTTGGCACAAAAATGTGTGGCACGCTATGGGGATGACGTGGTCGATGTCCTGCATGCTTCCTTCATTGCAACGGAACGCAAGAAGAAGGAAAGACAGCTCCTCCAAGACATTGGTAAGGGAGCAGGTCGGCCAGCTAAGAAGATTATTATTGGTACCCAGGTGATTGAACAATCCCTAGATATTGATTTCGATGTCATGGTCAGCGATTTAGCCCCCATGGACTTACTCATTCAACGAATGGGCCGGCTCCACCGCCATGCCATCCACCGCCCATCCCAACACCAAGAAGCCCGTTTCTATGTTATGGGGTTGTCAGATAGCTTGGACTTCGATAAGGGATCCAAGAGTATCTACGGAAAGAATCTATTGATCCGGACCCAGGCTTTTCTACCGAAAGTATTAAATATACCTGGAGACATCTCCCCCTTGGTGCAAAAAGTCTATGGCAGCGCCGAACCTGACCTGGCGGATGATCTGAAACCAGCTCTTGAGAAAGCTGAGACAAAGGAAGTAGAGCGTAAAGAAGCTAAAAAAAGTAAAGCTAGCGAATATTTATTAGCAGTAGAAGATTTCTCATTGGATGATGAGGAAGAGTCTCTGGTCGGATGGTTAAATAATGGTAGTCCAGATCAGACGGAAGCGGGGGGCTATGCCCAAGTCCGAGACAGTGATGAGACCATTGAAGTGATCTTGTTGAAGCAATTAGCAGAAGGATACGGTTTATTAGGTGATGAGCGCGATATTTCAGAAGAAGTCGCAGATCCAACCATAGCGAAAAGATTAGCCCAAGAGACCATAAAGTTACCTGGCATCCTAAGTAAGGGTTACAATATCGATGAAGTTATTCGAATCTTGGAAGCTTATACCGCCAAACACTTTAGGTCTTGGCAAGACTCCCCTTGGTTAAAGGGTCAGCTAGGCGTCTTATTGGACGATACTAATAGTTTTAGCCTGCATGGTTATCATCTCACTTATAGCCCAAAATTTGGTTTAAGCATGGAAAAGGAGGAAAAGAATGAGTCGCTTTAATTTGATTGACGAAGCCTGGATCAAGGTTCTAGACCTAGAAGATCAAAACCAGGAAGTCTCACTGAAAGAAGTCTTCCAGAATGCCCATCTCTACCAGCGTTTAGCTGGGGAGACAGAGACGCAAAATTTTGCGGTATTGAGAATTCTTCTGTCTATCTTACAGACGGCTTTTGATCGTTTTGATCTCGAGGGTGATCTTAGACCACACTACCAGGACGATTGGGATGCTGAAGATCGTAATGATGTAAAAAAATTATATAAAAAATTGAGAAAAGATTGGCACAGATTGTGGGAAAATAAAGAACTTCCCAAAAATATTTTCAGCTATCTCGACCACTGGTACGACCGCTTTTATCTTTTTGATGAGGCTTATCCCTTTATGCAAGTGGCGGCGGATGAAATTTCTGAAGATAAGATCAGTAAGAAAAAGGCCTCGAGTGTGTCGGGTAAGAATATTAATCGGTTAATTTCAGAAAGTGGAAATAAACCGGCCCTCTTCTCTCCCAAGTATGCGGCGAAGAAGAATAAAGAAATCCTGAGTGAAAGCGAAGTTGCTCGATGGTTGATTACCTTGCAGGGCTATATTGGTTTATCCGACAAGGTAATCTTTGGTCAGGATAAGTATAAGGCCTCTAAGGGCTGGTTATTTGATATCGGCGGTATTTATCTAGAGGGCGATAATTTACTAGAAACCTTACTTTTAAACTGTATAGCTGTTCATCCTTATGATAAATTTTGGGGTAAGCAACAGAAGCCGGCTTGGGAATTTGCTCCCGCTGAAAATATAGAAGGTTATTTTACAGACTTTGCTCCAGATAATTTGGCTGAACTCTATACCCTGTGGTCAAGGGCCGTTTATATTGATCCGGAAACGGACCTCAGCCAGCCCTTCGAATGTCAGCTGGTGAAGCTGCCCGATCTGAGGCATACAAACCAATTCCTCGAACCGATGACTCTTTGGCGTCATAACGATTCGGGAGAAAATAAGGGTCGTTTTACCCCGCGTAAACACCGGCCAGGTCAAGCGATTTGGCGGTCCTTTGGTTTACTCGCTCTGCCAGATTCCGATGCTGAAGATGAAAAACAGAGGCAGCCGGGGATTATCCAGTGGTTGAATAAATTAGATGAGACGATTAGCGACAAAGTTATCACCCTGCGCGCGGTGAGCATGCAAGACGACGGCAATGCCACTTCTTGGGTACCAGTAGATGAGATTTGCGATCGCTTAGATATTCGTTCGTTTGTCCTTATTGATGTGAAGGAGAGTAACTGGATGCCACGGATTAATGATACGGTGGATAAAACCAAGAAGATGGTTGAGGTCCACTTCCAGTATTTCCTCAAAGACATCAACCAGATACGAAATATCAAGCGTGATGATCCTAAGTATTACGCCTTTATCAATCAAAACATCGAAGAAGTTTACTTTAGGATTGACCGGCCCTTCAGAGATTGGCTGCTCTCCTTAGAAATGTATGAATCGAAGAATCAAAAGGTTCAGGATTGGCAGGATTGCCTCTATGACCTGATTAACCAGCAAGTCAGTCAGATTATAAACGAGGCGGGGCCACGGGATTATACGGGAATTGTCCAAGACAAAGAAGTGATGAATATTGCAACGGTCCACAATAAATTTTCTCGGTTCTTATGGAAAGCTTTAAAGGAGGAATGACATGACAAAAAGAATTCAGCTATCGCAAGTGACTGAACGGCTCTTACACCAGCTCAGTCATAGCCTAGACCAGCCCGTAACCAAGGCAAGATTAGCTAGCTTAAGGCATTCAATCGGACGCGATATGAGTCAAAGCATTGAAATTTGGCCCTTCATTTTTGAAAATATACCGGAGGACTATCTCGGGCAAAGCTCAATTTTAACTGATCAAGAAGAAGCCATTCTGCTTACCCTCCAACTCTATGCGGTCTACCAACAAGGTAAGGATCAAGCAGTATGGACGGATGAAGTCGATCGGCGCAAGAATTTTGGGCATTCGCTCGCTTACTTAAGAAGAAATGAAGAAAATAAGGTGGCAACCGACCGGCGTTTTAATGCCATGATAACAGCAACGACTTATGAAGAGTTCAAGTATCACTTACGGCAAATGCTACAATTACTTAAATCGAAAACTAAAGCAGAAGTTCCCATTAACTTCGGAGGCTTGAGCCGCGATATTTATAAGGTCAAAGGGGACCGTTATGATTTTAAACATGATCGTCCCTACGTCGAAAGTTTGCGTTTGAGCTGGGCTAAAGCCTATTATAGTTATCAAAGTAATGAAACGGACAAAGAAAAGGAGACTGACAATGACTAAATCACCTTTATTTTTAGATATCCATGCCATCCAGACCCTGCCGCCATCCAATATCAACCGGGATGATACAGGGAGTCCGAAAACAGCAAGATACGGTGGCGTCCAACGAGCTCGGGTGAGTTCACAAGCTTGGAAGAGAGCTATGCGGGATTACTTTAAGGAATTCGGTGCTCTCGATAATGTAGGGGTCAGAAGCTTAGAGATTGTGCGTTACCTTGCCCATAAAATTCAAAAATTATCAGCTGATATGAGCGACGAAGAGGCCATGGCACTAGCTGATAAAACCATCAATGCAGCAGGCGTAAAGACCAAGGACCAACGCGCCAAGGCGCTCTTCTTCCTCGGTGATATTCAAGCAGAAAAATTAGCCCAAGCTGCCCTTGACGGTGTCACAGACAAGAAAGAATTGAAGGCCCTCTTAAAAGAAAATCCGGCCATTGATATCGCACTGTTTGGACGGATGGTAGCGGATGATCCTTCCCTTAATGAAGATGCTTCCGCTCAGGTTGCCCATGCTATTTCAACCCATGCCGTACAGACTGAATTTGACTTCTATACGGCGGTTGATGATTATGGTAAAGAAGATAATGCGGGAGCTGGCATGTTAGGAACCATTGAATTCAATTCATCAACCTTATATCGCTATGCGGATGTCGCTGTTCATGAATTTCTCCAACAGTTAGGCGGTGATTTAGAGACGCTTCAACGGAGCCTAAACTTATTCCTCAAGGCCTTTCTAAATTCATTACCTACGGGGAAAGTGAATACTTTTGCCAACCAAACGATTCCTCAGGCGGTTCTGCTTTCGCTTCGCTCTGACCGACCACTTAGCCTAGTGACTGCTTTCGAGTCTCCAGTTAGAGCAGAGGATGGTTTTGTTAATCCTTCTGTTGATCGCTTACTGGCAGAAGTGAATAAGGCGGAAAAATTATTAGATCCAGCTATTGCGACCTTCTACCTCAATCTTGATGGGGATGCAAGCGACTTGGCTAGTGTAGAGACAGTCAATTCATTAAGCCAGCTCCAGGAAGCCATGGATCCGGTGCTTGCAGAGCAATTAGATCAAGCAGGTGAGTAAGGTGAAATCAATCGTTTTGAAGTTTGCCGGTCCCTTACAGTCTTGGGGCACACAATCTCATTTCGAAAGTCGCCATACAGATTTATATCCCTCGAAGAGCGGGGTTATCGGTTTAGTAGCGGCAAGTCTAGGTTATCGGCGTGACCAAACAGAGGACATCCAAGCCCTCAACCAATTAGATTTCGCAGTCCGGGTTGATCAAGAAGGAGGACTTAGGCGAGACTATCAAACGGCTCACAAGTACAAAGCCAACGGTCAGCCCGACCGAACCTATGTGACCAACCGCTATTATCTTGAGGACGCGGTCTTCCTAGTCGCCCTAGCCCATAGTGATGACGCATTCATGGCAAAGATTATCCAAGCCCTAAAGAATCCCTACTTTCAGCCCTTTATGGGGCGGCGGTCCCTCCCCTTGCCCCTAGACTTCATTGTTGCTGAGAATGATCTGGGAGCTGTGGAGAGCTTGCAGCGTGTAGGCTGGCAGGCAGCTCCTTGGTACCAAAGACAGCACAGCCGTGTTTTGGAAGCCTACGCAGATGCAGGGCTAGTAGAAATTAGCAAGCGCGACCAGTGGCGAAAAGACTTGGTGGTCTCTTTTGACCAAAAAAACCGCCATTTTCAAACCCGACGGGAGGTTAAATTTCAAATTGAGCTTCCCAGCCCTGTTCATGAAACCGAACATGATGCTTTTGCTGAGTTAGGAGGTTAAAATGTATCTTTCACGTGTACAGATCGATAGTCACAACCGTCAAAAAATTAAAGATCTGACCCATGCAGGAGCTTACCATAACTGGGTAGAGACGAGCTTTCCTGAGGAGTTTAAAGCAGGGGAGAGGAGCCGAAAACTCTGGCGTTTAGACCGCTTGCAGGGCAAAGATTATTTGTTGATTGTGAGTGAAGAGGAGCCAGACCTAGACCAATTAGAGCGCTACGGGGTGCCGGGGACAGCTGCCAGCAAGTCTTATGATCATTTTCTCAGCCAAATTGAAACAGGCATGCGCTTAGGCTTTCGAGTGACTTTAAACCCAGTCATTTCTAAAAGCTCGGGGGAAAAGGGAGAGCGCGGACGTGTGATGCCCCATGTGACCGAAGCGCACCAGCGTCAATTTCTACTGGATCGAGCAGAAAAAAATGGCTTTTTATTAAAAGAAGATGATTTTAAAATTGTGGAAAGCAAGCGCGCTTTAGTTAAAAAATCAGGGCAAAGGAATTTGCGCTTAATCCAAGTGAGCTACGAGGGACAGCTGACAGTGGCGGACAAAGACCAATTTATTAAAACGCTAACCCAGGGCTTCGGCAAGAAAAAAGCTTACGGCTTTGGCTTGATGACAGTTATTCCATTGAGGGATTAGAGATGGAAAGAAAATTTGGGGCTAAAAAGACGGAACTCCAGGAGCTGCCACGAATAGGCGATCGCGTTAGTTTTATTTATATTGAACATGCCAAAATCAACCGCATAGATAGCGCGATTACAGTAAGGGATAAACGTGGTGTTGTTAGGATCCCCTGCGCTATGATTGGAGTTCTTCTTCTGGGGCCTGGTACTGATGTAAGTCACCGAGCGATTGAGTTAATTGGTGACACTGGAACTTCTATAGCCTGGGTCGGCGAAAGAGGAGTACGCTTTTATGCAGGGGGCCGCCCCTTGGCCCATTCGACACGCCTTCTTGAGCGCCAGGCTAAGTATGTATCCAATCGGCGTTTACGACTGACAGTAGCTCGTAAAATGTATGCCCTGCGTTTTGAAAATGAAGATGTATCCAAGTTAACCATGCAGCAGCTAAGGGGCCGTGAAGGGGCAAGGGTGCGTCGGACCTATCGCTATTATGCTGATAAATATGAGGTCCCTTGGGATAAGCGGCAGTACAATCCAGATGATTTCTTAGCCAGCGATGTGGTCAACCAAGCTTTGTCGTCGGCTAATGTTGCCCTTTATGGCTTAGTCCATAGTATTACGGCAGCTCTAGGCCTTTCCCCAGGCTTAGGTTTCGTCCATACAGGCCATGATAAGGCTTTCGTCTATGATATTGCAGATTTGTATAAAGCAGAATATACCATTCCCTTGGCTTTTCAGATAGCGAGTGAATATACGCCTGAGGACGATATTGGTCGACTGACCCGCTTGAAATTAAGGGACCGTTTAGTTGATGGTAAATTAATGAAACGAATCGTAAAAGATATACAAGTTTTGTTAGACATCTCTAACGAAGATGAAATAATTGCAGAAAATTTTGGACTCTGGGACGATAAAGAAGACCTAGTAAGTTATGGGGTAAGCTATGATGAGGAGGAAGATTGATGCCCTTTACCGTCATCACACTCTCTAAAACTTCAGCATCCTTAAGGGGAGATTTGAGTAAATGGATGCAGGAAATATCTACGGGAGTCTATGTTGGTAATTTTAACCGACGGATTCGCGAAAAATTATGGGAAAGGGTAAAAGAGAACGTAGGCAATGGTGAGGCTACTATTTCCTATGCTGCTCAGAATGAAATTGGCTATCGTTTTGAATCGTACAATACATCACGCCAGATGATCGAACTGGAAGGGATTCCACTTGTCTTCTTGCCTCAAATGGAGGAAAAATCAGGATATCCAAAACAGAAGGGTTTCAGCAATGCTAGTAAGTTCCATAAGGCTAGGAAGTTCTCAAAATCGACCCCTTCTGCTCCATTGAGCTATATTATTTTGGATATCGAAACAACTGGCTTAGAGCCAAATAAAGATAAAATTATCGAAATAGCAGCTATGAAGATAAAGGGACAAGAGAAAGAAGTCTTTCATCATTTAATAGCTGAGCGGACAGTTCCCATGCAGATTCAAAAACTAACGGGGATTAGCCAGCGAAAAATAGATGAAGAGGGGATAGATGAGAATGAAGTGTTAATAGATCTTCTTCAATTTATTGAAAATCAGGTTATCGTTGGATACAATATTAATTTTGACATTAGCTTTATTAATAAGCAGCTGAAAAAGATGGGTCAAGAAAATTTATCTAATCCTATCTTAGATTTAAGGACTATTGTAAAAAAAGAAAATATGTTCTTAAAAAATTATCAATTACAGACAGTCCTACTGAGTTATGGAATTGATAAAAAAGTTCCCCATCGAGCTTTGGGGGATGTCGAATTAATAGCAGAGCTAATTTCAAAAGTGAATAAATTTCCGACTTACTTGAAAAAGAAAGCCCGGTAATATAGGGATCCTTTAGTCTTCTTCCCGCATACGCGGGGGTGATCCCAGAATTCTTCTAGCAAAATTTGGAGTCAAAGGCTTCTTCCCGCATACGCGGGGGTGATCCTGCTTAGGGGAATAGACCTGAACCAAGAGTACGCTTCTTCCCGCATACGCGGGGGTGATCCCTTTGTCAGTAAGACGGCGGATAGCTATCGTCCCTTCTTCCCGCATACGCGGGGGTGATCCCTGGTTTCTCGTTGGTTCTTTATACAAAAGAGCCTTCTTCCCGCATACGCGGGGGTGATCCCTGAGTTTTGTTCAGCCTTCTCCACAGCAGTTGCTTCTTCCCGCATACGCGGGGGTGATCCCCGGAAGCTTGCACAATGGCTGAAAGAAAAAGGCTTCTTCCCGCATACGCGGGGGTGATCCCATTTCTGGCCCTGTTTCAGTATGGACAATCCACTTCTTCCCGCATACGCGGGGGTGATCCTATAAGGAGGAGCCCATGACAGAAATCATCTGCCTTCTTCCCGCATACGCGGGGGTGATCCTGACAGACTTTGACCCGCTTATAGACACAGTGGCTTCTTCCCGCATACGCGGGGGTGATCCCTACGTCCATTCTTACTTCGAGTCTCCAGAAGCCTTCTTCCCGCGCAAGCGGGAGTGATCCTACTAAGTTTTCTTTGGCATATCCTTGTGTGATCTTCTTCCCGCGTAAGCGGGGGTGATCCCATCAAAGTAGCGCGCCACTTCTTCGCTGTGGGCTTCTTCCCGCATACGCGGGGATGATCCTGATTTAGGATTAGGATATTATATACTATGGAAAAGAGGTGTAAAAATGAATGATTTTATTTCTGATAAAGTTGTAGCTGAAAGATTAAAAGCTTTAAGAGAAGAAAAAGGCTACACGCAAAAAGATCTAGCTAATTTAATTAGTGCAAATTATGAAACAGTTCGGGGCTGGGATTATGGTAAGTCTTTGCCTAAGCATGAAATGCTGGCAAGATTAGCAAAGCTATATAATGTAAGTATAGATTACATACTGGGCCAAACTAATACTAAAGAAAGATATAAATAAAAAAGCCCATCTAATCGATGGACTTACTTATCATTAGTAACCAGCGTCATTAAATAGTCGGTCATGCTCAAGCCGTTCTTTTTGGCCTGGTCTTGTATCAGCTGCTTTTCTTGTGCGGTAAGTCCTAGCTTTAAAGACTTATCACGCTTGCGACCAGTAGCGGGGCGACCTCTTGGGCGTTTCTTTTCTTGGGGCATTCTTGTCACTTCTTTCTTATCATGCTAAAATGAGCTTAAAGGCTAGGGCACTAGCTAAGCGCTAGCAGCCTAAAATGTTATGGTATTAAGTCTATTAACGTTTTTACTAGTTTAATGATGGCGGTCATTAATCTAACAATTCTTTACGATTAATAGGCTTTTTATATTTACTAGTCATAACATCCACTTCCTCCCCATTAAGCGATACCTGGAAGCGAATGCGTAAGCTGATTAAATCAAGTTATATTCATATTATGCGTGAACATACTTAATATATCAATACTTTTATTTTGCTTATTTATATAGTGCAATATTTTTATGCCTCTTATATATAGGCCCATCTCATCAGGAGGGACTAGCTTTAGTGTTGGTCCCTTTTTAAGTATTTACAACGTATATATAATAGTATACGATATATACAAAGGAGCTGATTGAAATGGCTAAGAAAGCGAGCATCATGGTACGAGTTGATGAAGATTTAAAGAAGAGTTGTCAAGAAATCTTTAAGGACCTAGGGCTTGATATGACTACCGCAATCACTATGTACTTAAAGAAAGTCAATGCGTGCCAAGGGATTCCTTTTGACCTTAAGCGTACCAGCATTCAAGAAGCTTTAGCAGAAGTTGAACGGGGAGAAGTTGAAAGCTTTGATAGTATAGAGGAGTTCAAAGAGTGGATGGAAAAAAATTAAGGGTCGAGTTATCAAGCAATTTTGTGCAAGCAAGAGGGGAAACTTACCATCAGCCAGGATGCTGTGCTAGTCGTCTTCTTCCCCATACGTGGGGTGATCCTCGTTTCCTCTGGTATATAGTTGTGTTTAAGCACTTTGTAAGTTGTCACATTGCTCTCTGCTATAAATTCGTCAAGTAAAAGTTTAGTAACAAATTCATCTTCTTCTCGTTCTGTTTTGGGGCGTTCATTAAAGTCTGTATGATAAAGCATAAAAATTTCTTCATGATATAATATAAAGCATGGAAAAGTTCATGAGCTATTCAAAAATATTTTCGTCTTGTGTATCGCAAGTCGTTATTTAAAATAATAATTTTTTTGCTGTTTACCTTTATACAAGTTCCGACAAAATCATCACTGATATCATCTGTCCAAGAAAAAGTGTGGCTTCTTTTTCTGCTATCTCACAAGGGTTATTTGTATTTAGTGACTAAACTAGATATTAAGCTATTTATTCCCACCTTCATCACCGCCAAGCAGCGATTCCACTATGCCTCCAAGAACTTTTAGGTCGTGGTCGCTTATTTCCTTGCCGCCATAGGTCATGTTGGCATTTTTAATTAGTCTTTTAAGATCAACCTTTTCTTCAATATTAGCTCCATTCAGGGTATCTAAAGATACACCAAAAAAGTTGGCAAGCTTTTTCTGATCATTAACACTTGGTTCGCTTCTGCCACTTTCCCAGCTCCAAATCGTTTGTTGTGTGACATTTACAGCCTTGCCTAGATCAGCTTGGGTCATTCTTCTGCTTTTTCTAAAATCTTTTATATTTGCACCAATTCTCATCTAAATCACCTCTTTTTTCTTTTATTATACTACTAAAAGTAGTTTAAAAGGGAAGTATTACGCAAATACTTCTTCCTGCGTAAGCGGGGGTGATCCCGCCCACTATGGAACCCTCGGGTGGAACTTGTCCTTCTTCCCGCTGCTGTTAACTCTTTATCACAAAGAATAAATTTAAAATAATGATCTAAATTAAGACAAGAAAAAAGCCAGGAAAATATGCTTCCTGGCTTCTTTTTATCGTGAAATATTCTCCTTAGGGGGCCTTGCCTTCCAGTGTGGAGATACGTTGTTCGAGTGAAGAGATTTCTTCATGCATCGTTGAAATTTCCTCGGTCATTTCATCAATAGTATTCGGGGGGACTTCGTCTTGTCTGGGATTACTTTCGATGACGAGCCAGGCGATAAAGAAGATGGCTGTCACTGCAAGGATGACGTAGATCCAATTGAGTTTGGGTGAGCCATGATCTAATTGTTCGAGCGCTTCGTCAACCGTTAGATTTTCCAGGCGTTTCCGCTCGCGTTCGCTAAGATTTTCTAAATCTTTTAAGCGATAATATAGTTTTTGTCGTTTCCCTTTTTTAGTCATTTTTGTCCATCCTTTTTGCTAGCGGTCATTACACTGAGAAGGCCCATTCACCTTGCTTAAAGATAGGAACCTCTTCGCCATTTGAGCGGATCCCGTAGATATCCATAGCGTCAGATCCAATCATGAAGTCGACGTGAACATTCGAGACGTTTAAACCAATCGCCTGTAGCTCTTCATCGGAGAGACCTTCCGTATTCTGAACGGTCGTGGGGTAAGCCGCACCGATGGCTAAGTGGTTGGAAGCATTCTCATCAAAGAGGGTATTGTAGAAGGTGAGATTGCTCAAAGAAATTGGTGAACGGTGGGGCACTAGGGCAACTTCTCCTAGGCCGCGAGCCCCATCATTATTTTGAACGAGGTCTTCGAGAATCTTTTGCCCTTGGTCAGCTGTAATTTGACTAATTTGTCCATCTTTGAAATGCACTTCGATACCTTTGATGGTGGTATTGGCATAGGACAAGGGTTTAGTTGAACGCACATAGCCCGACATCCGACGTGTATCGGGGGCCGTAAAGATTTCCTCCGTTGGCATATTGGCGATGAAGGTCTTGCCGTCTTGGCTCAAGCTTTCAGCGGACGTCCAAATATGGTTCTTTGGAAGACCTAAGTAAAGATCGGTTCCAGGGGTTAGATAATGAAGGCCGTCAAACTGTTGGTCATTCATATAGGCTGCCCGTTTTTCAAGGTTATCTTTGTGCTGGTCCCAAGCGGCTACCGGATCCTCTTCGTAGACCCGACAAGCTTTGAAGATTTCATGCCAGAGCGCATCCACGCAAGCTTCGCGATCATCTGCTAAATCAGGAAAGACGTGGCGAGCCCAACCATAGGAAGCAGCCGCCGCAACGCCCCATTTGATGGTATTCTTCATGGTGGCTTCCCGCCGTGTTTCAAAGGCTAAACTATTGGCTTTTTGGACGCGGTGGACTTTCTCATCGGGGATGTCATCTAGTAAATTGGGATCGCTAGAGATGATAGACAGGCGGCTAATTTTTTTATTTTCAATGAGATCTTTGTCGCGAGCAATTGTATACTCTTCAATTGTTGTTAAATTCTCACTCGCAACGTATTGGTAGTCCATCTTCTTTAGGTAGTCATCCTGCCAGGTGAAGTAGACACGCTTGGCTCCGGCTTCATAAGCATACTTGGCGAGCAAGCGGGCTAGGGGGGCCTGGTCGATATCAATATAGATCATCACATTCTCTTCAGCTTCTACTTGGATGCTTTTTTGGATGAGGAGTTGGGCATACTTGTCGAGTAGCTGATCAAAATTCTCCATAAGGGCCTCCTTTTTTAAGCGTTCATAGATTGGTAGGTTTCAAGACATTCAGCGGCAAGCTTTTCGATGGCTTGGATATCATCTTCTTCTGGGTTCAAGTCAACCTTAACGCTTTCGCCGCCGCGCTTTGCTCCTGTTTCGGCTAAGCGCTCGTCAAAATCAATGACAGACTGGCAGAATTTCTCATAGAAGAGGTCACCTGAACCTAGAGCAGCATAGACCTTGCCTGTTAAGTCCACCTCTTCTAAGTCGTCGTAAAGGTCAACAATTTCGTCAGGCAGGTCGCCATCTGTCCCGTAAGTGTAGGTAGCAACCACACAAATATCTGCATCTAGGAAGTCCTCGCCATAAGCGTCCGTGCATTCGACCATTTCACAGTCGACACCAAGGTCTTCGAAGGCAGCGGTCATGACATCAGCAATTTCTTCGGTGTTACCAGTTAAGCTGGCATAAATAATTAAGGCTTTAGGCATAAAATTTCCTCCATTACTCAATTAAAGCTTTCTCTTCTAAAGTATAACAAATTATCTCTCAGCCTGCGACTTCCAATGGTTAAGGAAGGAAAGGAATAAATAAGAGAGGCCGAATGGTCACAAGAGTGAGACATTCGGCCAGGCCGGAGTTAATTAAATTTAACGTAGGGCATAGGTACTGTGACTTTCGAAATCATTTTGGATGTCTTCGGGGAGCCAGTTCAAGGTAGAACGGACCAGCATCTCAGCAATCACTCGTGTATCATCAAAGCGATTGTGGGTCATCAGGAAGGAGATGTTTTCCACATACATGAGAATCCAAATTTGGGTGGAGAAGAAATCATTCTCCTCGGTGCCCAAACTTTCATTGACGGCAGCAATTAAAGCACGGCAGGCTTCGACGCATTCTTCTTCTAAGAAGTCGTGGTCACCTAATGAGGTCAAGGTTCTTAGGATTTCAAGTAAACCGTTGTAGAAGTTTTCACGATGATGGTCATCGAAAGCTTGCTTGAGCCCTTTTAATAACTGGTCACATTTGTCCTTAATAACAGAACCATCTGTTTGGTTCTTCACCATCCGGTCCAATAAGCGGAACCAGAGGATGAGGGCATAGCGACCTCTTAAGGCGATGATGCTCTCGTTAGTTGGCGCTTCTTTAACAAAATAACCGCGATAAGGACGTGTTTCAACAATTCCTTCTTCTTCCAGCACACTAAGAGCTGCCCGAATCGGACTCCTACTCATACTCAAGCGGTCAGATATATCCGCTTCAACAATGTGGTGGCCTGTCTTCCAATTATCACGTAGGATTTGGTCTTTAATATACAAATAGGCTACCTGCTCAAATTTCTGTGTTTTACCCATAGTGAATCACCCTTTGCCTTTTTGTCCTTTTTTTATTTAAGAATTATATATACCGTTCAATTTAATTTTGCGTGAATATCGCAAAAAAGTCAATTATTATGTTTTTTAAATCCTTTAATTATGCGAAAGTATTGATTCTAACAGCTTCCATAAGTACGATATTGTTTTTTATGGCTTTCGATACTATGGAGCTATGGAAGATAAATTTAGGTTATCCAAAAAATGTTGAAGTTGGGTCCTGTCAAAACTTGTATTTTCATGTATACTAGGAACAGTAGTAGAATGAAGAAAGGAAGTCAAATTTTTTATGATTACTTTGAAATCCGCACGTGAAATTGAAGCAATGGACCGGGCAGGGTCAATCATTGCGATGATTTTTGAAGAGCTAAGAGATGTTGTCAAACCTGGGATTACAACTGGAGAGATTGACCAGTATGTGGAACGTCGCATTCGTGAGGAAGGGGCAATTCCAGAAGAAGTTGGTTTCGAAGGCTATCCCTATGCAACTTGTACATCAACTAATGATGAAATTTGCCACGGCTTCCCTGACCGCAACCGGGTTTTGAAGGCGGGAGATATTTGCTCGGTCGATACGGTCCTATCCATCGATGGCTTCTTTACGGATTCTTGCACCACCTTTGCAGTGGGAGAAATTGATCCTGAGACCCAACGCTTACTCGATGTGACTAAGAAAGCCATGTATCTTGGAATTGAGCAGTGTGTCGCAGGTAACCGCATTGGTGATATTGGGGCGGCTATCCAAGAATATGTTGAAGCAGAAGGTTTCTCTGTGGTGCGTGAATTTGTCGGTCATGGTATCCAACCCACCATGCATGAAGAACCAGCCGTTCCCCATTATGGCACAGCTGGACGGGGGCTACGTCTGAAGAATGGGATGACCCTTACGGTGGAACCCATGGTCAATGTTGGGGCCTGGAAGTCAAAGATGGACGACAATGGCTGGACAGCACGTACTATTGATGGGAGTCTCTCTGCCCAATATGAACATACTTTAGCGATTACACCTGATGGTCCTAAGATTCTTACCATGCAATCTCCGGCTCCTGGTGAAGAGGCTTTAGGGCTTGATCAATTAAAGATCGATTACAATTATCCCAAATAAGTTTGCGATTATGAAGCAAGACTGGTGCAGAAGTGCCGGTCTTTTTTTACTCTTAGACTTCTCAAAAACTAAAGCTAGCCTGCTTGCTACTGTTAACCCATCGCTTTTAACTAGTAATGGTCAATAAGATAGCTTTCTTTCCTAGTTTAAGAAATGCTAAAATTTGGCTAGTATTTGCTGAGCTATGGTATAATTCATCTATATATTAGTGACAGTAATTAAGTTAAAGGAGATTCGAGCCCATGGATGAAGATAAGTATTTAGCGCGTCGTGAAAGGCGGCGGTCGAAAAGCTTAAAAAAGAAGCGGCCAGGCTGCCAACTTCTGCTAGCCCTATTGCTTATTCTGCTCTGCTTAGCGGGTTTTGGAGCCTATAAGTTCTACGGCAGCATCTCTCAGTTTACTAATAGTATCTATCAGCGGGTCGCTCGGGATAATATGCGGGAAGCGAGTGTCTCCTTGCGTAAGGGGGAGCCAGTCTCCATTCTCTTAGCAGGTATCGATAATGGAGCCCTCTTCTATGAAGATGTTCCGGATGGTCGCTCAGATGTTATGATGGTCATCACGATCGATCCCCAAAATAAAAGCTCCCAGCTCTTGAGTGTTCCGCGGGATGCTCTTGGGCCCATAGATCGTACGGATAACTTCGACAAACTTAATCATGCTTATATGGACCATGGCATCAAAGGCACGATTAATTCCTTGCAGCGCTACCTGGATGTGCCGATTGATTATTATGTTGAAGTTAATATGAAGGGCTTTATTGATATTATCGATGGGATGGGAGGAATTGAGATTACTCCCAACCAGACCTTTACTCAGAATGGCGCTAAGTTTGAAGAAGGGGTGACTCGAAACTTATCTGGTGAAGAAGCCATCCATTATGTTCGGATGCGTAAGGCTGATCCAGAAGGTGATATTGGCCGGGAGAAGCGTCAACAACAATTGGTCAAGGCTGTGATCGATAAGGTACTGACGCTCGATACGATTACGAATTTCAGAGAGATTATGGCAGCCCTAGGTAACAATCTCAAGACAGACCTGAGCTTAAATGATATGGTTGCCCTACAGAAGAATTACCTCCCAGCCCTAGCTTCTATTGAACGTTTGGTCTTTGAAGACCATCAAGACTTAAACTTAGACTTTGGCTATTATCTCTTGGTCCCTGAGGAAGAGCGCCGTGAGATGTCGAATAAGTTGCGGGCAAACCTAGGCTTAGGCCCTAGTCAAAAAGTTATCGTCTATCCCCCTAGCTATGGGGTGGTGAATCGCTACTTTAGAGTAATTGATGAGGACGGGGATGGTCAGATTACTGATGATGACCTCTTAACCTCTGCCAGCGACTATAGTATTGCTGATCTTAAAGAACGGATCCACAAGGCTTCCATGAAGCGGGGGATAAATTATTTTGAAGAGGTTTATATGGATGACGAGGGTGTGATGCAGCCTTCGCTCCTCTATACGCCTAAAGACCAGATGTTACTCCAAGCTAACCAGCTGAAACGCGCCAATCGTTTGGGCGGCTCCTTCGATACTTCAGAAGGAAATGAAAGCCAAGAGCTCTTAGATCCGAGCCAGGGGTTGGGGCCAAGTGAACAGGGTGCGAACACTTCGCCCGAGCCTTCGGGACTTGCAGAGCCGTCTTTAACACCAGCGGCAGATGGAGCAGCAGGTACAGGAACAGAGAATGCATATTAAGGAGGCCAGCAGTTATGATTGCAGTAATTGGAAGTTTATCAACAGACTTTGTCGTCGAGACGGATATTTTAGCTGACCGTGGTGAGACTGTAACAGGGCGTGGTTTTCATACGCTCTTTGGGGGGAAGGGAGCCAACCAAGCTGTTGCCGCAGCACGTCTAGGTGGACAGGTCACGATGTTCGGCTGTGTTGGAGACGATGTCTTCGGGGCGGAAATCCTGGCTAACCTAAAAAAAGAAAAAATTGATAGCCAGGCGGTTGAAATTATCCCTAATCAGAGCTCGGGTTCCGCTCACATTACGGTCTACCAGGCAGACAATGCGATTATTTATATTCCAGGTGCCAACCAAGAGGTAAGCGTTCCTTATCTCAAACGCCACCAAGAAGCGCTCTTGGCTGAGGATTTTTTTGTCATCCAAAATGAAATTCCAATCGAGAGTATCCAGTATTTGATTGACCTCGCCCAGGCCCATGGTAAGCAAGTGATTTATGACCCGGCACCAGCCATTGTTTTGGATGAAAGCTACGTGGAAAAATGTAGCTACCTGACCCCTAATGAGTTTGAGTTGAGCAATCTGTGTCCTAATGCTTCGATTGAAGAGGCGATCCAGCGTTATCCTGAGCGTCTATTAGTTACCCTGGGTAAGGATGGGGTGACCTATGCCGAGCAAACTGACCGGGCGATCCAGCATGTGCCAGCTTACTCTGTTGAAGCTGTGGATACGACAGGGGCAGGGGATACCTTCACTGGTGCCTTTGCCTATGCGCTTAGCAAAGACTTGCCCCTTAAAGAGGCGGTAGCCTTCGCAAATGGGGCAAGCGCTCTCTCGGTTCAAAAACTTGGCGCGCAGACAGGCATGCCAACTTGGGAAGAAGTCAAATCTAGTCCTTATTTCCAAGAGGATTGGATGGCTTATTTTGCAGAGAGTTAAGGAGGATTTATGAGCAAGAAAGCCTTATATGCAGGGAGCTTTGACCCCATTACGAGGGGGCATCTCGATATTATCCAACGGGGGGCTCGCTTATTTGACCAGGTCTATGTTGCTATTGCGAGCAATACGTCTAAGCAAGCCCTCTTCGGTCCCGAAGAGAAAGCAAGCTTAGTTGAAGAGGTGACGGCAGACTTGGCCAATGTCCAAGTGGTTCAGTTTACCAATGGACTGACGGTTGACTTGGCCCGCGAATTAGGAGCCACGGCCCTTCTAAGGGGAATTCGGAATAATACAGACTTTGAGTATGAAATGAATATGGCTGAGATTAATAAGCTACAAGCACCAGATATTGAGACGGTTATTCTCTTATCAGATGCGGCTTACCGTGCTTATTCCTCGAGTATGATTAAAGAGGTCGCAAGCTTTGGGGGAGAGATCGAGGCGGCGGTTCCCCAGGTCGTTGCCCAAGCCATGTCAGCTAAATACAAAGCAAATCGCCCATAGAAAAATGACTCCTGTTCAGCCTAGCTGGTTCAGGAGTCATTTTTATTGGGAATGATTACTAAGTTCAGTCGAATTAGTCGGCACTGATTTGCCCAACCACCTCATCATGTTTGACTTGGCCTTGGCTTGTAATCGTTAAGTTGGCAACATCTTGCATATTGGTACAGATGACGACGAAGGTATCATCCTTGCCAGCTTGGCGGATGGCTTCTAAGTCAACCTCGGTTAAGAGGTCACCTTGTGCAATGACTTGCCCTTCATGGACATGGTGTTCAAAGGGCTTACCTTCCAGCTCAACCGTATCGAAGCCCAGGTGGATTAGAAATTCGAGGCCGGATTCGGTTGTGATTCCCATCCCGTGCTCGGTTGGGAATATGGTCTTAATTTCCCCATTAATGGGGGCATAAACTTTGCCTTGGCTGGCTTTGAGTGCATAGCCATCGCCAAGCATTTTTTCTTGGAACATCGGATCACTGACATCCTCTAATTTGACCATCTCGCCGTCGGAAATGGCATAGAGTTCTTGCACATGGTCGTTATGGACTGTTTCTTTCGGATTTTCCTTATGCTTATTTCGTTTAAAGAAGTCAAACATCTGTACTCCGCCTTTCTATACTCTAAGTGTATTATAGCCCTTCTATGAATTGTTTCGCAACAGCAATCAATAAAAGAAGTCTTTCGTAAAAAATCACCCGGGTTCTAAGCTTCAACCGGAACATCGACATAAACCTTGTCCCCCAGTTCAAAGCTAGCCTGGCCGGAACTGAGATTGGTAATGGCCTCTTGGCAGGCCGTTACTTGGTCTTCTGCCACACCCAAGTGGTAACAAACATCGGCGAGATAGGTCGTATCTAATAATTGGTAGGGGCTGTTCTCAATCCAATGCTCCATGGGGCCTGTCAGTGGATAGTCTACTCGAACCGCAAGTTCTTGCTGGACTTGCCGTTCGACAATGCCAATAGCTTGTAGGGCTTCGCTGACGGCATGGCTATAAGCACGGACTAGCCCGCCAGCCCCTAGCTTAGTTCCGCCGAAATAACGGGTGACGATGACAATGATATTTTTTAGATCCATTTGCTTAAGGACTTCGAGCATCGGCACACCAGCCGTACCGCTGGGCTCACCATCGTCTAAGGCTCTTTGTATCTGATTATGTTCGCCAATCTGGAAGGCAACGCAATTGTGGGTGGCCTTCCAGTGTTTTTTATTAATTTCTTGGATGAAATCTTGGGCCTCTTCCTCGCTAAAGACTCTTTTAGCCTGGCAAATGAAGCGGGATTTTTTGATTTCAATCTCATGTTCTCCGGCTTGGCGTATGGTGCGATAAGCTAACATCGCATTCACCTCATTTCTATACTTACTTTCATTTTACGTGAATGCGAGCAAGAATTCGACTTTTTTCTCCTTTTTAGAAAGTTTATTTACTTTGACAAAAAAATTGATGAATTTTGAAGTTTTTCGTTTATATCTAAATAAGGAGGGAAAATGATGGAAGAAAATTTTTTGAAGGCCTGAGGGGGAGACTGGTGACGGCAGAAGAACTAGGTCTGACCCCTTCGCAAATTGAAAGTATAGACGGAATCCAATGCCTTAATGCGGTCACTGGTCAACCTGGCAACTTAAGCTGCCAGCGCTGCCAGAATAGAGACCAGCAGGGCTTTCATGTGAACCCATGCTTTAAACGAAATGACTGTTATTATTGCCTATCCTGCCTACAATTTGGCAAGCTGTCGTCTTGTGACATGCTCTATCATTTGCCTCGCAATCCGGCTAGGGACTTGCAAGCATCTGAAGTCCGCCTGGCCTGGCAAGGACAATTATCAAGCCAACAGGAAGAGGGAGCGCGGCGGATCCAGCAGAGTTTTGAAGAAAGAAGAGATTGTTTTATCTGGGCGGTCACAGGTGCGGGGAAGACGGAGATGTTGTTTCCTGCCCTGAAAAGTGCGATGGCTGGAGGCAAACGACTTGCTTTAGCTAGTCCTCGTCTGGATGTATGTAACGAACTTTATCCACGCCTACAAGCCGCCTTTCCCCAAATTGATATAGCCCTCCTGCACGGCCAGTCAGACCAGCCATTTCGTGATTGTCCGCTTACGATTTGTTCGACCCACCAACTGATTCGCTTTAAAGCATATTTTGATGGCATTATTATCGATGAAGTGGACGCATTTCCTTATGTAGATGATCGAATGTTACATTTGGCAGCGGACAGGGCCTTGGTGGCGGATGGCGTCCGTATCTTCCTTTCGGCAACTCCTAGTCGTCGACAGGAAGCAGCGATTCATAAGAAAGAAGTGGCGTCCTTCATCCTACCGGCGCGTTATCATCGCAAGCCTTTGCCCCTTCCCCATTACATATGGGTAGGCGATTGGCGGAAGCTTTTGGAACAAGGGCGTTTACCCCAACCACTCAGAAGATGGGTTGCCAAGCACTTACAAGACCAGCGACGCTTCCTCCTCTTTTTGCCCCATATTCCCTTAATGCTTGCTCTGGAGGAGATCCTTCATCAGACTTTTCACCAGGCGCGCTTAGCGAGTGTTTCAGCTAAGGATCCTGACCGCCCGGGCAAGGTCCAAGCCATGAGGGATGAGGCCTATGACTTCTTGCTGACAACAACAATCCTTGAGCGAGGGGTGACCTTCCCTGATATTGATGTTGCTGTGCTCGGCACAGAGGACAGGACCTTCACCCAGCAAGCCTTGGTGCAGATAAGTGGCCGGGTAGGGCGGAAGGCAGATGCAGCGACAGGCGAGGTTGTTTTCTTCCATCATGGAAAAACGAAAGCGAGCCAGTCTGCCATTCGACAGATTAGGCAGATGAACCGACTGGCTCATGAAAGGGGGTTGGTCGATGACTAAGTGCCTCTTATGTCAAGAAAGTATGCCTTCCTTATTCTCTATCGAAGACTTTGTTGCTTTTAAACCCATCAAAGAGCCTAGCTTATGCTCAAGCTGCTGGCAGGCCTTTGACTGGATTAAAGGAAAGACTTGCCAACAGTGTGGGCGTTCTATGGATATTCAGACGGATAACTACTGCAAGGACTGTCTAAAGTGGCAGGCCCAAGGTTGGCATTTCCATAACCATGCCCTCATGCACTATGATGATGCTTTTAAGGCTTGGCTCCACCAGTTTAAACGCTTGGGCGATGTCCGCCTAGCCCCTTCTTTCTACCAAGTGTTGCAAGACTTCCACAAAACGCAAGCAGGGGCGATTTGGCTGCCCCTGCCATCCAGTGAGGCAAATTACCGCAAGCGTGGCTTCCACCAAACGGAATGTATCTTAGAGGCTGTTGGCATACCCTATGCCCAAGCCTTCTTACCCAGTCAAGCAAAGGGAGCTAAGCAAGCGCTCAAAGGACGCCAAGCTCGGCTTCAAGCAGACCGGGGCATTCAGCTAGTTCCCGACTTCTCTTATGCTAAAGATCAATCCTTTATTCTCTTCGATGATGTTTATACGACTGGTGCTACGATGTATGCCTGCTACCAGGCGCTCAAACAAGCAGGCTATCAGAATTTATCGGGCTTTAGCCTGGCACGATAGATTGAACAAATTAAAATTCTAAGGCCTTTTCATTGAAAAAGAAAGCGTTATTTTTTATAATAAGATTAGAATAAAGAAAGCGAATGAGCTTTCGCCAGGAAACTGGTTAGAAAGGAATGAGTATTTATGTTTACTTATAATGTTAGAGGAGAAAATATTGAAATTACTCCGGCTATCCGTCAATATGCGGAAGATAAGATTAGTAAGCTAGAGAAATATTTCGATAATGATCCAGAGGCAACAGTATACGTGAATGCTAAGGTTTATCAAAACCATGATGCGAAAGCAGAAGTTACCATTCCTCTCCCACGGTTGACGCTACGTGCAGAAGTCACTTCACAAGACTTATATGGGAGCATCGATTTAGTGGTGGATAAACTAGAACGTCAAGTTCATAAGTATAAAACACGTATGAACCGCCGTTCGCGGGAAAAAGGACTCGGTGAAATCGCTGCTGACGAACAAAAACAAGGGAATAATGACCAGGACATTGAAATTGTTCGTCAAAAGACCTTCTCTGTTAAACCGATGTCTGCTGAGGAAGCGGTCCTACAAATGGACTTGCTAGGCCACAATTTCTTTATCTTTGAAAATGCTGAAACAGAAAGTTTCGCTTTGGTTTACAAACGTCATGATGGCAAGTATGGCTTGATTGATATTGAGGAAGAATTTACTCAAGAATAAAGAAGAAGCGATTAGGCATCATATGCACTTAAAGAGTCAGTTGCGAGCTGGCTCTTTTTCTTATGGCCAGGAAGTTGTAGAAAGAGGATTCAACTTGTGCTTGCTAAAAATTCCTTTATAATTAGAATTGAAAGCTTTTAGCTAATTTGTATAGAGAAAGTGTGGGATATAATGGAATTATATGAAATTCGTCACTTGCTTGATGAAAACCGCGATCAATTGGAGAGCTTCAGGGGGTCTCTTTGACTTAGAGAGTCTTAAAGAAACGATTGCTGAAAATGAAGAAAAAATGCTGGACCCGAGTTTTTGGGACGACTCAGACAAGGCCCAGGCATTAATTCAATCCAATAATCAAGCCAAGTCGATTTATCAAACTTTCCATGACCTAGAGACAGAGCTAGAAGAATTGGAAACCTTCTATGAATTAGTCAGTGAGGTTCCTGATGATCCAGACCTAGGAGCAGAAATGCAGGATAAGCTGCAAATTTTTAACCAAGAATTGGCTAAGTATGAACGGAATATGTTACTGAGTGGAGAGTATGATAAGTTCTCAGCTATTCTGGAAATTCACCCTGGTGCTGGAGGAACAGAGTCCCAGGACTGGGCGTCCATGCTAACGCGGATGTACGAACGTTGGGCTAGTCAGCATGGCTATAAAATTAATTACTTAGATTATCAAGCGGGAGATGAAGCGGGAATCAAGACTGTTTCCATGGAAATTCTTGGTCACAATGCCTATGGGCTTTTGAAGTCGGAACATGGTATTCATCGTTTAGTGAGAATTTCACCCTTTGACTCGAATAGTCGCCGCCATACGTCTTTTGCTTCAGTCGAAGTGATGCCGGAGATTGACCAGCAGACAGAGATTGAAATCAATCCAGATGATATTGAAATGGATGTCTTCCGGGCCTCAGGGGCTGGGGGTCAGCACGTTAACAAGACCTCGTCCGCTGTACGGCTCAGACACTTACCGACTGGCATTGTAGTGGCTTCGCAAGACCAACGTTCGCAGATACAGAACCGTGAAGTCGCTATGCGTATGCTCCAAGCTAAATTGGCCCGGATCCTAGAGGAAGAGAATGCTAAAGAATTGGATGAAATCCGTGGGGAAAAGTCTCAGATTGCTTGGGGCTCACAGATTCGGTCCTATGTTTTCCATCCCTACAATATGGTCAAGGACCATCGGACAAATTGTGAAACGGCTGATGTTGATGGTGTCATGGATGGAGCTATCGATTCCTTTATAGATGCCTACCTTAAGGCTCAGTTGGATAATGAAGTGACAGGTTAAGTGTGATGAAGATGGGGTGTAAGTAATGAAGAAGGTACTAATTGTTGATGATGAAGCGTCAATTCGTAAGTTATTGCAATTTAACTTGGAGAAGGAGGGCTATGAAGTCACCACAGCAGAAGATGGCAACCAAGGCTATGAATTAGGGAAGTCCAACCAGTTTGACCTAATTATTTTAGATATTATGTTGCCCGGCATTGATGGTATGGAAATCTGCCGACGACTGCGCCAAAAAAGTATCGAGACGGCTATCCTCATGTTGACAGCTAAGGACCAGGAATTAGAGAAAATTATCGGCCTGGAACTAGGGGCAGATGACTATATGACCAAACCCTTTAGTCCACGAGAAGTTTTGGCACGGATGAAGGCTATCTTGCGTCGGTCAACACGTCAGGCTGACCAAGAGGCGAAATCGCAAGCGGAGGCAGCCTCCTTACGCCAACAGGTGGCAGAGACAGCTTCTCCCGTCCAAGCAGATGATTTAGAAGAAGATGAACTCGTTAAGGTGGGGGATATTGTCATTAACACTGGTGATTTCTCTGTAACCGTTCGTGGTCAAGTGGTCGATATGACACCTAAAGAGTTTGACTTGCTTTACTATATGTCTAAACGGGTGAACCGTACTTTGTCACGGGAACAACTTTTACAAAAAATCTGGGATTTTGATTATCCGGTTGAGACACGGATCGTTGATGTGCATATCAGCCACTTGCGTGAAAAGATCGAGGAAGACACCAAAAAACCCCAGTATATTAAGACGGTTCGTGGCTTTGGCTACAAGTTTGAGGTGCCTAAGCCATGAGGCGGCTGACGGCACGTTTAACGGGCTTTTTTGCATTATTATTTATCCTTTACAGCTTTCTCTTTGCTTATAATGCCAACCTAGTCGTTGAACATGCTGTGGGGGAAGAGACCCAGGAACAGATGACGGAGACGGCAGCAACCCTGCGCAAGTCTTTTATGTCCTTGGATGAGGAGAATGTTCAAAACCGCGACCGTAAATGGGTAGGGATGATCAATAATCTGATTGGCGTTCTTAATCCAGCCGAGCGGATCATTATTTATGACATGGATAAGCAGGAATTGATTGCTATGGGGAATGCAGACCTGCCTGCTGCCCCCAAAGACAGCCAGGCCTTTGATCGGGCTTGGAAGAATACCACTGACTTTAAGACCCACGATAATAATTCAGAGGATAATACCATCTACCAGTACACTGAATTTATGCGCAATAGTAAGGGGGACCCTATTGCCTATATTCAAATCATCCGGGCAGTGTCTGACCTATCAGCAGCCCAGTCCCGTTTGATGGGGATTGCTTTTATCTGTTCGATACTGGCCATGACCGTCTTGCTAGCCCTGCTTTATTATTACTTTAAGCGCTTATCTAATCCTGTCCAAGCAATCACGCAGATTGTTGATGACCTTTCCCACAATGATTACCAGAGCCGCTATGCGAGTAAGGGAATCGAGGAATTCGATGAAATCGGCCGTAAAATTAATGGCTTGGCGGAGAACTTAGAGACACAACAGGGCCAGATTTTAACCCAGCAGAAACGCTTGAACCAGTTGATTGATTATCTGATTGTCGGGGTGCTCTTGATCGATGACCAACAACGCATCCAAGTGAGCAATTCTGCCTTCTTTACGATACTGGGTATCGATTCGGATGATATCCAGGGCCAGCGCTACGATAATATCCTCCACGGTTACCGACTCAAACAGATGATTGAGAATTGTTTCCAAGAAAAAAATAATTACAATGATGAAGTCTATTTGTACTATCCCAAAGAAGTTATTTTGGATGTGAATGTCATCTACATAGAAGAATCGCCGGCTGGTCCCGATACAGGCAGTCAGGTGATTGTCTTAATTTATGATATTACGGAGATTCGACGCTTGGAGAAGGTGCGGACAGATTTTATCTCGAACGCTTCGCATGAGCTAAAGACGCCCATCACTTCCATCCAAGGTTTTGCTGAAACGCTTCTGGATGGAGCCTTGGAAGATCCAGACCTAGCTCAAGAATTTGTTGGCATCATTGCTTCTGAAAGTAACCGACTAACATCATTGATTTCAGATATTTTAGACCTTTCTAAGATTGAACAGGACCAGATTGGTCATAAAATTGAAAGCATTGATTTAGAAGTCTTAGCCAATGGGGCAGTGGTCCAAGCTGAAGAACTCGCTCTGAAGAAGGGCATCTCCCTTCATACTGTTAATCTTAGAGAGGAGCCTATTATCTTTAATAGTGAGCCGGGACGGATTGATCAAATTTTAACGAATCTAGTTAATAATGGGATCAAATACACGAATCCGGGCGGTGATGTCTGGGTTATTTTAGATGTGATGGAAGCGGAAGGCTATGTTCACATTAGTGTTAAAGATAATGGTGTAGGGATTCCACGTGAAGATTTACCTCGGATTTTTGAACGCTTTTACCGGGTGAGTAAGGACCGGTCGACCAACTCCGGGGGGACGGGCTTAGGCTTGTCTATCGTTCGTAACTTGGTAACGAGTATGAACGGGAAGATCCATGTTGAGAGTCAATATGGTCAAGGATCCTGTTTCAATGTTTACTTGCCGATGCTTGAATTGGAAGATACGGATGATGGCATTGAAATACTAGAAGAATAGTTTTTAAATTTTTGTAAAGGGCATCTTTACAAAAAATTTACAAAACTTTAACAATACTCGGTGATTTTTAGCCCAAACTATACAATAAATTTACAATTAACGTGTATGATTAAAGTATAGCAAAAAAATATTAATCCAAATGAACTCTGAGAGTTTAGGAAGGACGGTTAATTCATGGTAGAAATGAAGAAATTTTCGAAGTTGATTACTGTATTAGGGAGTGCAGCACTTTTAGCTGCATGTGGCAACTCAGCTAGCGACAGCGGCAATTCTGAAGCTGATGCTGGCGGTGCTTCAGGTGCTCCTGAAGGTTTAATCCAAGTGATCAGCCGGGAAGAAGGTTCTGGTACTCGCGATGCCTTTGTTGAAATCACAGGTGTTAAAGAAGGCGACAACGATAACACGACGGATATGGCAGATATCCAAAACTCAACAGATGGCGTGATGACTGCTGTAGCCGGCGACCCAGCAGCTATTGGTTACATTTCTTTAGGGTCATTAAACGATACCGTTAAGGCTTTAAATGTAAACGGGGTTGAACCAACTGAAGAAAATGTTGCTTCTGGTGACTATGCCATTGCTCGTCCATTTAACATTGTTCATAAGGGCGACTTAGAAGGCGCAGCTCAAGACTTCCATGATTTTATCTTCTCTAAGGAAGGTCAAGACATCGTTTTAGCTGAAGGTTATGTTCCAGTGAAGAGCGATGCTGAAGCTTATGCTGGGGACGGTTCTGCTGAAGGGAATATCAATATCTCTGGCTCTACCTCTGTTGGCCCAGTAATGGAAAAATTAAAAGAAGAATACGAAAAATTAAATCCTGGCGTAACCATTAACATTACTCAAAATGGTTCTGGTGCAGGGGTACAGGCTGCACAAGAAGGAACTGCTGATATCGGTATGGCTTCACGTGAACTTAAAGAAGATGAAACTGATGTTGAAGCAGAAGCAATTGCCCAAGACGGGATTGCTGTCATTGTAAACAAGGAAAATGGTTTAGAAGATATCAGCTTAGACAGTGTTAAGGGTATCTTTGTCGGTGAAATTACAGACTGGTCAGAAGTTAAATAGTGACCGAGCTTTAGAAGAGAGGAGGACAGCTACTATTAAACGCTAGTAGCTGTTTTCCAATGTTTATGAGACTTGTATATTTTAGAGGAGAAAGCAATGAATCAAAATAATACACTTGAAGTTGTAATGAAGTGGATTTTCTTCATTTGCGCTTTGCTGTCTATCTTTGCTTTAGCAGCAATTTGCTACTTCATTTTTGCACGCAGTATCCCTTTCTTAGCGGATTATGGCCTGGGAAGCTTTCTGTTTGGTGATAGCTGGAAACCAACGAATGATATCTATGGGATTGCCCCAATGCTGGTTGGCTCTCTTTATGTCACTTGTTTAGCTATTTTATTTGGTGTTCCTACAGGGATTTTTACAGCGGTTTTCATGGCCTTCTATTGTCCTGACAAATTGCATAAAATCTTAAAACCTGGAGTTAACTTGATGGCCGGGATTCCATCGATTGTCTACGGTTACTTCGGTCTTGTGGTTTTAGTTCCGATTATCCGGAAGACAGTCCGTTCAATGGGCATTCCTTCCAGTGGGATGAGTGTATTTACTGCTGGCTTAGTATTAGGTATTATGATCTTGCCAACGGTTATTACCATGTCTGAATCCTCCTTGCGTGCGGTTCCTAAATCTTACTATCAAGCTTCTGTTGGTTTAGGGGCAACACACGATCGTACGGCCTACCGCATCATGGTACCGGCTGCCCGCTCAGGAATTCTCGCTTCAGTTATTATGGGGATTGGTCGGGCTGTTGGTGAAACTATGGCCGTTATCATGGTAGCTGGGAACGCGGCTGTTTTCCCCAAAGGACTCTTCCAAGGGACGCGGACGATGACAGCTAACATTATGTTGGAGATGGCCTATGCATCAGGTGACCACCGGAGTGCCCTGATTGCAACGGGTGCTGTGCTCTTTGTTATCGTCTTAATGATCAACGGGATCTTGGCAGTCGTGAAGCGTAAAGGAGGCGTACAAAGCTAATGGATAAAGCATTAAAGTACCTGACCTATTTCTTTACTATTATAACTTTTGCTTGGTTAATCTATATTGTTGGCTACGTATTAATTAATGGGATCCCTCACTTATCAGCTGATCTCTTTGCCTTGGAATATACAACCGATAATGTGTCGATGATGCCAGCTATTATCACTACAATCTACGTGATTCTAGGCGCTCTGCTGATTTCAGTCCCATTGGGCGTTTTTGCTGGATTCTACTTGATTGAATATGCAGGGAAGAATAACAAGTGGGTAGAAGCTATTCGTGTAGCAAGCGATACCTTATCTGGGGTTCCTTCTATTGTTTATGGTCTCTTTGGTATGTTAGCCTTTGTAATTGCTGCTGGCTTCCAATATTCTCTAATTGCCGGTATCTTGACGATGTCAATCATGGTTCTACCCTTAATTATTCGGAACACCGAAGAGGGTCTGATGTCTGTTAGCGACAAGATGCGGGAAGGGAGCTACGGCCTTGGTGCTGGTAAATTGCGGACCATCTTTAGGATTGTTTTACCAGTGGCTATGCCGGGTATCCTATCTGGGATTATCTTAGCCATCGGGCGGATTGTCGGGGAAACGGCTGCTCTAATGTACACCTTAGGGTCAGCGACCAACTTACCAGACAGCTTGTTTGCCTCTGGTCGGACACTCGCCTTGCACATGTACATTCTATCAACTGAAGGCTTGCACCGTGACCAAGCCATGGCAACAGGTGTTGTCTTACTATTATTTGTATTAATTATTAATGGATTATCGACTTGGTTATCCAATAAATTAGGAGCTCAAGGGGGACAAAAGTAAAATGGCAGAAGAACACAAAGTAACAATGACTGCTCGGAATATGAGCCTATTTTATGGCAATTTCCAAGCTTTAGAAGACATCGATATGGATATTTATGAAAATCAGGTAACTGCCTTGATTGGACCATCAGGTTCAGGGAAATCCACTTTCTTAAAGAGTTTAAATCGAATGAATGATTTAATTGAAGGCTGTAAAATTACAGGTGAAATTGCCCTAGATGGTAAAGATATCTATGCAAAAGATGTTAATGTTAACCACTTGAGAAAGCGGGTCGGCATGGTTTTCCAACAACCTAACCCCTTCCCTATGAGCATTTATGATAATGTGGCTTACGGACCACGAACTCATGGTACTAAGGATAAAGAAGAACTCGACGAAATTGTTGAAACTTCTCTTAAGGGAGCTGCCATCTGGGACGAAGTTAAAGATGACCTCAATAAATCTGGTTTGGCCATCTCTGGTGGTCAGCAGCAACGGGTGTGTATCGCACGTGCCCTTGCCGTTAAACCTGAAATTCTCTTGATGGACGAACCAACTTCAGCCTTGGACCCTATTTCAACGCTTAAGATTGAAGAGCTTGTTCAAGAATTAAAAGAAAAGTATACCATTGTCATTGTAACCCACAACATGCAACAAGCAGCCCGAGTTTCTGATTATACTGCTTTCTTCTATGCAGACCCTGATCGTGCACCTGGCCATTCACGGATTATTGAATTCGGTCCAACCGAACAAATCTTTAATAATCCAAACAATGAACAGACTGCAGACTATGTGGCAGGACGTTTTGGTTAATCAAGCTAACATATATTTAGCTCGCCGGATCCTAGGTCCGGCTTTTTTTATTGCGAATGATTTGAGAATTCGAATAAAAAGCTTTAGAATGGGGCCTGGAGTATAATAATAGTTAATCGAGCAAATCCATGCTATAATTAATCAGAACACTTGTTTGTATTTGTAAATAATTTCTTAAAGAAAGAGTGACAGTCTGTGAGAGATGAAATAGTGGTTCGTGGGGCACGTTCTCACAATTTAAAAAATATTGATGTTGAAATTCCACGCAATGAAATGGTCGTTGTAACAGGCTTATCCGGTTCAGGGAAGTCTTCTTTAGCTTTCGATACCCTTTATGCGGAGGGACAGCGTCGCTATATTGAGAGTTTATCCGCCTTTGCCCGGCAATTCTTAGGGAATTCCCGCAAGGCAGATGTCGATAGTATTGATGGCTTGAGTCCTGCCATATCCATCGATCAGAAGACAACCAACCGTAACCCGCGGTCGACAGTAGGGACGATTACGGAAGTTAACGACTACCTGCGCTTGCTCTATGCCCGTGTCGGCCAGCCAATTTGCCCCAATGATGGGACACCGATTGCTAGCCAGTCCATCGATCAGATGATCGAACGGGCAGAGGCCCTCGAGGAAAGAACCCGTGTTCAAGTCATGGCGCCGGTCGTTTATGGCAAGAAAGGCCAGCATAAGCGTCTACTTGAAAAGATTCAGCAGCAGGGTTATGTTCGGGTTCAAATTGATGGCGAACTTTATGATATTGACGACTTGCCAGAACTGAATAAGAACCAAAAACATAATATTAATATTGTAGTTGACCGCCTGGTGATTAAAGAAGGCATCCGGACACGCTTGGCGGATTCTTTGGAGAATGCCCTGCGTTTAACGGATGGTTATGCGCTTTTGGATATCATTGATGGGGAAGAAATTCTTTTCTCTGAGCACTATGCTTGCTCCTTGTGTGGCTTCACGGTAGGTGAACTTGAGCCCCGCCTCTTCTCCTTCAATGCCCCCTACGGACGGTGTGAAGTTTGTGATGGTCTGGGGCAAAAGCTTGTAGTTGACTTGGACTTGCTTATTCCAGATCCTGATAAGAGTTTAGAAGAAGGCGCTCTGCAAGCTTGGAATTCTAATTGGTCTGGTTATTACCCAACCCTCTTGAAGCAAGCCGCTCAGGCCTTTGATATTCCTACAGATAAGCCGTTCAAGGACCTAAGTGAAGACCAGCAGAATTTATTGCTTTATGGTTCTGGGGATGAGACCTTCCATTTCCACTATGTTAATGACTTCGGTAAGGTCCAAGACAAAGACATGGCCTTTGAAGGAGTAGCTCATAATGTCAGCCGGCGCTACCATAACAGCACATCTAATATGGTGCGCGATAATATGCGGCAATATCTCGCTGAATTACCTTGTGATAAATGCCATGGCAAACGCTTAAATGAACGAGCACTTTGTGTCAAAGTGGAAGGTGAAGATATTGCTGATGTGACGGCTATGCCAATTGAAAAAACTATCCAATTCTTTAGCCAGCTCCATTTGGGTGAACAAGATAGTGAAATTGCCGCTCCTATTCTTGAAGAATTAAGGTCTCGGCTCGGCTTCCTGCAAGAAGTTGGTCTAGACTATTTGACCCTGGATCGGTCAGCAGGCACCTTATCAGGAGGGGAGGCCCAACGCATTCGTTTAGCCACCCAGATTGGCTCGAACTTATCGGGTATCATGTATGTTCTGGATGAGCCGTCGATTGGCCTCCACCAAAGAGATAATGACCGTCTAATTCGGTCTTTGCAGCGGATGCGCGACTTAGGGAATACTCTTATTGTGGTGGAACATGATGAAGAGACCATGTTAGCAGCGGACTATCTCATTGATATGGGCCCCGGTGCTGGCGAACACGGGGGCGAAGTGGTTGCTAGTGGAAGCCCTGAAGAAGTTGCTCAAAATCCTGCTTCCCTGACTGGACGCTATTTGAGTGGAGACCTCACGATTGAGCTCCCTAAAGAACGCCGGCAGGAGGACAAGGGTTGGTTGGAAATTAAAGGGGCGAAGCAAAATAACCTGAAAGGGATTGATGTGCGCCTACCAATCGGCCGTTTGGATGTTGTTACCGGTGTTTCGGGATCAGGTAAGAGCTCATTGATCAACGAAGTGCTTAAGAAAACCCTAGCTCGAGATTTAAACCGAGCCCAGATTCATCCCGGTAAAGCTGATAGTGTCTCTGGCTATGAAGGTCTGGATAAGATCATTGATATCGACCAGAGCCCAATTGGTCGGACACCCCGGTCAAACCCAGCCACCTATACGTCAGTTTTTGACGATATCCGTGAATTATTTGCTCAAACGAACGAGGCTAAGATTCGTGGCTACAGCAAAGGGCGCTTTTCTTTCAATGTGAAGGGGGGGCGCTGCGAAGCTTGTAAGGGCGACGGTATCCTCAAGGTAGAAATGCATTTTCTGCCGGATGTTTATGTGCCTTGTGAGCTCTGCAAGGGAACGCGCTACAATGCAGAAACCTTGGAAGTGACCTACAAAGGGAAAAATATTGCTGAAGTCTTAGATATGCGGGCTGAAGAAGCCTTAGACTTCTTTAGTGCTGTTCCTAAGATTAAGCGCAAGTTGCAGACCATGGTAGATGTGGGCTTGGGCTATGTCAGCCTAGGCCAACCTGCCCCTTCACTCTCTGGAGGTGAGGCTCAACGGATGAAATTAGCCAGTGAACTTCAACGAGTGGCTACAGGTAAGACGGTTTATATCTTGGATGAGCCGACAACAGGCTTGCACAGCCACGATATTAAGCGCCTCTTGGAAGTTCTCCAACGCCTAGTCGATGCGGGCAATACCGTGATTATTATTGAACATAATCTGGATGTGATTAAGACCGCTGACTATATTGTCGACCTTGGGCCAGAAGGGGGCGAGAAGGGTGGCCAACTCGTCGCTTGTGGAACGCCGGAAGAAGTGGCCCAGGTGGAGGCTTCCTATACCGGTCAATATTTGAAAAAATTATTGGAAAAAGAATAAGCAGCGTGAAAGAGGGTGGGAGTGATTGCCAGCCTCTTTTTCACCGAGTGAGGAGTTCCTATGAAAATTATCCATACTTCCGATTGGCATATCGGAAAAGTTATTAATGAAAGAAGTTTACTCGCAGACCAGGAAGAAGTACTGACAGCCTGGATCAGCCAAGTTGCAGAGATGGAAGCGGATCTTGTGATAATTGCTGGTGACCTCTATGACCGCTCACTTCCCAACCGCGAGAGCGTTCACTTGTGCAATCAGTTACTGACACAGATGTCGGAGGAAATTTCTTGCCCGATTTGCATTATTTCTGGGAACCATGATAGTGGTGAACGCATCGACTATGCCTCAGCTATCCTGGAAAAGGAGGGCTTGTATTTAGAGGGGATGGTCAAAAAGGCTATCCGCTGTGTCCGCTTAGAAGAGGCTGATGTCTACTTGTTACCTTATAGTGACTACGGTCAGGTCCAAAAATTATACCCTGACCAGTCGATCCGTTCGATGGAAGACGCGTTGAGGGTCCAAATCCAAACGATTAAGTCAGGGGATTGGCGTCCCGACCGGCTTAATCTGCTTGTTTTCCACGGTTATGTGACTAATGTTGACTTAGAAGAAGCAGGAGCTGATTTAGAACACACTGAGTCTGAACGCCCCCTATCGATGGGGAATTCCGCCTATGTGCCGGCTGATCTCTTGGCAGACTTCGATTATGTTGCCCTGGGTCACCTGCATGGCCGCCAGTATGTCAAGAACCAGCATATCTACTACAGTGGGTCCCCCCTAAAATATTCGAAATCGGAAGCTAGGCAGCGCAAGGTCTTTTTAGAGGTTGATTTGACTAAGGAAAGTCTTAGGGTGATCCCTCACCCGATTCAAGCCAAACACGATTTAAGACGGGTGAAAGCCAGTTTTGAAGAACTGATGGCAGGACAGTCCGATGACTATCTCTATGTGGAATTGACCGATTCCCAACCTATCCATGAGGCCATGTCACGGTTACGCCAAGTCTATCCCCATATCATGGCCCTCTCTTATACTGCCCTTGAAGTGGACCAACCTGGCCCAGACACTAGCTACCAAGCCAAGCCCAAAGAGGACTTGGACCAGGTGTTTGCGACTTTCTATGAAGATCAGACGGGGCAGACTTTGACAGCCTATCAAAAGCAATTAGTAAGCAAAATCTTGGCTGAAACTAGAGAAAGAGGAGAGGAGGAAGTGGCCAAATGAAACCCATCCAATTAGAAATGCAAGCCTTTGGACCCTACCGTGAACGAACGCGGATTGATTTTCGCAATGTAGGACAACAGCAACTTTTTCTCATTACTGGACCGACAGGAGCAGGCAAGACGACGATCTTCGATGCCATTGTCTATGCTCTGTACGGTAAGACAAGTGGGACGTCGCGCCAGGAAGCTGAGCTTAAATCTGATTTAGCGAGTGACCAGGACTTATCCTATGTTTATTTGGAATTTGAACTTGGCGGAAGGAATTATTCGATCAAGCGGATTCCCCAGCAAAAAGGCCCCAGCCCCAAAACCCAGCGGCCCATTAATTTGAAGGCCAGTGTTACATTTGACCGTGGCGACCGCATCTTTCAGAAGACCCAGGAAGCTAACCAGGCCATAGAAGAAATTCTGGGTTTGACTGTGGACCAGTTTCGTCAGATTGTTATGCTACCCCAGGGCGAATTCAAACAGCTCTTAGAAGCCCCTAGTCGGGAAAAGGAAGTCATTTTTCGAAAGATTTTTACGACCTATCATATTAAGACATTCCAGGACGAGCTATTAGCCCGAAAGCAAGACTTAGAAAAGGAAATGGGCCAAGATTACCGGTCGCTCAAGCAGGACCAGGAGACAATCGTTCATATTCTAGATGAAGTGATCCGAGCTGATTTCGAGGAGGCCCTTAGCCATGAAGATTTTACTGCCTTTGCAGACCAGCTCGCAGGGACTTTGGACGATCAAAGGACCAGGCTTAGGCAGGCAGAAGACCAGCTTGCTAGCTGGAAAGCAGAAGCGCAAGACCTGGAACGCAGCCTAACTTTGCTGAAAGAAGCCGACCACTTGGCCCGGCGCCAAGCAGACCTAGACCAGAAGGCTCCAGCTTACCGTAAGGCCAAGGCGGATTGGCATTTCTATCAGCAAATTCTGCCTCTGACCAAAGACAAGGACGATTTAGATCAATTAGACCAGGCCATTCAAGAAGAAAGCAAGCGAATCCAAGGAATAGTGGAAGAAGTCAACCAGCACCAGGCGGCCAAGGAAGCTGCTCAAGCGCGTTTAGAAGCGAGTCAGGAAGCTTATGGTCAGTTAGAGACTTGGGAAAAAGACTTGGAACAAATGCGACTAGAGGCGCGTGACCTTAGAAGCTGGTTGAAAAAAACGGAGCAAGCCCAAGAGCTCGACCAAGCCATCCAAGAGAGCAGGCAAAGTTGGGAGAGCAACCAGGAAGCCCAAGCCCTTCTTGCAGGGAGGATTGACCAGGCGCAAGCAGAGGAGGCGAAGCTGCAGAAGGACTGGTTGAATCCTGATAACCTGGTCAAGGAAGCTTACCAAGTCCAAACTAGACAGAAGGCCTTTAGGACTTACCGCCAACAAGTGGAAGCAAAGCAGAAAAAAGAAAAGGAGATCAAGCAAGCTGAGGCGGATTACCAGGCGGCTCATCAAACTTGGCGGCGGAGTCAGCAGGCTCTTGAGGCTGGTCGGCAAAGAGAACAAGCTGATTACTTAGGGCAATTAGCTAGTGAATTAGTTTCTGGCCAAGCTTGTCCACTCTGTGGGAGCCTAGACCATCCCGCTCCTTACCAAAGCCCTACTGATGATAATGAGTGGGGCCCAGATACAGCGACTCTGGAAGCTGAGGAGCGGCAGGCCTATCAAGCCCTGACTCGCTTGAGTAGCCAGCTTAACTATAGACAACAGGAAATCAGTGAACTCAGCCAGCAGCTGAAAGAATTAGCAGCAGCCGATAAGTTTTCTTCTGACCTTGAAGCTGAAGCCCAGATCTTGGAAGACCGGGCAGCCCAAGTTTCAGCCAAGGAGGAGGCCCAAGCAAAACGGCAGGCAGCCTCTGACCAGGTCAGCCGCGATTTAGCGACTTACCAAGAGGACCTGCTTAAGCTAAAACAAGTGGAAGGCCAGGTCAAGGAACGTCTGCTTAACCAGGAAGCTCAGCTTGAAGCCCTAAAGGCAGAAGGACAAGACCTCCTGGCTAAGCTGCATTACCAGGACATGGATGAGCTTCTAGCTGCCCAGAAAAGTCTAGAAAATAAGCTCCATGAAGTGAAAGAAAACCATCAGTCTGCCCAAGCCAACTTCCAAGCAGAAAAGGACAAGCTCTTAGCTTTACAAACCCAAAAGGAAAGTTTAGAGGAAGCTTTGGCTCGGCAAAAGCAAGCTTATCAAGCAAATGATACCGAGCTCAAAAAGGCTATGGCGGCCTTTAATTTAACAGCTGAGAGCTTAGCGTCTTACCAAAAGTCGACTAAAGATTGGTCAGCTGTCGAAAAGTTCTGGCGGGACTTTGAGCAAGAGGCCTATGCGCTAGACCAACAGCTAGCAGACAACCGGCGTGCCCTGGCAGCGCGTAAGGAAGACTTGAACCAAGAGGAAAACCAAAGCCGGCTCCAGCAAGTCCAAGCGAAGATTCAGGAAGAGCAAGAGCTTCGGGATAGGGCCCTGACTCAGCTGGCTCGCCTAGACCAAGTCGACCAGTCCTTTAGAGCAACTTTGGCCCGTTATCAAGACCAAGCTCAACACTACGGAGACTTGGTCTTATTAGCAGAGGTTGCCAATGGTAACCGAGCCGGAAGCCAGCGAGTTTCTTTTGAACGTTATATACTGGCTTATTACTTCGAACGGATTATCCAGCAAGCCAATCGCCGCTTTAAACAGATGACGAGTGGCCGCTATCAGTTCTTACGTGAGACCACGGCTAAGGGCGGGACAGCCGCTAAGGGGCTAGACCTAGCTGTCATGGATTATTATTCTGGTAGCAGCCGGAGTGTGCAATCTTTATCTGGGGGAGAGAGTTTCAAGGCCTCTCTGTCCCTTGCCCTAGCTTTAAGTGATGTCATCCAAAACCATGCAGGGGGGATCGAAATTTCAACCCTCTTTATCGATGAGGGCTTCGGGAGTTTAGACGAAGAGTCCCTCCACCAAGCCATGGATACGCTCATCGAGCTTCAAGAGTCGAGTGGTCGTTTAATTGCTATTATTTCCCATGTTGAGGAATTGAAGCAAGAACTCCCTGTACAGTTAGCTGTTAGCGCCAGTCCATCAGGCAGCCGCTGTGCCTTCAGGGGCCTATGACCATAAATACATCTCAGGGCCTATGCTAAAGGGGCAAATAATTGAGATAATAGAGCCAAGATAAACAAGGAGGCGACACGATGAGTGAGGATAAACAACGGATATTGAAATTAGTTCAAGAAGGTTTACTCAGTCGGGAAGAAGCTTTGGTGCTGTTAGAACAGCGTCAAGCCAAGGAAAACAATAAGCAAGACCATAAGCAGCCCCTCTCATTTGAAGAAGCACAAGCCCTGGCGGAATTCTACCAAGACCAGGGACAGGCAGACTTAGCCCAAGCCATTCTAAAGAACTATTACTTAGATCGGGAAGAAGCCTTAGAAGCCGACCTAGCGACTAAGGCGGCAGACCTAGAGGGATTGGGCCTTGCTGAATCAACAGATGAAGCTGAAAGAAAATTGGCCCTAGAGGAAGAAATTAAAGGCCTTAAAGCAGAATTAGCCTGGCTGCGCGAACAAGCGAGCCAAGAAGCCAATCCCTCATCTGCTGACCAAGAAGAAGAGGCCGATACTAAGACTAGCCAAGAGCAGAAACCATCATTAGGTCAACTGGTTAAAGACCTTAAGACGGCGGTTGAAGGGACAGTTCACTTTGACCGTGGGCGGTCGGGGATCCCACGCCCCCACTTAGTGACCCGACAGTTTGAGGAGCACTTTAGTTTCGACGAGATTGCTAAGGATTTTGACTTTTCGATTAGTAAGGGAGATATCCTGGTCGAACTAGCAGAAATTGACCGGGTTGAGCTCAAGGTGACGGGAACAATCTTAGGGAAATACCAGGAAGAGACGGTTGAAGAAGCCTTCAGGCAAAGGACCTTGATTGAAAACCAGGACGGCTGCCTACGCTTTGAATTAAATAACCGTTTGCTGTCTACCAATATCCACCTGCGTCTGCCCAAACAAAAATTTGGTCAATTGAATTTTAGGACTTTATTAGGAGGCATCCAGCTTACAGGCCTAGAGGCAGAGGGTTTGGACCTCTACACGATTGATGGCAATATCCGAGTTGCTGAAAGTCGAGCAGTAAATGGTCGGGTAAATACCAAGAATGGCCTTGTAGTTTTAGACCAAGTAGACTTTGACCGACTCGATGCGCAAACAGCTAATGGGGACCAACGCTTCATTGGGGCTGTTCGGGCCCTAGCTATGGATACCCTCAATGGGCAATTACGTCTGACAGTGACCAATCCTGACTTAGAAGCAGTGGACTGCCAGACCACCTCGGGTGACATCAAGCTGAATGTCAACCCAGCGACTAGCTTGAATGCTGACCTACGCACTAACAACGGCACGATCCGTTGGCGCCAAGAGAGCTTTAAGGTAGATACTCTGGCTGATTCCCGCTTTAAGCAAGCTAAGGCGATTTATTACTTAGCTGAAACACGTCCTGCCCAAATCAATTTATCATCGGTTTCTGGTGATATCTGGTTGAAGGCAGAAGCGAAATAATAGGAGGTAAATCATGACTAAAAAACTCAGAAGATCAAAAACGGACCGCGTCTTAACTGGCTTACTAGGTGGCCTGGCTGCTTATTTTGCTGTTAGTTCAACGGTAATTCGTTGGCTCTATACTATCTTTACTTTCTTTAATCCTTTCCTTATCTTGATTTACATCGTGGCTGCTTACCTTATCCCTAGCGAAGGAAATTCTTTTAAGCGCAAGCATGAAAAGACCCACCGCCATCCCCGCGGCTTCGGTCGTATTAAGGAAGCTGAGCATATTGATGATGACAAGCAGGGAACTTGGAACGACTTCTAAATCGGCTGCCATAGCCATAAGAAAAAAAGGAGCTGAAATCTTACAGCTTCTTTTTTCTTATGGTTGGACTTTCTGACTTATGGAAAGTTTACCGCCTTGATCTCGGTGAAGCTTCTTAGAGAAATCTATGGTAAAATAGGAGAAAAACAGCACTGATGCTAAGGATGGAAGGAGTTCTACATGGCGGTTGTTACAGTTCGTGAGCTAGTAGAGGCACTCAAGATGAATATTATTTCTGGCGAGGACTATCTGGATCGAGAGATTACAGTATCTGATATTTCGCGTCCAGGTTTGGAATTGACCGGTTATTTTAATTATTATCCTGAAGAACGGATCCAGCTTTTTGGCCGCAATGAGCATTCCTTTATGAGTAAGATGACAAGTGAGGAACGTTTGTTGGTTATGCGACGTTTGGCTCGTGATCGGACGCCGGTCTTTGTTTTCTCACGGGATCTGAGACCAGAGTTTGAAGTTATTCAAGCGGCTAATGAAAACCATATCCCAGTGATTGGCATCAACACGTCGACTACCCACCTCTCCTCGCGCTTGACGACCTATCTCCAGGAACGCTTAGCTGCGCGCACTTCGCGCCATGGCGTCTTTGTTGAGGTGTATGGCTTGGGCGTGCTGATTATGGGTGAGAGTGGTGTCGGCAAGTCAGAGGCCGCTCTCGAATTGGTTAAGAATGGCCACCGCCTCGTGGCTGATGACCGGGTGGAGCTCTATCAAAGAGATGAATATACAATTATGGGAGAGGCACCAGCCATCCTAGAAAATATGATGGAGATTCGCGGTCTAGGGATTATTAATATCATGACCCTCTATGGAGCGGGAGCGGTCCGTCAGAAGCAGCAGGTGAACTTAATTATCCAACTCAAGCTTTGGCATAAAGGAGATAAGTATGACCGCTTAGGAACGGCTGCTGAAGAGGAAGAAATCTTTGGCGTGAAAGTAGCTAAGATTACTGTGCCGGTTCAGATGGGGCGAAATATCTCCAGTATTGTTGAAGTGGCGGCTATGAATTTCCGAGCCAATGACCTCGGGTATAATTCAGCTAAAGAATTTGAAGACCGCCTAACTCATTTAATCGAAAGCAATAGCCAAGAGGAAGGATAGAATGTTAATGGATCGAATTCTAGGGGCCATTGACCCTGTCGCTTTTGACTTATTTGGTTGGCCGATTCGTTGGTATGGGATTATTATAGCGGCTGGTATTCTCTTAGCTATCCAGCTAGGAAGCCGGGAAATAAGGCGTCGGGGTTGGCCGGAAGATCTTATTTTGGACGTCTTGGTCTGGGCCATCCCCATCGGTTTTGTCGGGGCCAGGCTTTACTATGTGATCTTTGAATGGGACTATTACCACCAGCACTTGGATGAGATTATTCAAATTTGGAATGGTGGGATTGCTATCTATGGGGGCGTTCTTGCGGCCCTAGCGACGATATATATTTATTGTCGGACTAAGGGTTGGCGTTTTCTCCTCTTAACGGATGTTATGGCGCCTTATCTCTTGTTAGCCCAGGCGATTGGACGCTGGGGAAATTTTGTCAACCAGGAAGCCCATGGGGGACCTGTATCGGCGGATTTTCTTCGCCAAGGCCTGCACTTACCTGAATTTATTGTTGAAGGCATGCAGATTGATGGGGTCTATTACCATCCGACCTTTCTCTATGAATCCCTGTGGAACCTTCTAGGCTTTGCCCTGCTCTTGTATTTGCGCAATATTAGCGGCAAACTGAGAGTGGGGGAGACGACCTTCCTCTATTTAATTTGGTATGGGACAGGCCGCTTCTTTATCGAAGCTTTGCGGACAGATAGCCTCTACTGGGGGCCCTTCCGCGTCTCTCAAGTTTTATCCTTGATTTTAATTCTTATCGCTGTGGGCGCTATTATCTGGCGGCGTTGGAAGCAGGCTCCGCCCCTCTACCAAGAAGCGAGTCTCTACGCGATTGAGCAGAAGCAAAGGAAGGAGAAATAAATGCAGACTTATCGTATTGCGGTTTTAGGAGCTGGCTCTTGGGGGTCAGCTCTAGCCATGGTATTAAATGATAACCAGCACCAGGTCCGGCTCTGGACAATTGATGAAGACCAGGCAAGAGAAATCCGGCAAACCCGGGTGAATTCAGCCTACCTGCCTGACCTCCACCTGGCTGAAGATATTGTAGTGACGACGGATTTAAGCGAGGCCATTGACCAGGCAGACATGATTTGTTTCGTTGTTCCGACCAAGGCCATCCGGTCTGTGAGCCAGCAGGTCAGGGATGTCTTGGCGAAGGAGGAGACTTCAGGAGAGGGACAGGCGCCTATTATCCTCCATGCCTCTAAAGGCTTAGAACAAGGGACTCATCTGCGGATTAGTCAAATTATTGAAGAGGTCTTAGAAGGTTGTCGCTACCGCGGAATTGTCGCGCTCTCCGGGCCTAGCCATGCAGAAGAAGTCGCTGTCCGCCATATCACGACGATAACAGCTGCCAGTCAAGACCCAGAGGCAGCTAAAGCCGTGCAAGCAGCCTTCCTTAACCGTTACTTTAGGGTCTACACCAATAGCGACTGTATTGGTGTCGAACTCGGAGGGGCCTTAAAGAATATTATTGCGGTAGCTGCGGGTGGTGTGGACGGCTTGGCCTATGGAGATAATACCAAGGCTGCCCTAATCACACGCGGTCTGGCTGAAATAACCCGCTTAGGCTTAGCCATGGGGGCAGACCCCCTAACTTTTTCTGGCTTAAGTGGGGTTGGCGACTTAATCGTGACCTGTAATTCCGTCCACTCCCGCAATTGGCGGGCAGGCAACCAGATTGCCCAGGGAGCTAGTCCCAAAGAAGTTGAGGACAAGATGGGAATGGTCGTTGAAGGTATTCCAACGACTAAGGCGGCTTACGAATTAGCTGGTGAATTGGGTGTGGATATGCCTATTACCAATGCCCTCTATGCCATTCTTTATGAAGGCATGCCGGTGGAAGAAGCCTTGACCCAGCTGATGATGCGCGAGGGCAAGGAAGAGACCCAGTTACGAAGCGCATTAATTGACTATCTGGCGAAAAGAACTTAAAGTAATTTCTTAAGGAGGACTTATGAAAAAAGTACGTAAAGCAATTATCCCAGCCGCTGGTTTTGGTACTCGTTTCTTACCGGCAACCAAGGCCATGGCAAAAGAAATGCTACCAATCGTTAATAAGCCAACCATCCAATTCATTGTGGAAGAGGCCCTAGCGTCAGGAATTGAAGATATCCTGATCATCACGGGTAAAAGTAAACGTCCCCTCGAGGATTATTTTGACTCGAATATCGAGCTTGAGAGTGTCCTTAAGCAGAAGGGTGAAGATGAATTATTGGAATTGATCCAGGAGAATGTGGGACTTAACCTTTACTTCAAACGCCAGTCCTATCCTCTGGGTTTAGGCCATGCTGTCCTTCAAGCCAAAGCCTTCGTGGGAGACGAACCCTTTGTAGTGATGCTAGGGGATGACTTAATGGTCGATAAAGAGCCCTTAACCAAGCAATTAATTGGAGCTTATAATGAAACGCATGCTTCTAATATTGCCGTGATGCCTGTCGCTGAGGAAGATACGGACAAGTACGGCATTATCGATCCTGAAGCCAAATTTAGAGACGGCATCTACAATGTGCGGCGCTTTGTCGAGAAGCCGGATCCTTCCGTAGCCCCTTCTAATCTGGCAATCATTGGGCGTTACTTGCTAACACCAGAAATCTTTGAGCTCTTGGAAACCCAAAAAGCAGGGGCAGGTAATGAGATCCAATTGACCGATGCCATTGACCGCTTGAACCGGACCCAGCGGGTATTTGCTTATGAGTTCAAGGGGCAACGTTACGATGTGGGCGATAAACTCGGCTATATGAAGACAACGATTGAGTACGGTTTAGGCCAAGAAAGTATCCGCCAAGGCCTAAGCGACTACCTCCTGAGTCTTGAGGACGAATTAAATAAGGAGTGAAAGAATGACCGAAGAAATCAAACAATATGATGTACTTGTAATTGGCTGTGGGCCAGCTGGAATGACGGCTGCCCTCTATACCTCACGCGCAGCCCTGTCCGTTTTAATCTTAGAGCGGGGAGTGCCTGGCGGGGAGCTTCTGAATACGGCTGAAGTAGAGAACTATCCAGGCTTTCCGAGTATCCAAGGACCAGATCTGGCGACCAGCATGTATGAAGGCGCGATGCGCTTTGGAGCGGATTATGCCTATGGAAATGTGAAAGCTATCCATCCGGGCCAACCCTACCATACGATAGAAACGGATACGGCAACTTACCAGGCCAAGGCCATTGTGATTGCGACAGGGTCTACCCACCGTCTATTAGAGGTTCCTGGTGAGGCCGACTATGCTGGACGGGGCGTTTCTTATTGTGCGGTTTGTGATGGGGCCTTCTTCAAGGATAGTAAATTGATTGTCGTAGGTGGCGGGGACTCTGCTGTTGAAGAAGGCAGCTATTTGACCCAGTATGCCAAAGAAGTGACGATCGTCCATCGGCGTGACCAATTGCGGGCCCAAGCTATTCTCCAAGAGCGGGCCTTCGCTAATGAGAAGATTGATTTCACCTGGGATGCCCAAGTGCAAGAGATCCTGGGCGATGGTCAGAAGGTAACTGGAGTCCGTATTATGAAGAAGGATGGCAGTTCTTATGTTGAAGACTGTGATGGCGTCTTCATCTATATCGGCCTTCTCCCCAACCAAGCCGGTTTCGGGGACCTGGGGATTACGGATGAAGAAGGTTGGGTCATCACTGATGAGAACATGCTCACAGCGATCCCTGGCATTTTTGCCGCGGGTGATATCCGGCAAAAGAAATTGCGGCAAATTTCAACCGCAGTAGGCGATGGCGGTCAAGCTGGCCAAGAAGCTTATAATTATATCCAAGGTTTATAAAAGAATAGACATACAAAAAAGCGCCTTTTAACAGGCGCCTTTTTTTGTGCGAATGATCGCTTAGATATGGCTTTCCTTGGCTTCTTCAGTGACAAGTTTGGTCCCAAAGAACCCACCGACTGATGACAGGATGGCTCCAAGTAAGAGTCCAACAAAGGCCCAGATGGAAGCTTGGGCAGTGTTATCAGAGGCTTTATTGGCTTCATTGCGTAATTGGGCAAGGGCGTCTTGAGCTTCTGCTTTCGTTTGATCAAGGGCTTGGCTAGCTTGGTCGATTTGTTGACGCGCTTCACTTGCCGCACGGTTATAGCCTTCGACAATATTTTGTGTTGTTTGCTCAGCTTCAGCTTGGCTTAGGTCAGGGTTTGATTCCAGGGCATTAGCGACAGCTTGCTCATCTACATTTTCAGAGATGATTTCTGTCCGTGCTTGCAATTGACTGCTCAATTGGTCGAAGATAGCGTCTGAATTATCTGGATTGCTTACCAAGTCTTTAGCAGCCTGGCTGATATCGTCCGTGGCAGCTTGGAGTTGCCCCTTTAAGTACTCAGGTTGGAGTTCTTTAATATCAGTATCACGCAGAACCTCGTTGACATTGCTTTCTAAGTTTTGGATGTCTGCTTGGTCAACGTTAATCTGATCTGTCAGGGCATTAACGCCATTTGAGATGCTATCCGCAGCTGATGAGCTAACACTTTCAACCGTTTGACCAGCTGTTTGGGCCACTTGACCAAAGAAGCTGCCAACGGATGACAGAATCGATACGGTTGCCACTGAAAGTAAGATGAAAGTGGCGATGGTTGATACGGCCCAGGTTAAGAAACCATGAACGACACCGACGCGACGGGCAGTGACCCCAGCGACGAAGCCAGCTCCTAAGAATGACAGGATTAATTGGATCACAGTCCAAATTAAAAGACCTGTTCCAACACCTGACATGGGATCACTGGCTTTAGGACTCACTGTCCCGAAACCAATGGCATTACCAATAAAACCGAGGGTGATCATTAAGGCGATGAAAGTAACAACGCCGGCAAAAATCGCTCCCCATGATAGGTTATAGCCGGCTTCTTTATCGCCAGCTCCTAGATAACGATTAAATCTATGCATAAATAATTCCTCCTTTTTTATTAATTTAATCTTTATCTTTAATAAATTCAAGCCATAAGCCTTGCTGTGACAGGGATTCATCGCTTTCTTCTATGTAAGCGTCACCTTTAATCCCTTTGAGAACAAAAAATGTTCTAAATACTTGAAGAAAACCAATGAAAAGAAAAGTCTAGGCTTGAGGATTTATATATTCTTAAAAATTAATTGCAAGGATTGAAAACAAGAATATGCTATGCTTAGGGAGTAAAGCTTCCTTTTCGCTTCCATATCATTTAAAGGTCAGATTTGTTATAATAAAAATAGACGCTTGTAAGCCAAGCGAGACTCTATGAATGAAGTTATTTTGTGATAACTTGGAAAGGTTAGTTATGAAAACAGCATATATTATTGATAGTACAGCTTCTTTACCAGACCAATACCAAGACCATCCCGATGTCTACCAAGTCTATTTATCGATTCATTATGCCAATGGCGATAGTTTACGGGACACAACCGATCCTGAGGCCTTGCAGGCTTTCTATGAAGATTTACCTAAGCAAGAAGAAATTCCAACAACCTCCCAGCCCCAACCCCAACAATTCTATGACATTATGGATGTCCTCGTGGCGGAGGGTTACCAGGCGGTCTATGGCTTCTTCTTGTCTTCAGACTTTAGCGGAACCTATCAGACAGCCTATTCGGTTATGCATGAATATGATGATCGACTGACCGTCCATGTGATTGATTCCAAGTCAATTTCTCTAGCCATCGAAGCCCTGCTTGACCATACGATTAGGCTTCAAGAAGCAGGCGCTAGCCAAGAAGAAATCTTAGACCACCTAGAAAAAATGACCGACCAAACGGCCCTCTTATGTTGCTTTGAGGACTTGTCCTACTTAGTCAAGGGAGGACGGGCCGGTAATGCTTCTGCCTTCATTGGAAAAATATTAAATATTTTCCCTGTGTTAGAGGTGCATGGCAAGGTGGAGGTATTTGCCAAGGTACGTTCACGGAAACGCGTCTATGCAACGATTGTGGATGAAATTGCTAAAAGGGTGCAAGACTATCCGGACGGCCTGGAACGGCTCATTATCCTAGATGCCTTGAATCCTGAAGGGGTGGCAGCTCTGGAGGAAGCCTTTAGTGCAGCTTATCCTGAGATTACTATTGAAAAGACTTACTTAACGCCGGTGATAGGGATCCATGCTGGTCGAGACGCTTACGGCGTGATCGCCATCCCCAATTTACCGAGCGCTTACCAGGCTTAATACAGACAGGGGTGGAAGCAGGTGCAATTAACTAGTTTAGTTTATTTAATCGATGGGGATGAGGTTTTAATGCTCCACCGAACGAAGAAAGCTAACGATATCAACCATAATAAGTGGTTAGGCGTGGGCGGTAAATTTGAATGGGGCGAAAGTCCGCTTGAATGTGCCCAAAGAGAAGTAAAAGAAGAGACGGGCCAAGAGCTCTTAGAGGCCCAAGCCCGTGGCGTCGTTACTTTCTTCTATGCGGAAGACGATCCCCTCTATATCTTTCTTTATACCGGGCGTTTAGCCTCTCGGGAAGTCATCCAGACTTATGAAGGTGATCTGGCCTGGGTAGCCCGGGATCAAATTCCCCAATTAGAACTCTGGGAAGGTGATCGCCTCTTTTTAAAGAAATTATTTGAAAGCGACCAATATATCGATATGAAGTTAAGCTATGATGCGGAAAGTCGTTTGCTTGCTTGTGAGGACTTCTCGCACTAGCCTTATTTTTGAGAGGAGTTGATGCTTGTGCTTGTCGATGTTCATGCCCATATTCTGCCAGAAGTAGAGGAAGGCTTGCGCTTTGAGCAAAGCTTGCCTAGGGCCAATCAAATGCTTCAAGCCGGCATCAGCCATGTTCTGTCTCTGGCTCCCTACCAACATGACACTTCCCTAGCTCCTATTGGCAAGTTAGAAGCGGTGGCTGAAGCCTACCAGGAGGCGCTCGACCGTCGGGGCCTCCCCCTCCGCGTTTATCCTGGCCATGAAGCTCTCATGGAGGAGACCCTAGCTGAAGATGTCTTTTCTGGGAAAGTTTCTTTTGCGGATTTAAACCAACGTTATCTATTCATTCGTTTCCCAGACCAAGAGCTACCATCTTATACCCAGGAGGTTCTTTTTGCCTTGTTGGCTAACAATATTCGGCCGATTATTAGCCAGGCGGAGAAGCAAGCTTGCTTTCAAAAGCAGCCCCAGCTCCTTTTTGATTTTTGTGACCAGGGCTGTGGCATCCAAGCCTCAGCGACTTCCTTGCTCCCGTCCAGCCCGGCGCCAGCCTACCGCCTAGCTTGGGACTTGGTCGACCGACGCTACTTGCATGTGATTGCTTCCGGCGCTTTCTGTGGCAGTGACCGTTGGCAAGAAGACAGCCTAGCTAGCGTTTACCAATATTTAGAAGAGACCTACGGTGAAAGTTTTAGCTTTGATTTAAAACAGAATGCCATCAGCCTACTGAATGGAGATCCCATGGTGACCCATTACCAGTTAAAAAAGAAACGAAGTATTTTTGACTTCTTTAGGCGTCAAAAATAAGAAGAAAGGTGGTTCTTATGGTAAAAAAACAGCGTAAACCTCTAACAGAGGTCCTTAAAATTATGAAAAACAAGCTGGCCTTCATTATGATGGCGACGGTCATTGGGATGATTCTGGCTAGCCTGATCTCCTTTCTCGTCCTCGAACCTCAATACGAAGGGACAGCCCAGGTGATTGTCCACCAGAATCCATCGGAAGAGACGACTGCTCCGCTAGCCGACCAGGCTAAGACATTGACTGACACCTATAAGGAAATTGTCTTAACACCGGCTGTTTTGGAACCAGTCGCTCAGGGAGCTGAGAAAGATCTGTCCTATCAAGCCCTGCGCGACCAGGTTGAAGTAAGGACGAATGACGAGTCGCTCGTCTTACAGATTGCAGTTGTCGATAATTCGCCTTATGCTGCTTCCGACTTAGCCAACCAGATTGCTTCAAGTTTCGCCAAGCAAGTGGGGGAAATCTATCCCAATAGCCAGGTCAAGCAAGTGGCTGACGCTAAGACCCATACGGAGAAAGTCCGGCCTAAGCCCATCCTGGATATCTTAATCGGAGCAGGTCTGGCCTTCCTCCTAGCAACGCTTTGGGCCCTCTGGCAAGCTTACCGGGACAAGACAGTACGGAGTGAAGAAATTGTCAGTGAAATGGGTTGGCAGCTCATCGGTGTCTTACCTGAGATGAGTCAGACCCAGGTCCGAGAAACCCGCTTCAAGCGCAAGGGACGGTCTGCTAATTCTGATGACAGTAAACGTCGTATCTAGGAGGTGTTAAGTATGTTTTCTCGTTTCAAACAGAAAGAAATTGTCAAAAAGAACCGGGAGCAGCGCCAAGGTTCTAGTCTGATTACCCTCCAGCGTCCGAATGATATTGTTTCCGAGCAGTTCCGAACGATTCGAACGAATATTCAATTCGCAATGGAAGAACAGAAATTTAAGTCGATCATGTTTACCTCATCAGGGGCCTGGGAGGGGAAGTCAACGATTGTGGCCAATATTGCAACTGTTATGGCTGACCTTAATTTGCGGGTCTGTATTGTAGACTGTGACTTGCGCAAGCCGACGATCCACAAGACCTTCGATGTGGATGGCCCCTCTGGTCTGACCAGTTTGCTCACGCAAAGGGAACTGAAGACTATGAACTATGTGCAATATGTGCCAGAGGCCAATCTATATGTTCTTCCAGCTGGTCCTAAGCCCCCTAATCCGGCTGAACTCTTGAGTTCCCAGCGGATGACAGATATTATTGATGAACTCGAGCAACTCTTTGACCTTGTGATCATCGATACACCACCAATTCTGCTAGTGACTGATGCCCAGATCATGGCGTCACGTGTGGATAATGTGATTTTTGTCTTACGCGAGAATGTCTCGCAAATCCGCAATGTCCAAAAATCAAAAGAACTCTTAGATGCTGTCAATGCTAATGTCCTCGGCGCGATTTATAATGGCGCTGTCGGAGATGCAGTGAATTCCTATTATGGTTACGGTTACCATGATGAGGAGGTCTAAGAGCCCCCTTTAAGCCTTCTCAATTGCTCTATGGAAGGAGCAATTGAGAAGTTTTTTATTTGCCTTTCTTTCCCCCAAGGGCTAAGCCAGCAAACGAGACTAGCCCAATAGTATAGACCTTGTTCGGGGGCCTAAAATCTTTTCTTGCCGCCCTGGGGATGACATTTTTTGTGAAGGCTTACATCTTTTTTAAATTAGGATAAGATTAGAAGCCTTTACAGGTAAAATTTGCTATAATAAAAGAAAAGAATATGATGAGGAGTGTTGAGCATGACTTGGCAAGAAAACTTTAAACACTGGGATGAATTTGAAAATTTGGATCCGACTTTAAGAGAAGAATTAGATGCCTTAAAAGAAGACCCTGAAGCCTTGGAAGATGCTTTCTACCAAAGGATTGCCTTTGGGACAGCGGGGATGCGCGGCCTTATGGGACCTGGGATTAACCGCTTAAATATTTATACCGTTCGCTTATCAACAGAGGGCCTGGCCCGCTTAATGGAAGATTATGGGGAAGAAGCTAAGAAGGCAGGTGTGGCTATTGCTTACGATGGCCGTCATGATAGCCAGCGCTTTGCCTATGAATCCGCAGCTGTCCTAGCTAAACACGGGATTCCAAGCTATGTTTACGAGTCCTTGCGTCCTACACCTGAACTTTCTTTCACTGTTCGTGAATTAGAGACTTTTGCAGGCATTATGATTACGGCTAGCCATAATACCGCTGAATATAACGGCTACAAGGTCTATGGGGCTGACGGGGGACAGATGACACCAGAGGATGCGGATGCCTTGGTGGCCCATACAGAGGGAGTTGACCTCTTGACTGTTCCAAGCCTTTCCCAAGATGAACTTCAGGCAAGTGAGCTATTAACCGTTATTGGCGAAGAGCTGGACCAAAAATACCTGGCCCGGGTAGCCGAAGTAACGATTGACCAAGACCTGGTTAAGGAAATGGGGGACCAAGTGACGATTGTCTACACCCCGCTTCATGGGACAGGCATGATGCCCGTTTCACGAGCTCTAGACTATGCAGGCTTTGAATCCGTTGTATTTGTGGATGAACAGAAGAAGCCTGACCCTGATTTCACCTATGCCCCAGATCCTAACCCCGAAGATGCGGCGGCCTTTGAATATGCCATCAAGTATGGTGAAGCGAACACAGCCGATATCCTCTTAGCAACCGACCCTGATGCTGACCGGATGGGGGGCGCTGTCCGCCTACCTAACGGTAACTACCAAATCTTAACCGGTAACCAGATTGGGGCCCTGATGACTCATTATATTCTCCAGGCCAAGAAAGAAGCGGAAGATTTGCCAAGCAATGGTGTGATCCTGAAGTCTATCGTGTCTTCTGACTTACCAGCAAAAATTGCAGCCGCTTATGGGGTTGAAACGGTCAATACCCTGACCGGCTTTAAGTGGATTGCTGACAAGATTAAACAATATGAAAAAGATCAAAGCAAGATCTTCCTCTTTGGTTTCGAGGAGAGCTATGGCTACTTGGTGAAACCCTTCGTCCGGGATAAAGATGCCGTTCAAGCTATCCTTTTGATGGCAGAAATGACAGCCTATTATAAGAAACAAGGCAAGACACCTTATGATGGCTTACAAGAAATCTTCCAGGAATATGGTTACTTTAAAGAAAAGACGATTTCTGTTAAATTACCTGGACAGGCAGGGGCGGCAAAGATTGAGCAATTAATGAAGGGCTTGAGAGCAGAACCATTAAAGGAAATTGCGGGGGTTCAAATCGAAGCTACTTCGGACTTTGCTGACCAAACGAAGACCTATGCGGATGGTAAGCAAGAAGAACTCGAACAAGCTCCATCCAATGTTTTGAAATATGAACTGGCTGATGGCACATGGATTGCCGTTCGGCCAAGTGGGACAGAACCTAAGATTAAGTTCTATATCGGTGTTGCCGCCGAGGATGAGTTAGCGGCTCAGAAGGCCCTTGACCAATATGAAGCTGCCATGAAAGAATTTACAGCGTAAAAGTTGTTGGCAGTACATGGTTAAGATGCTAGGAGCCTATCTTTTATAGGAGTGATAGAATGACCAAAAATAATATTAAGCTTGTGATCATTACGGGGATGAGTGGGGCTGGTAAGACAGTTGCCTTGCAATCTTTTGAAGACATGGGATACTTCTGTGTAGACAACCTTCCACCGTCTTTATTGACATCTTTTTGGGACCTCTTGCAAGGCTCAGATACCATCAGTAAGGTTTGCTTGGTGATTGACCTGCGTTCCCGGGATTTCTTTACCGAACTTAACCAGGTGCTCAAGAATATGGACCACAAGGACTTTATGAAGCTACAGATTATCTTCCTGGAGGCTAGCGACAGCAAGCTAGTATCCCGCTACAAAGAATCTCGCCGTAGCCACCCCCTTCAACAAGATGGGACAGTCCTGAGTGGTATCCAGCGTGAACGGGAACAACTGGCAGCAGTTAAGGAAAATTCGCATTTGGTCATAGATACCAGCTCCTTGTCACCAAGAGAGCTCCGGGCAACCCTGATGCGCGAATTTCATAGTGGTGACGATGCGATTTTTACGGTCGAAGTGATGTCTTTTGGCTTTAAATATGGGATTCCAATTGATTCGGACATCGTCATGGATGTCCGCTTCCTCCCCAATCCTTACTATCAGACCGATCTTAGACCGCTGACGGGTCAGGATGCCCCGGTTTATGACTATGTGATGGCTCAGTCAGACACCCAAACTTTCTTCGATAAATTTACCGATATGGTAGACTTTACCCTTCCGCTCTATGAAGCAGAAGGAAAGAGCAGTGTGACGATTGCAATTGGTTGTACCGGAGGCCAACACCGGTCCGTTGCCTTGACTGAACGCATCGGCGACCACATTAAAGCTCTCGGCTACAATGTTCATGTGTCCCACCGGGATGCGAAGAAGAGCCAGGCGGCGGTGAAGCATTCATGATTAATCGCGACTTACTCAACCAAGCCAGAAACGATAAGTTAAAAATTACTGTCATCGGTGGGGGGACGGGGCTTCCTATCCTCCTATCGGGGCTGAAGAAGGCCAATTGTGAGATCACAGCGGTCGTCACGGTGTCTGATAATGGTGGGAGTAGTGGCAGTATTCGGACCTCTTTGAATACCATTCCACCTGGGGATATCCGCAATTGTATTGTGGCCCTATCTGAAGTGGACGCCATTTATAAGGATATTTTTCAATACCGCTTTGCACCTGAAGACCAGGAGTTCTCGGGCCATGCTATCGGTAACCTAATTATTGCAGCGCTAGCAGAGATGCGGGGGGATGTTTTTAGCTCCTTGCGTCTCCTATCAGCTATGATGAAGGTCAAGGGACGGGTCTTACCAGCTGCGGAAGAACCCCTGGTCTTACGCGCTCACTATAGTGATGGTCAGGTAATTGATGGGGAAACGGAGATTGTCAGTCAGCGGCGGCCAATCGAACGCGTGAGTGTGCATTGCATAGAGGAGGACGCGGGGAAAAATCGCATTCCCCAAGCGGGGCGCCAGGTGGTTGCAGCCATCCGTGAAGCGGATCTGGTTGTCTTAGGCCCGGGTTCGCTCTATACCTCCATTCTTCCCAACTTAGTGATTGAAGACATCCGCCAAGCGGTCCTGGAGAGCCCGGCTAAGGTGATTTATATCTGCAATATTATGACCCAATTAGGGGAGACGGAGCATTTTTCTGATGCGGACCATGTCCGGGTCATTAACGACCACCTCCAAGCCAAACGGATTGATTACGCCTTGGTTAATAAGGCACCCGTGCCCTATGAATACATGGAGTCTGATCAGACCCCTGAGTATTTGGTCCAGGTGGAAAGGGACCGGTCAGGCATTCTTCATGAAGAAGCACAAATTGTCGCAGCTGATTTCCTTGACCTCAGAGAGACGGGCGTGTATCATAATCAAGATAAACTTGTCGAAACGATTTTGCGTCTTTATGAGGCGGACAAGGGTTTCGAGTAGAGAGGAATGCCAGTCGTGAGTTCATTTGCTGCAGATGTCAAAAAAGAATTAACCCGGATTGAAGTGACTAAGGATGAGGCCCAAGCAGAGCTATCAGCCCTGGTGCGGATGAATGGGTCGATCAACTTGCTGAGCCAAGGTTTGGTTTTAAATGTTCAAACAGAGAACGCGGCTATTGCCCGTCGTATATATAGTCTCTTTAAAAAAACCTACCAAGTGACAGGCGAGATTATTGTACGCCGGAAGATGAAATTGAAGAAAAATAATGTCTATATTGTGCGTATCCACCGGGAAGCCCAGGAAATCTTGTCTGACATGGAAATTTTAGACCGGCTTATGATCATTCCCAAGATTCCTCAGTCGATTAAAGCAAATCCTCGCTTGGCCAAGGCCTATTTACGGGGAGCTTTTCTTGCTGCTGGATCAGTGAATAATCCAGAAACTTCTAGTTACCACCTGGAGATTTATTCCATCCACCAGTCGCATAACCAAGATATTATTGACTTGATGAATGTTTATCATCTCAATGCCCGGCAAATTGAACGACGGAGTGGCTATATTAGCTATCTCAAGGAAGCTGAAAAAATTTCTGACTTCTTAGCCTTGCTGGGCGCTAACCAAGCTATTCTCCGCTTCGAAGATGTTCGTGTTATGCGGGATATGCGGAATTCGATTAATCGGATTGTTAACTGTGAGAGTGCTAATTTGAATAAGACGGTCACTGCGGCAGGTAAGCAGATTGAGAATATTAATTATATCGAAGACCGGGTCGGTTTAGCTGAGCTCCCCGTCAAATTACGTGAAATTGCTGAAGCCCGCCTGAAGCACCCGGGGGCCAGCTTGAAGGAGTTGGGGGAGACATTGGAGAGTGGCCCTGTTTCTAAATCGGGTGTTAACCACCGCCTGCGTAAAATTAATCAATTTGCGGAAGAATTGCGCCGGCAATAGGACCTGTGGCATAACTTGTTGAGTCCTGGATAAGTTTTCTTATGCTTGTCATAGCTAATAGATTTTATATGTAGAGAGTTGGTCTTTGACTGACTCTTTTTTTCTTCTTAGCTTCTTGCTGGCTAGTTTGAGAATTGCGGTTGCCGGCTTAAATGTTGTATACTCGAAGCAGAAGATAACCGTCAATGGGCACTTGATGAGAGGAGGGCTAGGATGGCGCTTATCGTATGGATCTTTTCCGTTCTCTGTTTACTATTTAGCTTCCAGACTAGGCAAGGCTTGCTGACCACGGCTCTTAGCTTAGTCCTGGCTATACTTGGTCTCTACTTGTGGGGCCCTAGTGACTATGTCTTTATTTGGGGCCTAGCTCTGGGCTTAGCCCTTGTCATTTTTGAAGCCTGTTTGCCTTCTTTTGGCATCTTGGGTATTCTAGGCTTTCTCCTGATAGCTGTTGAAGTTTACTTGCATCACTTAGTTTTGGGTCCCCTGCTTTTTGAAATTTTGGCCGCTGTTTATTTAGGCTTACTGCTAGCCCTCTGTCTGATTCGCTTAGTTCTTGATAATCCCCAAGCCCAAAGTCTGGTTTTAAAGGACCGACCAGGCCAGCACAGGCAGTCAAGATTAGAGGAAGAAGTCCTGGGACAGGAAGCGGAGGTCGTCGCACCACTGCGCCCCGTTGGCAAAATATGCCTAAAAGATGGTCGGATTCTGCAGGCAATCAGTGAACAAGATTTTATTGACCGGGGCCAAGCGGTTGAAGTTATTGCTGTTCAGACAAATGAAGTGAAAGTGAGGAAAATTGATTATGACTAATGTATGGTTAGGCGCTTTACTTGTGTTTTTACTGTTTATCCTAGTCATTCTATTCTTTATCTTTGTCCCGGTTGGGCTTTGGGTGACGGCTCATTTCTCAGGGGTAAAGGTTGGCTTAGGAGACCTTGTGGGGATGCGCTTGCGTCGGGTAAATCCTTCTCGTATTATCAAGCCCATGATTAAGGCCACCAAGGCAGGGCTTGATCTAGACCTCAATGACCTAGAAGCCCACTACCTGGCAGGAGGAGATATCAATATGGTAGTGGATGCCTTGATTGCTGCCCAACGTGCGATGATTGACTTGGAATTCGAACAAGCTGCAGCCATTGATTTGGCGGGTCGGGATGTCTTTGAGGCGGTCCAAGTATCAGTGAATCCTAAAGTCATTGAAACACCAGTGATTGCTGGGGTGGCTATGGATGGGATTGAAGTGCGGGCCAAAGCCAAAGTGACTGTGCGCGCGAATATTGAACGTTTAGTGGGTGGGGCCGGTGAGTCGACGATCATTGCCCGGGTTGGTGAAGGGATCGTTACGACAGTGGGCTCTTCTAAGACCCATACCATCGTTCTGGAGAATCCAGATTCCATCTCACAAACCATCCTCAGAAAGGGGCTGGATTCAGGGACAGCCTATGAAATTCTCTCCATTGATATCGCTGATGTCGATGTGGGACGAAACATTGGGGCTAAGCTTCAAGCTGAACAAGCAGAAGCAGACAAGCGGATTGCCCAAGCCAAAGCTGAAGAAAGGCGGGCTATGGCAGTGGCTAATGAACAAGAAAATATTGCCAAGACCCAGGAAATGCGGGCAAAAGTAGTGGAAGCCCAGTCCCAAGTTCCTCTGGCCTTAGCGGAAGCTTTACGCTCAGGACGCTTAGGGGTCATGGACCATTATCAATTAGAGAATCTCCAGGCCGATACCAAGATGCGGCAGGCCTTTGGAGAAGAGGAAAGTCCAGCGGGTGATGACTAATGTGGGCTTGGATTTTACTGGCTTATGTGATCTATCGCTTAATTAAGGGCCTAGCCCAGGCTTTAGGGCCCCAGCCAACTGAGCCAGAAGATTTAGAGGAAAACCAGGAAGAAGAAGGGCTAAGTCCTGACTTAGTGCCAGATTTCGAAGCCCTAGCTGAGGCTGGACTTGAGAGGGATGAGATGATCGAAGGGGCAGTTGACCGTTTTCATGAAGACCATGAGGATTTTAAGGCCTATCTGGATGCCCATGCCAAGGCTCTTTTGGATGATCAAGAAGAAACGGAGCTCCTTTCTCCTGGCACGTCGCAAAGGCGTGCAAGCCCCAAGCGCCGGCCAGACAAAAAGAAGATCCGCCAAGGCTTGAAGTGGCAAGTCTTGCTTAGCCCACCGCCCAGCAGCTGGCATAAAAAATGAGCTGATTTTAAGAAAGTTTTGCTTTTGCAGGCGAGATAGAGTAAAATATTCGGCGGACAATTATAATTATTAGCCAAGCAGAAAGGTGAAAATCGTGCAAACTTTTGATTACGAACAGGTTCAATTAATTCCCGCTAAATGTATTGTAAAAAGCCGCCGCGAATGCGATACGAGTGTTGAATTCGGCAAGCGCCGTTTTAAAATTCCCATGGTGCCGGCCAACATGCAAACCGTGATCGACGAAAAGCTAGCTATCAAGCTAGCTGAACAGGGTTATTTCTATATTATGCACCGTTTCCAACCCGAAAAACGCCTAGACTTCATTAAAATGATGAATGACAAGGGCCTCTACGCTTCCATTAGCGTAGGAGTTAAGGATGAGGAGCGCGACTTTATCCGTGAAGTCAAAGCTTCGGGACAGCCAGTGGATTATATTACCATTGATATTGCCCATGGTCATTCGCAAACGGTCATTGATATGATCCGCTTCATTAAGGAACAATTACCTGATAGCTTTGTCATTGCAGGGAATATTGCGACTCCAGAAGCTGTTCGTGACTTAGAAAACGCTGGTGCTGACGCGACCAAGGTCGGGGTTGGCCCAGGTCGGGTATGTATTACGAAGATCAAGACAGGCTTCGGGACAGCAGGTTGGCAGCTAGCGGCGGTCCGCCTCTGTGCTAAAGCAGCTCGGAAGCCTATCATTGCGGATGGGGGGATCCGGACGAATGGAGACCTAGCTAAGAGCATCCGTTTCGGTGCCAGCATGGTCATGGTCGGCTCGCTCTTAGCTGCCCACGAAGAATCTCCTGGTGAACAAGTCGAAGAAGATGGGGTGACCTACAAGGAATACTTCGGTTCAGCTAGCCAATTCCAAAAAGGCATCTATAAGAATGTAGAAGGTAAGCGTATCTTAATTGAGAGCCGGGGCAGTTTATTTGCCACACTTAAAGAAATGGAAGAAGACCTCCAAAGCTCGATTTCCTATGCTGGCGGTCGTGATTTGGGCGCCCTGCGGACGGTGGACTATGTGGTCGTTCCAAGCATTTACAATGGCGACCGTTAATTTATTGCAAAGATATAAGCAATAAATCGATAATTTTGGTTAAACTGTGTTACAATGAGATAACCCTGAGTTAAATGTGGGTTTAACTTAGCGTATTCTCATTAAAATCAGAAAGAAGTGATATTGACATGACAGATTATCAATTTTATATTGATGGTGAATGGCGCAACGCCTCATCCAATGAGTGGATGGAAGTTAAAAACCCAGCCAATGGCGAAATCGTTGGTCGTGTTCCACGTGGGACTGCTGAGGATATGAATGCTGCAGTCGCAGCGGCTAAGGCAGCCTTTCCAGCTTGGAATGAAACCAGCTTAGAAGAGCGGACAGCCTTATTGAAGAAGGTCCGTGACGGCATTGCAGCTCGTCAGGATGAAATTGCTGATATCATTGTCCAAGAGTTAGGGGCACCTATTAGCCTCGCCCGTTCTAAACATGTCCAACAACCGATTAAGGAAATGGACGACATGTTCGATGACTTAGAGAATGTTCATTTTGAAGAGGATATTGATGGGACCCAAGTGGTTAAAGAAGGCTTTGGCGTCGTAGCTTGTGTGACCCCTTGGAATTTCCCACTGACCCAGATTGAACGTAAGATTGGTCCTGCTCTGATTGCTGGGAATACCGTTGTTGTTAAACCAGCGACCGATACCCCAATTACAGCGGTGCTATTGGCTGAAATTTGCCATGAAGCCGGCTTGCCTAAGGGTGTCTTTAACCTGGTAACGGGACAAGGAAGCCAAGTCGGGGATGTTCTAACCGAACACAAGGATGTCGATGTGATTTCCTTTACAGGTTCAACCACAGTTGGCCGTCACCTCTACCAACATGCCAGCTTCACGATTAAAAAGTTAATCTTAGAATTAGGTGGAAAATCACCACTCATCTATATGCCAGGTGGCGACCTTGATTATGCCGTGAAGAAATCTATGGATACGGTAGTCAATAACTGTGGCCAGACATGCTCAGCCTTGACCCGCCTCTTAGTTCCACGTGAGGAATTAGAAGCTGCTAACCAAAGTATCCTCGATTACTACGAAAAGAATGTCGTGATTGGTGATCCAACCGATCCCGATACCGTAGTAGGCCCTGTTGTTTCTGAACGCCAAAAAGAAACCGTTGAATCCTATATTCAAAAGGGTAAAGAAGAAGGCGCTCGTGTCCTTCTTGGTGGCGGTAAGATTGACCGTGAAGGTTACTATGTTGAACCAACAGTCTTTACAGATGTTGACAACAAGATGGTCATTGCCCAAGAAGAAATCTTTGGCCCAGTGCTCTGCGTAATCCCTTACGACAGCCTAGAAGAAGCCATTGAAATTGCTAATGATAGTGAATATGGTTTATCTGGCGCTGTGGTTGGCCCAAGCGATGAAGAAGCAATCGCCGTTGCCCGTAAGATTCGGACAGGATCTGTTTACATTAACAAGTCCGGCAAGAGTAACAAGGCCCCTTACGGTGGTTACAAACAATCCGGTATCGGACGTGAAAACGGCCGCTACGGCGTTCAAGACTATCTCGAAATCAAATCCATTTATAAGTAAAGGGTGTGAGAGGATGCGGGAGAAAGGGGCCTCTGGAGTAAAAGGCTAGAGAAGCTCGGAGAGTTTCGGCAGCCTTTTGCGAAGAGGAGCCCTTTCTGCATCCTCGAACCCGACTAGTAAAGGGTGTGAGCAAAGGCGTTCAGAAAGGGATGACTGGAGGTAAAAGGGATAAGAGCGGCTGCAAGCCGGTCGTTCCCTTTTGCTGAAATCACTCCAATTCTGCCAGACCGAACCCAACTAAAGGATGTGAGGGCGCGCGTTTAGAAGTGGACCTCTGGAGCAAAAGACCGAAGAAGTCTGAAAGACTTCGAAGGGGTTTTGTGAAGAGGAGCCAGTTCTGCGCGACCGAACTCAACTAAAAAGAAACAGGCTGCTTTGATGCGGCCTGTTTTTGATAGGGGAGGGATTCTTTATTTTAGTCTTTGGCGACTTGGATTGTCATGACCTTGTCTGTATCTGTCAACTTCTTACGCAGGAAAGTGACATCACTAATAACAATTTCAATGGCGGTTTGCTGTCTGCCTTCTTTAGTCTCGTAGCGTCGGCTTTGGATCCGACCAACGAGACCGATTTCATCGCCTTTTTCTAGATATTTGGCAATCAGGCGGGCAGTCCCATTCCAAGCGACTATCGGGATAAAGTCGGCTTCTTGCTTTTGGTTAGTGTGTCGGTTAATCGCAATTAGATTATTCAAGACCGCATTGCCATTGGGGAAGTCTTTGATTTCAACCTCAACAGCCAGGCGGCCGATGCAAGCTACTTGATTCATTTATTCTCACCTCCTATTAGATATATAAACGAAAAAAGCTGAAATTCACGAAACAATTTTAAAAAGTTTTTACTTCAAGTCATGTTAAATAAGGTACAATAGTTTTGAAGACTCACATAAGATTTATTTTACTTGTGAAGGATAAAGAAAGTGGGGACCTGGAATGCATATACTAATGATTGATGATGACGCTTCGATCTGCGAAATGATGGGCATGTACTTTGATAGAGAAGATGGTTGGACAGCTGACTTTATTGCGGATGGTCAGGAGGGTTGGGAGTATTTTCTAGACCATGAAGACGAGATTGAGATGATTATTTTAGACTTAAACTTGCCGTCTTTAAATGGCAGGGAAATCTGTAAGAAAATTCGGGCCCGAAATAAGATGGTACCCATCATCATGCTAACGGCTCGGGATAGTGAGAGCGATCAGGTTCTCGGACTGGAATTAGGGGCGGATGATTATGTGACCAAGCCCTTTAGTTTGCTCACCATGGTTGCCCGAATGAAGGCCCTCTACCGCCGCTACCAAGAAGAGCAAGACCAACTATCCAAGCTAGACCAGGGCGAGGGAGTAGCTGACGACCAGGCTTCGGGTCATATTATCAAGACCCGGTCGATACGGATTAATACCAAGACCCGGGAAGCCTATTACGGAGATCAAGAAATCAAAGACCTGACCCCTAAAGAATTTGATATCCTAGCTCTCTTGGCTGCCCATCCTAAGCAAGTTTTTACCCGTGAGAATTTGCTCAGCAGCCTTTGGGAAGAGCCCTTCTATGGGGATGAACGAACCGTTGATGCCCATATCAAGAAACTGCGCCATAAGATGGAAGCCCTGGGCCCACAAGTGATCCAAACAGTCTGGGGTGTAGGCTACAAGTTTGACGAAACTGAGGAGGGTTAGTTTGCGTTATTTTTACCAACTCTTGCTAGCCTTTATTGTTGTTATTTTGTTCACTTTATCAGGCCTCTCCTATACAATGTTAAGGATTCCTGAGGAGCGCTTCCAGAACCAGACCGCCCAGAAATTGGACGCCATGGCTGATTATTTTCAGGGCCATGCAGTGAGTTCAAACTTCTTGGCGGATAAGCAAGAGCTCCTGGAGCGTGCCGGCATTAAGATTTTTCTCTATGATCAGAATGCCCAGCTTATATACCCCAAGCAGGAACCTGAGGGCGCGGAAGTGGTGTCCGCTTATCTCGACCGCCAGGATTTAGCGAGCTTGGAGGCAGGAACGCGCCAGCCAATGCGAGCCTTTGATATGGGCTTCTCCAAGGAAGATGGGGATGCCTTAGCCACCTTTGTCCCCCACTTTGACACTGAGGGGCGTTACCAGGGATTTGTTGCGATTGGGATGAACAATATGGCGTTTGGCCACCGTTTCTGGGGGAGCCGGATGTCTACCCTGCTCGCTGTCTTAATGGTAGGCGGTGTCGCTTTCCTCATTGCTTTAGGCATTTCTTACTTTATGAACCAGCGCCTCGGACGCATCCGCCATGCCACTAAGGAAGTAGCGGATGGTAACTATGCTGTTCGCCTGCCCCAAGACTACGATGATGAGATTGGGGATTTGACCCGGGACTTTAACCGCATGGCAGCATCACTTGAGCATTCAATTGAGGAAATTAACCGCCAGGAGAACATCCGCCGCCAGTTTATGCTGGATGTTGCCCATGAGATGCGTACGCCCTTAACGACGATGAATGGACTCTTGGAAGGCTTGCGTTACCAATTAATTCCTGAAAAACATTATAAACGGAGTATTGAACTTGTCCATAATGAGACCCAGCGTTTGACCCGACTGGTTAATCAGAACCTGGACTATGAGAAGATCCGTTCCCAGGAGATCTTCCTCATGCCGATGACCTTTAAGGTGCGGCAAATGTTTGAAGATCTTGCTTTACAATTGGATGAGGCAGCTAAAAGTAAGGGGGATGAGATCCTCATTGATTGTTCGGAAGAAACCGAGGTTTATGCGGACTGGGACCGGCTCCGGCAGATTCTCTTTAATATTAGTCAGAATGCCATTCAATTTACGGACCAAGGCCAGATTAAGTTGCAAGCCCGGGAGACGAGCCAGGGCACAGAAATTCAAATCATGGATACAGGTATAGGAATGACAGAAGAAGAATTAGCTAATATTTGGGAACGTTTCTACAAGGCTGATGAGTCCCGCAAGTCGTCTGCTTATGGCGAATCTGGGCTCGGTTTGGCTATTGTCCAGGAACTGGTCCATGCGCATGGTGCCCAGGTAGAGGTTGAGAGTGAACCTGGCCAAGGGACGCGCTTTATTTTAAACTTTCCCAAAGCAAAGGAGGAAGACCGTGACGAAGAAAATGAAAGTTAGACTCAAACACGAGGCTGCCCAGGCCCTGCGCCAAGGCCGTCCCCTTTTGCAAGCGGATGATTTTATGGAAGACCTCTCCTTCAGTGAAGGGGACCAGGCTTATCTGACCGATCCGAAGGGGAACTTCCTTGCCATGGCCTACCTGGCTAAGCAAAACAAAGGCTTGGGCTGGGCCTATAGTTACCAAGAGGGGCAAGCCTTAGACCAGGCCTTCTTTGGTCAACTCTTTAGCCAGGCTAAGGCTAGACGCCAGAGCTTATTTGAAGACGAATTGACCACCGCCTTCCGCTTCTTTAATGGGGAGGGGGATGGTCTGGGTGGCTTGACTGTAGACCTCTATGGGGACTATCTGCTCATCCAATGGTATTCTTTAGGAATCTATGCCTATCGTTCAGCCATTGTAGCTGCCCTCCTGGAAGTCATGCCAAACTGCTTGGGTATCGTAGGCAAAAATCGCTTCCAGAGTCAAGACCAGCTGGCTAGTGAATGGCTGGCTGGGGAGGAGGCACCTGAACATTTTACCGTACTCGAGGAGGGACGCCGCTATGTGGTCCGACTCAATGACCATTGGATGACAGGAATTTTCCTCGACCAACGTGAGGTAAGAACTTATATCCAAACCGAATTGGCTATGGGTAAGCGGGTGCTCAACACCTTCTCCTATACGGGAGCCTTCTCGGTGGCTGCTGCCCTGGCTGGGGCTAGCCAGACCACTAGTGTGGACCTAGCTAACCGCAGCCGTGATTTAACCGAAGAACAATTCCGTGCCAATCATATTCCTGTAGAGGACCAGGAAATTTATGTGATGGACACCTTCGACTACTACAAGTATGCCCAACGCCATGACAAATTCTATGATTTGATTATCATGGATCCTCCTAGCTTTGCCCGCAATAAGAAGAAGGTTTTCAAGGTTAATAAGGACTATCCCAAGCTGCTTGCCGGAGCTCTAGATATTCTAGCTCAACATGGCTACCTAGTCTGCAGCACCAATGCGTCGAATTATAGTCCTGCTGCCTTTAAAGCAGATATTAAAAAAGGGGCTAAAAAGGCCCAACGTCACTTACAATTAATCCAAGAATTTAAATTGCCTGGGGACTTTCCTGTCCCTGCTCATAGTCCGGAAAGTGACTATCTGAAGGTATTGATTTACCGGGCTGATTAAAAAACAGCACCGCTTGAACTCTCCGGTTTAGGCGGTGCTGTCTTTATAAGATCTTTTATTGTTAAGTCTGGATCTTTCTTCTATTCCTCCAGTCAAAAGCGGCAGGAATGGCTCCCAAAGCTTTTCTTGACCAAGGCTTTGCCCTAGCAGTTAAGCCATACTGAGCGCTTGGTAAGCTGCACTTTCGCCTGCTGCATGGCCTGTGACGAAAGCTGCGGTGATGTTATAGCCCCCTGTATAGCCGTTGATATCAAGGAGCTCGCCGCAAATAAAGACTTGCGGATGGCGCTTACTCTGCATACTATAGGGATCGACCTCATCTAAAGTCAGGCCACCGCCTGTGACGAAGGCTTTGTCAAGCGATAGACTCCCATCAACCTTGAAGCGGAAATCTTTGATGACCTCGACCAGGGCTGCCCATTGCTTCTTAGAAAGGTCTTGGCAGGGGGTCAGGGGCGGGACACCTGCCTGCTGACAAAGAAATTCCGCATAACGTTCGGGCAAGCTTTCTTTGAGGGCATTGCGGATGGCCTTGGCCCTGTAGTCCGCTTGGAGGTCAGCATAGGCTTGTATGAGACTCTCTTTGCTGCGACTGGGCAGGGCATCGAGCTTCAAGCTGACGGCTTTCTGTTTGCCTTGGCTGAGGAGCTGGTGGACAAACATGGAGCAGCGGAGGACCGCTGGGCCACTGACACCAAAATGGGTAAAGATCATATCCATTTGATGGCTGACCACTGCTTTCCCCTTGGCATCCAGGACCGTTAGCTCGATATCACGCAAGGATAAGCCGTGGAGGACTTTCTTTAGGATGAAAGACTCCGAAGAAGTGAGGGGGACTTCGGTCGGATAGATGGTTTGGATACTGTGGCCGAGGGCTTCTAGGATAGGGTAGGCGTCTCCTGTGCTACCTGTCCGAGGGTGGGCCCGACCTCCCATGGCGAGGACAACGGTTCGGGCCTGGAACTGGCGTTGGTCATCGATTCGAACACTAACGCCTTCTGCTTGAAGTTTGAGCGCCTTGACTTTAGCCTGGCAGATAATTTCAACTTTCAGACGCTTTAATTCATCGATAAAAGTTTGTAGAATCGTTTTGGCTGAATCGGAAACAGGGAACATCCGGCCATGGTCTTCTTCTTTGAGGGCCACGCCACGCGCTTCAAAGAAGGCCATAATATCTTGATTATCAAAACGAGAAAAGGCACTATAAAGAAATTTGCCGTTGCCAGGAATATGGTCAATAATATAGCGGGCTGGGCGCTTATTGGTTACATTGCAGCGGGTACCGCCTGTAAGCAAGAGCTTCTTACCCAGCTTGGGATTTTTTTCTAAGAGGAGGACCTTGGCCCCCGTTTGGGCAGCAGAACAAGCAGCCATGAGACCACTAGTGCCCCCACCAATGACAATGACATCATAAATCATAAAGAACTCCTTAAGTTTACTTATTTTAATTGCTTTTATTTTTAGCTGGTTTTTACTATTGATATACTAACAAAGTAACATATTATATAAAGAAAGGGAATGGTCAACGATGGCATATATTGAATTCAAAGATGTCGTTAAATCTTACGGTGAAGGCCGGTCCCAAGTGTTGGCAAATGACCACATGAACTTTGAGATTGAAGCGGGGGAATTTGTCGTCATCTTGGGGCCATCAGGAGCAGGCAAATCGACAACCTTAAATATTCTAGGGGGGATGGATAAGCCAACATCTGGTGAAATTTGGGTCGACGGTCAGGAAATTGGCCAATTTAACGACCGACAATTAACTAAATTTCGCCGGGATAATGTCGGCTTTGTCTTCCAATTCTATAATCTAATTCCCAACCTAACCGCCCGGGAAAATATTGAATTGAGCGAGCAAATTGCCCAGCAAGCGATTGCGGCTGACCAAGCTTTGGCAGCAGTGAGTCTAACGGACCGGCAAAATAACTTTCCAGCCCAGCTGTCGGGTGGAGAGCAGCAAAGGGTTTCGATTGCACGGGCCTTGGCTAAGAATCCTAAACTCTTGCTCTGTGATGAGCCGACAGGAGCTTTGGATAATGAGACCGGTCAACAGGTCCTGGCCTTGCTCCAGAAGCAGTCCCGTGAACAAGATACGACGGTCATCGTGATCACCCACAACCGGGCCATTGCGCCCATGGCTGACCGCGTCATTGAAATTAAGAACGGTCAGGTGGCAGACAGTTACTTGCAGGCTGAGCCCAAGACTGTTTCAGAGATTGAATGGTAGGGGTGACTATGAAGAAAACAGCTCTATGGAAAGATAGTTTCCGCGAAATTAAAAATAGCTTTTCCCGTTTCATTGCGCTATTAGGTATTATTTTCTTAGGGGCCGGCTTTTTCGTAGGGATCCGGGCAGCGGCACCGAATATGCGCCATACGGCTAACCTTTACTTCCAAGACCAGCACTTACAAGATCTGAGCTTACAGGTAGACCAGGGCTTAACGGCCGAGGATATTGACCGAGTGGATGATTTGGAAGGGATTAAGGCTTATCCTTACCGCAGTGTCGACCGGGAAGAAACCCAGCAAGAAAGTCTCTTGCGCTTCCTGCCGAATTTTAATCAAATGGGTGACATTAACCAGTACAAGTTAAGGTCAGGTCGACTTCCAGAAAAAAATGATGAAGTTGCCCTAGATGCTCGTTTGGCTGAAGAAGGAGGCTATAACTACCAGATTGGCGATGTGATTGAGCTGGCTGAGCCTGACCAGGAAGTCAGCGATCAAGCACCTGGTCTAGCTAATAATCGCTTTACAGTGGTGGGCTTTGTTACGTCTCCCATGTATATCGACCAGAGTGCCCGGGGCAATAGCCCAATCGGCAAGGGCTCAATCGACGGCTTCGCTGTTGTCCAACCCGAGGCCTTTACCGGGGACTTGTATAGCCAGGTCGCCTTTAAGCTGGAGGGTGCAGAAGACCTTCCCGCCTATAGTAGGGCTTATGAAGAAGAAGTTGACCGGGCGAAGACAGAAGTGGAAGAGGCCCTGGATGGTCGGGCAGAAGAACGCTATCAGAAGAGTCAAGAGGACTTAGACCAGGAGATTCAGACAGCTGAAGAGGACTTGAAACCTGCCCAAAAGGCTATTCAAGAAGCCAAGGACCAAGTAAAAGCGGAGAAAGAAAGTTTAAAGGCCCAGGAAGATCAGGTCAAACAAGCGATAGACAGCTTAGGGCCTGGCGCTGCTGACCTGCCTCAGTTTGCCCAAGCCAGAGAAGGCTTAGACCAGGGGAAGTCGGCGATTAACCAGGCTGAAGAGGAAATTCAAGAAAAAGAAAAGGACTTGGCAGCAGGTCAAGAGAAATTGGACCAAGCTAAGACCTACAAGGAAGAAATGGAGGCGCCTAACTACCAGGTCAATGACCGTAGTCAGCTGAGCGGCTACAGTGAGTATGAGGATAATGCGGACCGAATTGCAGCCATTGCTCGGGTCTTTCCTCTTATTTTCTTCCTAGTGGCAGCCTTGGTGAGCTTCACGACGATGACACGCATGGTGGATGAGCAGCGGATCCAGCTCGGAACCCTCAAGGCTCTGGGCTACCGCTCTTCAGAAATTGCCATCAAATTTCTCCTCTACGCTGGACTAGCTAGTGTCACAGGAACCTTGCTCGGTGTGGCAGTGGGCAATTACCTCCTGCCAAATATCATTGTCAATGCTTACGGCATGCTCTATGACTTAGGCCAAGAAGTCTACTATGGTTTCTACTGGAAGGATTTCCTACTGGCCCTCTCCATCTCCCTGCTCACGACAGTTGGGCCAGCTTGGCTGGTCACTCGCAATTCTTTAACTGAACCAGCAGCTGTGCTCATGCGACCTAAGCCGCCTAAACAAGGCCAGCGGATTCTCTTAGAGCGCTGGACTTGGTTCTGGCAAAGATTAAGCTTCAACAATAAGATTAGCTTGCGCAACCTCTTCCGCTATAAAGGCCGCAATGCCATGACCTTGATTGGGGTAGCTGGTTCGACAGCCCTCTTGCTAACAGGATTTGGGATATCGGACTCGATATCTGGTTTGGCTGACCGGCAATTTATTGAGCTTGAGCATGCCCAAGCTATCGTCCAGTACCGGCCTAAGCTTTCCGAGGGAGAAGTGGACGACTTGAACCAGACCATCCGCCAGCACGACCAGGTGGCAGATGCCCTGCCCCTCTATAGTGCCAGCTATCAAACGACGGATGAAGGGGTCAACCAACAGACGGTTTCTCTCCATGCTCTGGACCCATCCAGTAATTACCAAGACTTCTATGCCCTAGCCGATGTGAAGACAGGGGAACGCATGAGCTTACCCGAAGATGGCGTGCTCATTAATCACAAGCTCGCTAAATTGCTGGGGATTCAAGCAGGAGACGCCATCAGCTTAGAAGATCCTGATGGTCAAGTGGTTGACTTGCCGGTCAAGGGCGTTTTTGAAAGTTATATTATGCACGATGTCTTTATGAGTCAGTCCGTCTATGAAGACTTCATCGGCCGCCTCCCTAGCCAAAACCAAGTGGAAATTAAGTTAGCGGACAATAGTCCTGAAGTAAAGGACCAGGTCATTGATGACCTAATGGCTGAAGAGGGGATTGTGACGGTCGTTAATATTGATCAATTCCGCCAGATGTTTAATGAAACCTTGGAGACCTTAAACTTGGTTACCTTGGTCTTGATTATTGCAGCGGCTATCCTGGCCTTCATCGTGCTCTATAGCCTAACAAATATTAATGTGTCGGAACGGATCCGTGAACTATCAACCATCAAGGTCCTAGGGGCTTACCCGCTCGAGGTCACCCTCTACATCTACCGGGAGACCCTCCTATTGACCCTGGCAGGTATCCTAGCCGGTCTAGCTATGGGCCAGGTCCTGACTACTTATATCCTGCAGACGGTTGAAGTGGATATCATGATCTTCCCCGCACAAATTCAAGGCCTGTCCTATCTCTATGCCAGCCTTCTAACCTTGGCCTTCTCCCTTATCGTGATGGCGATTATGCACTATAAATTGAAACAAGTGGATATGGTGGAAGCCCTCAAAGGGGTAGAATAAGATAGGAAAAAGCAGCTCCTAGCAGCTGCTTTTTTTGATTTTATAGAAACATTCTATTAAAAAAATAAGAAAGATGAGAAAAATCTGATAGAAATTTTAAAAAAAGCTTGACTTAATTGTCTGAAAATTCTAAACTATATCTCATAGCAAAAAAACAAGGAGGTTCAGGCATGTCAATTAAGAAATTTATGCTATTAATGATGAGCGCCCTGACTTTGGGAGCATGTTCCGCGCGAGCAACCCAACCAGCCAGTGGCGAGCAGGAAGAATACGATACGATCAAAATTGGTGGCAATCTGGAATTGTCCGGCGGGGTATCAGCCTATGGGATTGTCCAGAATAATGCCATCAAGTTAGCTATTGATGAGAAGAACGCCCAAGGTGGGGTCAATGGCAAACAAATTGAATATGAAGAGTATGACAATAAGTCGGCACCAGAAGAAGTGACCACAGGGGCAGCTCGGCTGGTCGATTTAGAAGATGTGGCAGTCCTCTTAGGGCCTGCAACGACGGGAAGTGTTGAAGCCCAGATTCCAATCGCCTTGCAGAGTCAGACGCCAATGATTACTCCGACTGCAACAGGGGACACCATCACCCTAGATAACCAAGGCAAGACCCTGCCAGAAGTCTTCCGGACCTGCTTCCAAGACTCTTTCCAAGGGGCCGCCTTAGGAGCTTTTGCCAACCAAAAAGGCTTCAAAAAAGCAGCAATTATTAAAGATAATGGGTCAGATTATGGGCAAAACTTAGCGGATGAATTTAAAAATACCTACCAGGGTGAGATTGTAGCCGATGAAAGCTATGTCACCAAGGAGACCGATTTCAGCGCGATCTTAACTAATGTGAAGCGTCAGGATGCGGATGTTATCTTCGTGGCAGGCTACTATGAAGAAGCTGGTCCCTTGATCAAGCAAGCAAGGGAGATGGGCATCCAAGCCGCTATTCTTGGGCCTGATGGTTTTGGTAACGAGGAGATTGTTAACCTAGCTGGTAAGAAGAACTTTACGGATATCTACTACGCTGCTCACTTCGTAGCCGATGAGAATTCTCCTCAAAGGACCAAGGACTTTATGAAGAATTACAAGGCCAGATACGGCACGGATCCTGATATGTTTGCGGCCCTGGCTTATGATGCGGCTTACCTCGCCTTCGATGCCATGGAACGTGCAGGCTCAGAGAAGCGGGAAGCGGTACGCCAGGCCCTCGAGGCAACCAAAGATTTTGAAGGGATTACAGGGACCTTCTCTATTGATGACAAGCACAACACAGTGAAGACAGCCTTTATTCTAGAGGCAAAGGAAGGAAAGGTCGTTGATTCAACAGCGATTGATCCAGAATAAAAGAAGTTCATGAGACCAGTGGACAGGCCACTCAGCAAAGCTTACAAGCTTTGGAAGTGGACTGTCTTCTCTCTTTGCGAGCGGCTGGTCCTTTGAACATTAGGCATAAAAGGAGGACGGATCAAAGTGGCTAATTTCTTGCAACAATTAATTAATGGGGTATCGCTCGGCAGCATCTATGCCTTGATGGCTCTTGGCTATACCATGGTATACGGCATTATTGGTTTGATTAACTTTGCCCACGGGGATATTTACATGGTGGGCGCATTTGTAGGCTTCAGCCTAGTGACTCAGACGGGCTTAGGGGTCTTACCTAGTATCTTAATTGCTATGATTTTCACAGCAATTTTAGGGGTAATTGTGGAACGTTTGGCTTACAAGCCTTTGCGTGGTCAGGCTCGGATTTCGGCTCTGATTACAGCAATCGGTGTTTCTTATCTCTTACAGAATGTCATGATTTATTTAGTGGGGCCAGAAGTTCGGGCCTTCCCGACGAACTTACCTAATCAAAGCTTTCACATTGGCCCCCTAGCTGTGTCGACCCAGCAGCTCTTGATTTTAGTGGTAACCATCATTCTGATGGCTGGCTTGCAGTTTACCGTGCAGCGTACCAAGATGGGCCAAGCCATGCGAGCTGTTTCTGTGGATGAGACAGCTGCACGCCTAATGGGGATTAACGTAGATCACGTGATTTCCTTTACCTTCGCCCTAGGTTCTGCCCTAGCTGGAGCAGGTGGGGTTTTGGTCGGGATCTACTACAATTCTATTTCCCCTTTGATGGGGCTGACTCCAGGGATTAAAGCCTTCGTTGCCGCTGTTCTTGGCGGGATTGGATCGATTCCAGGTGCCATGGTCGGCGGCCTCTTGATCGGTTGTATTGAAACCATGGTCTCCATGGTCGGCTTATCAACCTGGAAAGATGCTGTGGTTTATGGCGTATTGATTCTTATCTTACTGATGAAGCCAACGGGTCTCTTTGGTAAGACGGTTAAAGAGAAAGTGTAGGTGGTTTTGTGAGAACGAATTCTTGGGCAAAAAATTTCTTTAGTAAGTCGAGCCTTTCATGGATAGCCCTAATCCTGGGCGTCTTTGCCTTTATCCTAGCTTCTTATTGGACGGGCCAGGTCACTGCCTTTACACAGAATATCCTGATGAAGATTGGTATTAATATTATTCTGGCGGTTGGCCTGAACTTAATTGTAGGCTATGCCGGGCAATTCTCCCTGGGCCATGCCGGCTTTATGGCGATCGGGGCTTACAGTGCAGCCTTAGTTTCTAAGGCAGTCCCAGGTGTCCAGGGGATGTTTCTTGGTATGGGCATAGGCCTCGTGATTACCTTTGTTTTGGCTTTGCTAGTAGGGATTCCAACTTTGCGCTTGCGCGGGGACTATCTTGCTATTGCGACGCTAGGGATTGCGGAGATTATTCGGATTACCATCATGAACTTGGAGATTACCAATGGGGCAGCAGGGGTTGCCGGTATCCCACAAAATGTGAACTGGATTACCCTTTATGTCTTTGTGGTTATTACGACTTTGATTGTGGTGAATTTCATTCATTCTAGTCCGGGTCGGGCTATGATTGCGGTACGCGAAGATGAGATTGCAGCCGAATCAGTTGGCCTACAGACCACCCGCTATAAGACGATTGCCTTTGTTTTAGGGGCTTTGACTGCAAGCATTGCAGGTTCCCTCTATGCTTCTTACTTTGGGGTGATCACACCGAGCCAATTTACCTTCCAGAAATCAATTGATATTTTGATTATTGTTGTTTTCGGGGGAATCGGATCGATTACAGGGAGCTTTGCGGCAGCCATCCTCTTGGAATTATTGAATGTTATCCTAGCCCCTTACGGCCAGCTGCGGATGATTGTCTATGCGCTCGCCATCATTGCCATTATGATCTTTAAACCATCGGGCTTGATGGGAGAATTTGAACTGCGCTTTTCACCTTTCTTTAAACAAAATAAACAGTACTCTAAATTGAAGAAGGAGGATTAAAATGACTTTGTTAAAAGTAAATCATTTGACCAAAACATTTGGTGGCTTGACCGCCGTCTCCGACGTCAATTTAGCAATTGAAAGTAATGAACTGATTGGTCTGATCGGGCCGAACGGGGCAGGGAAAACGACTCTCTTCAACCTGATTACGGGAGTCTATGAACCGACGACTGGCAATATTGAATTTGCTGGTCAGGATATATCGGGGACCCAGCCGGAGAAGATCAACCGGGCAGGGATCGGCAGAACCTTCCAGAATATTCGTTTGTTTGCTAATCTAACGGTTTTAGAGAATGTGCTGATTGCTCTCCATGCTGAACATGGGGCCGGCTTCTTGACGAGTGTCTTACGCTTGCCAGCTTATTACCGCAACCGCAACCAGCTCTACCGTCGGGCGATTGAACTGCTTGAACTCTTTAACCTAGAAGACTTAGCCAATGAGAAGGCTAAGAACCTAGCCTACGGTCAGCAGCGGCGCTTAGAGATTGTCCGCGCCCTGGCAACTGAACCTCAATTGCTCTTCTTAGATGAGCCAGCAGCTGGGATGAACCCTCGTGAGACGGCGGAATTAACCGAATTAATCCACCGAATCAAGGATGAGTTAGGCATTACCGTTGTTTTAATTGAGCATGACATGTCCTTGGTCATGAATATTTGCGAACGAATCTATGTGCTAGAATACGGCAAAGTGATTGCTGAGGGAAGTCCAGAAGCTATCCAGTCTGATGAGCGCGTTATTAAAGCTTACTTAGGAGGTGTCGATTAAGATGTTAGATATCCGAGATATCCATGTCTCATATGGGATGATTGAGGCCCTCAAAGGGATTGATCTTAAGGTAGAAGAAGGTCAAATTGTTTCCCTGATTGGCTCCAATGGGGCAGGAAAAACGACCACCCTAAAGACCATTTCAGGTTTACTGCGGCCGACGACAGGGGAAATCCTCTTTGAAGGCAAGCCTTTGGAGAAGATGTCAACCATTCAAATAGTCCGCCAAGGTATTTCCCAGGTACCCGAAGGTCGACATGTCTTTCCGAAGATGACCGTCTATGAGAACCTCTTAATGGGAGCTTATTCGCGGACCGACCGTTTACAGATTATTGAAGATATTGAACATATGTTTGAATTCTTCCCGATTTTAAAGGAACGCCTGAACCAAGATGCTGCCACACTATCTGGCGGTGAACAGCAAATGCTGGCTATGGCCCGGGCATTAATGGCTAAGCCAAGATTACTCCTGCTCGATGAACCCTCCATGGGGCTAGCACCGATTATTATTCAACAGATCTTTGAAATTATTCAAAAGATCCATAAAGAAGAAGGTACTACGGTGCTCTTGATTGAGCAGAACGCTAAGTCTGCCTTAGAAATTTCCGATTATGCTTATGTCCTCGAAGTTGGTCAGATCACAGCAGAAGGCCGTGGCAGCGACCTTCTCAATTCAGAAGAAGTTCAAAAAGCTTACCTGGGCGGCTAATCGAAAGCTATCCACTGCATCCTTATTGACGCTTAACGTTGCGATAAGGGTGCAGTTTTTGAGTACTTGATTAAGTGACAAAGTTTCTTTTTGCAGGTGAATTGTGTAAAATAGAAGAGAAGGGGGAGTGCTATGGCAAAGCTTAAGAAAGCTCGATCAAGAAGACGTTCAAAGCGTTCGTGGGGGCAGAAGCTCCTCTTAGGCCTGCTTTTTATCTTTGCTTTGGGGCTCCTAGTCTGGCCCTCCTTTAGATTAGAGCGCCATGAGGAAGACCAGACGGCTGAAGAATTTCTGGATGAGATTGGCCAATACGCCATGGCCAATGCCAAAAATTCTGGGGTCTTGCCTAGCCTCGTTGTGGCCCAAGCAGCTATTGAATCGGACTTTGGCCGCAGCCAGCTCGCTCGGGATTATAATAATCTTTTTGGGCGTAAGGCTTATGGCGGCGAGCGCTCTGTTGACTTACCCACCCAGGAATACACAGAATCGGGCTATCAGACGGTAGAGGCGCCCTTCAAAGTGTATCCGTCTTGGCGGGCGGCAGTGGTCGATCACGGACGCTTGATGCAGGAGGGGACAGATTGGAATCCAGACCTTTACCTCGCCGTGCGCCAGGCTGAGGATCCCAAGACAGCGGCCTATGCCCTCCAGGCAGCAGGCTATGCGACAGACCCCCATTATGCAGAAAAATTAATTGAAATCATCCAAACTTATGGTTTGGATAAGTACGATAAGATGGATAGAAATACAATATTTTAAACTTTGCATTTTTAATTCTTTGTGCTATATTAAAAGTAAGTTAAAAAGAACTCACAGTCGATTGGAGGGGAATTTGGTGGCCAAGTCACAGAGCTATAAAGATACGGCTTATGAGTATCTAAAAGAACGTATAGATAATAATATTTTGTTGCCTGATACCCACTTGAAGGAGGTCGAAATCGCCAACAAGTTAGGGATGAGTCGGACACCCGTACGTCGTGCCATGGCCCAACTTGAAGAAGAAGGTTATGTTAAGATTGAGCCTTATAAAGGAGCGGTTGTGATCAAATCTTCTTTAACTTCAACGGCTATTGTGGAGCGGCTACAGTTTGTTGAATTGATGGCGATGCACTTATTCCAACATATGCAGAACAAGGATATCCATGTGGATAAAGAAGAGTTACATGAGATTGTCCAGGAAATGGAACGTGGCAGAGACTCTGAGGATGATGCGACTTATTATGCAGCGGAATTTAAACTTTTTCGCTTTTTAGCCTTCTATCATCCTAATTCTTACTTCCGTCAAATTGGCTTAAGCACCATTGCTACCCTGCATGAACTTTACTTAAAGAATGTCAAGGCAGACCAGCGGAATTTTGCCAAGGAACGGAATGAAACCTCAGATGTATATCCCGAATTTATCCGCGCCATTGAAGAAGCAGACTATCCCAATGCCAGAAAACAAGTTCGGATATGGATGAACCAGCTAATACTCAACCAAATCAATAGCTAAACAGGGTGCGAGCAAAGGCGTTTAGAAAGGGATGACTGGAGGCAAAGCGGAAAAGAGCGGCTGCAAGCCGGTCGTTCCACTTTGCTGAAGTCACTCCCTTTCTGCCTTTGCGAACTCAACCACAGTCAACTTACCGATAAAGAAGGCCTTTACTTGGGCCTTTTTTCTTGTCTTGACAGGGCCCTAGTGATTGAAGGGACCAGGGATAAATGATAGACTTGAGAAGTATTTAGTGAAGGGAGACGAAGATGGCAAGCAGGGAAGAATTAATCAAAGGACTTAACGATAAACAAAAAGAAGCCGTGCAAACGACAGAAGGGCCGCTCTTAATTATGGCCGGGGCGGGTTCGGGGAAGACCCGGGTCTTGACCCACCGGATGGCCTATATTCTCAGTGAAAAAGATGTTCGCCCTTGGAACTTATTGGCGATAACCTTTACCAATAAGGCTGCCAAAGAAATGCGCGAACGGGTAAACCAATTGATCGGACAGGGCGCAGAAGCGATGTGGGTTTCAACCTTCCACTCCATGTGCGTCCGTATCCTCAGACGTGAGGCTGAAGCAATTGGACTCTCACGGTCTTTCACCATTGCGGATCCAGCCGAACAACAGACCCTGATCAAACAAGTGATGAAGGATCTGAATATCGACTCGACGAAGTTCAAACCCCGGATGATCTTAGGCAAGATCTCGGATGCTAAGAATAACTTGCAAACGCCTGACCAGTATGCCGATAGCCATTCAGGCCTGATTGAAGATATGGTTGCCAAAGCTTACGCAGCCTATCAGAAGCAGTTACTGGCTGCCCAATCTTTGGACTTCGACGATCTCATCATGTACACAGTCCGCCTGTTCGACGAGCAGAAGGACGTCTTGCGCTATTACCAGCAGAAATTCCAATACATCCATGTCGATGAATACCAGGATACCAACGAAGCCCAGTACCGCTTAGTCAAATTATTGGCCGCCTATTTCAAAAATATTTGCGTGGTCGGCGATGCCGACCAGTCCATCTATGGCTGGCGGGGGGCCAATATGGAGAATATCCTGAACTTTGAGAAGGATTATCCAGAAGCTAAAGTTGTCCTCTTGGAGCAGAATTACCGGTCGACAAAGACGATTCTGGCTGCAGCTAACGACGTCATTGGCCAAAACCAGAAGCGGAAAGAAAAAGACCTCTGGACCGACAATGACCAAGGGGAGAAGATTCACTATTACCGGGCTCAAACGGAACAAGACGAGAGCTATTTTGTCATTGAAGAAATTAAAAAAGCCCTTCAAAAAGGTTACCAGCATAAAGATGTAGCTGTACTCTATCGGACCAATGCCCAATCCCGGGTGGTCGAAGAAAATCTCGTTAAAGCCAACCTCCCCTATCGGATTGTAGGCGGCCTGAAGTTCTATGATCGTAAAGAAATTAAAGATATCTTGGCCTACCTGCGCCTCCTGGCCAATCCCCAAGATAATCTCAGCTTTACCCGGGTTGTTAATGTGCCTAAGCGAGGTGTAGGACCAGGCAGTCTAGATAAATTGCGGCAATTTGCAAATGACCAGGGCTTGACCCTGCTCCAAGCAGCAGGCCATGTGGACTATGCTCCCATATCAGGCAAGGCGGCTAAGTCGCTGAAGCATTTTGCTCAGTTCTTAGCCGACTTAAATCGTGAGCGTTCAGAGCTCAGTATTCGTGAGCTTACAGAGAAGGTCTTAGACCAGTCTGGCTACCAGGCAGACCTAGAAGGGCAGAAGACCCTAGAAGCCCAGACACGTCTGGAAAATATCCAAGAATTCCTATCCGTTGCGGATGAATTCGACAAGCGCTGGCGCGAGGAAGCAGGAGACCGTCAATTAGCGGCTGAGGCTGATGACCAAGGCCAGCCTGTTCCAGTGGAAGCCATTCAATTGCCGGAAGGGCCGGGGCAACCTGCTCAGAGTCAGGAAGCCGTTAGTCTCTTTGGGGACGACACCTTGGACCGCTTGTTGGAGGAAGACGGCGTAGCGGGGCCTGAACTGGAAGAAGACCGCCTACTGGCCTTTCTTACCGACCTTTCCTTAGTGTCAGATACCGCTGAAGAGGAGGAGACATCTAGCGGGCAAGTGACCCTTATGACCCTCCATGCGGCCAAGGGCTTAGAATTTCCCATTGTCTTCATGATTGGTATGGAAGAAGGCCTCTTCCCGTTGTCCCGGGCAGCCCAGGATCCTGATGAATTAGAAGAAGAGCGCCGTCTGGCCTATGTTGGGATTACCCGGGCCGAAGAGAAACTTTACCTCAGTAATAGCTATAGTCGCATGCTCTACGGCAAGCGCGAGGCCCACGCCCCCTCACGTTTTATTGAGGAGATTGATGCAGACTTGCTTGACCATTCGACTGGTTCAGCTGGCAGTCTAGCTTCTTACTTTAGCCGGAGCCAGGGGCAGTCAGGCAGGTCTTATCGCGACCATATCAAGCAGGGACGGCAGGAAAGGGCAGGGGCCCAGACCTATTATGACCGTCAAAGAAAAGAAGCCAAACGTTCTGTCTTTGATAAGCCCCAGGTACCGTCTGACCAGGCAGACCAAGCAAGTACCTGGCGCGTGGGCGACAAGGCCCAACATAAGAAGTGGGGCTTAGGAACCGTGGTGAAAGTGACAGGCGAAGGAAATGACCAAGAGCTCGATATTGCCTTTAAAGCCCAGGGGATTAAACGCCTGCTCGCAGCCTTTGCACCAATTGAAAAAGTTTAAAAAGGAGGGGTCAAAGTCAGTGGATGCTAAAGAAGAAATTCAGAAATTGACCGAGGAATTGAACCACTACGCTTATGAATATTATGTTTTAGACCAGCCGAGTGTGACCGATGCGGATTATGACCAAGCCTACCGCCGTTTGGAGCAATTGGAAGCCCGCAATCCTGACTATATTCAAGCCGATTCGCCGACCCAACGTGTGGGAGATAAGCTAGACAATCGTTTTGAAAAAGTTCAGCACCCAACCCCTATGTTATCTTTGGGAGATGTCTTTGACCGCCAGGAATTAGAAGACTTCATGGCCTCTGTTGAACGCGGCCTAGGCTTTATGCCGCGCTTTGTTTGTGAAATGAAAATTGATGGCTTATCTGTCTCGATTCGCTACCAGGGGGGCGCCTACCAGGGAGCGGCCACCCGGGGAGATGGAAGCGTTGGCGAGGATATCACAGCCAATGTGAAGACGATTGCTGCTGTACCTATGCGTCTCCGTGAGGCCCATGACCTAGAAGTCCGCGGGGAAATCTATATGCCTAAGGATTCCTTCAAACAATTAAATGACCAACGCGAAGAGGCAGGTCAAGCGACCTTTGCCAATCCCCGTAATTCAGCAGCCGGCTCGGTCCGTCAACTGGATCCTAAGGTGACGGCTCAAAGAAAGTTGAATGTTTTTCTCTATAGTGGCGTCTTCGATGAGTCATTAGGGGTGGCGAGCCAGTCTGACTTACTCGCTCGTCTGCCAGAACTTGGCTTGCGCGTCAATCCCCATTACCGGGTCTGTGAGAATGCAGAAGAGGTTTGGGCTTATGTAGATGAAGTCCAAGAGCAACGCCATGAGCTGGCTTATGAAATCGATGGGATCGTGATTAAGGTTGACCGCTTTGAAGACCAGGAAGCTCTGGGCTATACGGTCAAAGCACCGCGCTGGGCCATTGCCTACAAGTTTCCGGCTGAACAAGCCCAGACAGAATTACTGGACATTGAGTGGACGGTGGGACGGACAGGTGTGGTTACTCCAACCGCGGTTATGACCCCTGTCCTCCTAGCCGGCTCGACCGTCCAACGGGCGAGTCTCCATAATGCGGATTTGATCCAGGATAAAGACCTGCGCTTAGGGGACCAAATTATTATCCACAAGGCGGGGGACATCATCCCGGAAGTAGTTCGGGTCCTCGAAGATGAGCGCCCAGCAGACAGTCAAGCCTATAAGATTCCTGAAACTTGTCCGGTCTGTGGGAGCGACTTAATCCATTTAGAAGATGAGGTCGCCTTGCGCTGCGTGAACCCTGCTTGTCCTGCCCAAGCTAAGGAGAAGCTCTATCATTTCGTTTCACGCCAGGCGATGGATATTAGTGGTGTGGGCCCGCGTTTATTGGAGCAACTCTATGACCGGGACCTGGTAGGGGATCCTTCTGACCTCTATCATTTAGATAAGGAAAGCCTACTAGCCCTCGATAAGGTCGGGGATAAGTCAGCTGATAATATCCTAAGAGCCATTGAAGACTCCAAAGAGAATTCTCTGGAGCGCCTGCTCTTTGCCCTGGGTATCCGTCATGTTGGGGCCAAGGCGGCCAAGGACCTGGCAGCTCACTTCCCGAGTATGGATGCCCTGGTCGCGGCCAATAAGTCAGCCTATCTCGCAGTGGATGGAATCGGAGAAATTATTGCCGATTCCCTCGAAGAATTCTTTGCCAATGATGAGGTTTTGGCCTTAGTCGACCGCTTGCGGGCCAGTGGGCTCAATATGACTTATCTTGGTGCCAGTCCTGAGAGCCTAGCCGACCAGGATTCTTTCTGGCAAGGAAAGACAGTGGTTTTAACGGGTAAGCTGGAACACTATACCCGCCAAGAAGCCAAGGCCGCCATTGAAGCCTTAGGTGGGAAGGTAACAGCTTCTGTGTCTAAGAATACGGATATCCTGGTTGCAGGTGCTGAGGCAGGGAGTAAGCTAGCTAAAGCTCAGTCCCTGGATATCACCATCTTTACAGAAGCAGATATGGTCGACCGCCTCGGTTAAAGAACTTGCAAGAAAATTATGCTAAAATAAAGGAAAATAGTTTTTAAAATAAGGGGAACACGAGTCATGAAACGATTACACTATAAGTTAGGCCTGCTTGCCTGTTTGGCCCTGGCTCTCGCGGGCTGTCAGACGCCAGACCAGGCAGAGGAGGGCCAGGCCCAAGACCAGGCGCAAAGTGGGCAGGAGGCGCAGACTGATGACCAGGAGGCGCCAGCTCTCTCCATCAACCACTACCCTGCTGCGATTGAAGAGGGTCATTATAAGATGAGTGAGAGCCGGGGCTTGATGGCCCGTCCGACTTCAGAGGCTAATATGCGCAATTTTGAAGAAGGCCTCTACCGGATAGCGGAGGGTCAGTTCTCAACAGAAGAATACTACTTCCAAGAGGGTCAGCTGATTACCCGTGAGATGGCCAACCAATGGCTAGGGGCAAAGACCGAGGATAATCCTGAGGGCCTCAACCCGGAAGCTAGCGCTTCAGATAAGCGAGAGGATTACCAACCCAAGTATCTGAACAGTATCCTAGAATATAATTTCATGAAGAAAGATGATGAGGATAATTACAAGCTAGAAGGTGTAACGATCGGGCTAGCCCTCAATTCAGAAGATACCTTCAGCAATGGAGAAAGCCAGGAAAAGATTGCGATTGACAAGGACCAGGCCTTAGAACATGGTAAGCAAATTGCCGAGGAAGTGGTGGCACGAATTCGCAAGGACAAGAAGTATGCCAAACTTCCTATCCAAGTGGCCCTCTTCTATAATGGGCCCACGGATAGCCTAGCTGGGGGTGCCTATGCGGCAGAAGTCGTCTCTGTTGCGGGGACAGCTTTCTCAGATTGGGAGAATTATGATACCCAGAACCATGCCCTCGGCGTCGATTCTGGAGCAGCAGAAGAGGATAATGTCGCTTTTGCACGTTTTACTTCTGAAGTTGAAGATTTCTTCCCTCGGTTGAGCGGCATTTCTGGGGTTGGGACTTATGAAGAAGGCCGACTGAGTCAGATTGATATTGAAATCAATACTCAATTTGATGGTTACTCAGAGATTATTGCCCTTGTCCAACATACCATGAATACTGCCAATACGATCTTTAGAAATAACCGCGGTGCTATCACGATTCGAGTTGAAGGACCGAGTGGGATGCGAGCCATTATGGAAAGGCAAGCCGGTGAGAATAACTTCACTTATGAGATGATCTCATAAGCTTGGGCTGGATCCTGGCCGTTGTGACCCTATTCTGATTATGATAAAATAAGAAAGATGACAGTCTATACTGGACATCTCCCACTAAGTGTTGGTGCTGACCGGATCTTTTATAGGCAATCCAATCGAAATTTGAACTGAATGTTATTAAGCAATCGACTAAGGAGGCGACAACATGGAAGTCAATCAAGATTTAATTCAACATGTTGCAAAATTAGCAAAATTATCCTTTACGGATGAAGAAATTGAGAAAATTACCGGTAAATTTGAAAATATTATCCACATGGTCGACCAGTTAGAGGAAGTGGACACGACAGATACACCGATTATGACTTGGGGCATTGACCTAGAAAATGTTTTGCGTGAAGATGAGCCTGTACCAGGCCCAGGCGCTGATGTGCTCTTGAAGAATGCGCAAACCCCTCGTGATGGTTTTATTGGTGTGCCAACAGTTATCGATGAAAGTGAGGACAATGCCTAATGAGTAAGAGATTTGAGGAAACAATCCGTGGCTTGAATAAACAGTTGGTCGACGGCGACATCACAGCTGTTGAGCTAGTTAAAGAAACGATTGCACGGATCAAAGACCTAGACAAGACTTACAATGCTTTTATCAGCTTGAACGAGGAAGCCGCCCTAGAAGCAGCCAAGGCGAGTGATGAAGCTGGCTATAGCGAAGAACGTCCTCTTCAAGGGATTCCTTTGGGGATCAAGGACAATATCATTACGGAAAACCTGCGGACAACAGCCGCTTCTCGGATGTTAGAAAACTTTGTGCCGGTTTATAATTCGACGGTCTGCGAGCGCTTAGAAGCTGCTGGTGCGATTATTATTGGTAAGCTTAACATGGATGAATTCGCCATGGGTGGCTCAACCGAAACTTCCTATTTTGGTCCAACCCGCAACCCATGGGACACTGACCGGGTACCTGGTGGGTCTTCCGGTGGTTCTGCTGCAGCGGTAGCCGGGGGCGAAGTGGTTGCAGCCCTAGGTTCTGATACTGGGGGCTCTATCCGCCAACCAGCTGCTTTTACAGGTATCGTGGGTCTAAAGCCAACTTATGGCCTCGTTTCGCGCTGGGGCTTAATTGCCTTCGGGAGCTCATTTGACCAAATTGGCCCAATGACGCGGACAGTGGAAGATAATGCGATTATTTTAGAAGCTATTGCTGGCCATGATGACCATGATTCCACAACAGCAGACCTCAGTGTGCCTAAATACAGTCAAAGTCTCCAAGATGGGATTGAAGGCTTGAAGGTCGCTGTTCCTAAAGAATTCTTCGCAGAAGGTGTCGATGAAAAAGTACAAAAGAATGTCCGCCAAGCGATTGCTAAATTAGAAGAATTAGGGGCTGTTGTTGAAGAAGTAAGCATTCCCCATTTGAAATACGGGATTCCAGCTTACTATATTCTTGCCTCATCAGAAGCTTCCTCTAACCTCCAACGTTTTGACGGTGTCCGTTATGGCTACCGGGCAGAAGACGTTAAGGACTTGGAAGACCTCTATGTGCGTACACGTTCTGAAGGCTTCGGCTCAGAAGTTAAGATGCGGATTATGCTAGGGACCTTTGCCTTATCTTCAGGTTACTTTGATGCCTACTTTAATAAGGCAGGTAAGGTCCGCTACCTCTTGCGTGAAGAGTTGGCTTCCGTCTTTGAGAAATATGATATTATTGCGGGACCTGTCGCAACCACACCAGCCTATAAATTGGGTGAACGGGTCGACGATCCTCTACAAATGTACATGGCTGACCTCTTAACCGTGCCTGTCAACCTAGCTGGTCTTCCAGGTATGTCGGTTCCAGCTGGATTTGATGAAGATGGCTTGCCAATCGGTCTGCAATTAATCGGCAACTACTTCGATGAGTCCACGCTTTACAAGACAGCTTATGCCTTCGAACAAGCAAATGACTACCAAAGCAAACACCCAGAATAGGAGGAAACAGCGTGAATTATGAAACAGTCATTGGTCTAGAAGTCCACGTCGAACTTAAGACCAAGTCTAAAGTCTTCTCGAGTGCTCCCACAAGTTTTGGAGCGGCCCCAAATGAAAATACCAATGTGGTGGACTGGGGCTATCCTGGTGTCCTGCCCTTTACCAATAAAAGAGCCGTTCAGTATGGCTTGAGAGCAGCCACTGCCCTAAATTGTCAGGTGAACCCTCGCCAATACTTTGACCGGAAGAATTACTTCTATCCTGATAATCCCAAAGCTTACCAAATCTCCCAACTCGATAAACCTCTCGGCGAACATGGCTATGTAGATATTGAGGTCAATGGTGAAACTAAGCGGATCGGGATTGAACGGATCCACCTAGAGGAAGATGCCGGGAAGAGTATCCACTCCGGCCAAGGCTCTCTCGTTGACTTGAACCGCCAAGGCACCCCGCTGGTTGAAATTGTTTCCGAAGCAGACATGCGCTCACCTGAGGAAGCCTATGCTTACCTGGAAAAAATTCGTGAAATTATGATGTTTATCAATGTTTCGGACGTGAAGATGGAAGAGGGGTCTATGCGTTGCGATGCTAATATTTCCCTCCGTCCTTATGGCCAAGAAGCTTTCGGGACCAAGACGGAAATTAAGAACTTGAACTCCTTCAATAACGTCCGCCGCGGCCTGGCTTACGAAGAGAAGCGCCAAGCCCAAGTCCTAAATAGTGGGGACCAGGTCTTGCAATCTACCCTGCGCTGGGACGATGCCAACAATAAGACGGTCTTAATGCGGGTGAAGGAAGGGGAAGCAGACTACCGTTACTTCCCAGAGCCTGACCTCCCACCATTCACTGTGAGCCAGGAAGAATTGGATCAGATTAAGGCCGATATGCCAGAGATGCCAGACCAACGGCGTCATCGTTATATTGAAGAATTTGGCCTACCAGAATACGATGCTAAGGTGTTGACCCTAACGCGTGAAATGTCTGAGTTCTTTGATGCAACGGTTGCTGAAGGTGCTGATCCTAAACAAGCTTCTAACTGGTTGATGGGTGAAGTTTCTGCTTATCTCAATGACAATGCCAAGGGACTCGATGAAATTGGTCTGACACCAGACAACCTAGCTGAAATGATCCAGCTCATCCAAGATGGCACCATCTCTAGCAAGATGGGTAAGAAGGTCTTCAAGCACCTCGCTGAAGAAGGCGGCAGTGCTAAAGAATACGTTGAATCAGCTGGCCTGGTTCAGATTTCTGATCCTGAGCAATTAGTGCCAATGATTAATGAAGTCATCGATGCCAACCCACAATCCTTGGAAGACTACCAAGCTGGTAAGAAGAAGGCAATGGGCTTCTTAGTTGGACAGATTATGAAGGAAACACGAGGACAAGCCAACCCACAAGTGGTTAACCAACTCCTCAAGGAAGAATTAGATAAACGTTAGATTTTGTTTGACTCCTCTGTCTTAGGGCAGGGGAGTTTTTATAGGTCTGCTCTTATCACTAGCATTAAAATAATTTGTCATTATAATTAAAGTAAAGACGATGCTAGTGAACGGAAAGGACTTATTATGGATAGTAAAATAAAGAACATGTTCCATATTGGACTGGCTTACTTGGGTGTCATCATTGGGGCTGGTTTTGCAAGCGGTAAGGAAATGTTGCAGTACTTTGTCAGCTTTGGTAAGCAAGGGATTTTAGGAGTGGCTCTGTCAGCCTGTCTCTTTATTATAGGGGGCATTGTCCTCCTCCAATTTGGGTCCTACTACAAGGCCCAGGAGCACAGTGAACTCTTCAACCATATTTCTTCACCCATCGTGTCAAAAATTATTGATTTTATTATCAATATGAACCTCTTTTGTACAGGTTTTATTATGATTGCTGGTGCGGGGACCAATCTCAACCAACAGTTTGGCCTGCCAATTTGGCTAGGGGCCTTGATCTTATCAGGCCTAGTCATTGTCACAGCCTATATGGATGTTGACCGGGTGACGACCTTGATAGGGGCCATTACACCTTTTGTGATTATTTTTCTCATTGGTATTTTGATCCATACCCTGATCCAACAGCCCATTCCCTTTGATGAGGCCATGGCAATGTCCGCCGCCCAACCGACTACCCTACCAAATTGGTTGATTTCCACTTTAAATTATTCCTGCCTAGCCTTGATGTTGGCCATGTCGATGGCTGTCGTGATTGGCGGGGAACAGTATAGTCCCAAGCAGGCGGGTTTTGGAGGCCTCTTCGGCGGGCTTTTGGTGGGTGCCTTGTTATTTGCTTCCTTCTTCTCAATCAGTTTAAATATTGACCAAGTGGCGGGAACTTCTATGCCACTGTTGGCCCTCTTTAATGCGATCAACCCGACGCTGGGCGTAGTTATGGCGCTGATTGTTTTCGGGATGATTTATAATACGGCGATTGGGACTTATTATGCCCTAGCTAAGCGGGTATCCCGGGCCCAACCGGAGAAATTCAGCCGTAACATGATTCTTTTAATCGGGGTGGGTTTCCTGCTGTCCTTTATCGGTTTTGAAACCTTGGTGGCTTATCTCTTCCCCTTTATTGGCTATTGTGGTTTCTTTGTGATTGCCTTACTGATCATCCAGTGGCTTCTGCGCTACCGTCGGATTAGTAAAGAGAGCGGCATCCGCGACCGTTTACTTGAACATGAGGAGCGCCGTTTGTCGGATGACTATGATTTTGACCGCGAGGATGCGGCTCAAATGCGTGAACTCTACGATGCTTCACGTGTAGATAATAAGGAGCTTTATGATGAAGTGACAGAGATTGGTCAGGAAGAGTTTGAAGATGAATCGGAAGATTAAAGGCTCATAGACGCGAGGGAATCCAATAGATACTGAGTCAGAGTAAAAGGCGCCCAGAACATTTGGAGATGTTCTGGACGCCTTTTGCTTTGAACTTTTATCAGTTTTCCTTCATCAGATGAATCAAGTCAAGCTTATACTAGCAGCAGCAAGACGAGCCAGCTTGAGCGCTCGATGTTTCAGCTTCTTTGCCTGACTGTTGGCAGTTAAAGTGGCCAAAGTGTTGGCTACGGTCCCCAATGATTTGGAAATAGGGGGAGAAACGACTGTGTTCGAGCATGGCACAGCTATTGCCGCATAGTTTCTGGGGCAGTCCCTTATCGAAAGAATGGTCGAGGTCGAGGAAGAAGCGGTCTTCATGTTCAGGAATACCCCCTTGGTAGATAGCAATCTGTCCATATTCTTCACAGGCATCTTCCAATAGATCAGGTAATTTAAAGGCACGGACCGTTGCGGAAACAAAACGAATGTTACCGACTAGCTTCTCGATCCGACCGTTGCCGATCGGTGCGTCTTGCTTAGCCGTATAGCGAAAGTCTAACCAGCCGACCTTCTGCATCAACCGTCTAAAATCAGCCTCATACATGGCTCCAGCTAGGCATTCGCCGAGGAGGAGGGTGTTTTGGCTAAGGTCTTCCGGTAGGCGTCGGTCAGCGAAAATATCAGAGAAATAGAGTTCGCCACCGGGTTTTAGGATGCGCCATATTTCTCTAAAGACGTCTTCTTTATGAGGTGAGAGGTTGATGACACAATTTGAAACGACAACATCAACGGATTCGTCAGCGATACCCAGGGATTTAAGGTCTTCAATATAGCCTTGTTTAAAGGTTACATTTGAAGCGGCATAAGAGAATTTCTGAGCCATCTTATCTTGGTATTTTTGGGCAATAGCTAATTGGTCTGGATTCATATCCACGCCAATCACCCGTCCCTTCTCACCAACGAGATAAGATAAGGTATAGACGTCCAAACCCGTACCACAGCCTAAGTCGAGCACAGTTAGGCCTTCAAGTAGGTCAGGGATGGGCGAGCCGCAGCCATAGAAGCGGTCTTTAATTTCTTTTGGAATTTTAGAGCGGATCCGCTTGATTTGGCGAGGAAGGCTTTGTCCAGCTAGTGAACAAATTTGTGTGGCCATCTCACCCTCCTGTTCATTGGTGATTTGGCTGTAATAGTCTTTAACGGTTTCTCTTTGGTCTGTCATAATATCCTCCTTAATTCATAGCTGTCCTTACCTTTAATTATAAAGCAAAAAATTAATTGTCAAAAGATAAGTGGATCCCCTTTGCTCTAAGATTTTCTAAGCATTCTTCCCTATAAGAAGCGTCGTGTTCTGGATAAATGGGCTGGGGCAAGGAAAGGGGCTCTAAGTCGGGGTAGGGGGCACAGCGCTTTCCCCGGTAGTTCTTGTCCTCCCAGGCGGGGTCAGGCTGGTAGCCGCGCCGTTTCATTTCTTCAATAACAAGTTGGTGGTAGGCGTAGAGCCGGTAGGGGGAATACTTGAAGATATAGTCCACTGTTGCGTGTTTCTTCCCCCAGCCTGCTCCTCTTAGGGCGGCACATTCCCGGTGCTGGCCGAGGAGTTGCTGGCGGGGGAGGGCTTTGATAAGGTCTTGGTGCCAGAGTCTCATGTGGCTTCTCCTCCTTTATAAATAGTTTAACATAGTTTCTAATCAAGCTTTGGATGGAGCAGGAGGCGCTTTTTATGTTAAACTAGATGCACGATTAGACGAAGGAGTTAGTTAGACTATGAAATTTATCTCTTGGAATATTGATTCGCTGAATGCAGCGCTCACGAGTGATTCTAACCGGGCGCAGATGTCGCGGGAAGTTCTAAAGACTATTCAAGGCTATGAGGCCGATGTGATTGCTATCCAGGAAACCAAGCTATCGAGCAAGGGACCGACAAAGAAACACCAGGAAGCTTTAGCTGAATGGTTCCCTGCTTATCGTTATGCCTGGGTCTCTTCAGTTGAGCCAGCGCGCAAGTCCTATGCGGGGAACATGGTGCTCTATAAGGAAGACTTGGATCCCGTGATTACTTACCCACAGATCCAGGCCCCTGATACCATGGACCAAGAAGGACGGCTGATTACCCTCGAATTTGAAGACTTTTATTTCAACCAAGTTTATACCCCAAATGCTGGTAATGGCTTGAAGCGTCTGGCAGAACGCCAAGTTTGGGACCAAAAGTATGCCGACTATCTGGCCAGTTTAGACCAAGACAAGGCCGTGGTCGCTACAGGAGACTACAATGTCGCCCACCAGGAAATTGACCTGGCCCATCCAGAGAATAACCGCCGCTCGGCCGGCTTCACGGATGAGGAACGTCAGGGTTTTAGCCAGCTTTTAGACCGCGGCTTCACGGATACCTTCCGCTATCTCCATGGCGATGTGGAAGGGGTCTACTCCTGGTGGGCCCAACGTGTCAAAACCAGCAAGATCAATAATTCAGGCTGGAGGATTGATTATTTCTTGACCAGTGACCGGCTTCAAGACCAGATCCTTAAATCAGAAATGATTAATTCTGGTGACCGTCAGGACCACACGCCAATTTATTTGGAACTGGACCTCTAGAAAGGAACCCTCATGCAGAAAAGATATCCTAAATTCTTCCTCTTTGTTTTCATTATTCTAATTCTCGCAACCATTTTCTGGCTAGCTAAGGGCTAAAAGTCTATATTGGGGCAAGAAAAAGAGGGCTTTAACAAAAAAATAGCCGGTTTACTTTACAGTTGTGTTACAAAACTTTGAATTTTATTTGAAGAGACGGGTCTTGGCGAAAAAAGTGTAAAAATATTTTGAGTCCGATCAAAGGCTTAACTTAAGGAAAAATTGGCCTGACAAGCTTTCTAAGCTTATTTATTGGAAGTCGTCAAGGATTTTTTTGAAATAAAGTGAAATAATTTGTAATCTAACTGTTATCCCAATTTGGGGGAAAGATGGTTATAATAATAGAGAATTAAATTTTGAGTAAAACTCAGGGGGTAAAATTTAAATGAGTAAATTAAAAACTATGGTAGGAACTTCATTAGCAACGACCACAGCTTTACTAGCATTCGCACAAACAGCGTCTGCTGATGAATTATACAAAGTAAATGCTGGCGACACCTTGTCAGCTATCGCTAACAGCTTTGGCACAAGCGTTGATGCCATCGCTAAAGAAAACAATATCAAAGATGTTAACCATATCTTAGTGGGCCAACAATTCAATATCCCAACAGAAACGGTTAAAATCGACACCCAAGCTAGCCAAGCTGCTAGCCAGGCTGCAGATGCAGTTTACCACGTTCAAGCGGGTGACACCTTGAACCAAATTGCTGCTAAATTCAATACAACGGCTGATGCGCTTCGTCAATTGAACCAAATCAGCGGGGACCTTATCTTAGTTGGCCAACAATTAAAAGTTAAGGGCCAAGTAGAAGCAGCACAAACGACACAAGCTGACCAAGGAGAAAACGGTAAAGTTGTGGCTGATACAGTAGCGACTGAAGCACCTGTCGTTGAAAAAGAAGCTCATGTGATTACTATTAATGGTAATACTTATACCGTTAAAGCGGGCGACACCCTTCCTGCGATTGCACAAGCTGCAGGAACTTCTGTTGAAAGCTTACGTGCTTTAAATGGTTTATCCAGTGACTTTATTTATGCTGGCCAAGTTTTAGTCCTCTATCCTGAAGTAGAAGAAACAGCACCTGTTCAAGCAAGTGTTGCAACTTACCAAGCTGCTCCAGAAGATGCTGAAGAAATCGTAATTGCACCAGCTGCTAAAGAAGAAGTTGTGGCCCAACCTGCTAAGCAAGAAGTTAAGGAAGAAGCAGTAGTTGCTCAACCTGCAAGCCATAGCCAAGAAAATGCTCAGGCTGAAGAAGCTAAGGCTCAAGCAGACGCCCAAGCAGCAGAAGCTCAACGTCAGCAAGAAGCCCAAGCAGCGGAAGCTCAACGTCAAGCTGAAGCTCAAGCAGCAGAAGCCCAACGCCAACAAGAAGCGCAAGCAGCAGAGGCTCAACGTCAACAAGAAGCCCAACAAGCTGAAGCTAAGCGCCAACAAGAAGCTGCTCAAGCTCAAAAACAACAACAGCAACAAGCCCAACAAAATAACCAAGGCAACCAAAATGTTGTAGCAACTGCTCGTCAATACAAAGGGGTTCCTTATGTATGGGGTGGTAAGACACCAAATGGTTTCGACTGCTCAGGTTTCACTAACTATGTTTACCGTGAAGCAACTGGTCAAGACATCGGCGGTTGGACAGTTCCTCAAGAGTCAGCTGGCCCAACTATCGCAGTTAACCAAGCACAAGCTGGCGACCTCTACTTCTGGGGCAACCACGGTTCTAGCTACCATGTAGCCCTTGCAACCGATAACCAAGGTGGCTACATCCACGCACCTGCTCCAGGTCAAACCGTAACCGAATCTAACGTTCAATATTATGCACCACACTTTGCTGTAAGCATGCAAGCTTACCAATAAGATTAAAGAAAAAGTCGAGACCTACCCTGGTATGCTCCCCCTAAAGTAGACACTAAAAAAAGTAAACTACTTTAGGGGGAGTTTTTATGCGTTCAAATAGAAAACATTCACCAGCAGAATTGGCTAACTATATCCATCTATATAAAGAGGGAATTTCCTATGATGAACTTTGTGATCAATATGGTCTCTCAATCACTTCATCTGTCTTTAGACGATATTATCTCAAATATCTAGAACATGGCTTTGCAGGACTAGAATCACAGATAAAGAATAATTCTTATAGTGAACAATTTAAGCAGAAAGTGGTTCAAGAGTACTTGAAGAAGGAAATATCCAGCCTAAAACTTGCTAGAAAATACAATATCCCTAGTGATTCGACTGTTAGAAATTGGATTATCAAGTATACTAAAGGGGAAGAATTAAAGGATTACCATCCGAAACCCGAGGTGTATACAATGAAAGGTCAGAAGAAAACATATCTGGAAAAAATTGATGTCGTTAAAGATTTCCTTGAACTAGGTATGTCTTATAAAGAGACTGCCGAAAAACATAAAGTTTCTTACAACAACGTCTACTCATGGGTGCAAAAGTATAAGAAATATGGTCCTAATGGACTTATTGATAGTAGAGGACGGCGCAAACCAAGTATCATTCAAACCGAAGAAGAGAAATTACGAACAGAATTAGCTGCGCTTAAAGCGCGTAATGAGTACTTAGAAACAGAGAATGCTGCTCTAAAAAAATTGAAAGAAGTGGAAAGAGAGTTGATGTCCGGCGGACAAAATACCAAGCGGAATTTAAAACAATCGAAAAATTAAGCCAGGATGGGCACAAAATAAGCTTCTTGTGTGAATCGTTAGGTGTCAGTCGATCGGCTTACTATAAATGGCTCAATCGATCCCCATCCATGACAGAACAGCGCTTAATATGGTTGATGGATTTGATTCAAGAAACGTATGACAAATATGATGGCATCTATGGTTATCGCCGAATCACAATTTATCTTAATTATTTTAAGCATGCGAAGGTTAATCATAAGTGTGTTTACCGCCTCATGAAAATAATGGGCTTAAAATCTGTCATCCGACGTAAGCGCTACCGATACAAAAAAAGTAAGCCTCAACACGTTGCAGAGAATGTACTGAATCGTAGATTTGATCAAGATTATGAATCGATGCAAGTGCTGTTGACGGATATTACAGAATTTAAATACGGCTATAACTATAGTTATAAAGCTTATTTAAGTGCAATCCTTGATTACGGAGCTAATAAGATTGTTGGCTTTAAATTATCAAGAAGGAATAACAATCAGCTCGTTAAAGATACGATTATTCAGGTAGAAGAAGAGTTTATTCCCAACGAAACCATTTTCCATAGTGATCGCGGTTTCCAGTATACGTCGTATTTCTTTAAGAACTTTATCGACGACAAGCAATTAATTCAAAGTATGTCTCGTGTAGGAAAGTGTATTGATAACGGACCAATGGAAAATTTCTGGGGCATCATAAAAGAAGAGATGTATCGATTGAAGATATATGAAAGCTTTGAACAACTTGAGGAAGATATCAAACGCTACATAGAATTTTATAATACAGAGCGTATAACACTAGATATGGGACTCAAAATTCCAGCTTAGATCCAAGAGTAATTAGCCTTTTGGCTAAAAATTTAAAATTGAATTTAGTTTTCAGTTAGACTGTCGAGGCTTGTTTGGCTTGCCTATCTTTTAAAACAGCTGATAGGCTTTGTCAAGGTGGAGAGCGGAGCGGACCTTGACAAAGACTTGAAGCTGTTTACGCTCCATCTTTGACAAACAAGCCTAACCTCTACACTACCTTTCATATTAAATGTTATGAAATATCGTATTCACTTTAAATGTTATGAAATATCGTATTCACTGATAAATTCTATTTTAAAATCCAAAATAAAAACCATGCATGACAAAAATCACACATGGTAAAAATTTATTTATTTGCCTGTCTACTTGACAGGGGGCAGTTCACCCGCCGTGGCGGTGCTTTTCCTTTGGGATAGAGTGGTTGGCGGGCGTTGGCCCGCCGTCCTTATTTTGGATGAAGAAGGGGGAAAGCAGAGGCGGGGGCCTCTGCTTTGACCTTATGGGGGTGCTGAGTTAGGGAAGAGTGCGATGTTTAGAATAGATACGGATGCAAGCAAGGTAGATCTGACCGTATCTCGTGAGGAAACGGTCATAAGTGAGGTCGTTCTGACCGTATCTCGGGACGAAATGGCCATAAGTAAGGTCGTTCTGTCCGTATCTCGGGCGGAAACGGTCATAAGTGAGGTCGTTCTGACCGTATCTCGGGCAGAAACGGTCATAAGTGAGGTCGTTCTGTCCGTATCTCGGGACGAAATGGCCATAAGTAAGGTCGTTCTGTCCGTATCTCGGGCGGAAACGGTCATAATTAGGGTCGATCTGACCGTATCTCGTGAGGAAACGGTCATAAGTGAGGTCGTTCTGACCGTATCTCGATAAGCACCGGCCAAAAGCAAGCTAGAACTGTCCGTTACTTTTTCAATTCAAGGATAATTTAGTAGCAATGAATAGGGTATAGGGTATTTTTGATTTATGTCAGATATTTTTCATGGATTCGGTAGTAAACTTGCGCTAAATGCAGGGGATATACAATTTTTTCATACATATCGTTATCCCTCTTATAAGGATTGTCGTAGGTATTCCGCTTTATTCGTTCAAAGCGACCTGTTAACACACGTCTTAGCCTCCTTTCACCACACTGATCGCCTAAAAACTTTCTTGCTAGAGAAAAACTCAGTGGCTGATCATATAGGAGCACAGCTAACTCATAAAGATGGCGCGTAATTAGCTGGCTTGAATCTTCAACAAATCCACACTTGTCACAAGGAATGCGTCTACGATTATGAATATCTCCTAAACGCCCCCGACACCGCCAACAATATAGCCCGCATCGCATCCGTGCCCAGTTGTAGGCTGTGACTTGGCATTGCGCATAGGGGTTGGCGACCAGCTTGTCTTGGACACGGGTGAGGACTTGGTCGGTTCGATAGCGTGCGGGTTGTTGGGCTAAGTCTTTCAAAAAGGCCAAAATATCGTTGCGGCATAGGATACCGTGGCTAAAAGAGTCGTCCACAGTCACTTGGTGGTGCTCGTTGATGAAGACGAGGTAGCCTTGCTTGGCTTGGGGACGGCCGAAGCCAGACAGCTCTTGGTTGAAACGGTCCACCATCCGGTCCAGTTGGATAAAAATATTGTGGCGCCAACGCTTATCATTGTGGTAAAAAGTTCCTGCTTCATAACGGACGGGTGCCCGATAATTCTTGACATCAAAGAGGTAACAGCCGCTGGAACAGACTAGGACCAAATCAACCTGGGTGGGGTTGGCATCGCCAAAGTAACAGTCCGTCAACAAGGCAAAATCACCTGTCAAATACTTCTTTAAAACTCGGTGGAATTCCCATTCACCCCAATAGCCCTGGCGCAGGGCCTGCAAGCGCTCGGTCTGATCGTCATCCAAGGCCTGGCGATGGGCTAAAATTTCTAAAGATAATAATTCATGATTCTTCTGCATATGATATCCCTCCTAATGATATATAAACGAAAAAGTCTAAAATTCATCAAAAGAAAAAAGATGTCATAAAATCTATCTCATATAGGTGCAAAAATTGTTCAAAAATGTAAAAGCGCTCATGAACTAGGTGATAACGTAATAAAACATAACATCAAACAAATTCCCAAAATCACAACAAATCCCCTCTAAGATACGTCATAAAATCTTACGCCGTTCATCTAATCATAAGCACAACCAATCATAAAAACCTTATCTAAAATTGACGGCAATTATATCTTCCCTTATTCTAAAGGCAAAGAAAACTTTTTAAAGAGGAGGAGATTTGGATGTCAGAAATGATCACAGGATTCCTAAGTCCTATCAGCGACTTCCTATACTATCCAGTCCTGATTGTCTTATTACTTGGAATCGGCCTTTATTTCACATTCCGAACCAAATTTGTCCAATTGAGTAACTTGAAGGAAGCCATCCAGGTGGTGCTAGAGGCGCCGGAAGAAGAGGGATCGGTGTCTTCCTTCCAGGCCCTGATGATTTCAACCGCTTCCCGGGTGGGGACGGGGAACATTGTGGGGGTCGCCACTGCCATCTGCCTGGGTGGCTACGGGGCGGTCTTCTGGATGTGGGTGGTGGCCCTGATCGGTGGCGCCTCCGCCTTCATTGAATCGACCTTGGCCCAGATCTATAAGCGCCGGGACATCTATGGCGAGAGCTATGGGGGACCTTCCTACTATATCGAATCGGCCCTCCACAGCCGGACCCTAGGGATTATCTTCTCCATCTTCCTGATCCTGACCTATGCGGTGGGCTTCAACATGCTGGCTGCCTTCAACCTGCGCGACTCCTTCCAGGTCTATGACTTTTACAGCCCTCAGTGGACGCCAATTATTGTCGGCGCCGGCCTGGCCCTCGTGACGGCCTACTGCGTACTAGGTGGGGGTAAGCGGATTATCCAGTTCACCAGCTTCCTCGTGCCCTTCATGGGGATGATCTATGTGGCGGTTGCTGTTCTGATGATTATCCTCAACCTCAACTACATGCCGACCGTCTTCAAGCTCATCTTCCAGGATGCCTTCAACTTCAAGGCCATCTTCTCCGGGATCGCTGGTTCCAGCATGATGTACGGGATCAAGCGGGGACTCTTCTCCAACGAAGCGGGGATTGGGTCTGCTCCGAATGCTGCAGCCGCTGCCCATGTCTCCCATCCGGTCAAACAAGGTCTGGTTCAAATGATGTCCGTCTTCATTGATACCCTGGTCATCTGCTCGGCCACAGCCTTCATGTGCCTGAGCTCAGGCGTCCAACCAGCGGCTGAACTATCAGGAGCGCCCTATGTCCAAGCCGCCCTCTCCACCTTCCTGGGCGGCTACGGCAACCTCTTCATCACCATCTCGCTCATGCTCTTTGGCTTCACGACTCTGATCGGTAACCTCTACTATGTGGATAACAACCTGGCCTATATCTTCGGCAAAATGCCCCGGGCCTCCTTCATGGTCGCCTTCCGCTTGACCGCTGCTGGGATCATCTTCCTCGGCGCCATCCAAGAAGCGGACCTGGTCTGGCTCATGGCGGATGTCATGATGGCACTGATGGCCCTGATCAACTTGCCATCCATCCTGATTCTGTCTAAAACAGCCCTGGCTGCCCTCAGCGACTACAACAAGCAACGCCGAGCAGGACAAAAAGCAGTCTTCTACGCCCGCGATATCGGACTCGACGACAGCCAGCTCGATTATTGGAAATAAAACCGTATCCCAATAGTGCTAGAGAGCATTCGCTCCGCTTTGAGTTTGGTCGTTAATAAGCCGCGGAATCGGTTCGAGCCAAGGTCTCTCACCTAGCGAGATTCAAACGGATCGTACGGCTATTCGCCTACGATCCGTAATTCTCTTTAGTCGGGTTCGCAAGAGCAGCTTTGGAGTGCTTTCGTAAGTCGGAAACGTGCAAGTGGTACTTGCCCTTATTCCGTCTTACTCCAAGCATCCAAAGCTCACCGCTCTTGCTCTCACCCTTGGCCGTGCTTGTTCGCGGCTAACAACCAAACTCAAACTCCGCTACTGCTCAAAAAATATGGCCGCCATGACTGGTGCTTAGTTAATTACATTCGGGCTATAAAATAATAGCTAACAAAGTTCCCCTTAGAGTAGAGGCTAGAAAAACTACGCTAAGGGGATTTCTTTAGTCCGTTGGCCCATCCAATAGGCAAGTGATTGACTTGTTAAGGACCAACTTCAAAAGCAAAACGGATGCTCATGAGGCTAATTCATATAGGCATCAAGCAATCTATTAATCGCACAATCGTTTAGTTAGAGGAGGGATTGTTAAATTAATGTATACTGTCACAGATTTGTAACAAAAAAAGTGTGAAAAAAGAGTGAAATATCTTATAATTTCCTTTAAGATTATAGATAGTGTAAAAAAGTGTCGGCTAAAAGAGACCTGACTTTAGACGACCTTTTTTTGTGAATAGAAGCCGGTGACCGCTAAGGGGCACCGATGAGGAGGCAATATGGAAACGACTGAAGAAATCTCGCTAGTAGAACTCTTTCATATTCTACGGCAGGGCTTAGGACGCATTATCGTCACCACCGTGGCAGGCTTGGCTATCGCAGCCGTGCTCACCTTTGTCGTGATGACACCTAAGTATCAATCAACGACCGACTTGGTGGTTAATGACACCAACTCAAACAGTGAACAGGTGGACCAATCCACCCTCCAGGCGAACTTGACGCTCTTGAATACCTATCAGAGCATCATCAAGAAGCCTGTCGTCTTGGAGAAGGTGATTGAGGAAACCGGTGTGGACCTGAGTGTGCAAGAACTCAACGACATGATCAGTGTGCAAAACGACAACAACTCCCTGGTCTTCTCGGTAACGGTTCAGAGTACCTCACCTAAAGTGTCGGCGACCCTGGCGAATTCCATTGCCAAGCACTTCTCTGAAGAAGTCAAGCGGATTATGAATGTTAACAACGTGTCGATCCTGACCGTTGCGGAACCTGCCCAAGGACCCGTCTCGCCCAAACCGATTCTCAACCTCTTAATTGGGGCCATTATCGGAGGCGCGATTGGCGTCATCTGGCAGCTTATCCGCTATGCAACAGACCGGACCGTTAAGGACGAGGCCTTCTTCGATGAGATCGGCCTTCCCGTCTTGGGCATGATCCCTGAAATCTCAGACAAAGAAGTCGCTGAATCCCGGCTCAAGTCTCTCTCGAGCCAAAAAACTTCAGAAGCACGTCGGACCTTCCGCCGGCGCAAAGGAGGCGAGGACTAATGTTTAACCGCAAAGGCAAGAAACTCGAACAACTCAACCGCAACCAGCGTCTGGGGGCCTCCATGATTACGGCGGTCAAGCCTAACCATCCGACCTCGGAAGCCTTCCGGACCGTGCGGACCAATATTGAATTCTCCATGGTGGATGGGACTCTTCATTCCCTGATGTTAACCTCAACTGGACCCTTCGAAGGTAAGTCCACGGTCGCCGCTAACCTGGCCTCCGTCATGGCGGACACCGGCAAGCGGGTCCTCCTGGTTGATGCCGACATGCGCAAGCCAACCGTTCGGAACACCTTCAACTTGAAGACCAATTACGGCCTGACCAATCTCTTAACCCAGTCTGAAGCGCAGACCATGGACATGATCCGCTATGTGCCAGAAGCCAATGTCTATGTCCTGGCAGCTGGTCCTAAGCCACCTAACCCCTCGGAACTGCTCCAGTCCAATAAGATGAATGATCTCATGAAGACCCTGGAGACCATGTTCGACCTAGTCATCTATGACGCGCCACCCCTGCTCTCAGTGGCCGATGCGCAGATCCTCTCGCGCAAGGTGGACGGCGTGGTCTTCGTGGCCCGGGAAGGTATCGCTGAGCGGCCCAATATCGTCAAGGCCAAGGACCAACTCGATGCCGCAGAGGCCAACATCCTGGGTGTGGTCTTCAATGGCGTGTCCAAGGCCCATGCGGGTTATGGTTATGGCTATGGTTATGGCCATGAGGAAGAATAAGACGACTTAATTAGCCTATGACTCTTCCTGGAAGTTTTAGAATTAGAATAGGAAGTGACACATGTCTCGGAAAACAAAAAAACTCATCCTCATGCTCAACGACTTGGTCTGTGTGGGCATTGGGGCTCTCTTAACGGTTTATTTAATCAGTTACTATGTGCAAACCGACTTCAGCCACTATTCGCTGATTACCGGAATCTACTATCTGATCTACGTCCTAGCAGGGCTCTACTTCCATAACTTCTCTGCCCTGGTCCGTTTCTTCGGCCTAAGAGATGCCCAGGAAATTGTGATTAGCAACCTTCTGGCAGGAGCAGGGGCCTTCATTGCAGGGACCATTCTCTTCACGGTCATCAGCCACCGCTACCTCTTCCTCTTGACTCTCTTTGCCATTGTAGGAATGTTACTGACCCGGGTCATCTGGCGGCTCTATATCGACCGGAAGAACGGGGTCAAGCTGGCTGAGCAGGAAGCAACCCGGCTCCTCATTGTGGGGGCAGGCCAAGCAGGCAATCTCTTCATTGAGAACTTCTCCAAGCATCCGGAGAAATATGCTATCATTGGGGCCGTGGACAACGATCCTCAGAAGCAAAATATCTATATCAAAGGCGTTCCCATCCTCGGAAAGCTGGACGATATCCCACAGATTGTCGACAAGAAGCGGATCGATATGATCACCATTACGGCGCCTTCCATGCCGGCAGAAGTTGTAGAACAAGTCGTCCGCATGGGCAATGATTTGGATATCACAGTCAACCAGATGCCGGCAGTAGAACGCCTTCTGGCCGGTGAATACAAGATGGCCATGAAGGAGATTGAAATCTCTGACCTCTTAGGGCGAAAGGAAATTGAACTGGACGATGAACCCGTTATCGATTCCATCTCCAACCAGGTGATTTTGGTTACAGGGGCAGGGGGCTCGATCGGGTCGGAAATCTGCCGACAAATCATTCGTTTCGGCCCAGCCCAATTGATCCTCCTCGGCCATGGGGAGAATTCTATCTACCTGATCAACCAGGAGCTCCGCAATCTGGGCCAATCTAATATCAAGATTACGCCCGTGATTGCTGATATCCAGGACAGGGAACACTTGGACTTCCTCATGCAGCGCTACCAGCCAGACATTGTCTACCATGCCGCGGCCCACAAGCACGTGCCCCTCATGGAATGGAACCCAACAGAAGCTGTGAAGAACAACATCTATGGGACCTACAATGTGGCCAAAGCAGCAGAAAAAGCTGGCGTCAAGAAGTTCGTCATGATCTCAACCGATAAGGCCAACAACCCGCCGAATGTCATGGGAGCGACCAAGCGCATTGCTGAGATGATTGTCACTGGCCTCAACAAGGACAGCCAGACCACCTTCTCCGCCGTCCGCTTCGGCAATGTCCTGGGCAGCCGGGGCTCGGTCATCCCGCTCTTCAAAAAGCAAATTGCAGCAGGGGGACCGGTCACCGTGACCCATCCCGACATGCGCCGCTACTTCATGACCATCCCCGAAGCCAGCCGCTTGGTGATCCAAGCCGGTGCCCTGGCAGAAGGGGGCGAACTCTTTATCCTCAACATGGGTGAAGAAGTCTACATCAAGGACTTGGCCAAGAAGATGATTGCCCTGTCCGGTCACTCGGAAGACGAGATTGAAATCACCTATACCGGCATGCGGCCAGGGGAGAAGCTCTACGAAGAACTCCTCCTCAACGACGAAACCACCGACCGGCAAATCGACGAAAACATCTTCGTTGGCCGCGTCCACAACAAGAGCCTGGAAGAAATCAAAGCCTTCGTTGATAGCCTAGACCTCGTCACAGACCGGGGCGACCTCAACGAGAAATTGACTAGCTTTGTTCACCGGGATGTGTAACTTTAGAATAAAGAAGAACTCATTCTTCTTTGAGTATTTAAGTGAGTTCAATTTGAACTCACTTTTTTGAAAGTAAGGGAGTAATTTAGACAAATGGAAAGAATCTATTTAGCATCACCACATATGAGTTCTGAAGGCTATGAACAAGCTTTCGTTCAAGAAGCTTTTGATACCAATTGGATTGCTCCGCTAGGTGAGAATGTTAATCAATTTGAGGCAGAATTAGCCGAAAAAGTTGGAATTGAGAATGCAACAGCTCTTGTTTCTGGAACATCAGCCATTCACCTAGCCTTAAAACATGTTGGCGTTAAGCCAGGAGATATTGTCTTTTGTCAAAGTTTAACTTTCTCAGCCTCTGCCAATCCAATTGTTTATGAAGGAGGAAAACCTGTATTCATTGATTCTGAACCTGGAAGTTGGAATATGGACCCTAAACGCTTAGAAGAGGCTTTCACTAAATATCAACCTAAAGCCGTCATTGCTGTTCATCTGTATGGTTTAGCCGCTAAAATTGATGAAATTAAGGCGATCTGTGACGAGCACGGTGTACCCTTAATTGAAGATGCTGCTGAAAGTCTTGGGACAATTTATAAGGGCCAATACACTGGAACTTTTGGCGACTACGGCATTTACTCTTTCAATGGGAATAAAATTATTACAACGTCTGGTGGAGGGATGTTAGTTGCTCATGATGCAGCAATTACGGATAAAGCCCGTTTTTGGGCCACTCAAGCACGTGAGAACGAACGTCACTATGAACATAAAGAGATTGGCTACAATTATCGGATGAGTAATATTGTAGCTGGCATTGGTCGTGGACAGCTTAAGGTACTAGATGAACGGGTTGCGCAAAAACGTCACATCTTCCAACGATACCAAGAAGCTTTCCAAACGATTGATGATATTCAAATGATCACTGAATTCGATAATGAGCGTTCGAATTATTGGTTATCAGCGATGTTAATCGATCAAGAATCTCGAGTGACGCCTACTATGGTGATGGATGCGCTCGAAAAAGAGAATATCGAATCACGACCTATTTGGAAGCCTATGCATCTACAACCTGTATTCAGTGACTGCGATGTGATAGGGGGAGAAGTTGCTGAAGATTTATTTAATCGTGGGCTCTGTTTACCAAGCGATACTAAGATGACTGATGAAGAAATCACACGTATCATTAGCATCATTAAATCATTATGGAGCTGATAAAACATGTATAGAAATTTCCTTAAAAGAGGAATAGATTTCTGCTTAGCCTTTATTGCTTTGCTTCTTTTATCACCTGTTATGGTGGTGACAGCGATTTTAGTCCACAATAAATTAGGTAGTCCTGTTCTCTTTAAGCAGCTACGCCCAGGTAAAAATGAGAAAATCTTTGCTATGTATAAATTTCGTTCCATGACGGATGAACGTGATGAAGACGGAAATTTATTAGCAGATTCTGTGCGTCTAACAGACTTTGGGAAAAAATTGCGTTCAACTTCTCTAGACGAACTCCCAGAATTATTCAATATCATTAAAGGGGATATGAGTTTTGTGGGGCCTAGGCCCTTACTTATTGATTACTTAAAGCTGTATGATGAAAAGCAAAAACAAAGACATCAAGTTCGGCCAGGTCTAACGGGCCTCGCACAAGTCAATGGGCGAAATGCAACAACTTGGAAAGAACGCTTCAACTATGACATCTATTACGCCAACCATGTTTCCTTGTGGTTAGATATTAAAATTCTAGTCAAAACGGTAAAGACAGTTTTGACTAAGGATGGGATAAATAATGAGAATGCTGCAACAATGGTAGCCTTTAAGGGGAATGAAGTAGATGAAGACTAAGCTTTATATTATTGGAGCAGGTGGTCATGGAAAAGTCGTTGCTGATGCGGCCTTACTTATGGATCAATGGCAAGCGATTTACTTCCTTGATGACCATAAAATCGGTGAAGAACTCCTAGGTCTAGAAGTTATTGCTGGCAGCTGCGATTATGCTGATTTCAATCCTGATGAATCAGAATTTATTGTAGCGATTGGTGATAATATGACTCGGGAAAAAATTCAAAGTGAAATCAAAAAGGCTGGCTACCGTTTAGCTACAGTAATCCATCCGAGCGCAATTATTGGACGAGATGTATCTATTGGTGAGGGATCAGTTGTCTTTGCTCAAGTTGTAATCAATCCGTCAACGACTATAGGTGATGGTTGTATCTTAAATACAGCTTGCTCCGTTGATCATGATAATAATATTGGTAATTTCGTTCATCTATCACCTGGTGTCAGATCGGCAGGAACAGTAACTGTGGGAGAGCGAACCTGGTTAGGTATTAATGCGACTATCATTAATAATTGCAGCATTGCTAGGGATGTAATAATTGGTGCAAGTACGGTTTGTATTGATAGCATTATAGAGTCAGGAACCTATGTGGGGAATCCCGCTAAAATGCTAAGCTATTAGGAGGAAGTTAATGAAAAAAGCTTTGATGTATGCCTCAGTGGCTTCAATGATTGATATGTTTAATATGAATAATATTGAAATTCTAAAAGACTTAGGCTATCAAGTGGATGTTGCCTGTAATTTTGAGGATCGCAGTACGACCACAGATGCTAAAATTGAAGCTTTCAAGCAAAAACTCCACGATTTAGATGTTTCCTACTATCACCTACCCATACCAAGACAAATGAGCAAAATTGGGGATATCATCAAATCTTATCAATTATCTAAAAAACTAGCTGAAAAAAATTACGATTTAGTTCATTGCCATTCACCAATAGGCGCAGCATTATGCCGTCTGGCCTTTCGTCAATCTAGGACAAAAGTTATCTATACTGCTCATGGCTTTCACTTCTATGATGGAGCTCCTTTAAAAAACTGGTTAATCTTTTATCCTGTTGAAAAAATATTAGCGCGGTATACAGATATTTTGATAACGATAAATCAGGAAGACTATGAAAGAGCCAAGGGATTTAAAGCTCCTAAAGTAGAATATGTTCCAGGTATAGGTATAGATATTAAGAAATTTAAAAATGGTGAAATAGCATCAAACATTAGAACTGAATTAGGTATTAACGATACAGATATGATTTTATTATCAATTGGAGAGTTGAATGATAATAAGAACCATAAAGTTGTTATAGAAGCCTTAAATGAAGTTAATAAAAGTAATATTCATTATGTTATATGTGGCGAAGGACCTAATCACCACAAACTTGAAGAACTTGCACTACAATTAGGATTGGACAATAATGTTCATATATTAGGATTTAGAGCCGATATTGCTTCTATTTTAAAGCAAGCAGATATTTTTGTTTTCCCATCTAAAAGAGAGGGGTTACCAGTTTCATTAATGGAAGCAATGGCAGCTGGATTACCTTGTATTGTTTCGGATGTTAGAGGGAATAAAGACTTAATTGTAGGAGATAACGAGATTAAATTTTCTCCATATGACATTCAACATATTTCCAATTCAATTGTTAAGTTAAGTATGGATAAGAAATATAGAGAAAGATTAGGAGACGCAAATTTAAATAGAATAGAAATGTTTTCTTCAGAGAGAGTAAAAAATAATATGAAACAAATCTATTTGGTATAAATATCATGTGATGTTGAAACGAGGGGTGAGGGATGTTTATTTTATGGTTGCCCATATTAACTTCTGTTGTATTTTTATTTATATATAATGCTATAAAGAAAAGATTAGATTTGCCAGTAATTTTATTTAATGTTGTATGGAGTGTTTTATTTACTAAAGGCCTACTCAATTTGCAAAATATTCAAATAATAAATTTCGAAAAATCATATTTTATACTTATATTTGAAGTATTTTTGATTTGTTTTAATCTTGCTCAGATTCTTTTTATAAAAGATAATAATAATTTATTAGAAAAACAATCCTATAAAATAGCAGAAGGAAAATATACTATTGTATTAACCTGTATTTTAGTAGCGTTATTAGTCTTATTACGTAAGTCAATAGGATACATTCTTTCTGGGAATTTTTATGCTATAAGGGCGGCAATGTATTATGAACAAGTAGGCCAAAGCAATAGTTTATATTCGAGTGGAGTAGAAACTGTTTTGGTTCAATGGGTAATTAACGGGATCTTGATAGCACTGGCGATAATTATCACGAATCTAAACATCCAACATAAATGTAGTAATAAATTGTTTTTATATACTATTGTTGTATGTACGACATTTGCCCTATTAACAGCTGGTCGAATAATGCTATTAAAGCTTATTATTATTTTTATTATTAGTTATTTAACAAATAATATAAAATTTTTAATGAGATATAGTAAAAAAAATAATCAAATATATATTCGAAAATATTTAACGAGTACAGAAATAATATTTATTGTATTATTTTTATTAGCTATTTTTATAACTATTGGAAGAAATTTGTCAGCTGGCTTTAATACAGCTTCTATTTCAGAAACGTTTATAAATTATTTACTATCACCAATAGAATACTTATTAGTTTTAGTTGATCATGCTTTACCATTTGAACAATATTTTTATGGAAGTGTATTTTTTGGTGGAATATTTCAGATAATTGAAATTATTTTAAAAAATATAACTACAATAAATTTCACATTTGGGTTCCAACAAGTAATAGATGAAACTTCTCAATTTTTACAATTAAGTGATGGATCATATTATAATGCATTTCCTACTGCTATATATTATTTTATTAGAGACGGTGGGTTACTAGGAGTAGCTATAGATTCATTTTTATTCTCATTCATTACCGCTAAATTATTTAATAATAAGAATAAAAATTTAATTTTTCAAGGCTATTATATTCTTGGATTATTTTTAATCATATATTCTGTATTTAGGTGGGAACCGATGATAGCAGAGTTTTGGTTTACAGTGATAGCTATTCCACTGCTATCATCAAAATATTTTAATAAACCTATTAAGTAAAGGAAGTGGGATACATGATATCAGTTATAATTCCTATGTATAATGCAGAAAATTATATAGAGAAAACGATCACTTCAATTATTAATCAGGACTTTGATGATTATGAACTTATAATTGTTGATGATGGGTCAACAGATAAGTCCAAAGAAATTGTTGATAAATATGTAGATAATAAAATCCATTATTTATATCAAGAAAATTCTGGCGCGCCTGCAGCAAGAAATTTTGGATTTAGTAGAGCTAAAGGTGACTATGTACTTTATTTTGATGCTGATGATACACTAAATTCACAGGCGCTGAGAATATTTACCAAATATACTGAAGCAGGCTATGATCTAATAATTGGACAGTATGACAGAATTAATGAAACAGGAAATAAGATTTCTAATAAAAATAATTGTAAAGATAAGTATAGTCCATATTTTATAGATCCTCTTCCTGGAAATAAACTTTATAGAAAGCAATTTATAATTGATAATCAATTAAAATTTGAAAAATTAAAGATAGGTCAAGATTTGAATTTTTACTTACAGGTTTTAGCACATAATCCTAAGGTAAAACAAGTTAAGGAGTCTATCTTTAGTTACTATATACACGAGGGAAGCATTTCAAGGTCATATAATGTATCTATTTTAGATATTATTACTTGTTTTGAAATAATTGAGAAAAAAAAGTATAGTATTTACGAAGAAAATAAAGAAATATTAGAAACCCTAAAATATAATCATTATTCATATCATTTTTATAAGATCCCACTATATAGTGATCGAAAAATGAAAATAAAAATTTATGACACATTTAAAGAAGCTTATAATAAATTAAATTATGATTATTTATTAGAACAATATATTGATGTTAATAAGAAAAAAGTAAATTTAGCACTTCGTTACAAATACTTATTCATATCGCCATTAGTAAAATTATTATATTAAAAGGGGAATAAATAATGAAAATTTCAGTGATCATGTCTGAATATAATACAAGTCCTGAAATATTTACTAAAGCTATCCAAAGTGTATTAAATCAAACTTTTTCTGATTTTGAATTAATAATTGTAAATGATGGGAATCCAGATTTTAAAAAAATGATAACGGATTTTACTGATCCAAGAATTAAAATTATTGAGAATACGAGTAATTTAGGCCTCCCCTCTTCTCTGAATAAAGCAATTAGTCAAGCAAGAGGCCGTTACATAGCTCGGATGGATACTGATGATATATCACATCCAGATCGATTACAGAAGCAATATGAATTTATTATTCAAAATCCTCAATATTCCGTCGTCGGTACATCAATTAACTATTTGACAGAAAAAAATGAATTAATTCCTAAAATATATAGAGGTCAAATAACTGAAAATGATTTGATGAATAGAATAGCTCCAGTTCATCCTAGTGTCTTAATGGTGAAAGATGATTTAGAAGCTATTGGATGTTATGATACTAAGAATGTAAAACGATGTGAGGATTTTGTTTTATGGGCTAAATTTTTATTAAATGGTAAAAAAATATATGTAATGGAAGATATCTTATTAGACTATAGAGTTGAGTTAAAAGATTATCAAAAAAGAACTCTATCAACAAGAAAAGATGAAATTAGAAATAGATTTATTTATTATAAAAGATTAAATGCTACCCCATTTCAATATTTATCTATTTTTAAATCTTTTTTAGCTGCGATTGTACCTGCAAAATTAATTGCAAAATATCATAGAAGGAGATAAAAATGGTAAAGATCCTTCACTATGGACTGAGTGAAAATTTAGGTGGTATAGAAACATATTTAATTAAATTAAATAAAAAATTATCAAGTGACCATTTAAAGTTTGATTTTGTAATACTTGGTGATAAATATTTTGAAGGGTATCAAGAATTATTAGTCAATGATTCCCAAATATATTTTGTCACTCCCCGTAGAAAAAGTATATTAAATAATTTTTTTGAAACTAGAAAATTATTTAAAAATAATTCTTACGATTTAATTCATTTTCACTTATTAAGTTTAAGCGATATAATGCCCATTGTTCTTGCTAAATTTTATAAGATTCCAGTTGTTATTCATAGTCATAGTAGTAATTGTCCTGATTCAAAAATAACTAAGCTTCTTCACGACATTAATAAAAAGATTATACATTTTTTTGATTTTAAAGGAATTGCTGTATCAAAATTAGCAGCTGAATGGCTATTTAATAAAAATGATAATGTTGAAGTTATAAATAATGGAATAAATATTGAACAATTTCAATTTAATGAAGAGAAGAGAAGTTTAACTAGAACTGAATTAGGGTTAACAGATGAATTGATGGCTATTCATATAGGTACCCTAAAGGAAGTGAAAAATCCATTATTTGTAGTAGAAATATTTAATGAAATGTTAAAAATAAATAAAAATTGTAAGTTGTACTTTGTTGGTGGTGATGGCGAATTACGAGATGAAGTAAATGCTAAGATTAATAGATATCAAATTGAAAATAAAATAGAGTTTTTAGGATTTCGAACAGACATTCCAAATTTATTATCTGCGGCAGATGTTTTAATTTTTCCATCACTTTATGAAGGTTTTCCAGGAACTGTACTTGAAGCAGAAACAAACGGTCTTCCTTGCGTTATATCTGAAAATATAACCGAAGAAGTTCAAGTTTCTGACCAATGTTTACGATTGTCTTTAAAACTCCCAGCTAAAAACTGGGCTAGAGAAGTACTTTCTAATAAGCCGATTTCTGAACGGCAATATGCAGTTAACGATATTCTAAATAGCGACTTAACTGATGATCATGAAGCTCAAAAACTTCGAGCTATTTACAATGAAGTTTTAGATAAATGAATTTGCAACTTAGATAGGAAAGAGCGTGAAAATGAATAACATTTCAAAGTTAAGGATAAATTCAATAACGGCTATTGTTAACCAATTAATTTTAATATTATCTGGGTTAATTCTTCCACGATTCTTTTTAAGTGTGTATGGATCAGAAATTAATGGTTTCCAAGCTTCAGTAGGCCAATTTTTATCTGTCATTAATTTTCTTGATTTAGGGGTTAGTTCGGTAGTTCAATCAGCTCTTTATGGACCACTTGTTAGAAAAGATCATACTAAAGTTAATGAAATCATTTCTGCAGCCAGCTCTTTCTTTAAAAAATTAGCGTTAATATTGTTAGCTTATACGATTATTTTATGCATTATCTTTCCTCTAATTACAGATAGCCCTTTAACTGATGCACCATCACGCTTTTTAATTTTAGCAATGTCTATTAGCTTATTTGCACAATTTTATTTTGGAATTGTTAATCAAGTTTTTCTAACGGCTGATCAAAAAAATTATATTCCTTTATTAGCTAATATTGTAACGACCATTCTTAATCTGGTTTTATCTATTATATTAATCCAAATTGGTTCAAGTATTGTTACAGTGAAGTTCGTATCAGGTTTTATTTTTCTTTTAAGACCTGTTTATATGTCATATTATGTCAATAAAAATTACAATATTAACTCTGATGTTCCTTTTTCAAAAAATACGATTCCACAAAAATGGAATGGTATGGCTCAACACATAGCTTGGGTAATTGTAGAAAGTACGGATATTGTTGTTCTTACTATTTTTTCTACTTTACAAAATGTTTCTGTATATACAGTGTACAATTTGGTAATTAATGGAATAAAGTTACTAATCACTTCATTAACTAACGGATTTAAATCATTTTTCGGACATTTATTAGCCGAAGAGAAATTAAAAGAGTTGAATCAATATTTTACAGTTATTGAATGGCAGATGCATACTATCTCAACACTATTATTTGGGTTAACCGCAAGCTTAATTGTTCCATTTGTTAAAGTGTATACATTAGGTATCAATGATGCAGATTATTATGCACCTATATTTGCTATTATTTTATCTACAGCTCAATTAGTTAATTGTATTAGGATTCCATATAACTCATTGATCATTTCAGCGGGACATTTTAAAGAGACGCAGACAAGCGCAATTATTGAAGCTTTGTTAAATGTGGTACTTTCTATTTTGCTGGTTAAGAATTTTGGTTTGATAGGCGTAGCGGTTGGAACATTGTTAGCTGTATCTTATCGAACAATTTATTTTGTAATCTATCTATCAAAAAATATTTTATATCGAAATGTAAGTATTTTTATTAAGCAATTGTTCATCGATATGCTAGCTTTTCTCTTAATGATCTGGATAGGAAGTTTCTTTAATATAGATATTGTAAACTTTTTGGAGTGGATCAAGCTAGCTATTGTACAGGGAATAATTTTTACTACTATTATTTTAGGCATTAACTATATTTTTAATCGAGATCAGTTAATGAGTTATATTCATAAATTACTCAAAAGATAAAATTTAAACTTAGAATAAAAATTCAGGCAACTGAAATGTGGATGCTTAACTGTTATAAACATCCTTAATACATGTTCAGTTGCTTTTAGTCTATCATTACAAATTGTATTTCTAACATAAAATAAACGAAAGCGAGAATAGCCATGAAAAAATCCTTCCTACCCCTAGCCACGACGTCCTTGATCCTCACCGCATTTCTTGCCCAGGGTGAGCAGGTCCAGGCCGAAGAGCAGCCCGCCGCAGAATACGCTGCGACTGATAAGCTAGCGGAAAGCAGACCAGCACCAGAGTTAGCTGATCCAGTAGAAGCAACATCAACTAGTCCTGAAGCAGCGGCTAGCGAGAATTCAGCTTCAAATGCCACTGATGATAGTCATCAATCTTATCGTCAAGAACAGGATCAGAAGGTGATTGAAGAGTATGAGAAGTTGGTTGAAGCACCGGTTGAGGTTGAGATTCGTGATAGGAATGAGAGTGTTGTTAGACCTGCTCAGGATGAAGACGAAGAAGTCATTTATAAACAGACCTATACGGGTAAAGCTGTTATTCCCAAAGGTGAACATATACCAACTCTGGACTTGAATATTAATTTAGATGCGCCTATTATTCTGCAATCATTTGTAAATCTCGACCAGGAAAAAGCAAAAACAGACGGATTAGCAGCGATTAAAGAATTGCGGTCAATCGTTTGGGATATTGAAGCAAATAGTGAACTAATCGGTGAACAAGTTAACCCTGAAACTGGCGAGGGAGTTGAGGGTGTTTGGATTAATGGCGAGCGGCTTAGTGATCGTTTAAAGGCTGAGGGGATTACTTCTAAGGAAGAATATGTTAATCGTGTTTCTTGGAATAATGATTTAGAGAATTTAGCTTTGTTGAATCTAGGGGAAGCTAAGGGCGCTTATCTTTCTTTAAGAGATTATGATGAGCTTTCTAAAAAGACTAATGCTAATGAAACTTATTCCGATAAAGTAGTCCTCAAAGATATTAATAGTTCTTTAAATTTAAAAGAAAATATTATTAAACATTTCGGTTTAGATGCTATAAATCAGCATAGTTATAATCAAGGCATAGAAAAATCAAATGTTTCAAAATTTTTGAACATAGCCTTGAATCCTAGAAATAAATCATTCGCCTTAGCTGTAGATTATCAGCCTTGGGAATCTGCCATGCCTAGATCATTTAGTCTAATATCTTCTGATAGATATCAGGAAAAAACTCCTTCTAAAAATTACAAAGGCGAGTTTATTATTCTGTATAACCAAAATTTTAAAGAGCGTAGTCAATATCAAATTATTGATTTTTCTCCTATCTTTGAAGGAACACAATATGAATTGCCAATTATTGTAAATTCTTACAGTACGACTCATAGATTGGTAAATAGTTTTGAAGGAAATAGCTATTCTTTAGATTCTGAAATTATTAAATTCAATGAAGATGGTTCAATAACAGCCCTTAAGCCTGGAAAAACTATTTTATTTATTAACATTAACGGCATATTGAAATCAATTACAGTAGAAGTTTTACCTTCACCAATTGTTGAAGATAAAATCACTGTTTGGGATAGGGGATATGCTTATACAAAATACATAGAAAATCCTGATATGTATGAAGGTCAAGAAAGGGTGGTTGAGGAAGGAAGACCTTCTTTAACCTATTATTTAATTCGGGATACTTTATTAGCTGATGGTAAGTTTTTAAATCGAGAATTCTTGAAAGACTGGGAGATTCCAGGCATTGATCAGATTATTGAGTATGGGACTAAGAAAATTCCAGAGAAGACAGCTTCCGACAAGCTTGCTCCTCCAGGGGACATTATCATGGGCCAACCTTACGAAGTCATCCCCGGTTATTTCGAAGCCCTCCCAGGCTACCACATCCGCCTAGTTCCTGAAAGCGAGGACCAGGTGCTCCGTATCAATGAGCAGAATCTCAAGACGGTGATTGAGCCGCGCGATGACCTTGCTTTGGGTGAGCATGTGATCATCCAGGACGGCGTGAATGCTTATACTGAGATCACCAACCGGATCTACAAGGACCACCAGAATAATATCCTCAAGACCCAGGAGATTTCGCGCCAGGACTTCCCTGGTCAAGACCTGATTATTGGGGTTGGCACGGGCAAAGGGATATCAGGGCTTCCAGCTGAAGAGGAGCCAGCGCTACCCGTTCATTCGAAAGAGCCTGATAGCCCAAGGCCGCCATCCACTGAGCAACCTGTTGATACCAATCCAAGTGGCGACCTAGAGGGCAAGGGGACGTCTCGAGGACCGGTAGAGAGACCGCAAGCTATGCCTCAAGGACAAAGTGAAGGGGAAAGAGCCCCCTCTACTCATACAGAAGAGCCTATGACTTCTGATGACTCACTTAGGACAAGTGACGACTCGGTGTCTAATTCCTATGACCAGGTTAACGAAGAGGCTGGGATGGATTATATAAGCCTTATATCGGAAAGCGTGGCCCCAGTTTCTGTAGCTCCTGAGCACCTGGTTTCAGCCAATCCAGATAAATCTACTAAGGCCCCAACCTTGCTTCCAACTTCTAAGCTAGGGGTTCGATCCGAAGCTTTAGCAAGTCAAAAAACTGATCGAGTGAAGGTAAGTTCAGTGAAGTCCCAACTCCACCACCGACCTTTTCAGACCAAGCTTTCTAACCAATCAGGCTTAAGAACAAGTGCCAAGGCGACCGCTAATGCTCCAAGGGTATTCACTCAGCTCCCTCAAACCGGGGGAGGGTCGGACCAAGCTATGTTAGGCATCGGCTTGTCCAGTCTCGCAGTCGGACTACTTTTGCGCTTGACTAGCCTTAAGAAAAGAAGGAATAGTTAGAAACGCAGCCAATAAAATATCCCCCTAGAAAAGATGCTTTCTAGGGGGATATTTTGTTTTAAATGACTTTTTGTTGAAGGAGGTTAGCCCAATCTTTCCGAGTGCTTATAATTAATGTTTAGCGGCTTTCTAAACAGATCAGCCGAATACCAGCCTTCTACAAAACTGCCCAAGTTTACTCAAAAGTTTTAACAGCTTATCTTCATGGCGATCGACCCAGCGAATGAAGGCTTTTTCTACAAACTTTTGCCTGATTAAATCGATGAGTGCACATGCGCTATAAACTAAACCCACCACAAGAATAGAGTAGGGGATTAGGAGGAGTGAATCTTGATAGTGCTGGTTTTGGAAGATATCATGCCATAAAAAAGGTCTTAGTATGCGATGGTCATGTAATAGGTAGATACCGAATGTGGTGGATGCTAAGAGGTTGATGAATTTATTGTAAGGCACATCAAGCTTCATAAAGCCCAGGAATAAGCTTAAGGCGATTAATAGAATCGATAACTTCTCCATCCCATAAAAGTGTGTGGCATAGGCAGCAAGCTTTTCCCACTTTGTGCCTAATACTGTAAACGTGATGTTAGAAAGATAGGTGAAGGCTGAAAAGATACCCGACCAGAAAAAATATTGTTTGCTGGTCAAATTATGGTTAAAGCCATACAATCGCGCATAGCCAGCAATCACATATAAAGTAACGAACCACCATAAGTAATTGCTTTGAAAGTTTGAAGCTGTTAGTGTCGGAATGACAGACCACATTGTTACCAGTAATATAAGAAGGCTTTGATAGGCTTTCTTGTCGAGTCCATTGAGCAAACGATTAAGAAATGGGTGGATGAGGTAGAGGACAAAGTATGTACTCGCGAACCACCATGAAGAGAAAGTAATCGGGAACAGGGATTTTAAGGTCATATTATTGGCATAGTCATGAACTGGAAACAAGGAGAATATGACAAAGAGACCGATTGAATAAAAAATAATTTGCCCCCAAAGTTTCAAAATTTTTTCACATCAAAGAGCTTGTCCTGTTTCGTGATGAGGAAGTAGCCTGAAATCAAAATAAAAATATTAACGCCAACCTTCCCTCCTATGACGATGAAATTATACCAGAAGTGGGGGATAGTAATAGCGGTTGCTTCCCAATTAAAACCACCATGCACTGCAAAATGATGAAAAATAATCATTATAATCGAAATGATTCTTAACAACTCAATATTGGTCTGTCTCTTGATCGGTGAATGTTTCATAGGATCGCGTTAACCCCCACTTTGTGATGTGACATGGTGGATTATATCATCAACTTAGCTAGTATTAAGGTAAAAATAAATACGCCATGTATCGTTCACTTATCAGACAACCGACTTACGTTTAATAAGTAGTCGCCAATCTTGCCATGAGATAAGCATAACAAAACGGCCATTAAAGGTAAATATCTAGACGGTTCAGAATACGGAATTATGGCATTTTTAATGCATCCCGAAGCAAATGATGGGGGCAAGCTGCAGCTTTCCTGGATGGCTAGTAGATTGCTATCGCCCAGAAGCTAGGAATTAGAGTGGGCTCCTGGCTAAGTCTAGCTGACAAAAAGATCGGGTTCCCCTAGAAATAGTAATTTCTAAGAGAATTTGTTGTCAATGAAGCAATTGACTCTATCAAGCTGGTATACTAAGACTAGCTAAGAGATACAGAGTAAGCCATCTTATCTTCTCAATGAAAGGAAGGATCTTATGACAGGCAAAATAAGTTTAGTTTTACTCGCTAGCCTGGCCCTGTCCGCCTGCTCTGGATCAACTACGGACCAGGAAGAGGCATCAACAGCTTCTGAATCTGAACCCAAGCAAGACGTTTCGTCGGTCGCTGAAGCTCAAGTTTCTAGCGCTTCATCCAGTGAGCGCTCAAGCCAAGCAACTCGTTCTGAGATTCAGCCTTCAGTTCAGCATGAAGAAGTCCAAGCCGCACCAGATCTCAGAGCCCGCTACCAGGCGGAGGAGTACCAAGAGTTCAAGGAGTATCCAGGCTATACTAACAAAGAAGTCGAAATGGTAAGGGTCTACCTGACCGTGATGAATAATACCGACCTCTTCCCTTATGGTAACGATGGTGACCATATCGATGCCAGCTTCATACCGGCAGGGAGTCCGGTAGCTACCAATGCCCCGGGACTTTCTCCAGTTTGGCCTCAAGACACTTGGAACCTGGCAATGGGAAAAACGATGGCCAGCTCCTCGATCTTTCAATATACCAGCAATTACGACGGTACCGTTACCATCTACCGTAGCTTGTATCATTGGCATAGTAGCCCAGAATCCGACGCAGCTATTGCGCAGGAAGTCTTAGACAATGCCTTTGTCCTACCTGTCGAACCCTTCACCCCAAGCCAAGTCCAACCCCTACTCGAAACCTTGCAAATCTGGGGCGAGTGAGAGGAGAGTTCCCACATAACGCGAAACATCCCCCTAGAAGTGGTGGCCTCTAGGGGGATGTGTTGTAATGTAGACTTACATGAGCTCAGTGCATTGCGGTAGTGACTGAACGATATTTTGGTGGTTGAACAAGAAGTGATAAGTGATTAGCCCATATTAATCCATACGCTTATTCCACACGTAAGCGACTCATATTCCGTGAAGCTAGAACTTCAAGGGAATGAGCTGACGTGGTTGGTCTACTTACTTTCTGCGGTTATTATAGCATTGAATGGGCGATTGGCTAATTGTTGGAGGGAAGTTGTTAACTATGACCCGATTTTAATTGCAGGGTGGGTCCAATTTTTAATTGATATATAACATTACGTATCGTCAGATATTCAATATATTCCTAATTATATTATTAGCTTGCGTCATGCTAATTCATTCTTTTCATTAATTGGACTAACTAAATAATAATATGAACTTCACATGGCACTTTTGTGCATAATAGGTGGCTGAGTTAATTCTTAAATGTACTATTGGATTTTATAGAACAATTAATATTTTTGTTGAATGCACCAATAATTATTTTGGAAAATGATATGAAGGTGGACTATCTTAATAAAAATACCATGACTTTAAATTGGCTAATCTTTGGCAATTGTTTTCAGATAAAAAGGGGGATGGTTGGCAATTTTTAATTTCTCCTTTAGCATTGATTCTTTTTTCAGGAATCATTATAAAACATCTCTTTTTGGCTCGTGTAACAGCTACATAAAATAAATTAAAATCCTTGTTAAGTTTTTGATAGTTATCTTTATCATTTGGGCCATCGTATATATAAGGAATAATAAATCTATACATATCAAAAATAAATACAATATCGAATTCCAATCCTTTACAATTATGCATAGTCATTATTTGAATTTCATTAGACTTAGCAGGACAATAATTTTTTAATTCTGAACGATCCGATATAATTTCTTTAATGAAAAATTTGAAGTTTTCGTCAGTAATTTTAATTTCTATAAGCTCGAATATCCGTTTAAATTTATCTATTTCATCATGATAGTCAGACAATTTTGCATTGAGTAGGTAATCGATATTTTTTTCGATCTCTTGTTTTATATGATAGTTAATATTAATTATTTTTGAAAAATATTTCGACTTGATTTCAAGTGAAGTTATTTCATTATTTTTATACTTAAAATAATCAATTAAAAATTCATGGAATTGTCTTAAGGCAGGATCGTTTTTCTTCAGTAGTTTAAATGGCGAATAATATTTATAGGGGATATTTAAGTGCTTAGCTATAACTTGGCAAGCATCATGAGTCCGTGCAAATATTGCAATCTGATTTTCAGCTTGAATATTATACTTGCTTTTTATATATTCGATTGATTTAGGTAATTTTTTTGCAATATCTATAGGGGATGAACTGAAATTATCTGATTTAGTATAAATATAACTTACGCTTTTTTCAGATACTTTTTTAGGATTATAATTTTGAGATTTTAGACAATTTGAATATTCTATAATTCCCTCATTAGATCTAAAGTTTAAAGTTAATTCATGATGTGTAAATGCAGTATCATGGATTAATAATTTAAGATATTTTGAATCCTTAAAAATAGATTGATTCAAATCTCCTACTACAAATCCGCAAAGGTTTAGTTCTTTAACTAAGTAACAGAATATCTGATGTTGATATTTTCCACAATCTTGATATTCATCAATCATAATATGACTGTATTTTGCTGCAATATATTTTTTTATTTGAGGTACAGTTTCAAGTAAATAAAAGGCTAGATCACCAATTTGTTCAATGAATATAATGTTTTTGTTGAAGTAATCTAAAATTTCATCTAATTCTAATTTTCTGTCAATAGATTTTTTAAATATATCATGAACATGAAGTATTTGAAATTCTCTGATTTCTTCAAAATAATGCTTTGAAAATGGATAGATTATCTCTTGTAGATAAAAAGAATCTATAGTGCCAAAAAAATCATACTCATCAATATTAGTAGATTTATAGACTTTTTTCTTCAAATTGTCGCTTGCTTTATTAGTATAGGATATTCCTATTATCCCTTTGAAATCGTTATCCGACTTTTCCTCTTTAATGAACTTGATTTTTTCTACTAATGTAAAAGTCTTCCCACTTCCCGGTACAGCTGTAAGTACCATATTTTCAGTAGATTGAATAGCAAATTTTTGCTCTTCAGTAGGCTTTTTACTCATTAGTTTCACCTATTGATAAATCTAATATACTTAGGAGTGGAGCAAATAATATTGAAGTATCTGGTATTTTTTCAAATTCTGAGAAGTAACTTTGAGAAAAGTTAAACATATTTTCACCTTTTTTCTTACACATTTTTTCATAGATAATATCTCTATCAGTTTCGTTATAAAATTCTTTTAATGAGCTAAATAAAGGACTGTCGATAATGTCCTTTTCAAGATCCTCAGTAGCTAAGTATAAATTATGTTTTGAAAGTTTATTAATAAACTCAGGAATAGGCATACTATTTGAAAGGGTACTTGGCTTCTTTCCTTCTTTAAAGGAAATATCTTTTTTTATAGTTTCGTAATCAATAGGACTATATGGCAAAAAATCTATTGAATAGTTTAAATTATTTAGCAGATTAATTAGTCTGTTAATTCCAGAAAAACGAAGCATACCAGTTTTGTTTTGAATTTTATTTAAATCGTTATCAGTTCTTATAGAAAATGGAATTTTAAGAGAGAGACATATTTGCGCATAAGGTTCAAAACCAACACCCTCTACTGATAATATTTCCGTGTTGTATTGATTTAGATCAATGCTCTTAGATTTCGCCAGAGTTTTATAAAAAATAACTTCGGAAACACCTTCAACAAGTAATACTGAATTTAGAAAATATAATTGTGAATTAATCAGGTTTCTTCTATGTGCAAAATCATTGAAAAAATTTATCAATTCTTCATTGATTCCTTCGTTAGCAGCGATTGAAGATTTGCTATCTGATGAATATAATCTTATAATATTTCCAGGATTTATTTCGTTAGCAATACTTGGTGAATGTGAAGTAATTAAAATTTGTTGGTCAAGATTATCAAATATATGTCTAGCTAATCTGACCTGCTGTTGAGGATGCAAATGTGCTTCGGGTTCTTCTAGAGCATAAAATGTAATACTTTTATCATCCGCTAATTCTTTTTGTTTTGATATCCAAGTAGATAAATATATTTGATTATTCCTTCCATCTCCTCCTAAAGTTAATTTTTTGTCATCTGTTTCGTATATTAGTTCAACATTATCAATAAGTTGTTCTGCATCACTTGAAATACTAGAGAATCTAAGTTTTTTATTTTGATTATTTACTGATAATGTTTCCATCTCAGTATTTATAGAATCTAGGGATTTTTTTATATACGAAATGTCGTCAATTTTTGCATTGATACTAATTAAATTGTTATCAATATCCTCGATTAAAGAATTATCTTGATTAACTATCTGATCAGATCTTTTACCTTTAGTAAAATCAATTAAATTATTTTTTCTCTTTTTATAAATTGTTTTAAATTACGACTACTATTAACAACTTCCATATTTAAAAATCTTAGATAGAATCTACTGGTTGCTTCTTCTAAAGTATCTATAGTTGGACCAGTAGAAATAACGTGTATACCATCTTTCCTATTACTATATCTTATATAAGTTGTTCCGTTTTGAATATTTTCTTTGAATCCAGCAACTAGGCAATCTTCTGATATATTAGATACTTTTACGGTAATCATAATTTCATTAGTTTCTTCATAGGCGTAATAATCATTAGAAGTTAATTCTAAATCTCTGTAACTGAGACTCTTATCAAAAAGTAGTCTCAAGGCGTATATTAAATTTGATTTACCTATATCGTTAGCGCCCAAGATTAAGTTTTTATCTGTGAAATGAATAATAGCATCTTTAAAACAACGAAACCCTTTTATATGAATAGTATCAATTAGCAAAAAATCCTCTCCTTACAAGATACATATAATAATTTAGATGATTTTTTTATTAATATAGTAGAAAATTATTATCAATAATCGTATCACCTTTTTAGTAGAAAAATTTTATCGAATTCACTTTCCATATCTATGTGATTTGATTTATTAAAAAAAGAACATTAAATTGATGTAGCAAGTAAAATTTAAATTACATTATCTATCTTTCCCTCTCAAATAAGCATACACCAAACAAATCCCCACAGTAATGATGGCGTATAGAACAGTAAAGCGATCATTTGGGGATTTTGAGATGAAGACTCCCCAGAAGATTAAGGCTAGGGCGGTAATAAAATCTTTCAATGTACTTACCTCCTGATTCGTTACTCGCTTAAATAGTGATCGTTAATTAGAGTATATCACAATAAATAGAAGTTTTATGCCTATACATAGCCCATCTAATAGAGTAATTCGTAACCTAATCAAAATCTTTCACCTCCATTAAGATTTTTGATACACCCCCATCACTCAATTTGCTATAATTCTCTCATTATAGATATGGAAGGAAGTGACTGATGAGGAAATTATACCGCTTGGCCTTGGTAGTTGTAGCAGGGGTGGCCTTGTGTGGGTGTGCGAAGGAGTCGCCGTCGTCTGCCTTGCCGGGAGCTTATCGCTCAGACAAGGCTAAGCTCTATGAGAATATTCCGGAGACTTTTGACGGCAGATACCTGGACACGGTGGATATTGATATCGAGATTGAAGAGGTCCGCGTCCTGCCTGCTGGGGCCAAGGGCAATGAGAAAGGGGAGGGGCCTGTGATTGCCTTCTGGTACCAGGCAACTAACCAGTCAGAGGAAGAGCTGTCAGCTTTTGATGCTTGGATCCGCTGTTTTGTCGCAACTCAACACCAAGACCAGCTGGATGATAATTTTGAGAATGACTTGGCGATAGCAGACCAACCTGATGCGCGCTATGAGAGAACGCAGAACAAGAAGTTGAAGCAGAAGGAGTCTGCTAAGAGCGCCATTGCCTTTGAGATCAATGATATGCGTTCACCCGTGACCCTGTTTGCCAAGACGGCGCAAGGGAAGAACTTGGGCAGTCAGGACTATGACCCAATCAGCTTACTGAAGGAGAGCCTAGTCAAGAAGACAGCTGCGTCAGACAAGGCTGATGCCACATCGACGGCAGCTGGGGCTAAGCCCAAGCAAAAGGGGAATTTTCCTTCTAAGCGGGTGGAAGGCGCGATCATCGAGAGTTTGAACGCCATGCTGAATGGAGCCGTCACTAAAGGTAATATTATTTATTGGCTGAAGGCGAGAGGGTACACAAATGTCGAGATTAATGAGGCCTTGACTTATATAGATCTTGATGACTTGTATGGTTCGCCAAATTATAATGGACAAGATCCTTATGATGCCACACCTGAACCCATCCAGCCTAAAGAATTAGCGGATACGATTTTCCCTGAGGGTGTCCCATCTGATGATGGCCAAGCGCCTTATATACAGGACCAAGCCTCATTACCCTCTCCTAATCTGCCATCTCTTGGACCTGGAACTAGCGATTATACGTCTGATGCACCGGTAGATAATTACGATTACACAGCTGATTGGCCAGACTGGAGTGCAACAGATCCTGCACCACCATCCAATTAGATGTGTTTTGAATAAGGGCTCTCCCTTAGGTCACTTAGATGGCTTAGGGGAGAGGCTTTTTTCATTTGTAAGGGTGTGGCTAATAGTCGTTTTTATAAGTTATTTTTGCTACAATGAAGTTAACTAGAGAGGGGGGAGTCGAATGTCAACAGCTCGAGTGCCTGTTAATCCGAGGCTTATTAAGTATTATATGGAACAAGCCTTTTTAACTGAAGACGACCTGTCGAAGAAGCCGACCTTTAAGAAGCTAGAGGACTGGTTATCAGGGAAGCTCAATCCAACTTTTAAGCAGCTGGTTGACTTGAGTAAGGAATTGAATGTGCCTGTTGGTTACTTCTTCCTTGAGCAACCAGTTGATGATACGCCAGACCTGATTGCATATCGGACCTTGGAATCTAAAGAAAATCATTCAAGTGCTTCTCGTGAATTGATCGAGAATATTCAGTGGGTAGAGGACCAACAGGATTTTTTATCGGATTACCGTCAAGGGCAAGGATTTGAGAAGTTGGACTATGTTTCCAAATATGAGGCATACACTTTGAATGATGTTGAAAAGCTTGCAGATGAGTCTAGGAAATTATTAGATCTTCCGCTTTTTTGGCAGAAAGATTTGAAAGGGCAGACTGCTTTTAAGTATTTTAGGCAGCGCTTGAATGCGATAGGTACGAGCGTTGTTGTCCAATCGCAAGTTGCCTTGAATACACATCGTTCGCTTGATTTGGATGAATTTAGAGCTTTTGTCTTACTGGATGATTATGCTCCATTTATTTTCATCAATGGCAAAGACTCAGAGAATGGGCGTTTATTCTCTCTCCTCCATGAATTTGGCCATATTTTGTTGGGCCAAGAAGATGTCTTATCAGATAATGAGCTATCCGACGAAGTTAGCCAGGCTGAACAACTATGTAATGCTTTTGCGGCAGAAATTTTAGTGCCTCAAGCCAGCTTTCTGGATACTTGGCAGGACCAGGTCCCTCCTAAAGACTTAATTGAAGATTTATCGCGAACATTTAAAGTGAGCCAAGTTGTTATTGCGCGTCGGGCTTTAGATGCCAAACTAATTGACCGAGACCTCTATCAAGGCGTCGTTAAAGAAGTCCGTGAACAATTTAACCAATCTGAAGCTAAGCGAAAACGAACTTCTGGTGGACCTGATTTTTGGACTACGCTAAAGTCCCGCCTCGATCCTCTTGTAACGGAGAGTGTGTTCAATGCTTATTATGAGGGAAACATCAGATACAGTGATGCCGCTAATTTATTAAATTTGCCCGTTGGTACATTGAATAAGCTTGAACGAAGACTTCAAGATAAGAAAGGAGAATAAGGATGTATTTAATTGATGCCAATATTCTTATTGATGCAGGAAAGAAAATATATCCTCAAGATGTCTTTCCTTCTTATTGGACTGAACTTCCTTTAAAAGCTAAGTTTGCGCAGTCTTTTATGTTAACGAGAGTCTTCAATGAGCTTCAACAGGGGGATGATGATACGTTTTCATGGGTAGATGAACATTTTCATGATTTTTTGATTAAAGAAGATGAAGACTATGAAATTATAAAAAAATGGGCCGAGGTTATTCATCTGTAACCAGTGAAACCAAGGCCAATCCTCAGGCAAGTGGGCCAAGTAAAAATGCTAAAATCCCTGATGTAGCTGGACAATTTGCCGTTCCTTGCATCAGTCATATCGAATGGCTTAGACGATTAGGGTTAAGCTTATAGATGTTGATGACTTGAACTGAGAGAAGATTTAAAAGTTGGATTCTATTCAAAAGACAGCAATGATTCCTATACGTCACTATTTCCTTTAGATAGTGATGTGGAAGATCAATGCTCTAATGAATATGAGCACTAATTTATTTCTGTTAGCCTGAACCCGACTAAAGCGAATTACGGTGCGTAGGCGTCAGCCCTTCTTGACCTGCTAAATATTCAAGGACCGAATTAAAAAGCAAAGCACCTGTTCCAACTTTTATCATTTCTTTAACTAGCAATGTGGAAACCAGCACTTCTATAGTTTGAACATCAATTTATTTCTGAGCAAGAGTGAAGCGTTGGAGTTGGTCCTTAGCCGTGAACAAGCAAGCGATGTGAATTAGGGCTAGTAGGCGTAACTGTACTAGCCCTTTGAAGCTCGCTAGGTGAGGGACCATGGCCCGAGCCGGTGCCACGGCTCTGTAAGGACCAAATTCAAAAGCCAACCGCCTTTCCTCCCCGGTGCCATCTCAATAGCTAGCAATGTGGAACCCAGCACTTCTAGAGTTTGAACACCAATTTACTTCTGAGCAGAAGTGAAGCTCGAGTTTGATCGTTAGCCATGAATAAGCAAACGAAGCGAATTATGGAGAGTTGGCGTCAGCCTTACTCTCCGTTTGAGTCTCGTTAGGCGAGAGACCAAGGCTCGAGCCGGTGCCATGGCTTTTTAACGATCAAACTCGAAGCGAAACGGATGCTCACAAGCACAATCTATTTCTTGGAATCCAAACAGTATAGAATTTTCCACATTCTAGCTCATTTCTTCCCTATTTAAGCCTTTTCATTCCTTCTATAATCAAGCTATAGAAGTTATGAGGAGGTTTTTCTTGTGTTTGAACAGGAATCCCGGGCGATTTTGGCTGCACTGGCCGGCTCGGACAACATTAAATACATCGAATTAGTGGATGAGGGCATTGAGCTAGAACTCAAAGACCTCTCCTTAGTGAAATTGGACCAGTTAGCCAGCCTGGATGGCATCCAATCTCTGGACTTGGACGGCTACCAGCTGACCCTCCACATCCAGAACAGTCGCCAGGAAATCTACGAGAAAGTCCTGGAAGTGATGGATGGAGGGGAAGAAGCAGAAGATAAGGAAGAGAAGAAGGAATCAGTCTTCAACAAGGCGATTAAGGCAATCACAGCTTCGCTATCTCCTGTCGTGCCAATCATGGCGGGGGCTGGCCTAGGCAAGGTCATTGTCCTGGTCCTTAACCTGACGGGGGTCCTAGCTGAGGACGATAGCTTGTATATCTTCCTCAAGTTTATCTTTGATACGTCTTACTACTTCCTGCCCGGCTATGTGGGCTTCTCTGCGGCCAAGGTCTTCGGGGCTAACCGCTATCTAGGGGCTTTCATGGGCTTGATGACCGTCCATCCGACTTGGGTCAAGATGATTGAAGCGGGGACGGATGTGAACTTCCTGGGTTTCCATATTCCTTTGATTGAATATGACACCACCCTAGTTTCGGCCCTCTTGACGGTCTGGATGATGTCCTATATCGAACGCTTCTTCCGCAAGTATATTCCGGACATGATCAAGGTCTTTGGCGTGCCGTTGATGACCATGTTAGTGACGGCACCACTGACCTTCCTCGTCTTCGGGCCAGTGGGGGACTGGGTCTCCCATGTCATTGCGGACGGGTCGGTTTGGCTCTACGATAACATCGGTTTCATCGCCATTCCACTCCTAGCAGCGGCTTATCCATGGCTAGTCTCAATTGGGATCCACAAGTCACTGAGTCCGATCTCTATTACCTTGGTGGCAGAACAGGGCTATGACCCCATTATTCGGGTGGTTGCCCTCTGTGCCAACATGTCCCAGGCAGCCGCTGGTCTGGCAATCGGCTTGCGGGCTAAGAATAAGGAACTCAAATCTTTGGCCTTTTCGACAGGTCTGACAGCCTTACTGGGCGGGACAACCGGTCCTGTCATGTACGGGGTCAACCTTCCTTTGAAGAAACCAATGTATGCTTCCATGATTGGAGCCTGCGCTGGTGGGATCTTCGCCAGCTTGATGAAGATGAAGGCCTTTATCTATGTGACGCCAGCCCTTCTGAGCCTGCCGATGTGGGTATCCAAGGACCAATCCTATTTGGTGGAAGCTATTATCACCATCCTGATTGTTACGGTAGTGACCATTGTGGCCCAATTCTTACTCGGCTTCGATGAATCGGACTACAAGGTTAAAGATTAAGTCCAAACGAACAGAAATTTTATCTCAGAAGATAGGGTTTCTGTTCGTTTTTCTTAAATTTCAACTAAAATATCCTAAGAAGCCTTCGTTAGACATTAGGATTTGTTCCCTAAAAAGAGAAAGAGCTAAAAGTAGGGCTCTTTTATTTCTAACGGCATATTCGCGAGAGAAGGTGGCGGATCACGAGTCGAACCGGCATATTCGTGTGGGAAGCTGCCGTATCACAAGTCCAACCGGCATATTCGTATGGGAAGGTGGCGGATCTCAAAGCAAATCGGCGTACTCAGCAAGTAAAGGGGCTTTATTCAGAGACTAAAGAAATATTTTTCTTCATTCTCTCTCGAAATGGACTATACTAGATAAGCAAGGAGGTGGGGTGATGGCAAAAACTTTTCGTGAATCGCTGGAGAAAGATATGGTGCGGATTGGGACACTCTTGGTCTTAATGGTATCTGGTCTGCTAGTGTTGGTCTTTATGGCTTATGCCTATATTGAACAGACCACCCAATTGCGGCGGGATACGGCCCGGCTGGCAGCGGACTTCAGGGAGGACTTGGCTGGAGCTGACCGTATCCTCCAAGAGATGTTGGGGGCAGAGGGCCCGGACCGCGACTTGGCCTATCATTTCTACCGGAGCCAGGCGGCTGAAGGATTAGAGGGGCAGGTCTTCCTGCTCGACCGGTCGGGGCGCGAACTTTATAGCAATGCCCCTGACCACCGCCTGCCTGGGACCTACCGCCAGCTCTTAGTTGAGGCCCAAAAAGAAGCCGGCTGCCTGGCTTATTATGATGCGGCGGCCAAACCCTATCTAATGGTCTACCGCCGTCAACCAGACCAGATCGCCCTATACCTGATCAAGGGGGAAGACCTGGTCAAGTCTGACCAGCCCTATGCGGTATCTTATGCGGTCTTGACGGCCTATGACCGCGTCCTCGCGGCAGATCAGGCCAGCGCCCAGCTCAGTCCTGGAAGATCGGGACATTTTGCCTTAGTCAATAACCAGCTTTATCTCCAGCGCCAAGAAGATCTGCCTGCTGGCTTCAAACTTCATACCCAGATTCTCTTCCTGCCAATCTTGTCACTCTTGGCCATCTCTTTTGGCGGTCTCTTGCTTTTGATTCTCTTCATGGTCGCTCTGACCAATCATTTTGCGGCTTATCTGGCCAGGCACAACAGCCAGTCGATCGATGCCTTAGTGGCGGAGACCCAGCTGATTTCCCAGGCTGCCCAAGACCGCTTGGAGGAGGACTACGAGGCCGAGTTCGCCTACCTGGCCCAGGCCATGAACCAGATGCTCGAGCGGATCCACCAGCTCAACCTTGACCAGATTGACTTGGAGCGGGACAAGGTGAACTATGAGCGCAAAATGTTGGAGGCCCAATTCAATCCCCACTTTCTCTACAATACCCTGGAGACTATCCGGATTACCAGCCAGTTCGATCCCAAGGTCTGCAGTCAATTGATCCGGTCCTTGACAACTATCTTGCGCTATTCCATGGATAGTCAGATGGCGGATGCGTCTTTGGCAGAGGACTTGCAGGTGATTGACCACTATCTCCAAGTGACCCAGGTGCGCTTTCCCCAGTTTTCTTATAGCATCAGCTGTCCCGAGGCTTTGGGGCAGGTCCAGGTCCCTCGGCTTTTCCTGCTTTCAGCCATTGAGAACGCCATTAAGTATGGTCGGGACCAGCGGCCGGACTTGCGAATTGAGCTGACGGTGGGCTGCCAGGCTGAGCGTCTTTTCTTTTGTTTAAGGGATAATGGCCCAGGCTTCGACCCAGAAGCGCGCGACCAGTTAGCGGCCGATTTGACAGCTAATCGGGGGCAACATGGTTTGATGAATTCGATCAAGCGCCTACGCTATCTCTATCCCGAGGCGCAGCTGGAAGTGGCAGAGGTGGACCAAGGGACATGTTTAATCTATTGGATAAGGAGGCCGGCTCATGTACCGGATGGTAATTGTTGAAGATGAGGAATGGATTCGTAAGTGGTTGGTCTACGGGGTGGACTATGCCCAGCTGGGAGGTGTGGTGGTCGGTGAGGCTGCTAATGGCCAAGTGGGGGCTGAGCTGATTCGTGAGACTCAGCCAGACCTTGTGCTGACAGACATCACGATGCCCGTCATGGGGGCCTTTGATATGTTCGATGCGGTATCTGATCTGTCTTTTGAGAAAATTATTATTTCAGGCTACAATGATTTTACCAATGCCCAGGCAGCTATCCGCTATGGGGTGGTGGACTTTGTGACCAAACCTATTGATGAGGAGGAACTTCTAGCTTCAGTCCGGGCTGCCTTCGACCGTCTGCTTCCCCAAATTGTTGCGGATAGTCAAGCAGACGGACTCCTGTCTGGCCTCGTTACGAGTCCTGATGACCTGGTTCAGGAGGTCTTAGCCTATGTCCACGCCCACTACCGCGATAAACTTACTATGGCAAGGCTAGCCAAGGCTTTGGGCTACAGCGGGTCCTACCTCTACCGCAAAATCAAAGCTAGCCTCTCGGTCAGCCTGAGTGATTATATCCAGCGCTATCGGATTTCTCAGGCGGTCCAAGCCTTAGAAGGCTCAACCGACATCCGGATCGCTGACCTCGCCAGTGAACTGGGCTTCTCTGACTATAATTATTTTGACCAGGTCTTTAAGAAGTATGTGGGCATGACCCCAACGGCTTTCAGGAAGGGCGGACAAGATGGCAAGAAAGACTAAAAAGAAATGGCCCAGCTACCTGGGGATTAGCTTCCTTTTAGCCATGGTCTTGGGGCTGGCATGGGCCTTGCATTGGGATCAGGAGGTCCCCAAGTCTTCGGTTCCTGAAGCTCGTTTAGTGGTCTATTCTCCGAATTCAAATGGGCTCCTGGCAACTGTCGTTCCGGCCTTCGAGCAGGCTTATGGGGTCCGCGTCCAGCTGGTCCAAGATTCAACTGGCAATCTTTTTGACCGGCTTAAGTCAGGGGATAGCAAGTCCGATGTCGACTTGGTCTTCGGCGGGTCGACACTCTGGTATGAAGCCAACCAGGACTATTTTATTCCTTATGCTGCGAAGGGGGCTGAGAATCTGCCAGCCAGCTACCGAGCCAAGGACCAGACCTATACGCCCTATGCCATGGAAGGGACGGTGATCTTGGCCAACCGCCAGCTGACCCAGGGCCTGACTATTCATTCTTATGATGATCTGTTGAATCCTAGCCTGCAGGGGAAGATTGGCCTAGCCGACCCGCGTCTCTCTTCTAGCGGCTTCTCCCAACTCCTGACTATTCTTTTGGCCAAGGGGGGCTACCAGTCTGAAGCAGCTTGGGATTTTGTGGGCCAGCTCTACTTCGACCAGGAAGCCCAGATCTATAAGGAATCTTCAGAAGTCAACCGGGGCCTGGTCCAAGGGCAAGTGGCTGTGGGCTTGTCGACGGAGGCGGTCGCCCAGCAGCTGATCGCCGAGGGAGCAGCCCTAGACTTAATCTATCCGGATGAAGGCTCCCTCTACCTGCCAGCTGGGGTCGGCATCGCCAAGGGGACCAAGCACTTGGACCTGGCTCAAGCCTTTGTCGACTACCTCCTCTCAGATACCGTTCAAGCTAGCCTGGCGGAAACCCTCTACCAGCGCCCCATCCTGACTGACCAAGAGCAGAAGTCTGACCTGCGCGACTGGCAGACCATTAAGCGCCTATCGGACGAAAGCTGGGATATCTTAGACCAACAAGACCAACTCCGCCAACGATTTGAAAAAGAGGGTGTGAAGGCTAGCGGTAGAAATAGACCTCTGGAAGCAAAAGCCAGAGAAGACTGAAAGTCTTCGGCGGCTTTTGATGAAGAGGAGCTATTTCTGCTAGCCTGAACCCGACTACAGGGTGTGAGCAAAGGCGGTTAAAAAGGGATGACTGGAGGCAAAGAGGATAAGAACGGCTTTAGCCGGTCGTTCCACTTTGCTGAAGTCACTCCCTTTTTGTCTTTGCGAACCCAACTAAGGGTGTGAAGGCTAGCGGGAGGAATAGACCTCTGGAAGCAAAAGCCAGAGAAGACTGAAAGTCTTCGGCGGCTTTTGGTGAAGAGGAGCTATTTCTGCTAGCCTGAACCCGACTACAGGGTGTGAGGGTGCGCGCTTAGCTGCTTTTCACTGGAGCAAGTCAGAATAAGAGCGAAGCATTCGCTCGTTTCAAGCTCGTTTCAAGAAAGTTCGATTCTGACTGTCAAGGGTGATGTAAACCTTTCCATGCTTTTCCTTGACATTAGGAATGGGGCCGGCTATAATATAGGCAATTGAATAACTATCTTCAGGGCAGGGTGCAAGTCCCTACCGGTGGTAAAGCCCACGAGCCGCGAGGTTGATTTGGTGAGATTCCAAAGCCGACAGTATAGTCTGGATGAAAGAAGATCGAAAGAATGAATAAGTTTTTAAGATGCTCTGGAATGATATGAATCGTTTCAGAGTTTTTTTATTAGCAAAATAAATTCTTTGTAATGTCTTGGATAGCTCTATTCAAGGCATTATTTTTTTGGAGGTGTTTGGATGCAGGATGAAGAATGGATGCGAAGGGCGCTGGACCTAGCCAAGAAGGGGCAGGGCTGGGTGAATCCCAATCCCCTGGTGGGAGCTGTGATTGTAAAGGATGGACGGCTCATCGGCCAAGGTTACCATGGGACTTATGGTCAGGCGCATGCGGAGCGAGAGGCTCTGGCTGCCTGCACGGAAGATCCTGAGGGGGCAACGCTCTATGTCAACCTGGAGCCCTGCTGCCACTATGGTAAGACCCCGCCCTGTACGGAAGCGGTGATTGCGAGCGGGATCCAGCGGGTCGTTGTGGGCGCCTTAGACCCCCATGATAAGGTAGCTGGCAAGGGGGTTCAAGCCCTTAAGGAAGCGGGCCTAGCGGTCGAAGTGGGGGTGGTCGAAGCGGACTGCCATCACTTGAACCGGGTTTTTGAGAAATATATTGTCAGCCAAAGACCCTATCTCGTGGCTAAGTACGCCATGACCCTAGACGGCAAGATTGCCACACGGACTGGTCAATCGCGCTGGGTGACGGGACCGGAAGCCCGCCAGCGTGTCCACCAGACCCGCCATGCCTTGGCAGCCATTATGGTAGGTGTGAATACGGTCTTAGCGGATGATCCCCAGCTGACCTGTCGGATTGAAGGGGGCAAGGACCCGGTCCGGGTTATCTGCGACTCAAAGTTGCGCACGCCCCTGTCCAGCCGAGTGGTTCAGACAGCGAATCAAGTCCCTACTTATCTCGCAACGACCTGCCTGGATGCCGACCGCCAAGCCCCATACCGCGAAGCGGGTTGCGGCATCATCGAACTGGGCCAGCGCCAAGGCCATCTCGACTTGGTTGACTTAATGGATCAGCTCGGTCAGCTGGGTCTGGATAGCGTGCTCTTAGAAGCTGGAGGGACCCTGACCTGGTCCGCCCTAGACCTGGGCCTAGTGGATGAGGTCCATTCCTATATCGCCCCTAAATTATTCGGTGGCCAGGCCATGTCGCCGGTAGCTGGCCAAGGGGTAGCAGAACCGGACCAGGCCATCCAACTTGAACCCTTTGCCTGGTCCCAAGTCGGTGCGGATTATTTGATTGAAAGTAAGGTGGTGACGACATGTTTACCGGATTAATTGAAGAAGTGGGCAAAATCAAGGCCATCCAGCGGTCTTCCCAAGTCTGTGTGGTTCAAATTGGAGCGACTAGCGTTTTGACCGACCTCCAAGTGGGTGATAGTGTGGCGGTGAATGGGATTTGCCTAACCGTGACGGCCTTCGACCAAGCGTCTTTTACAGTTGATGTCATGCCCCAAACTTGGAAGCTCACGGCTCTCGCCCAGCTCGAGCGGGGGTCAGCCGTTAACTTGGAACGGGCCATGGCGGCTTCTGACCGCTTCGGGGGGCATTTTGTGTCAGGCCATATCGATGGCAAGGCCCAAGTCCAGTCTATCCGTCCCCAAGCCAATGCCGTCTTATATGACTTTAGGGCTGACCAGGACCTCTTAGATACCATGGTCAACCAGGGCAGTGTCGCCATTGACGGCATCAGCCTGACCCTGGTCCAAGTCGACCGCCAAGCTTTTCGGGTCTCGATCATTCCCCATACCCTGGATCAGACCAACCTGGGTCAAAAGAAAGTTGGCGACTGGGTGAATATTGAAACAGATATGATTGGAAAATACGTGAAACAATTTATGGCTAAGGCAGAATCTTCTGAACTGACCGAGGCCTACTTGCGTGAGCAAGGATTCTAGGAGGAGGACAAGGATGTTTAAAGAACGTGTGGAAAAAGCGCTGGCTGACCTGCAAGCAGGCAAGCTGGTGCTAGTAATGGACGATGAGGACCGCGAAAATGAGGGGGACCTGATCTGCGCCGCCGAATTCGCGACGACAGATAATGTCAACTTCATGGCGAGCCAGGCCAAGGGCTTGATCTGTATGCCGATGGCGGAAGAAATCGCGAAAGCCCTCGACTTCCCACCCATGGTCAGCCACAATACGGACAACCACCAGACGGCCTTCACCGTCTCTATCGACCATGTGGCAACGACGACAGGGATTTCAGCGGAAGAGCGGGGACTGACTGCTCGCCAAGTGGTGGCGGAAGGGGCCCGTCCAGAAGACTTCCGCCGGCCAGGGCATATGTTTCCCTTGGTAGCCAAGGCGGGCGGTGTCTTGGAACGTAATGGCCATACCGAAGCGACTGTCGACTTGATGAAACTCGCTGGCTTGGCGGCTTGCGGGCTCTGTTGTGAAATTATGGCGGACAATGGGCAGATGATGCGGGGGCCAGAGCTCAAGGCCTTTGCAGCTGACCATGGCCTGACCTTCCTCACCATCCAAGACCTTCAAGCCTATCGCAAGCGCTATGACCAGCTCCTGGACCGGGTGGCGGATGTGGCTTTGCCCAGTACTTATGGGGACTTTCGTCTAGTCTGCTTTGTGGACCGCCTGACTGGTCAAGAGCACCTGGCCTTGACCATGGGGGACCTGGATCAGGCAGAAGACGTGATCTGCCGCCTCCATTCCGAATGCTTGACTGGGGATGTCTTTGGCTCACAACGTTGCGATTGCGGCGCCCAGCTGGACCAGGCTCTGACCCAGATTAGCCAAGCGGGGCGGGGCGTCCTCCTCTACATGCGCCAGGAAGGCCGGGGGATTGGCCTGGTGAACAAGCTTAAGGCCTACCACCTGCAAGAGGAAGGGCTAGATACCCTGGAAGCCAACCTTGCCCTGGGCCAGCCTGCTGACGCTCGGGAATACTATCTCGGGGCTCAGATGCTGCGGGCCTTGGGTGTCCAGTCAGTCCGTTTGTTGACCAATAATCCAGACAAAGTCCAGGAACTTGAAGCCAACGGCATGCCTGTTAGCCAGCGCCTGCCCTTAGAAATTCCAGCCACTGCCCATGACGCTAATTATTTACTGACCAAGAAGATTAAGATGGGTCACCTATTAGACCTAAAGGAGGAGCATTAAGATGACAACATTTGAAGGAAATTTATATACAGCAGATATGCAAGTAGGAATTGTGGTTTCCCGCTTTAACGACTTTATCACGTCAAAACTCTTAGCCGGAGCGATCGACAGCCTCAAACGCGAAGGGGTTGCAGAAGAGGCCATTGATGTGGCCTGGGTGCCGGGAGCCTTTGAAATCCCCCTCCTGGCTAAAAAGATGGCTGAAACGGAGCGCTATGACGCTGTGATTTGCCTAGGAGCAGTTATCCGTGGGGCTACTTCCCACTACGACTATGTCTGCGCGGAAGTCTCTAAGGGCATCTCCCAAGTCAGCATGGCGACAGGGCTCCCTGTCCTCTTCGGTGTGATTACCACCGATACCATCGAACAAGCCATTGAGCGGGCCGGGTCCAAGGCTGGCAACAAGGGGTCCGAATGTGCCCAGGCTGCGATTGAAATGGTCAATGTGATCCGGTCTTTAGAAGAAGGGTCAGATAAGGACTAGTGATAAGCTAGTTTGTGGTCTTGCATAAATTTTGATATGAGAAAAGAGTAGCCGAGATCATGGGCTGCTTTTTTCTATTTTCGGGGCTTGAAGGCTGAATTAATGCCTGAAATATGATAGGCTGATTGTGACAATAATCACGAAAGAAGGGGAAGATCAAATGACTGACAAAGAATTACGCTATCAACCGGGGACCTACCAGGTGGAGGCGGCGGGCCATAACAGCGCCTTACCCATGGAGGTTGAACTATCGGAAGATCGGATTGAACGGATTGAAGTGGATTCAAGTTCCGAGAGTAAGGGGATTGCTAATCCGGTATTCGTTAAGGTACCAGCTGATATTATCGAAGGGCAGACCCTGAATGTCGATGCAGTTTCGGGAGCCACGGTCTCCAGTCAGGGGATTATTGACGGGGTAGCAGAAGCTGTGCGCCAGGCTGGGGGCGACCCTGATATCCTCAAGGCCCGGCCCAAGGTCCAGCGCCAGGCAGCCGAAGCCCTAGACACAACGACCGATGTCCTCGTTATTGGGGCTGGGGGTGCTGGCCTGTCTGCCGCTGCTTCAGCTATTCAAGCGGGTAAGCAAGTGATTGTCCTCGATAAGTTCCCAGCTATTGGGGGGAATACGGTGCGGACAGGTGGTCCCATGAATGCGGCTGATCCAGACTGGCAGAATCAATTCCCAGCTCTTCCAGGGGAGGGACATACATTAGAAGAGATCGCTGCCACACCAGAATCGGAGATTGATGCGGAATATTTGGAAGATTTCCGTCAGCTCCGCCAAGAGATCCAAGTCTATCTCAAGGCCAGTGAAGAGGCTGACGCCTATCTCTTTGACTCCGTCCTCCTCCACCGTATCCAAACCTATCTGGGTGGGAAGCGGCAGGACTTGGAAGGTCATCGCGTCTATGGCAACTACGACCTGGTGAAGACCCTGACGAATAATGTCTTGGATTCTGTCAATTGGCTAAGTGAGCTAGGGGTGGACTTTGACCGCGACCATGTCGACATGCCGGTGGGGGCTATGTGGCGGCGCGGCCATAAGCCACGTTCGGATGAAGGCTATGCCTATGTCCATACCCTAGAAAGCTTTATCGAAAAGGAAGGCGGCTCTATTTATACCGAAGCCGACGTCACCGAGTTGATCCAAGATGACCAAGGTCGGGTGACCGGTGCGACAGGGACCTACCAAGGCGCGTCCATGCGGGTCCAAGCCCAGGCAGTCGTCCTGGCAACAGGTGGTTTTGGGGCCAATACCCCCATGCTTCAAAAATACAATACTTACTGGGAGCGGATTGATGATGATGTGAAGACATCTAACTCTCCCGCCATCACGGGAGACGGGATCCGCCTCGGTCAGGCTGTGGGAGCGGACCTGGTCGATATGGGGATGATCCAGATGCTGCCAACTTGTGATCCAGAAACTGGGGCCCTCTTCACTGGACTCCAAGTGCCACCAGCTAACTTCCTCATGGTCAACCAGGAAGGTCAGCGCTTTGTGAATGAATTTGGCACCCGTGATGAGATTTCTGCCGCAGCGATTGCTAATGGTGGGCTCTTCTACCTCATTGCGGATGAGCAGATCAAGGCAACCGCCTATAATACTAGCCAGGAGAAGATTGACCAACAAGTGGCTGACGGAACGCTCTATAAGGCCGATACCATCGCTGACTTGGCCCAGCAGATCGGCATGGACCCTGGCCAATTGGAAGAGACAGTTAAGCGTTATAATTCTTATGTAGACGCCGGAGAAGATCCTGACTTCAACAAGGGGGCCTTCGACCTCAAAGTTGTCCAAGCTCCTTTCTATGCCACACCACGTAAGCCAGCTATCCACCATACCATGGGAGGCCTGCGAATTAATCCAAGAGCCCAGGTACTCAAGGCAGACGGGCAAGCCATCCCTGGTCTCTATGCTGCCGGAGAAGTTGCAGGCGGTATCCATGCGGGCAACCGTCTCGGTGGAAACTCCCTAGCGGATATCTTTACATTTGGTCGGATTGCCGGTCAGGAAGCAAGTCGTCTATAAGGATTAACCCTCACTTTTCCTAGTCCCTATGAGCCTGAGCCCAGCGCTCCTGGCTGTATAGGGGCTTTTTTTGTCTTTTAAGAGCGTGTAAAGTAACCTTACATCTCATGGGATGAGTCAGCCCAATCTATAGCAAAAATAAGCAAATCAAGATTATTTTATGCTTAGATTCACCTGATCAGTAATTTTTTATGGGCAATACGATAGCTTTTATCACATAATTCGTTTAGATTATGTTAAAATAGTCAGTAAGAAAAACTGATTATGACGAGGTGCGCTTATGATAACAATTGAATTTGATAGTATCCAGTCGATGGGTTTTGCTGTTTTGACCCTTATATTTGGTAAATGGATCATCAATAAATTTCCCAAGCTCGAAGAATACTCCCTCCCACCAGCTATTGTCGGGGGCTTGATCTTCGCTATCCTGAATACGATTTTGCGGTTAGCTAATATCATGGTCTTTAAGATAGATACCGAGTATGCCATGCTCTTTATGGTGATTTACTTTACAACGATTGGTTTTGAGGCAAGCTTGCAGGCCTTAGTCCGAGCCAAGACCATTGTCAGTAAATTTCTCTTTGTATCGGTGTTAGCGATCTTTGTGCAGAATATTCTGGCTTTGGCTCTGGGCAAGGCTTTTGGCATTCCAGGTCCTCTAGCCCTCCTGCTAGGGTCACCTGCACTAGTTGGCGGTCCCGGAACGGCCGCGGCAGTGTCGCCTTCGATTGAGGCATTGGGCTTCGATACGGCAACTTCTGTCGGGGTGATCGCGGCGACCCTAGGCATTGTCCTCGGCTCGATTTCGGGGGGGCCGGTGGCTTCGACAGCTATCAAGCGCCACCAATTATCTGCCAAAGATCCCGATGCGTCAGCCAATACAGGTGACCGCTACAAGTCGCACAGCCAACGCCAGAAGATGAGCGGTCACCGGATTGCTGTCATGCTCTATGGCACCCTGGTCATCATCTTCTTGGGGATTTTCTTGACGAAAATCTTGAACTTCTTTGTTGGCTACCTGGTGGGGGGCATTTCTTTCCCTCTCTATATTGGCCCCATGATTGTGGCGGCGACCGTACGGAATATCTCAGATGCTCGAGACAAGCCAATCCTAGATGACGAGGCCTTGGTTTTTACCTCAGATATTTCCCTCAATATCTTCCTTTCCCTAACTATGGTAGGCTTGGAGTTATGGACGATTCTCGACATGGCCCTGCCTATGCTTGGAATTATTGCCCTAGAAGCTGTAATCACCATTGCCTTTGCCCGTTATCTGGTCTTTCGAATGATGGGGCATAACTACGACGCGGCCGTGATGACAGCGGGCTTCATTGGCTTTGGGATGGGGTCGTCATCCAATGCCATGGCCTGTATGCAGCAGATCACCACGGAATACGGGCCTAGTCCGCTCGCTTTCCTAGCGGTTTCCATCGTTGGCGCCCTCTTCATCGATTTTGTGAATATTTTTGTGATTTATGGTTTTATCAACTTCCTTTAGAGAGGGGAGTCGCCGGATCCCTTGATTTGGGTCCGGTTTTTTAATACAAATTTTTCCTTTCTTAATCGGTCTTGTGCTATACTGAAAAGACTTTAGGGAGGAGGTATTTTTATGACTGATAAGCAGCTATCTTGGTTGGCGCTGGGCTTAATTGCTCTTGTTCTTATAGGGACTAGCCTGTCCTCTTCCATGCCCTATGAGGCCCAGAGCCTCCAACCTGTCTTGCGCCAAGTGCTTGCTGGTGAGCCTTTTGCTGGACTCTTGAGAACTATCCAGTTCAGCTATGCAGGCGAAAAAATTTCAATCGAAGCCTTGTCCTATGCGGGCTTTGTGGAATTCTTCATCCGTAAGGGGGTCCACTTTGTCCTCTTCGGTAGCCTAGCTGTCCTGATTTACCTGGCCCTCCGTCCTTATTGCCAGGGCAGGGGGCTGACGGTCTTCCTCAGTCTCGCTTTGACTTTTGGTTTTGCCTCCTTCGACGAGCTCCACCAGACCCTCACGACCAACCGCTCAGGCCTGGTCGAAGATGTCCTATTGGATGCCGCTGGCGCCTTGACTTTCCTCCTCATTTACCAAGTTTTAGAACATATTTTCCGTAGAAAACCCATTAAATAGCTGAAAAGCCATGTCCCTCCTTCTGAGAAGTAAGGGCATGACTTTTTTACTTGGGCTGATTATTTTGGCTAGCTTGGGCCGGCTTGGCGTCCATAGAATTGAGGATCCGGACATCTTGTCTAGGATAAGGGAATTCGATGCCTCCTTCTTCAAAGAGTTTGAAGATTTCATAGTGGATTTCTGTTGTGATAATCTGCTCACGCTCGTTATTTTGTTGGCTGAGCCAGAACCAGAGCTCAAAGTTGATGGAGAAATCAGCGAATTCGGTCAAGAAGACCCGGGCCTTGGGTTCGTCGAGGATTTCAGGATATTTGGCCTGGACATTCTTGAGGGCTTGGAGGAGGAGACGTCGGGCGGTCTGGAGGTCGGAATCATAGTCGATGCCGACCGAGATGGTAACCCGGATCTCCGGATCGCCGTAAGACCGGTTGACGAAGGAATTCTCGAGGAAGTAGCTATTGGGGATCAGCATGCGTTCGTTGCGCCGGGTCCGGACAATGGTTTCGCGGATGCGGATTTCTTCGACGGTGGCGACGGTTTCATCGACCTCTACCAGGTCACCGACGCGGATGGGCCGGCTGAAGAGGATGATCAAGCCGGAGATGAAATTGTTCATGATATTGCGGATACCAAAGCCGACCCCAACCCCGATAACACCAGCGAAAACGCTGAGGCTAGTCAGGTCAAAATTCAGCTGCTTGAGGGTGACCAAAACGACAGCAATGAGGACGATATAGGTAAAGAGGGTGGTGATGGTCGCCTGGGCCCCCGGATCAATATCATAGCGCCGGAAGATGGAGGGGAGGAGGAAGCGCTTGACCCCATTGATGAAACGGATAGCTAGGATGAGAGCGAAGCCGACCGAGAAGAGGAGGAAGGCTGAGACATCCGTCTGCCCCAGCTTGAAGAGGGGGTTGAAGAACCAGCGGGAATGGGAGAAATAGGAAATAAAGAAAACAATAAAGACAAAAGAAGCCAGCCAATTGAGGATGGATTGGAGGAGGAGATAGAGGGAGTGGTCCTTGTTGAAGCGTTGGAGCAGCTTGCGGCAGAGAAAGTAGAGGGCGACTAAGAGAAGAAAACTGAGCAGGCCAGCAATCCAATAGCCAATGCCATGGGCACTGAGATAGTCGAGCCAGTCTTTGAGGATTTGGGTCATGGGGCACCTTCCTTTTGTATTTCAATTGTTAATCTATAAACAAACGTTCATATTATAATGAAAGTGTATATTAAATAGGAAATTTATCAATTAAAAGCTGGGAGTTGGAGTCCATAATTTAAAGAAGTAAGTTTCTCATTCAAGTAACTCTTTAATAATATTCTTTAATTCATCTTTATAGATTGAGTTATTGGCTACTTTCACTACAACATCTTCCATTTCTACGATAAAATTATCTACTGCATATGTATAGTGATTTAAGTTCATAAAATAAGCCCCTAGTGATATAGCTGATCGCTTGTTGGCATCAATGAACATGTGAAATTTTATAACCGAAAAGACAAGGTGTGTTAATTTGTCTAAGAAAGTCGGATAGTAATCATCATTTTGTATATGTGTTAATACACTTTCTAGTTGGCCCGGATCTTTAATCCCGCTAAGACCGCCACTCTCTTCAATTACATAATCATGAATTTGGATTGCAAACTCAAAGTCAATATAATTCATGTTATTTCTCCTTCAAACGAATAAAGACATCCTTGTGTTGTTTAATTTGCTTTTTGATTAATTTAAGTTGTCGTTCTTGTATTTCTTTCTTTTCATTTTTATCTTCAGACATTTTTCCTTAACCTTCTTTCTTTAATGGATTAGCTTACTCTGCGCAAATTTCAAAATGTCCTGCTTGTCAGTGCTGTTTTAACATTTTCGAACGATGACAAGTCAGTAATCATGTTCAACCGATTTGAAACTTAGCGAAAGCTTTTTCAATAAAAAAATCCTTAAAGCCTTGAATGATTAGCTTTATAACATTATAGCAAACTTCGCTTTTTCTTTCGCCTTTGAGCTCATTTCACCTATAATAAAATCAGAAAGGGTGGGTCAAATGAAACTTATTACAGTAGAAGAACACTATATGTCTAAGGCTATCAACGACCAGTACCAGGTCTTAAACCAGGCGAATTTATCCCCTGAGCAGGAGGCCAAGGCTTCCTTTGTCTCTGACTATCTGAATCAGATGCTAGCTAGTGGGGGACCGATTGTCGACTTGGATGCCAAACGCTTGGCTGATATGGACCAGGCGGGCGTTTCCGTCCAATTGATCAGCTATGGGAACAATAGCCCCATGGATTTGAAGGGGGAGGCAGCTGTGGACTTGGCCCGGCAAGCCAATGACGAACTCTACCAGGCCTGCCAGAAACATCCTGACCGTTTCTATGGTCTGGCCTGTTTACCAGTAGACCAGCCAGAAGCTGCTGCAGCCGAATTGGAACGGACGGTGAAGGACTTGGGCTTTAAGGGGGCTTTGCTCCAGGGGACTTTCCAAGAAGAATTTTTGGATGCTAAACGTTATGATCCGATCTTTGCCAAGGCAGAAGCATTAGGGGTACCCCTGCAGATCCATCCAGGTGAGGTCAAGGAGGACGTGCTGAAGGCCTATTACAAGGGGGACTGGTCGGACCAAGTGATGACGATCTTATCTGGGCATGGTATGGGTTGGCACTATGAAGCCGGTGTCCACATCTTGCGCTTAATCCTATCCGGCTGCTTTGACCGCCATCCCGGCTTACAAGTCGTTGCTGGCCACTGGGGAGAAGGCCTGCCTTACTTCCTGGAACGCTTAGATGAGAACTTGCCCGTGGAAGTGACTCATCTGTCCCATAACATGGCCTATTATTTAAGCAAAATTTCTATTACACGCCGAGTGGGATGTTCTATGACGCCCCCTTTAAGCTCTGTTTGGATCATTTTGGCGCCGAGCGGATTCTTTGGTCGGTCGATTATCCTTATGTGCGCCGTGACAATGCTTGGGATTATTTGGCTAACTTCGGCTTAGAAGAAGCGGTACTTCAAGCGATCGCTTACGCTAATGCGGAAAGGCTCTACGGCATCTAATGATTGTATTTATAAAAAAATTAAACCCGCTTGCTTTGCCTAAAGCGTGCTATAATGAAAATACCGATGAAAAAAATAAGGAGGAATTTTCATGAGACAATCCATGCGTGACCAAGTGATTGGGGCTTGGGTCTTGCAGTCCTATCAAACAAAAGATGAAGCGGGCCAAGTGGTCTATCCTTTGGGGAAAGATGCGACAGGCTTCATCCTCTATACCCCCGACGGTTACATGTCAGCGCAGATCATGGCCCAGGGGCGGCCTGCCTATGCTTCGGGTGACCTCCATAAGGGGACCCAAGAGGAAATGGCTCAGGCCGCAGCTGGCTACCTGGCTTATTCCGGCCGTTATGAAGTGGACGAGGCCAAGGGCGAATTGACCCACCATATGGAGCTTTCGATGAACCCAACCTGGCTTGGCCAGTCCCAGCCCCGGGTAGCTCAAATTAAGGATGGGCAATTGAAGATTTATAATGGTTTGAAACCTGAAGACCAATTGATTTGGAAGCGGGCCGAAGACCATAGTCAAGCTTAATTGAGGAGGTTATCTTATTATGAGTGAACGTACGGTTGTGATTACTGGTGCAGCCCAAGGGATTGGCTATGCCATTGCCCAGCACTTCATCCAAGCAGGAGACTGGGTGGCGATCCTTGACCTGAACGAAGAAGCTGCTGTAGAAGCTGCGCAGAACTTGGGCCGGGCCCAAGGCTATGCGGTGGATGTCTCGAATGAAGACCGAGTGAAAGCCGTCATGGAAGAAATTATTGACAAGCGCGGAAGGCTGGATGTCTTAGTCAATAATGCGGGCATGCAATATATTTCGCCAGTCGAAGACTTCCCTTATGACAAGTTCCAACAAGTCTTCAATGTGATTATGGGAGGGACCTTCCTCTGCACCAAGTATGCCCTGCCGACCATGAAGGCCCAGGGCAAGGGACGGATTATTACCATTTCCTCAGGCCATGGCCGCCGTCCTGACAAGTATAAGTCTGCTTACTGTGCGGCTAAGTCCGCCCAGATCGGCTTCAGCAATGTGGTGGCCAAGGAATACGCTCAGGATGGAATCACGGCTAATTGTGTCCTCCCTGGTCCAACTCACACCAAGCTGATCGATAACCAATTAGCTAAATTGGCTGAAGAAGATGGGACCAGTGAAGAAGAAGCCCTCCAAAACCATATTATCGGAGGCCAGTGGCTAGGCCGTCTCTTAGAGCCAGACGAGATTGCATCTGCTGTATACTTCCTGGCCTCAGATGCAGCTGCTGCCATTACCGGCGAAGCTCTCGGTGTTACTGGTGGCGAAGCTTAGAAAAGGATTAGAAATAAATTAAAAAATACCTTGACTCTCTCTTAGACTGTGTTATCATAAAGGTAATTTCATAAGGAGACGATGTGGAAGTAGTAGTAACTGGTCAGGTCAGCTCAGAGAGTCCCCGCTAGCTGGAAGGGGAACTGCCTGTCTGGTGAACTCGACTTCTAGGAAGAGTCTGTGACAGAAGTTTCGGACCCTATCCCGCATGTGGTGCCCCCCTTAACCGGCAGCCCTAGGGCAATGAGTTGGCTAGCTATTAATCTAGCAACAAAGGTGGTAACGTGCTTAAGCACCCTTTGAGGACCGCAGTGGTTCTGGAAGGGTGCTTTTTTATCCGAATAATCGTCTGAATATTCCAAAATAGGAGGAAATGTAAATGAATAGTCTTATAATTTTTGGCGCCATTATTTTGGCCATTGTGATGGGTGAACGCTTTCGCTTAAATGCGGGACTGATTGCTGTCGCTTTTGCCTATTTATTAGCGGTCTTTGTCTTTGGTTTTACGACGGACCAAGTCTTCGCGCTCTGGCCCATTGAACTGTTTATGGTTATCTTTGGCGTTTCCTTCTTCTTTAGCTTCGCCAAGATGAATGGGACCTTGGAGGCAATCGGCCATCATATGATCTACCGCTTCCGCCACCACACTTCGCTCATTCCCTTGGGCCTTTATTTAACCGCAGCCCTCTTGTCCGCCTTGGGGGCAGGGACTTGGGGCTCGGTTCCCATTGTTGGAGCTATTGCCCTCCAACTCTGCCGGCAGACCCGGATGAATGAGACAGTAGCCGCTATCTCAGTTATTCTGGGGGGGATGAATGGGGGAAATATTCCCTTTGGCCCCCACGGTGCAATTATCCTAGGGGTCCTTTCTGAGTCGGGCTTTGCTGACCAAGCCGCTGCGATGACCTGGAAGATTTTCGGCGTTTCTATCCTTTATCCCTTAGTCCTGATTGCTGGACTCAGCCTCTGGCAACACTACCGCTATGGGCAAGAGAGTGTGTCTATTGATCCACCCCAAGCCTTCACCTCTAAGCAAAAGCAGACCCTGGCCTTAATCGCTTGCTTTGCAGTTGTCCTCTTAGTGCCAGCCATGGTCACGAACTTTACCGATGCCTTCCCTAGCTTAAGCTTCATTAGTGAACATATGAATCTGAGCTTCTTAACCATTATCTTTGGTATTATTGCTTATATGATGAACTTAGCGCCTCGGGACAAGGTCTTTGACCAGATTCCTTGGCAAACCATCTGGGTGGCTTGTGGGATGACCTTCTTGATTAGCCTGGGTATTGAACTGGGGATCACGGAAGAAATGGCCAAGCTGATTTCTTATATGCCAAACTTGACTATTCCGATTGCCTTGACCATTATGTGTGGTTTGATGTCTATCTTCAGTTCAACTATCGGCGTTCTTGCGCCGCTCTTCTTCCCAGCCTTGGCTGCTATCTCTGGTGCCACGGGCTGGCCAGTCCTTCTTTTAGCTTGCTTGGTTATTGTCGGCGGCTTTTCGACCGGTGCTTCGCCTTTCTCTGATACAGGCAGCCTCTATTTGGCCACTGGCTCCTATTGCCAAGAGAGTCAGCGCGCCCTCTACCGCCGCCTCTTGTTCAAGGTCGCCCCAACCTGTATGGGCGCGGCTGTCGCAACCGCTATGGTCTTGTCGGTGTTAACAATTTTATAAGGCTTTGCCTAGCTAGCAGCCTATTAATTGAAGCGTTGAGTGATGTGGGATTGCCATCACTCAGCGCTTTTTTTATGTTTAGGACGACCGGTCAAAATTTTATCTTAGGCTGGCTGCTGATAAGATGCTATAATAATAGATGAAATTTATATAGGAGGAAAATATTATGTCCTATCTGCCCTTACTAGGCATCCTGATTATTGTGGTCGGCTTTGCCTTGAAGTTGGATACTATTGCTGTGGTGGTGATTGCAGCTTGCGTGACGGCCCTGGCTTCGGGGATGTCCATTGCTGAATTCTTGACCACCCTCGGCGACGCTTTTGTCGCCAATCGTTTGGTGACACTCTTTGTCCTCACCCTTCCCATTGTGGGTTTGTCGGAGCGCTATGGCCTAAAAGAGCAGGCCGTCCGCTTGGTCAACCGCATCCAGGGACTGACGGCGGGGAAATTCCTTAGCTTCTATCTCTTGATTCGGGAAGTGGCGGGGATTATCTCGGTTCGCTTGGGCGGGCACCCCGCCTTCGTCCGACCTTTAGTTGAACCCATGGCCCAGTCGGCGGCCAAGGCGCGTTACCGTGAAAATACGCCGCAGAGTCAAGAGCTGATCAAGGCCCAGTCGGCTGCTATGGAGAATATCGGGAATTTCTTTGCCCAAAATGGTTTCGTCGGTGCGGCGGGAACCTTGCTTATTGTCGGAACTATGGAGTCTCTGGGCTATCCAGTTGATGCGGCGCAGATTGCCCTGGCTTCGCTAGTGGTTGCTGGATTGGCCTTCCTCTACGGTTTGCTTTCGAATTATATCTTTGACCGTAGGCTAGACCGCCTGAATGCGCACACTAAGACAGATAAGGGAGGGCAAAGTAAATGACAATGACCGACGTATTTGACTATGTTTTAGAATTTTTCTTTGTCCTATCGGGTTTAATCTTCTTCTATTCGGCCTACCAGAGCGCCCAGGATACAAGTAATCCTAAGCGCTTGGGGACAGCGGCTTTCTGGGCAATCCTAGGCATCCTCTTTGTCTTCGGCCGCCTGCTTCCTGGCCTATTTTCGGGGATTTTGGTGGTCCTCTTGGGCGCCATTACCCTCTTCAAGCAATTTGGGGCTGGCACAGGCTTTGTGGAAGATAAGAAGAAGCAAGACCTAGCTGCCCGGCACTTTGGGATGAAACTCTTCATCCCCGTTCTCGTGATGGCCTTGTCCGCTGTGCTTGTGGCCCGGCTGATTCCAGAGTCTAGCGCCTCCTCGATTGGGATTGGCTCGCTCTTAGGGACCTTGGTAGCCCTTGTCCTCTTCAAACCTAGCGCCAAAGAAGCGCTTTATGAGACGGACCGGATGACCCAACAAGTTGGGACGACGAGTATCTTGCCCCAATTATTAGCTGCCCTGGGAGTTATCTTTGTCAATGCAGGGGTGGGTGAGATTGTAGCCCAGATCTTGGCAGGCATTGTGCCAGCTGGGTCTCGCTTCTGGGGGAGCGTAGCCTATGTCTTGGGCATGGTCTTCTTTACCGCCGTTATGGGCAATGCTTTTTCCGCCTTTACGGTGATTACAGCAGGCATTGGCGTACCCTTCGTCTTGATGTATGGGGCGGACCCAGTGGTTGTGGGGGCCTTGGGTATGACGGCTGGCTTCTGTGGGACCTTGTTGACGCCGATGGCCGGTAACTTCAATGCCCTTCCTGTGGCCTTGCTGGAGATGACGAACCCCAATGGCGTGATTAAGCGCCAGACGATTTTTGCCTTATTAATGATTGTTAGCCATATTGCCCTGATGTATTTTTGGGCCTTTTAGAAGAAAGGAGTTTCTCTGATGAAAATTTTAGTAACCGCTTTTGATCCCTTTGGTGAGGATAAGATTAACCCAGCAACTGAAGCCGTTAAGATCCTAGCTGACCAGATTGCTGGAGCGGAAGTCGTTAAAGTTGAGATTCCGACGGTCTTTGGGAAGAGTGCTGAGGTGGTCAGCCAGGCTATCGCAGACCATAAGCCTGACTATGTCCTGAATGTGGGGCAGGCAGGGGGCCGCTATGCGCTGACACCAGAAAGGGTAGCCATTAACTGGGATGATGCCCGGATTCCGGATAATGAGGGCAAGCAGCCCATCGACCAGGCGATTCAGGCAGACGGCCCTTCTGCCTACTTCTCTCGCTTGCCGATCAAAGCTATGGTGGCGGCGATTAAAGAAGCTGGCTTACCGGCCGAAGTCTCTAATACGGCAGGGACCTTTGTCTGCAATCACATTATGTACCAGACCCTCTATCTGATTGACAAGACCTATCCCCAAGTTAAGGGAGCAGGCTTTATCCATATTCCCTTCTTACCCGAACAAGTTGTTGACCGTCCGAACACGGCTTCCATGGGCCTAGCTGATATTAGCCGGGGGCTGGAAGCGGCCATCTCCGCTATTGTTGCCTATGATGGCAAAGACGACCTCCACAGTGTCGGGGGCAAGACCCACTAAGCGATTAGAGAGTGTGACAAAAGTCGGTTAGCCCTGAATCAGCTAAAGCATACTATATCTGTAACTCGCTTCGCTTCGAACAGCTATAGCAACTGTCCGCAAATTATGGAAGAACTTTGTCAAAGGATCTTCCATAATTCGTGAAGTGGATGTCAGGGCTGACTTTTGGAGCACGTTTTTAAAGAATAGTTCGTATTTTATATAGAAGCCGGGCCTTTTGTCCCAGCTTCTTTTTTGAAAACAAATTCACAAACTGCTATACTATATAGGAGAATGTGATGCAGGGCTGGATCGAAGGAAGAAGTTGATGGATGAAGTGAAGAATAAAGTCAATTGGTCAAAGTGGGGGCGTAGCCTGGCCCTTGTGGTGATCTTTCTTTTAAGCTGGTGGATCTTTAAGACCTTCAACCTGGACCGGGTACGGGAGCTGGTGATGACGAGTTCATATGCTGAAGTCATTTATGTGCTCTTATGGACCTTTCTACCCATGGGTTTCTTCCCTGTTCCTGTCTTAGCCTTAGCGGGAGGCATGGGCTTTGGTCTCTGGAAGGGCTCCTTACTGACCGTCCTGGGGGCAAGCTTCAATATGTCCTTTATGTTTTTAATGGCCCGCTATCTTTTCCGCCGGCCGGTTCAAAATTTTTTGTTCGAACGTTATCCGTCGACTCGCGATATCCTATCGACCAAGCAAAGACGTTTGCGTATTGTTCTCGCTTTGGCGCGCTTGATTCCCTTGGTTCCTTATAATATTGAGAATTATGCTTTTGGGCTAACTGATATTCGCTTTATCGATTATCTGGGGATTTCTTTAATTACGATTCTTCCAGGAACGCTTATTTATGTGAACGTGGGGGATAAGGCAGTTGCCCCAAAGACTTGGGACTTTGTCTTAGCGATTGGCCTGCTCTTGCTCCTGGTTATAGGCACCGCCTTCCTCACAAAGTATATGCGTGAGCCTGAAGATTAGGCGGTGCTCTTGCTTTCAATCCCTTAAGCAATCTTGTAAAATAAAGTTAAGAAAAGCTACAGATGCTAGCTAAGAAAGGGGGTCTTCGATGCACAAGGCTTATTATGCTTCTGACTTAGGGCCAATTCTTTTGGATTATGAAAAGGATACTTTATATGGCCTGAGTTTTGTGGACCAGTTAGATGATTCTAGCCGCCCCGCCCAGGCTTGCCCCGAACTTGCCGGGCTTTGTCAGGCCCTGGGTGCCTATTTTATCGGCCAGCCTGAACGAGTGCCCCAACTTAATTTGTGCGCGCAAGGAAGCCCCTTTCAGGAACGGGTTTGGCAGCTCTTAAGGGAGATCCCCTACGGTCAAGTGACTACTTATGGCGACTTGGCCCGGACTTATGAAGCCCGCTACCAGACGTCCATGTCTGCCCAGGCTATTGGTGGGGCGGTGGGGCGTAATCCGATTGCTTTGTTGATTCCCTGCCACCGGGTTCTTTCGAGTCGGGGTCAATTGACGGGCTATGCCTACGGTGTCCCGCGCAAACAGGCCCTCTTGGAAGCTGAAGGTCTGACTTTCGATGAGCGGGGACGGATGCTCGATTTTCCGACAAAAAAGTTAAACATAAAAGGAGTTGAAGTGATGGCAAAAAAAGATAAGTACTTGGCGCATTATGAACGGTCACGCCAGCTGGCAAGTTTTAGGGTCAAAGGCTTTCGTTATTATGACGGCTTAGATGTAATCCAAGACCTCGATGTGGGGGCTTCGGTTGACCTTCTAGCTGAACCGGATAATCCTTATGATGGAGATGCTGTGCAAGTGGCCTTCAAGGGAAACAAATTGGGCTACCTACCAGCTGATGACAATCATTTACTGAGCCAATTGCTTTATTTTGGCCATGGCAATATTCTAGAGGCTCGGATTCTGAGCGTAGACCTCGATAAAAATTCGGAGCCCTTGGTCACCGTTCAAGTTCGGATCAAAGATAAACGCTAATTAATGCACATATAATTATAATAAGGAGGATATTATGCTATTAGAAAATAAAGTCGCTTTAATTACAGGTGCTGGGTCAGGTTTTGGTCGGGCGACAGCCTTGCTTTTTGCTAAAGAAGGGGCTAAGGTTGCAGCCGTCGATATTGACCGCCAAGCGGCAGATGAAACAGTTGCTCAAATCGAAGAAGCTGGGGGTCAAGCCTTAGCTATCCAAGCGGATGTGGGGGACGAAGCCGCTGTTAAGGCCATGGTTGAAGAAACGGTTGAAGCCTATCAGACTATTGATATTCTCTTCAACAATGCAGGAATCTATGTGCCAGGCAATGTGGAAGAAACACCTCTTGATGCCTTCCAGAAGAGCCTAACCATCAATGTTACGGCTGCCTTCTTGGCTGCTAAATATGCCATGCCTTATCTGAAAGAAAACAAGGGGAACATCATCAACACTGCGTCTGCAGCGGGTCTGATTGGCTTCCCTGATGCCATCGCCTATGCAGCAAGTAAGGGGGCTGTTGTTTCCATGACCCAAGCGATTGCAGTGGATTACGCTAGCGTGGGTGTTCGTTGCAATGCCATTTGCCCAGGCACTGGTAAGACGGGCATGACCAATGAACTCCTAGAAGATCCAGATATCGCCCAAGGCTTCCTAGCTCCGATTCCTATGCAACGCTTTGGCGAAGCCGAAGATGTGGCTAAGGCAGCTCTCTTCTTGGCTTCTGATCTCGGCTCCTACACCACTGGTCACGCCCTCCCTGTAGACGGCGGTTGGACAATGAGCTAGGCCATGCTTTCTTAAACAATCAAAAAGGACCTTGCTTGTCTCCCCATGCGGGAGGAAGCAAGGTCCTTTTGTTAATGAGCGCCTTTCAGCCCATGTTTATTTGTCGATAAAGGCTTGTAAGGCAGGCAGGCGGAGGCGGCGGATAGTCTGGTTGAGGGGGATGGCCACAAGGATACCGAAGATATTCTGCAGTGAGTTGCCTGGAATAGATGGGATAGCAGCAGCCCAGTTATAGAGGATGCCGGTTCCGATAGCGTAGCCGACCATCATCCAGAGGCTGGCCAGGATGAGGGCGGTCCAATTACCGCCGGGTAAGTTCTTCTTGGCGAGGTAGCCGGCGATATAACCTTGGAGACCATGGATAATAAAAGAAAAGACAATCCATTGGGGATAGCCAGAAATTAAATCAATGAGAGCACCGCTAGCAGCACCTACAATCCCGCCTGCGACAGGCCCTAACAAGAGGGCGGAGGCATAGATGCCAGCGTCACAGAGGGTGAAGATCCCACTTGTGGCTGGGATGGGGATAACTACCAAGATAGAGAGTGCGGTCGTTAGAGCAGTGAGAACGGCAATTAGGGGAAGTTTACTTTTCATGCAAAGGACTCCTTACTTTACTATTTATTTTAAGTATAAGGACTTTTCAAAGAAAGTGCAAATTCTTGTGTAAGGGTTCACATGTTGATGTTTTAGGCAGAAAGTCAGTTTCCCATCAAATAATGAGGAAGAACTGCAATTTCTGCTAAGTATTTTTAAGCCCTGGCGAAATCCTAGCAGAAGCTTTCGCCTTTCGAGCTTGAAATGTTATAATACAAGAAGGAAAAATGGAGAAGGAGCGAGTGGGACGATGGAACGAATTGCAATTATAGGCCTAGGGATTTCTGGCTCTGCCTGTTTGGCTGCCTACCAGCACCTGGCCCAGAGTCATGACTTTGAACTGACGGTCTTTGACCGCGACCCTTATTTTGGTCGGGGGATCCCCTTTACCGAGTCTTATGAGGGGGCCTTGATGAATACGCGGAATGCTGGCTTGACTTATGACCAGGCCTATCCGGGAGACTTTGACGCTTGGCTGCAGGCTAAGGATCCCGACCGCGACTGGCCAGACTATAGTTCCCGCCATCTCTATGGGGCTTATCTCAGGGAACGTGTAGAGGAATTGATCGCCCGCCTTCCCGTTCAGGCGGTTAAGGAATATGTGGTCAAGCTTGACTTTGACCGGGTGCAAGCGGCTTGGCGGCTTGAAACCGAATCGGGTCAGACTTATTCAGGCTTTGACCGGATCCATCTTTGCTGCGGAGACTTGGGAACGCGCGATTTCTATCATTTGCAAGGGACGCCTCGCTATCTCAACCAGGCCTACCCCTTGGAAGCCGAGCGTTATGAGCTGGATAGGGAAGGCCCACGTCGTTTTGCGGTGATTGGGACGAGCCTGTCCGCTATCGATGTCATTAAATACCTGGCAGATACTTGTCAGCCGGACCAGATTCTAGCCTTCTCCCGGGGCAATCAATTCCCTATCGTTAGTGGTGAGGAAGCGACTGACTTGCCTTGGCGCTTCCTAAGTGAAGAAAATTTCCAAGAAGCCCTAAAGTCAGAAGAAGGGCTTTCCTATAAACACCTAGACCAGTGGATCCAGTCAGAATGTCAAAATTTGAACTTAAGCTGGACAGAATGCCAGGAAGTGACCCTGAGCACAGGCCTTGAGGGCATCCGCCGGGCGATGGACTGGACCGACCAGGGGGCTGTTTTGGAAGCTTTGGCCACCCGGGTGACCCGCTTGCTCTTCCATTACTGGCAGTATCTTAGCCTGAGCGACCGTCAAGCCTTCACGGACAAGTACGACAAGGTCTTCTCCTTAGCTAAGGGGAAGATGCCCCTGGCCTCCGCCAATTCTTTGTTGGACTTAGCGGACCAAGGCTGCCTCGTCTCTTGTTCGGGGGTGGATGAGGTCGTCTATGATCGCTTGACTGATCGCTACTACCTGCTCGATGAAGAGGGGATGGCCCTTGAGGAGGTTGACTTTATCGTCAATGCGACCGGGATCAACCTAGATTTGAGGCAGGACTTGCCGGAGGAGAGTCTTCTCTATGACTTGCGCAATGCGGGCTGGTTGAATCCCGATCCTGGTCAAGGGGTCAGCCTCGATGTTAATCATTACCAGTTAATTTCACCGCGTTTTGGGCGTTTGGACCATGTCCATCCTCACGGTCTGCTCATTGCGCCTTCTGTTTACCATAATAATTCCACGACGACTATCCAACGCTATGCCCAGGATGTGGTCAACTGGCATTATTGTGGTCAAGATTACCAACAATCTGGACTTTGGCCTTAGGAGGTTATTATGTTAAGTCATTATGAAAGAATGCGTTCCGGCCAATGGTATGATGCAAATTATGATGCGGCAATCCTAGCTAAGCGTGAAGAAGCCAAGGCTAAGGCTCACCGCTTCAACCAAGTTGCTCCCACTGATCCTGAAGCAGGAGCGGAAGCCCTAGCTGACCTTCTAGGCCCTCTGCCCGAGGGATTAGAAGTGATGGCACCAATCTATGTGGATTATGGGGACAATGTCCGCTTTGGCAGGCATTGCTTTGTCAACCATGCCTGTTATTTTATGGACGGAGCGGCGATTGAATTTGGCGACCATGTCTTTATCGGCCCCTACTGTGGCTTCTATACAGCGGCCCATCCCTTAACTGCCAAGCCCCGTAATGCGGGCTTGGAGCAAGCACGGCCCATTACAGTGGGCTCCGACTGTTGGTTTGGGGCCAATGTATCCGTGATGCCAGGTGTAAGCATCGGTTCGGGCTCAGTCATTGGCGCTGGGACGGTGCTTACCAAGGATATTCCTGAGAATTCTCTTGTCATGGGAGTTCCAGGCCGGGTCATTAAGACCATTGACCAAGACCAAGTCAATTTATTTACAAATGACTTCTAGAATGTTAGAGTTAGAAAGCAAGTTCTTGAAAGCGACAACACAAATAGTAAGGAGTTTGGCATGCCAGCAATTCAGGAGATATTAACCCAGTTATTCAAAGAAATGAAAGTCCCTGTTGAATACCGCCCTTTAGATGGCGGGCAACATCTCTTTGCCTTAGCCTACCAGCTAGGGGAAGATAAGGTGGTGCCATGCCATATTATTGCCCGGGACTTTAGCCAAGGGGAAGTGACCACAGACTTCCAGATCAACTACCGGCAACTGTGCCAAGTGGAGGACTTCCAACAGACGCCCAAGGCACTTGAAGTGATTAACAAGCTCAACCGTGACCGCAGCGGTTACTATAACCTGATTCTCTCTGGTGATGGTGAAATTTATACCCGCTGTCTATCACGGACGGGTGAAGATGTTCGGGTCCTCTATGAATTGATGACTCTAGGGGCAAGTGTGGCGCGAGACCTCTATCCCGAACTTGAGAAGGCCATCAATGATCGAACGGTCAAAGTGGCCCAACGATCAGAATAAAGAAAGGACGTTTACATGAGTGAAGAAAATTTTGCTGACCTTTCCCAATTTGAAGATTTGAAATTAATGGATGAAGCCCTTTATGATGAATGCATCCAGGCGCTAGAAGGTGTCATCGACCCTGAACTAGGGATTGATATTGTTAATCTTGGCCTCATCTATGACTTGCTCTACGATGGTCAAGGGCATCTCTTGATTAAGATGACGCTGACCACCATGGGCTGCCCTCTCCAAGATGTGCTCATGGAATCGGCAGCTATAGCCCTTGATGATGTCGATGAAATTAAAGAAATGAAGATTGACCTGGTTTGGGTGCCAGCTTGGACGACGAAACGTCTCTCCCGTTATGCTCGCATTGCTTTAGGAATCCGCTAGTCGCTTTGCTTGAGGTACTGATTGCTTAGCTGCCTATTATCCGATGAGGGGAAGGCTTCTTAAGGCCTGTTTAGGGTCCTTCAATGGCATTTAACTGGCTAGGCTTGGAAAGGTGAATATGAAACGAATTTTTTTAGGAGCCATTCTAGCTCTCGGGCTAGCTTTGGCTTTTATTTCTTTGTCATATTTTGTGATTATGGACCATCTAATTGTGGATGAAACGCCCCAGCTAGCTGATGTGATTATTGTGCCGGAAGGGATGATTACGGAGGAAAGAGCTGAGCGCGCGGCCAATCTTTATCGCGCTGGCTACAGCCGGTCCGGTAAGTTGATTGTTTCTCCTTATGACCAAATTAATGGGGCCTACTATGCCAAGCATGGGGTTCCTGAATCCGCTATTGTTAATGATGCCACAGCGACAAGTACCTATGAGAATGCGACCCATAGCTTGAAGATGATGAAGGAGGCGGGCTACCAATCCGCCCTGGTCGTTTCTTCAGATTATCACATGCTGCGAACCAAGATGATCTTCGAGCGGGTTAACCGCCGCTATGGTTTTGACTTGACTTTTGTGGCCGCCTACCACCGCCAAGGCGACCATTGGGTGACCTGGAAGGAGGGGCCGGATTATATCCAGGACTTTGCCCAACAGGAATTCTATAAGTATTGGGCCTATCTTCTCTACCTGTATCACTTTGTTAACCATTAGGCTGGAGCGACCTGGCTCCGGCTTTTTTTGTTGCTTTTGCTGACGAGCTAGGGCGGGCCTCTGGCAAGGCGTCGGCATTTTTTGGATAGTCTTATAGCTAGTTAAGGGCTGGTCAATTTAAGCCCTTGCCGCAGCCATCCTCATCATAAATTAATTTAAGTGGCTAAAATTTGTGCTAAAATTTTAATCATTGGTATAAATTTGCGAAAGAGGAGTGATTGAATTGAAAAACAAGCACCAGTCATTGAGCTGGCGTCAGTCCACGGTCATCGGGTCCATGTTGTTCGGTTTATTTTTTGGGGCCGGTAATCTGATTTTCCCAGTTCAGATGGGACAGGAGGCAGGGGCTAATCTTTGGCCAGCTGCTCTAGGTTTTGTCGTGACAGCGGTGGGGCTTCCCCTCCTATCTGTTGTTGCCATCGGTGTATCTGGCAGTAAGGGGCTTAACGATATGTCAGAGCGGGTTCTACCCAAGTATGGGCATATCTTCACAGCTCTCCTGTATTTTGTTCTGGGGCCACTCTTATCGATTCCACGGACGGCGACGGTATCTTATGAAATTGGCTTTAGCCAGTTTAATCAGCATCCGGCTTTGTTATTTGCTTATTCGGTTTTCTTCTTTCTCTGTGTGGCGTATTTTTCACTCAAGCCTTCGGGAATAATGACTTGGGTGGGGAAGTGGATGAATCCCGTTTTCTTAATCTTTCTTGCCATGATTTTGGCAGGGGTCTTGCTGACAGGAGATACTTTTTCCTTTGCAGACTTTCCGGTTGCTCCAAAGTATCAGGAGGCGCCTTTCCTCCAAGGTTTTTTGAATGGCTATAATACCATGGATGTGATTGCTGGCCTGATATTTGGGATCCTGGTTGTTCGGTCCATCCACCAAGTTGGGGTGACGGAAGACCGGGATGTTGCCATGGGAACGATCAAGAGTGGGGCCTTGTCTATGGGCTTAATGGCTGTTATTTATTTCCTCTTGACCATGTTGGGGGCCCGCAGCTTGGAAGATATCGGCTTAGCACAGAATGGGGGCGAGGCCCTCATCCAAATTGTAGCCACTAAGTTTGGAATCTTTGCAGGTATCCTCCTCTTCCTGGTCATGTTTGTGGCTTGTCTGAAGACAGCAATTGGTCTGATTGTTTCCTGCGCGGAGACTTTTGCGGAGATTTATCCTCATATCCTTAACCAAGAGAAGTGGACCTATGTCTTTATCGGCATTTCCTTTGTCATTGCTAATGCGGGCCTGGATGCCATCCTCGCCTGGGCCGTTCCCTTCTTGGCTTTCATGTATCCTCTATCGATTGTGATTGCCCTGCTCCATTTGGTTCCGGCCTGGTCGAAGCGACCCGTTATTATGCGCTGGACCCTGGCCTTTACCTTGGTTCCTGCCTGCTTTGACCTCCAGCATGCCCTGCCTACAGGATCGATTCCAATCCTGGATCAAATCGCGACAGCTATTTTTCCTTTTTATAGCTATGGTTTTGCTTGGGTTCTGCCAGCTATCCTTGGCCTCTTGATCGGCCTGGTACATTCTTATATCATTCGAAAAGATTGATTGAATATATGATTGGGCTGGGGAAAATCCCAGCCTTTTAATCTGTAAACTTTCTTAGAAGTTCTGTTCCAACTTTTATGGATCGCTTTTCCTTAACAATTGTACTCAGCTTGTAAAAGCTTTATAATGAGGGGAGAAGATAATGACAGAAAGGAAGGGTATGATGCCTCAACGTGACCACTACCGACGACAAAAGAGGAGGATCTGGCCATGGCTATTGCTTGGCTTGGCCTTCGTGGTCCTCTTAATCATAGGGGGAACTTACCTTGGTGCCAAAGAAGTAGCAGATGATCTCTATGCCCCAACCCAAGGGGCTGACCAGGCCAAGCAGTCTGCCCAACGCAATCCAGAACTCGGGGAAGACCCTATTTCTGTTCTCCTCGTCGGCATGGACTCGGGCAATGGTCGGACGACGGGTGAGCAGAATACAGATGCCCTCATCTTACTGACCCTGAATCCAAAGACAAATTCAGCTAAGATGCTGAGTATTCCGCGGGATACCTACAGCGAGCAAGTGGGGACGAAGATTAATGCAGCTTATGGGCAAGGAGGGATTGAGGCAACCATTGGGGCTGTCCAAGAGCTTTTGAATGTTCCGGTGGATTATTATGCCCTGGTGAATATGACCGGACTGGTGAATATTGTGGACAGTCTGGGTGGTATTCAAGTGGACAATCCGTTGAGCTTCGACAATATGGGCTATAGCTTTCCCCGGGGGCGCCTTACCCTCCATGATGGTCAAGAGACCATGGCCTATATCCGTATGCGCTATGAAGATCCGGAAGGGGATTTCGGCCGGGCGCGGCGCGAACAAGTGGTCCTCCGAGGGATTCTAGATTCCCTTCGCTCCGTACAGAGCCTGACCCACTTGAAGGACTTGTCAGATATTGTCCGCCAAAATGTCCGTACTGACTTGCAGCTGTCGGATATGATGGTACTAGCCAAGGACTACCGCAGTACGGCTGATTCAATTGAACAGGGCGTCCTCAAGGGGACGGATGATATGTCAACAGGGACCTATCTGAGTATCGTATCGGAAGAGGACCGGCAAGAAGCTTCAAACCGTCTGCGTCAACACCTGGAACTGCCTAAAGCTTCGCTAAGTGACTGAGGGCAAACTTCCATCTAAACGTACAACTTTTCAAGCCACAAGGAGGTTATTCATATGAAACTTGACCTAAGTAATCGTACCATTCGCCAGCATGAGCGGGCCATCAGCCATAATAATTTTTGGCGGATTCTAGGCGATATGGTGATTGCCTTTATTGTTATCCTTGTTGTTGACTATCTGATTGACCAATTGCTTGGCCTAACGAACCCGGAAGGCTTCACGGTAAGAGTCGGTCTCGCCCCCGTGCTAGACTTTATTTCGACTCTGGCTTCTAGTCTCTTCTCTATGGGGATTATGTGGGGGCTAGTAGATCTGACCCGCCAAGGAGGGCCTTATGACCAAGGCTCTCTGGTCAAGCCCTACAAAGAAAAATTGGGCCGCAATATCTTAGCCCTCTTACTCCTTAGTTTGATTTCCTTTATTCCAACTTTCCTTGTCGGTATCCTTTCGGGTTTAGGCCTGATTAGTGCCGATGCTCTCTCTATGGATGCTTGGCAAGTCAGTGCTAGTTTCTTTGCTATCCTCGTTGTGGCTTGGATTATTCTATCCATTATTTTGACTTGGTTAGACTTGTCCTTGGCCCTGGTTGCCCCACTCCTCGGTGACCACCCAGACATGGGACCCTGGCAAGTGATGAAGGAGAGCTTCCGCTTGATGAAGGGGAACCGTTGGAAACTCTTAGGGCTTATCCTATCCTATATCTGGTTTCCGCTCTTGATTATCATCTTGGGGACTGTGGCTTTCTTTTATGTGGCCTTCTTCAGCTCAGCTCAAGGGGCAAATATCTTCTTAGCCATTTCGCTCTTCTTCTTTGTCTTGCTGATTGCTGCCCTTTTGGCCCTCTATTACGGCTTGCGTCTGAACGTGGCTCGGGCACTCTTCTACACGGCCCTTGTGGATAAGGACAAAGCAACGTCTTGCTTCCCTGGATAAGGCTCAGATCGTAATAGAGCAGGCCGCTATAGACTTTCTACAAGCTCAGGAATACTTTTCTTGGGCTTTTTTAGTGATCATAAAGCAATTTTGAATTTTAACCAGATAAAAGCTCGATTCAAATGATAAAACGGTGTGTATTCTCTTTGTTTTGTTATCATCCAGTGATCGCTAAACGCGATCAAAAGCTATTGGAAATCGATACTTTCTAAAAACTGAAAAAATGATAGAATAAATTAGTATAGATACTTGTCTAATTCTTTTGAGGAGCTTAGATAAGGAAATGAATGTTTGAATTTCATTGGCAGTTAGGAGTGGGGCATTGCATGAGCCTCCACTTCAATTGAAAGAGTAAAGGATGATGGCTATGATTGATTTAGAAAATGTTGATGTCACTTTTGACACAGCTGGCGGGAAGGTTCACGCAGTGCGTGATGTCAGCTTATCCATTGCCAAGGGTGAAATATTTGGCGTGATTGGCTATTCGGGCGCAGGTAAGTCAACCTTGGTCCGTACCATTAACATGCTTCAAGCGCCGACTTCCGGTACCGTCCGGGTGAGCGGGGCTGAAATGACCGCGCTTAATAATAATGATTTGAGAAAGGCGCGCAAGAATATCGGCATGATCTTCCAGCACTTTAATTTGATGAATGCACGGACGATTGCTGGTAATGTGGCCTTCCCCCTCCAAGATTCAGGCCTGTCCAAGGAAGAGATTCGCCAAAAGGTTGACCGACTCCTCGAACTGGTCAACTTATCGGACCGCCGGGATTCCTATCCCTCCCAGTTGTCAGGTGGGCAGAAGCAGCGGGTGGCGATTGCTCGGGCCCTAGCCAATGACCCAGATGTCCTCCTCTGTGATGAGGCGACGTCAGCCTTGGACCCAAAGACGACCCGGTCCATCTTACAATTATTAAAGACCGTCAATGACCAACTCGGGGTAACCATCGTTATTATTACACACGAGATGAGTGTGATTAAGGAAATCTGTGACCGGGTGGCCGTTATGCAGGATGGCTATGTGGTAGAAGAGGGCTCTATCTTTGATATCTTCTCTAACCCACAAGCTGAATTAACCAAGAACTTTATTGAATCGGCTAGCCCAACGGAGAAGGGGATTGCCTCTGTCTTAGCCAATTCACAATTGGTGGACGTGAACTCCTCTGACCGAATTATCCGAATTGATTTTGCAGGGGCGGATACGGGTGATCCTCTCGTTGCACGTTTGGCCCGTGACTTCGGTGTCCTGCCAAGTATTCTCTATGCCAATATTGAAGTCCTCCAGGGGATTCCAACGGGGACCATGTTGGTGTCCATCAGCGGGGATGACCAAGCGATGGCTGATGCGGTTCAGTTTATCGATGATAATGGTGTGAAATGGCGGGAATACCAAATTGAAGACAACGGAGGTGTTGAATAATGGACTTTTTGACAAATCTATTACCTAATGTCAGTGAAATTCCTGATGAATTTGTGACAGCGACGCTTGAAACGATCTATATGACCATCCTGACCTGTATTATTGGTTTTGCCTTAGGGATTGTCGTGGGGATCTTCCTTGTGCTCACCATGCCCGGTGGCTTAAAGGAAAACCGTGTCGTCTATAGTATCTTGGATAAAATCGTTAACATCTTCCGTTCGATTCCTTTCGTTATTATGATGGCCCTCCTCGTTGGGGTGACCCGTTTTATCGTTGGGACCTCGATCGGGACAACAGCGGCTATTGTGCCCTTGGTCGTGGCAACGGTGCCTTTCTTTGCCCGTCAGATTCAAAATGCCTTGATTGAAGTCAATCCGGGTGTGATTGAAGCGGCGCTTTCCATGGGCTTGAGCACTTGGCAAATTGTTAGCCGGGTCTACCTTAAGGAAGCCCTGCCTGGGATTGTCCGGGTGTCTGCCTTGTCAATTATTAATGTAATTGGTTTGACCGCCATGGCTGGTACCATCGGGGGTGGTGGCTTGGGTAACCTAGCCATCACTCGGGGCTATAACCGCTTCCAAACCGATGTCACCATTGTGTCCACGGTTATTATTCTGATTATTGTCTTTATTTCCCAAGCGATTGCAGACTGGTATGTCCGTCGCATTGAACATTAAATGAACAGTTAAAGGAGAATTGAACGATGAAAAATAATTTTAAAAAGTTAGGCCTCTTAACGGCTGCTGCCTTCGCCTTAGTCGCTTGCTCTAACGGGGGCACGAGCGAAGGCCAAGAAAGTGGCAATGCGGAACAAAGCAAACTTAAAGTTGGGGTTGTTGGTGATGTGGAACGTGAAGTCTGGGAAGACGTGGCTGAACGCGCTAAGGACAAGGGTGTTGACCTAGATGTTCAAGTCTTTACTGACTATGTCCAACCTAACAAGGCCTTAGCAGATGGGTCACTCGACCTCAATGCCTTCCAACACATGGCCTTCTTGCATGACTTCAACACGAGTGAGAAGCAAGACCTCCAACCTGTCGGCTATACCTATATTTCTGCCATGGCTGCTTATTCCGATAAAGTCGATTCCTTAGATGACCTTAAAGAGGGGGCAGAAGTCGCTATTCCAAATGATGCGACTAATGGTGGCCGTGCCTTACTCCTCTTGGAATTAGCTGGCGTGATTGAAATTGATGATAATGCAGGCATTTCACCAACACCTAATGATATTACCAGCAATCCGAAGAATATTAAGATTACAGAATTAGATGCTGCCCAAGTGCCACGTTCATTAGCTGATGCCGATGCCGTGGTGGCTAATACCAACTATGCCGTTGATGCGGGCTTGAACCCCTTCAAGGATGGCATCTTCATTGATACAGAGGACCTCGATAAGGTAGGGACCCAGTACAAGTGTGTCATTGCCACTCAAAAAGATCGTGCCAACGACGAAGCCATTAAGAAGGTCGTTGAAACCTATCAAACACCTGAAACAGAAGCAAAAATTAAAGAAGTTACGGATGGAGCTGACCAAAAAGCTTGGTCCGACAATGATAATATTTCAGCAGACTACAAAGCTTTAGACGAGCAAGTCAAGGCTGCTGAAAGCAAGTAATGAATGATCTATTAGCTGGTCGAGCCAACTTGTCTTGTGAAGACAAGCCTGGCTTTGGCCAGCTTTTTTATCCGCCGGGGCCAATCTAGATGAAAGCCTTATCTTTTGCTATAATGTAAGTATCTTATTAGGAAAGAAGGGTCGCCATGGAAAGTTTAGCTTATCGCAAGGCGAATTTGGAAGACCTCGATGCTATCGAAAGCATCTTAGCTGCCAGTATCCAGTACCTGGCTGACCAAGGTGTCGACCAGTGGCAGAATGGCGAAGTAACAATCGCCCACATTCGTTCAGCTATTGAGGCAGACCAGGCCTATGTCTTTCTGGGCGAGGGAGGAGAGATTCTTGCCTTCCTTGTTCTAGCAGATGAAGATCCTGCTTATGACCACTTAGCTTCAGGGGCTTGGCAGACAGAACCGCCTTACTATGCTATCCACCGGGTGATGATCAGTTTGGACCAGCGGGGCAAGGGCCTCAGTCAGGCACTTTTTCAGACGGTCAAAGCCCTTGCTCGAGCAGCTGGCAAGCGCTCGCTCCGGGTAGACACCCATCCCGATAACCGGGTCATGCAGCATATCCTTGAACGGGAAGGCTTTTGCCGGACAGGGTCTACCTATTTGTCCAATGGCGGCTTTCGCTGGACTTATGACTATGCATTAATTTAAGGAGGAAACCATGTATTACGTAAAGAATGAATACCAAGGGGAAGAAATTTATGATCCGCGGCTTAATTTAGCCATTGAATACTATCTGCTCAATGAGAAACGTTTAGATGAACCCATTCTTCTCTTTTATATTAATGAGCCTTCTATTATTATTGGTAAGAATCAGAATACCCGGGCAGAGATTAACCAAGCTTATGTGCGGGACCATGGTATCCATGTGGTTCGTCGCTTCTCAGGCGGGGGAGCAGTCTACCATGACCTAGGAAATATTTCTTTCTGCTTTATTACAGATGATGATGGGAATTCCTTCCGCAATTTCAAAAAATTTACAGATCCTGTAATCGATGCCTTACACAAGATGGGGGTTGAAGGCGCTGAATTGCGAGGACGTAACGACTTGGTTATCGATGGTAAGAAGTTTTCAGGCAATGCCATGTACAGCCACAAGGGGCGGATGACTGCCCATGGGACCTTGATGTTTGATGTGGATATTTCGGTTACCACAGAAGTCTTGAAACCTAAGAAAGAGAAACTAACTTCCAAGGGAGTTAAGTCTGTCCGCAGCCGGGTGACCAATATTAAACCTTTCCTGAATGATGATTATCAAAATATTTCTATCCACGAATTTCGTGAAATTCTATTGAAATATATCTTCGATGTGGATCGTTTGGACCAAGTGAAAGAGTATCAATTGACGGACGAAGACTGGGAAGAAATCTTCCGCTTCAGAGACCGTTACACGGGTAATGATGACTGGAATTACGGTAAGGATCCGGATTATGAATTGATCCGGGAAGGGCGGACCCCAGCCGGTCAAATTGAATTCCAGTTCAATATTTCTAAGGGTAAGATCCAAGAAATCTCAATCTATGGTGATTTCTTCGGCCTAGGCGAGATTTCTGATGTCGAAGATGCCCTCCGTGGCTCTGACTATACGGAAGAGGGCTTAAGAGAGACCTTCTCCGGCCTTGATATTAATAAATACTTCGGAAATATTTCTGTGGATGACTTGATTGACTTGATTTACTAGTCGATGGCAGCAAAAAAAGCCGGCATAAGCAAGTTTTAGCTTGCTTATGCCGGCTTTGCTATGTCTTCGGTCAAGCTGTACAGGGAGCTTTCGCTCTAGCAGAGCGGGCTATCATAGCTTTAGTCGGGTTCCAGTCATTCAAGGCTAGGCGCAACTGTTCACACCCTTTATAGTCGGGTTCGATCACGCAGCTTCCTTGTCACTTCACAAGTCTCCGCCGCAGTCCTTCAGAGTGCTTTGGCGACTTGCTCCAGTGAAAGGAAGCTAACCGCGTGCCTTCACACCCTTTATTTAAAGTTTTTGGCTATGCTTTGGTTGGCTCGGCCTTGGATGAGGGCTTGGCCGTGTTCTTTTAGAACCGCTTGATTGATTGGTGGAAGTTGTCCGTATTCGAGTGCGCAGTAGATGGCGTTCTCTACGGTTCCAGGATCATATTCAGTGGGGTTAAAGGTTAAAAGATAATAGAATTGGCCTTTGAGTTGGTAGAGGTCGACTTGGACATCTCTAAGTGGATAGGCGTGGCTGAAAGCGATAAGGTCATCGAAGTTCTGGAAGCCTAGGATGACTTGGTTCCAGTCTTCCTGGTTCCAATCCTTGCTCAAGATATTTTCTTCTTTACGGACTTCTTCATCCATTTCATCGATGACATCGAGCAGTTGCTTATAAGCCTGATGGTCTTCAGAAGAGGAAGGTTCGGCGCTCGTCTTACTGATATAAAGATCAATGCCGCCTTTTTTAGGCATCACTTGGAAGGTGATGGCTTCTGAATCTTGGAAGCGGCGAGAGACATCTACCTCTTCAAGAACAGAGAGGAAGAAACTTTCGACAGCTTTCTGGTCGCCAATAATATCGGTGAAGGAAATTCCTCGGTCGACAAGGTCTTCTGACGCGATAAAGACACGCATGGTATTCTCATTGATATATTCCATTTCCATTGGTTCTCACCTCAATCTCTTGCTATTTATTCTAGTCTATCGTAAAAAGCGAGAATAGTAAATTGATTCTATTTGAAAAATGCGAAAAGAAGCGATTTTAAGCTTTTTTGCTTGAATTATACAGGAATCTTTGAAAAAATAAAAAAGAGTGCGTAAAACACACTCCTTAGATGAATTATTAGCCCATCTTACGTAAAGCTTCATGCAGTTCAATTTTACGAACTTTACGGGGTAGGAAGCGACGGATTTCGTCTTCATTGTATCCTACCTGCAGGCGCTTCTCATCCATGATAATTGGACGGCGAAGTAAGCCTGGTGTTGTTTGAATCAAGTCAAACAGTTCATTCAAACCGATCTCTTCAAGATTAAGGTCCAATTCTTGGAAAGCCTTAGATCTTGTCGAAATAATTTCTTCAGTCCCATTTTCAGTCATACGTAAAATATCTTTGATTTCATCTGAACTGAGAGGGTCGGAAAAAATATTGCGCTCTTCATAAGCTATGTCGTTCTCTTCTAGCCAAGCGCGCGCTTTACGGCATGAAGTGCAACTTGGTGACGTGTATAATTTTACCATTTGCATCTCTCCTTAAGAAATGACTAATGCATCATTCAACATACTTATTATAACAATTATTAAAATCCATTTAAAGCTAGTTTCGAAAGTAAGAATTTGATTAAATAATGAGATGAGTAAAAAGCTTGACATGAAGGGCTTTTAAATTGTAAGTAAATTGTAAAAAAATGGATTTATCTTCAATAAATAAAAAATAAAAACAAATTTTGTATTTATTTTTCCGGCTTTTAATATTTTACTCAAATAAAGCTCCCAAAAATGAAGCTTTCCTGGAGGATGATGCTTTATAAATAAAAAAGAGCAACACTTTATTCTAACACAGTTTCGCCAGAATACCATTAAAAGCATCTTTTGAATAAAAAGTCCCAGGAAAAAACAGTCTACTACTGAATTCCTGGGAGGCTAATGCTATAATAAGTAGGTAATTTACTAACTAGGAGGAAGCAGGAATGAAAAAAATTTTTTCAGGGGTTCAACCGTCTGGTATCCCAACTATAGGGAACTATGTGGGGGCGCTCAAGCAGTTTGTTGACCTGCAAGATGACCACGATGCCATCTATTGTATTATGAACCAGCATGCCATCACGGTACCCCAAGATCCAGAAAACTTAAGAGAGAATACCCGACGTTTAGCAGCTCTCTACCTGGCCTTGGGGGTTGACCCGCACAAATCTACTATCTTTGTCCAAGGAGATGTTGCGGCCCACGCTAAGGCCGGATGGTTGGTTCAATGCCTGATTCCTCTAGGTGAATTGGAACGGATGACCCAATTCAAGGACAAGTCAGCCAAGAAGCAGTCTGTCATGTCTGGGCTCTTGACCTATCCAACCTTGATGGTAGCAGATATTATCCTTTACCATGCAGACTTAGTGCCTGTCGGTGATGACCAGAAGCAGCATATGGAGCTCACCCGGAACTTTGTCGACCGCTTCAACAAGCGCTTTGCTAGCAAAGACCAACCGATCTTGACCAAGCCCGAGCACTTGACGCCAAAATCAGGCGGCCGTATTATGAGCTTGCAAGACCCGAGCCAAAAGATGTCCAAGTCCGATGATAATCAAAAAGCTTTCATCTCCCTCTTGGATGATCCCAAGAAGGCGGCTAAGAAGATCAAGTCAGCAGTGACTGATTCTTCCGGTGTGATTAGCTATGACCCTGAAGAAAAACCAGGTGTATCTAATCTCTTAGATATCTATTCTGCTTTCTCTAATCGTAGCATTGACGACCTTGTGGCAGAATACCAAGGATCAGGTTATGGGGCCTTCAAGGGGGACCTGGCCGAAGTGATGGCTGACTTCCTCTCTCCTATGCAGGCTCGCTACTATGAGCTCCTCGAATCGGATGAGCTTGAAGATATCTTAAGACAGGGGGCTAAAAAGGCAGAAGAGATTGCCAACCAAACCCTAGCTGAAATGGAAGAGGCTATGGGGCTCCGTTATTAGAAATAAGTAAAAAAAATTGCAAGGCTTTCCTTTTAGGGGGGCCTTGTTTTTTTGATTTTTAATCCTGAAATAAAATTCCGTGAATTTGCCGCCATTTGGTTTATATATCTATAGGAGGTGCGTGAGATGTTCTTTGCACATATAGATAACCATCACTTGATTGCAGCCAGTCAGGTGGCAGCCTTGGAAAGCCAGCCACGCTTTTTCTGTCCCACTTGCCATGAACGGGTCATCTTCTGTCAGCCGCGCAGGGGGCGCCCTTACTTTGCCCACCAGGCTAAGGCTTCTGCTGGAGGCGGGGAGTCTGACCGCCACCAAGCCTCTAAGGAAAGTATGGCCCGGATTTTAAGGGAAGCAGGCTATGAAGCCCTGACCGAAGTTCCGATTGCGGGAATCCAACGTCGGGCCGATCTCTGTATCAATAAGCGCTGGGTCTTAGAGGTTCAGTATGCCCAGATGTCAGCTGAAGAGTTAGCCCAGCGGACGGCTGACTACCACTTGGCCGGCTTTAACTTATTATGGTTACTGGGCTACCAATCGCCGCATTTTAAGCTGAAGCCAGCCCATTTAAAACGTCTCTGGCCCTTTGTCAAGCCCTTTGCTGACTTGGGACTCTGCCTGCCTTACTGGCATGAAAGGACGGCTGATGTCCGCCTCTATGCCCTTGATTATTATGGGCGGGCAGGGACGATCTACCGCCTATCGCTGCCGGATTATCTAGCCCTCTGCCAGTTGACCGGCTGGGAGGAGGGCTTTGATTTCCGTCACTTGTTGCCCAAGCAAGCGGGGCAGACCCTGAGTGCTTCTCGCTACCAGCGGCGCTTGCAGGAAATTTTACGCCGGCCGAGTCAGGCAGAGCGGCGCTTGCTTGATTGTCTCTACCGCTTGCGCTTATCCTTAATGGACCTGCCAAAGGGGCTAGTCTTAGTCCGGGAGAAGTCTTTATTGACAGAAGAACCTTTCTGGGTACTTTTAGTCTACGCTTACTTGGTGGACCAGGGCTTTTTGACCCGAGCTGATTTGGCCACTGCCTTGGCTTGGCGCCAGCACCCTGTCTTTGAATTGGGTCTTCGAGAAGACTTCTTGAAGCACTTGTCCCAGGCTTGGTCTCAGTTTTTGAAGCTGGGGCAGACTATGCTAGAATAGGAGGAGAGATTAAAGGAGGATATCAGATGTCAGAAATTAAAGAAGCCCAAAGAAGAGAGGATATGGATCCAGCCTATCAATGGGACCTAAGCTCGATCTATGCAAGCGATGAAGACTTTGAAGCGGATCTCGCAAACTTTAGCCAAGCTTTAGATCGTTTAGCTCCTTACCAAGGCCATCTTCATGAAGGGGAAGACCAAGTCATTGCTGCCTTGGAGCTTTTGCTGGAGATTAGCCGGCGCTTGGAAGTGATCTATGTCTATGCCCATCTCAAACACGACCAAGACACAACCAATGCTAAGTATCTGGATTATAACAAGCAAGCTAGCGCCCTCTTGACAGAGGTGTCCAGCGCCTTGTCCTGGTTTGAACCTGAAGTCTTAGCCTTAGATGATGAAGCCTTAGGTCGGTTAGCTGAGCGTGAGGACTATGGGCAATTTTTCAAGGAATTGCGAGACCAGAAGGCCCATGTCCTCGACCCTGACTTGGAAGAGGCCCTAGCCGCAGCAGGTGAGATTTTCTCGAGCCCGGGACGGATATTCAGTATGATCAATAATGCTGATCTAACTTTCGAGCCAGTGGAAAGAGCGGATGGCCAGACGATTTCCTTAACTCATGGAAGCTATGGGCGTTTGCTGGAGCATTCGGACCGTAACTTGCGCCGCCAGGCCTTCCATAATCTGTACCAGGGCTATGAGGGCTTGATCCATACTTTGGCTGAGAATATGAGCAATAATGTGAAGAGTCACAACTACAAGGCCAAACTTCGTCACTATGACAGTGCCCGCCAGTCGGCCCTCGCTCAGAACCATATTCCTGAAGCCGTCTATGACCGCCTCGTCGAGAAGGTGAATGACCATCTGGGGGACTTCCATGATTACTTAAATTTCCGCAAAGACCAGTTAGCTTTGGATAAGATGCAGATGTACGACCTCTACACCCCCTTAGCTGGCCAAGCTCCTATAAGCTTTACTTTTGAAGAGGCTAAGGACCTGACTAAGAAGGCCCTAGCACCCTTAGGCCAAACTTATTTGGCTGATCTCGACCAGGCCTTTGAGGAGGGTTGGATTGATGTGTATGAGAATATCGGCAAGCGGTCAGGGGCCTACTCATCTGGCGCCTATGATACCAAGCCTTATGTACTTCTTAACTGGCAAGATTCCTTGAGTGATGTCTATACCCTAGTCCATGAACTCGGCCACAGTATGCATTCCTATTACACCCGCAAACACCAAGCCTATGTCTATGGCGATTATTCGATCTTCTTAGCAGAGATCGCTTCAACCACCAATGAGAACCTCTTAACGGAGTATCTCCTAGCGACGGTGGAAGATCCAGCTACACGGATCTATATCCTTAACCAATACCTGGACAGTGTCAAAGGGACGCTCTTTAGACAGACCCAGTTTGCAGAATTTGAACAGTGGATGCATGAAGCAGCGGCATCAGGGCGGAGTTTGACGGCTGAGACTCTCAACCAGGCTTATTTTGAACTCAACCAACGCTACTATGGTTCAGCTGTTGATTGGGAGGATAAGACTATCGCCATGGAATGGGCCCGGATTCCGCATTTCTATTACAATTTCTACGTCTACCAATATGCGACCGGTTTTTCTGCCGCTAATTCATTGGCTGACCGGATCAGTCGCGGCGAAGAGGGGGCAGTCAGCGCTTACCTGGCCTATTTATCCGCAGGTTCCAGCGATTATCCGATTGCCGTGATGCAGAGGGCAGGTGTGGACATGACCCAGGGCGATTACTTAGATAGCGCCTTTGACCAGTTTAAGTCCCGTCTGGCAGAACTCAAACAATTAATGAGCGAATAAAAAAAGAGACCTCTTCTTGAAGAGTGCCTGTTTTGGGGGCAGACTCTTCAAGGGGGTCTCCTTTTATTTGTTGAGTAAGCGTAAGTTATGGGTATTAATGGTTGAAACCTGGTTCTTATTGGCCTTGTTATGATAATGGCTGCTTGGATAAGAGAAGAGCTGGTCTTCGCTAGGATGGATCATTTGGTCCGTGATATAGTCCAAATTGTCCTTAGTAATATCCTGGTCTAATTTGAGGCCATAGCGAAAGTCAAGATTGTCAAAGATAACCAGGCTAGGATTCGCGCGAATCTTCATCTGTTGGGCGATCTTGAGGTCGGTATGGTAGGACTTAAGGGCTGAGCCCGAATCAATATCTTCCTGCCACATTTCAAGGTCGACGCGGGCCTCTTTGGCGAGCTCTAGCATCCGTTCGGTCGTGAATTCTTCTTGGGCCAGGCCAAAGTGTTCCTGCATAGTCATGAGAAACTGGCGCCCAACTTTCTTCCCTTGGAGCAAGGCCGCCTTGTAACCCACTGCAATCTGATGCATTTGGCAGTATAGCTGGTTACGTTCTTTGAGGCTAAGCTTGGTCCAATTTTTTTGTTTGAGATATTCATTGAATAAGCGGAAATCATTACAGGCAATGAAGCGGTAGTAACATCGTTTGTCGGTCTGCTCCAAGAAGTTAAGGACTTCCACTTCACAAGAGTGGCAATTGCTTCCCATTGGGTTGACGAATAGGAAGAGCTCAAAGACATGGTCGTGGTCTTCTGCGCTTAGGTCGGTTGTCTGCTTGTGAGAATATTGAAATTGCTTCATAAGGCTGATAACCCCCTTCCAATTGAGCCTATATTAAAAGTCATAATCGGGTTGAGTCGCTTGCATCCGGGCGACCTTAACGGCGGCAGGTCGTCGGTCGATCTGACGCGCTTCTAAGAATGCTTGGAAAATTTGCCAGCCAGTTTCATGACTCGTCACTTCCATCTCAAGTTCATAGTCTTGGTAATGGTCGAATTGGCAGGCATCGAGTACGACGAGCTGTCCCTTGTAGGGGATTTCCCGTCTCAGAGTTTGAAAGTGTCCAATCATTTCGAGGTCTTGCCAAGCAATACCGGCCTGGTCTAAGACGGCTTCCAATTCTTTTTTAGGAACGGGACGCCCTTGGGAGAGGCTTTGTTCAAGTTCCTTTGCGGTAAGCTTCTCGGTATACTCCAGCATTTCCTGGTCGGCTTGACGGACCTTTAGGGTGAGGTGCTGGTAGTGGTCGGCTTGGCGGATCCTTAAGCCCATTCCCTTCGCTTTAAGTTTCCGGTCAGCTGTATCATAGTAGCTATTGTGTAAGTGTTTAATCCTCTGCTGGCAATCTTCAAATTCGCCAACCAGGTCTTGGTATTCAGCTGGGGAAAGGATATTCTTGTACTCGATTTCTAAGGCTTCTTCCATCTGATCGCTCCTTTCCTTCCCTGTTTCAAAGCCATTATAGCAATTCTTAAGGGAGATAGAAACTAATGTGCTTAGTCAAGCTTTTAATTAATAAGTTTAGGTTTACCAAAAAATAATCTTTAACCATATGAATTGTACCCGATAAAAAAGGCTGAGGCAAGGTTTTGCGCTTATTATAATTTAATATAATAAACATATATCAAAATTATTGTTTGGACCTTTAGCCTTACGGACTAGGCTAAAAACTGCCTTGTTCGCGATCCAGCTTTGGCTAAAGTGAGTGATTTTTCTTTTCTATCAGGTATTTTATGATAAAATAGGGGTGTTTGTTTGATAGGGAAGGGGGACTTGCTCCGATGAAAGTTGCTATTGTAAATAACCCAAATCCACAGTCTTTGGCTGTTAAAGAAAAAATACTAGAATTGTTTTTAGAACGGGGTATCCGCCTGGACCAGGAAAGCCCAGATCTGGTCATTAGCATAGGTGGGGACGGCACCCTGCTCCATGCCTTCCATGCCTACCAAAACCAACTCGACCGGGTGCGTTTTATTGGTTTACATACCGGCCATCTAGGTTTCTATACGGATTGGAAGGATAATCAAGTGGTCGAACTGGTTGATGCCATCAGCCAAGACCAAGGGGAGCATGTTTCTTACCCCCTCTTGGAAGTGCGCCTAGTCCACAGCAATGGCTTAAGTAGCCGGCGCTTGGCCCTGAATGAATCAGCGATTCGCCGTTATGAGGGAACTATGACCTGTGAGGTATATATCCGTGATGAGCTATTTGAGGTCTTCCGGGGAGATGGACTCTGTGTATCGACTCCGACTGGATCAACCGGGCTCAATAAATCATTAGGGGGAGCAGTGGTCCATCCACGCTTACAGACCTTGCAACTGACGGAGATTGCTTCGCTCAACAACCGGGTCTTTCGTACCCTCAGTTCATCCATGTTGATTGCACCTGATGAATGGATCGTCCTCCGTCCAGGTGATGGAGAGATTTCTGGGGTCTATATCTTTGTCGACCAATTCTCTGCTCCCTTGGAAGATGCCCAACAGATTGAATTTCGCATAGCTGAGGAACGGATTCATTTTGCCCGTTACCGGCACTTACACTTCTGGAACCGTGTCAAGACGAGTTTTATTGGTTAGTTGACGAATAATAGAGAGGAGGGACTATAGAGGTGTTATCTTTTGAATGGACCGTCCACCAAGAGATGTATGTCCGGACTTTTTTGCGAGGTAAGGGGATTTCCCGTCGCCTATTGGCTCGGATTAAATACCATGGGGGCGAGGTCCTCTTGAATGATGAGCCCCGTTATGTGGGGAGCCAGGCCTATGTCGGAGACCGGATTAAGGTCTTGATTCCGGACGAAGGCAAACAAGAAGAGATTGAGGGGATGCCAGGGCCTTTGGAGATTCTCTTCGAGGATGACCATTATTTGGCGGTTAACAAACCGGCTTATTATACCTCGATTCCTTCTTTCCATAATCCCCAGGGGTCCATGGCCAATATTCTCAAGGCCTATTACCAAAGCCAGGATTATGACAACCAGGTCATCCATGTGGTCACGCGCTTAGACCGGGATACCAGTGGGGTGATGCTCTTTGCCAAGCACCAATTTGCTCACTCGCTCTTAGACCAAAGTATGCGCCAGGGTGGTATAGACAAGCACTACTGGGCCTTTACCTGTGAGCCTTTGACCCCCAAGGCTAGCGGCTTTATTGACGCTGGCATTGGCCGGAAACCTGGTTCCATCATTGAACGCCGGGTGGATCCGGAGGGGAAGCCGGCGCTGACCGAATATCACTTATTGCGGGAAGGGCGGGCTTGCTACCACTATGGGGTCCAACTCCATACCGGTCGCACCCACCAAATTCGCGTCCATTTTGCCCATGCGGGGGCGCCCCTCTACGGGGATAGCCTCTATGGTGGGGATATGACGGCTGGCTTGGACCGCCAAGCCCTCCATTGCCGCAGCCTATCCTTTGACCACCCTTTAACTGGTGAACACTTGCAGATTATTGCCCCTTTAGCTGATGAATTGTCCAACTGGCAGGAAGACCGCTTTGAATCCCAAGAGAAAGAGTGTGAAGATGGTAGATAAAAAAGAAGTTCTAAACACTGATAATCCTGAAATTTATGAGAGTCAACAGATGACCGACGAGGAAGTTTTTGAAGGCGTTATGGCCTGTTTAAGGCAGAATGACCGCGTGGCTTTCCGCGAAGAATTTTTCAAGAACCATACCTTTGTCCAGGCTCAGATTTACTTAAACTTAGACTTTGCTGACCGCCAGCTCGTCCATGAATTCTTGGAGCCCCAAGAATTGGCTGAAATTTATGATATTATCGATGATGAAGATGAGAGCCTGATCCTAGCCTTCCTCAATGAGATGAATGATGAGTATTCAGCTGTGGTCTTAGGTGAAATGTATACAGATAATGCGGCAGATATCTTGAATGATTTGAAGCCGGAGAAGATGCGTACTTATCTACGTCTGATGCCTAAAGCCCGAGCGGATGAACTCAAGGTCCTGATGAATTACGGGGATGAAACCGCTGGGGGGATTATGACCACGGAATTTGTCTCCATTATGGCGAATCAGACCATCCGTTCAGCCATGACCTTGCTCCGGGCCAAGGCTGAGAATGCGGAGAGTATTTACTATCTCTACATTGTGGATGACGATAACCGCCTGGTTGGTGTTTTGTCCCTGCGTGATCTTATCCTCAGTGAAGGCCATGTCTTGGTATCCGATGTTATGTCCAGCCGGGTGATCTCGGTGGATGTGGACGAAGAGCAGAGCCAGGTTGCTCGGACCATTAAGGACTACGATTTCTTTGCGATTCCTGTTGTCGAAGCCACAGGGGAACTCTTAGGGATTATTACCGTCGATGATATCCTTGATGTCATGGACGACGAAGCCATGGCTGATTACTCCGGACTGGCAGGGGTTGACGTGGATGAGCAGTACGAGAGTCCGTCCAAATCGGCTAAGTCACGGCTCCCTTGGTTGATTACCCTACTTTGTTTGGGGATGGGAACTTCTAGCTTAATCAGCCAATTTGAAGGCATGATCTCTGAAGTGGCCACCCTCTCCCTCTTTATTACCTTGATTACAGGGACGGCCGGGAATGCCGGGACCCAGTCTTTGGCGGTTGCGGTGCGTAAACTCGCCCTCCCGGATGACCAGTCCACCTCGCTCTTTTCCATGATTTTACGGGAAATTATAACGGGACTCCTCTGCGGGGCTATCACGGGACTTACCATTATGTTGATTGTTGGCTTTTGGCAGTCCAACTTTGTTTTAGGAGCCGTTGTAGGCATTGCCATGCTTTGTGCCATCACGGTCGCTAATTTGGCCGGGAGCTTGATTCCTATACTGATGGAGCGCTTGGGCTTCGACCCAGCCGTTGCTTCGGGCCCCTTTATTACAACCCTGAGCGACTTGACCTCGGTCTTGATTTATTTCAGCATTGCCTCACAGTTTCTTCCGCTATTGAAATAAGGAAAGGGACAGAGTCTAGAAACTTGACCTTAGTTTATAATTAGATTAAAATAGTGATAGTTTAGTGATATCAAGATTAACGCGATGAGCAGATGAGTAGATGGTGGTGCGGCACAGAGAATCCGGTAAGCTGAGAACGGATGCGCTGAAGCGATTGAATATGGTCTGTGAGCAGGGAAGGGTGGAATAAGCTGAATCTTAGCTTTTGAGTCCTTCTGTTTAGTGCCCATTAAAGCACTGCCAGATTTTCTGGCGAATGAGGCAGGCGATTTGAGCCTGTAAACTAAGGTGGTAACACGTGATAACGTCCTTACAGTGGGGTACTGTAGGGACGTTTTTATTTCATAAGATAGTCGAATGATTTTAGGAGGTTGAGGATATGCCGATTAAGGTTGCTGGGAACTTACCAGCCATTCACCGTTTAGCTGAGGAAAATATTTTTGTTATGAATGATCGACGGGCGGAGATGCAGGACTTCCGTACCCTGGAAATTGTGATTGTAAATCTTATGCCGACTAAGGAAGCGACAGAAGAGCAACTGCTCCGTTTATTGAGTAATTCGCCCCTGCAGGTGAATATTACCTTCCTCCATACGGCCAGCCATACGTCCAAACATATTTCTGAGAAGCATTTGCGGACCTTTTACCGGACTTTTGAGGATATTAAGGACCGTTACTTTGATGGGATGATTATTACAGGGGCACCGGTTGAAACCATGCCCTTTGAGGAAGTCAATTATTGGGAAGAACTCGAAGCTATCATGAACTGGAGCGAGGGCCATGTCTTCTCCACCATGCATATTTGCTGGGGAGCCCAGGCCGCCTTATACCACCATTATGGGATTAATAAGTTCCCCCTTCAAGATAAGCTCTTTGGTATCTATGAGCAAAGGCTTAACGACCGGGAGAACAGCTTGGGCCGGGGCTTGGATGATGTCTTCCTCATGCCTCATTCCCGGCATACAGAAGTTCGCCGTGAGGATATTGAAGGCCAGGATGAATTGGAAGTTTTGGCCTATTCGGAGGATGGCAGCGTCAGCGTAGCTTATAGTAAGGACCAACGCTTTGTCTTTATCTTCGGCCATGTGGAATATGATGCAGATACCCTGGATAAGGAGTACCGGCGCGATATCGAAGCCGGCAAGCGCATCCAAGTGCCCCATAACTATTACCCACAAGATGATCCTTCGCAACAGCCTCCGTTGAAATGGCGGACAGCTGCCAATATGCTCTTTAGTAATTGGTTGAATTATTATGTCTACCAAGACACGCCCTTCGTGATCGAACAGATCCCTGAAAAATGGCGGGTAGAGAAATAGAAAAAAGGAAGCCAACTTTTCGGCTTCCTTTTTTGCTATAAAAGTTCTAGCGCAGCGTAAGGCGCTTCTTTATCTCGATTGGGGATAGGGATTCTGGAGTAGGTTTTCGATTTCAGAACCGCTCTCTTCAATGGACTTGTATTCAATCGAAATTTCTTGGACGCCCAGTTCTTGGTAGATGGTCCGGGCATGCTGGAGTTCTCGCTTGATGCGGTCTAACTGGCTATAGGGAGCTTCTCCGGTCAGACCGAGGTCCTTGAGCCGGTGGGTCCGCACGTTGAGGATATAGCGGGGAGATGCGATAAGCCCAAAGAGCTTACGGGGCGCTATTTGATCTAGGATTTCCGGCAAGCGGACTTCTGGCAGTAGGGGGAAGTTAGCCACCTTCCAGGAATGGTTGGCCAGATACATGGAGAGGGGTGTTTTACCTGAGCGTGAAACGCCGAGGAGGATAATATCAGCGTCGAGCAAGCTCTTCTGGCTTGATTTGCCGTCATCATGCTTAATGGCATATTCCATGGCCGCCATTCGGTTGAAATAGTCTTGGTTGACCCGGCGTTGGGCTCCGATTTCTTGACTCGGAGCGAGCTGGGTGCTTTGGCTGACCTGGTCAATCATTTCTTGCATGAAATTAACATAGGCTAAGCCATGCTCTTGGGCATAAGCGCGGGCACAGAGGTCTAAGCCTTGGTTGACAAAGGTTGCCGCAAGGAAGGCATCTTCTCGCTTAGCGTCCCCTAGGATAGGAAGCAGGTCCTGGGTCTCCTGGATGAAGGGGTAGCGTTTGATCTGCGGCTTGAGCTCGCTTTGGAATTGGGCAAGAACAGCCTGGGCCATCAGCCGGGCACTTTCGCCCACTGCATCAGAAAGGATATAGATGTTTTTGTGTATCATAGGTCTTCCTCGCTAACTAGGGATTGAACAAATAGACGGACGAGATGGGTTTTTGATAGTTTACCCAGAATCTTAAAGTGCTTGAGGTCCTCGACGACAGGTAGGGAGTCGACCTCGTGCTTGACCAGGATTTTGGCTGCCTCAATTAAGGGCGTATCAGCACAGGTCACCAAGATATTGGGCATCCGAGTCATGATCACGGCCAGTGCGGTGCCAGCTTGGTCTCCGCTCCCTAGACTTGCTCTTAAGAGGTCCTTACGGGAAACAATTCCTAAGAGTTCTTGGTCTTCTGGAAGGCTGACGTAGAGAGAACCTGAATCATAGAGAAAGAGCAGGGTGATAGCTTCCTGAACCGAGGTGTCCGGGCTGACTTGGATGGCAGATCCCATGATATCAGCGACTGTCAGGTCGGCGAATTGGTCGGCCCAGAGAGGTTCAATATTTTCTCCCGTATAGAAGTAGCCAATCTTAGGTTTAGCGTCCAAGATGCCGACCATGCTTAGGACAGCAAGGTCACTACGCAGGGTTGACTTGGTAAGCTGGAAGTGGTCAGCAATGGCATCGGCCGTGATGGGCTGTTTCTTCTTAACGATTCGTATAATTTCCTCTTGTCTTTGGCTAAATTTCATGCATCTTCCTCAATTTCTAATCGATAGCTTCTAGGCTGGCTTTGGTCGGTTTGTAAGATGGGCCTGGGCAGCTGCGAGTTGGGCAATGGGCAGGCGGAAGGGGGAGCAAGAGATGTAATCGAGTCCAATCGCGTCGAAGAAGGCGATGGAAGCAGGATCTCCAGCAACTTCACCACACACGCCAATCGGAATATCTGCCTTGCTTGATCGCGCTTTTTGGCAGGCCAGTTCCATCAGGGCACCCACCCCGTCCTGGTCTAGACTTTGGAAGGGGTCCTTGCTGAGGGTCCCATCTGCCAGGTATTGGTGGATGAATTTGCCCGCATCATCTCTTGAATAACCGAAAGTCATCTGGGTCAGATCATTGGTCCCAAAGCTTATAAAATCGGCTTCTTGGGCAATCTGGTCAGCTGTCAGGCAAGCCCTTGGAATCTCTATCATTGTACCAATTTTGTAAGATAAAGTCATCTGCTCTTCGGCGAGATAGGCTGCAGCTGTTTTTTCAAGCCTATCCTTTAAAGTTTTCAGTTCCTTTTCTAGACTGACCAGGGGGATCATGATTTCAACTTGTAAGTCGTGACCGCTGGCTTTCTGACTGGCCAAGGCACCCGCTAGGATGGCATGGACTTGCATGTCATAGAGCTCAGGATAAGTCATGGCCAGCCGGCAGCCCCTGTGGCCTAGCATGGGGTTGACTTCCTTGAGTTGCTGGATACGGGCTTGGAGCTTGTCTTCGCTGAGACCAAGAGACTGGGCGACACTCTGAATTTCATGCCCGGCTTGAGGTAGGAATTCATGGAGGGGCGGGTCGAGCAGTCGGATGACCGTTTTTTGCCCCTGGCTGAGGTCAAAGATGGCCTTAAAGTCCGCTTCTTGGTAGCCTGCAATCTGGTCTAGGGCAGCCTGGCGGTCGTTAGCCTTGGATGAGAGGATGAAGCGACGGATCTCGCGGAGCCGTTCAGCCTGGAAGAACATGTGCTCCGTTCGTACCAAGCCAATCCCTTGGGCTTTGAAGTCGAAGCCTGTTTGGATGTCTTGGGGTGTTTCGGCATTCATGCGCACGACTAGCCGGCTTTCTTCCCTAGCCCAGGCCATCAGACAGTCGAAGTCTGCTCCGGTCTTGCTAGGACTTGTGGGGACTTGACCCAGGTAGACCCTGCCTGTATTCCCATCGACTGAGATTTGGTCACCTTCCTCAAGGGTCAGTGCTCCACAATGTAAGCGGCCTTGTGCCTCATCGACGGTTAGGTCATGGCAGCCGGTCACACAGCACTTGCCCATGCCCCGGGCCACGACCGCTGCATGGGAGGTCATGCCACCATGGCAGGTCAGAATGGCTTGAGCAGCAGTCATTCCTTCAATATCTTCGGGCGAAGTTTCTTGGCGGACTAGGATACAGGGCTTGCCAGCTTGGGCCCAGGCTGTAGCCTGGTCTGCGGTGAAGACGATAGCTCCGCTAGCTGCTCCAGGACTAGCCGCCAAACCGGCTTCCGACAGGAGCTCAGCCTGGTTTAGGTTTTCTGCGCTGAAACTTGGGTGGAGGATTTGGTCAAGGCTCTTAGCATCGACTTGTTGGAGGGCTTCTGCCTTGCTGATGACGCCCTCTCTAACCAGATCAACAGCAATTTTGACAGCAGCCTTGGCCGTCCGCTTGCCATTGCGTGTTTGGAGGAAGTAGAGTTTGCCTTCTTCAATAGTGAATTCAATATCTTGCATGTCACGGTAGTGGGCCTCAAGCTCCTGGGCTAATTCTTCAATTTCTTGGTAGAGATTTGGAGATTTTTGAGCAATTTCAGAGAGGCTTTGGGGGGTTCGTATGCCCGCAACGACATCTTCTCCCTGGGCGTTGACCAAGAATTCGCCAAAGAGGGCCTTGTCACCTGTTGCTGGATGGCGGGTGAAGAGGACGCCTGTTCCTGAATTTGGCCCTAGGTTACCAAAGACCATTTCTTGGATATTCACAGCTGTTCCCAGGTCATCTGGAATATCATGGAGTTGACGGTAGACTTGGGCGCGTTTATTGTTCCAAGATTTAAAGACTGCTTCCACTGCATCATAAATTTGTTGGTGGACATCTTGGGGAAAGTCAAAACCCAACTCCTTGAGATAAATCGCCTTGAAGTCTTCTACCAGGGATTTGAGGGCTTGAACGCTGAGTTCATAATCAGCGCTTACACCTTCTTGGCGCCGGGCCTGGCGGAGACGTTCTTCGAAGATCTGACTATCCAGGCCATATACCACATCAGCATACATCTGCAAGAGTCGGCGGTAGCAGTCATAGGCAAAGTGGGGGTTGTCGCTTATCTGGCCTAAGACCTCCACATTGACATCATTTAAACCGACGTTCAGGATGGTATCCATCATGCCTGGCATCGAGATTTTAGCCCCGCTGCGAACAGAGACCAGTAAGAGTCGGTCTTGCCCATTAAATTCTTTTTGGCTTTGCGCTTCCAAATTTTGGATGGCCGCTTGAATATCTGCCTTCAATTCAGGGCTCAAGCCCGATTCTGAATGTTTTAGATAGTCTAGGCAGGCTTGGGTCGTGATGGTAAAACCTTGGGGCACGGGGAGTCCCAGGCGGCAGAGTTCGGCTAAATTAGCTCCTTTGCCGCCAAGCAAAGTACGCATCCCAGCATGGCCTTGGGCGAAAGCATAAACATTTTGTGACATGGTTGCCTCCTTTGAGTCCTAAGTGATACGTCACAAAGAGTATATAATGCATCATATATAATTGCAAGCGCTTTTTTTGCTTGTGAATGGGAAGGAGTTTAAGGCCAAGGCTTTAAAACAACCTGTTAGACTTCTCTGATTTTATTATTTCACAAATTTGAATCAATAAGCTGTGCAATAAATGATATATGATGCATTATATAAAAATTGAAATAAAAAAACAGGAGAGTCTTTGTTCAAGGACTTTCCTGTTCTAATTTCCTATGCTTAGTCTAAGTTAAGGCGCATTTGGAGGTGGGGGATGCCAGCTTCTTCGAAGTAGTCGCCTTCAGCTTGGTAACCGCAGAGCTGGTAGAATCTTTCCCGGCCTGCTTGAGCGTGGAGGATGAGGTGCTTGAAGCCCATTTCTTGGCTATAGCGGCGGCATTCTGCCATGAGGGCCCGGCCGATGCCGCGTTCTCTCTTCTCGCTTAAGACAGCGACCCGCTGAATCTTAACCTCTTCTTGAGAGAGGGGGAGGAGACGGGCACAGGCCAGGGGCAGACCATCTTGGTAGGCGACGAGGTGGCTGGCCCCTTCTTCCAGGTCATCGATTTCTAGTTCTGGGTCAATGCCTTGTTCCTCGATAAAGACCTGCTGACGGATCTTCAGGGCATCTTGGTAACTTGGTGCATTCAAATCTTGAGTCCATTTAAATATCATGCGAATCTTTCCTTTTTTTGTTTTATTCTACCACTTAGCTGAGCCTAAACCTAGGTCCGAGCTCATAAAATATCTAGCGACTATTATTTTACTTGTTTGGAAGTTATGATAGAATGAGGGGATGTAAAAAACAGCTAGTGTTAAATATAAAGGATGAAGAAGATGAATCTTAAAGAAGAAGTTCAAAAACGGCGCACTTTTGCCATTATTTCCCACCCAGATGCGGGGAAAACAACGATTACAGAGCAACTCTTACTCTTCTCTGGGGCCATCCGCCAAGCCGGGACGGTTAAGGGGAAGAAGACCGGCCAGTATGCCAAGTCGGACTGGATGGATATTGAAAAGAAACGGGGCATTTCGGTTACCTCATCCGTTATGGAAGTCGACTATGATGGCCACCAGGTCAATATCGTTGATACCCCTGGGCACGAAGATTTCTCTGAAGATACCTACCGGACCCTGATGGCCGTGGATGCTGCCGTCATGGTCATCGATTCCGCTAAGGGGATCGAACCCCAGACGAAGAAACTCTTCCAGGTTTGTGCCATGCGGGGCATTCCTATTTTTACTTTTATGAATAAATTAGACCGGGATGGCCGGGACCCCATGGACTTGGTAGCTGAGCTAGAGGATATTCTAGGCATTGACGCTTATCCCATGAATTGGCCGATAGGTATGGGTAAAAGCCTGGAAGGGATTTATGATATTTACAACCAACGGATCGAACTTAACCATCCTGAAGCTGATGATCCCTTCCTGGCCTTGGATGAATCCGGGGACCTGGCCCAAAGCCATCCTATCCAATCCTCCATCTTCTATGAAGAAGCCTTGGAGAATGTGCAATTATTGCAGGAAGCCGGCAATGACTTCGATAAAGAAGCTATCGAAAATGGGAAGCTCACTCCCGTCTTCTTTGGTTCGGCGCTCACAGGCTTTGGCGTCCAAACTTTCTTAGATAGCTTTGTTGACTTTGCCCCTGCTCCTGGCCCAGTAGAGAGCCAAGATGGGGAAGTCATCAGCCCGCTCGATCCTGACCTATCTGGCTTTATCTTTAAGATCCAGGCCAACATGGATCCCCGCCACCGGGACCGGATTGCCTTTGTTAGGATCTGTTCGGGGAGCTTTGAAGAAGGGATGTCGGTCAAGTTAGCCCGCAATGATAAGAAGTTGAAGCTGAATAATACGACCCGCTTTATGGCTGATAGCCGGGAGAATGCCAGTGACGCGGTAGCAGGGGATATTATCGGACTCTATGATACTGGTAATTTCCAAATTGGAGATTCGATTTATTCCGGCAGTCATAAGGTCCAATTCAAGCCCCTGCCTCAGTTTACACCCGAGCTCTTTATGAAGGTGACGCCAAAGAATGTAATGAAACAGAAATCCTTCCACAAGGGAGTAGAGCAGCTGGTTCAAGAAGGAGCCATCCAGCTCTATAAGACCTGGTTTACGGAAGAATATATTTTGGGGGCAGTGGGTCATTTGCAGTTTGAAGTTTTCGAAGACCGACTCAAGAATGAATATAATTCAGAAGTGATTATGTCTTCAATGGGTTCCAAGACTGCCCGCTGGATTGATGAAGAGGACCTCGATCCCAATATGTCCTCTAGCCGTAACCTCCTCTGCAAGGACCGCTACGGCCAACCTGTCTTCCTCTTCGAAAATAATTTTGCTGAACGCTGGTTCCAAGACAAGTACCCTGATGTCGAGCTCAAGAGCTTACTCTAATCCTAGGCTTCAGCAAGCAAAAAAAAGAGCAGTCCCATGAATTTGGGATTGCTCTTTTTCAGGTTAAGCTAGGCAATACTTAATTGTCGTTTGTTTCTTCAGCCTTGGCATCGGAAGTCGGTTGATTATCTTCATTGAGGTCACTGACAACAATCTTGTTTTGGTCATCGAGGTCAAAGCTAATGTCATGAAGGTCAGGGTGCTTGAGATAGGTATCCGCTATTTGGTCTTCAATCTGTTCTTGGAGAACCCGACGGAGAGGGCGGGCACCGAGTTTGGGATTGTAGCCAAGTTCTACTAACTCATCTTTAGCTTCTGGACTCACTTGAACTTGGATGCCTTGGCCCTTGAGCAAGTTGTTCATTTCCTTGATCATGAGGTCAACAATCACAATAAGTTCTTCCTTGGTCAGCGGTTCAAATTCCACGATGGCATCAAAACGGTTGAGGAATTCAGGTTTGAAGTAGTCGTCCAACTTATCGAGGACGGTTTTGGTCTTGCCCTGTTGACTGGCTGCGAAGCCCACGCTGGATTCCACTCCGGCAGATCCGGCGTTGGAAGTCATGATGATAATGGTGTCTTTGAAGGAGACAACCCGGCCTTGGGAATCGGTTAGTCGGCCATCATCCATAATCTGCAAGAAGAGATTGAGCACATCAGGGTGAGCTTTTTCAATCTCATCGAGAAGAATGAGAGAGTAAGGGCGGCGACGCACTTGTTCGGTCAAACGTCCTGCTTCTTCATAGCCCACATAGCCCGGTGGTGAACCGATCAGCTTGCTGACACTGTGTTTCTCCATATATTCACTCATGTCAAAGCGAACCATGGCTTCTCGGCTACCGAAGAGCTCACGGGCTAATTGACGGGCTAGCTCGGTCTTACCGACGCCAGTAGGGCCGACAAAGAGGAAGCTGCCGATAGGACGTTCGCCAGCGCTGAGGCCTACCCGGTTGCGTCGGATGGCCCGGCTAACTGCTTCAATGGCTTCGTCCTGGCCAATGACACGGGCTTGCAAGTTTTCTTCTAAGTTAATCAGCTGGTTTTGCTCTTGTTCTTGGAGGTCAGAGACAGGGATCCCTGTTTTTTCTTCGACAATCGATTGGATGTCCTCGACTTCCACCCGAGGGCGTTTCTCAGGGACATCGACGTGGTTCTTGCGCATTTCTTGATATTTAGCTAATTGGTCACGGTAGTAGGCCGCTTTTTCATAGTCTTCAGCTTCGGTTGCCATTTGCTTGAGCTCGTCCAACTGCTTGATTTGCTTGTCTAAGGATTCCAAATCGACAAAGGGGATGGTCAAGTTCTTGCGGGAACCTGATTCATCCAAGAGGTCAATGGCCTTGTCTGGTAATTGACGGTCTGTAATGTAGCGGTCAGACAAACGGACAGTGGCTTCAATAGCTTCTGGGCTATAGATGACATTGTGGTATTTTTCATATTTGTCTGTAATACCTTGGATGATTTTTAGGGTTTCTTCTACACTGGGTTCTTCTACATAAACAGGTTGTAAGCGGCGAGCCAAGGCCCCATCTTTTTCAATTTGTCGGAATTCATTGAGGGTGGTTGCCCCAACTAATTGAAGTTCGCCACGGGCTAGGGCAGGTTTGAGGATGTTTCCGGCATCCATCGATCCTTCGGCACTGCCAGCTCCAACAATTTCATGGATTTCATCGATGAAGAGGATGATGTCATCATTGGCACTGACTTCTTTGATCAATTGTTGCATCTTTTCTTCGAATTGGCCACGGACGCCGGTTCCTTGAACTAAGGAAGCCACATCTAAAGAGATGACTTCCTTGTTTTGTAATTTTTCAGGGACTTCTTTAGCCACAATTTTTTGGGCAAGACCTTCAACGACTGCGGTTTTACCCACACCGGCTTCCCCAATTAAGACGGGGTTATTCTTTGTCCGGCGGTTGAGAATTTCAATGACCCGGCGGATTTCTTGGTCACGTCCAATGATCGGATCAAAGTGGTCGTTTTTGGCCAGGTCGGTCATGTTGGTCCCGTAGCTTGCGAGCAAGCTCTGGTCATTAGCGGTTGTTTGCCCTTGGCCAGCACTGAAATTAGCGAAGGGATTCTGTCCTTGCCCCGAGCTCGCTTGGAAACCGCCAGAATTTTGACGTAAGTTCCTAAAGATATTATCGAGGTCATTCCAGGGCAGGTTTTGATTGTTAGTTGTTTGTTTATTTGTATCTTGGGAGTTGCCATCATTGATGACTTCGCGGTAACAATGCTGGCAGAGGTTGATGGCTTGGCGCTTGCCGTTCACGTTAGCATACATATGGATAGCGGCTTGGCGCTTGCCACAGCGTTGACAAATCATAAGGTCACTCCTTTATCTCTACACATATTTAGTCAAGGCTATTTGACCAATATTGACTATACCCTTATTATACATTGACCTTTACTGACATTCAAGTCTTAAGCCTCAAATACCTGGCAAAAAATGTATAAATTATCTATCAAAAAATAACCCTATGAATCTGCTAAGAAATTAACTAAAAGCTTGCATAAAAAAACTGATAGCGGTATCATATGGTTAAGTAATCTTTACTACAGGCCCTTGTTTCAAGTGCGCAAACGTGGTAAATTATTATTTAGGAGTATGTTCATCTCTTCGGAGGATGAGTATTCTGCTACGAAGTGAAGTGAATAATATAGATTAAGGAGATAATTATTATGCAAAAAGAAACTTTCAATATTACTGCTGAAACTGGTATCCACGCACGCCCTGCGACATTGTTAGTACAAACTGCTAGCAAGTTTGAATCTGAAATTAACTTGGAATATAAAGGTAAATCTGTTAACCTAAAATCCATCATGGGCGTTATGTCTTTAGGTGTTGGTAAGGGAGCAGATGTTGAAATTACTGCTGAAGGTAGCGACGAAGAAGAAGCTATCGCAGCAATTAAAGAAACAATGACAAATGAAGGTTTGTCTGAATAATTAAAACAATGACTAACCGGTGTTCGCACCGGTTATTTTTTTTGAGAATATGCCAAGCTGATTCGTCTTAGAGGACTATGGGGGCTAGGGATATAGGCAGGCGGTCGGGACAATTTCAAAAAGAACTTTCAAAATAAGCGCGATCAAAAACAGGGTCTGGGACTTTTCTCCTAGGCTCTTTTTTGACTTAGTGAGCCTGAACTTAGGGAATTTTTCATGCTTTGTTGAAGAAGTCTTTAGGAGACTGTGCTAGAATAAAGTTAAGGGTTTATAAGTAAGGCCATTCCAAGCTAAGAAATTAAGTAGGAATTGGGGAATAATTGTTCACAGATGCCTAGAATTAGTGTACAATTTTAGCTAAGTTACTTTATGTCTGATAAGGTAATTTTGGATATAGTGAAAGGAGTTTTCTGATGAAAACATCACAATTACAAGCAATTCTTAACCGTTTAGAAGCCATGACGGCAGATGATTCTGAGATTGAGGTAAGACGCTTCGAATTTGAAGGGCAAGAACGTTGTCAAGTTCGCTATGATCGCGAAACTGAGAGCTTCGAATTGCAAGACCATACAATTAATGAAAGTTTCCAATTTGACGATATTGATTTAGTCGCCATTGAAATCTTTGAATTGTTGCAATAAGACGAAATCCGATAATCAGCACGGTGTTGCTGAGGCGCTGGGTCGTGTTTAGCACGGCTCTTTTTTTGAAGCGAATAGGAAGGGTGAAGAGCTGTAGTGAAAGCAAATAAATTGGATAGTCTAGCAGAGCTATTAGCAAAAGCAAATGAAATCGTGGATATGAATTGGCCAGGGGACCTAGAAGTTAAGCAGCTGAGCTATGATTCTAGGGAAGTTGAGCCAGGTTGCTTGTTCTTTTGCAAGGGGGCCCAGTTTGATCCAAAGTTTCTTGACCAGGCTAAGGCTAAGGGAGCAATTGCTTATCTGGGGGAAGCGATTTATCCTCAAGTTGACCTTCCCTACTGCCAGGTACGCGATATCCGCCGGGTCATGCCCCTGCTAGCTGATGCCTTCTATGATTCGCCCTACCGAGCCTTTGAACTGATCGGGATTACAGGGACCAAGGGTAAGACCACAACGACCGCCTATCTCCATGCCATGCTCGATGCTTACCAGGAGGAGAAAGGCCAAGCGCCAACCGCCTTTCTCTCCTCTAACCGTTTCGATGATGGTATCGACAGCGGGGCTTCTCAGCTAACGACCCCTGAATCCCTGCCCTTGTTTAGGCACTTTGACCATGCTCGGCAGAGCCAACGTGCCTTCATGACCATGGAAGTCTCTAGCCAGGCTTTAAAATACCGCCGGGTGGACCAAGTGGTTTTTGATGTGGCTGCTTTCTTAAATATTTCCAGAGACCATATCAGTCCTAATGAGCATCCGACTTTTGAAGATTATTTCCAAAGCAAACTTAAAATCTTCGACCAAGCCAAGTGTGCGGTGCTCGTCAAGGACAGCGATCACTATGACCGAATTCTGAAAGCTGCCCAGGACAGCCCAAGCGTTGAATCTATTATTACGGTAAGCCTTACAGATACGAGTGCGGACTATTATGCGACAGCGATTAAGGCCCAAGCTGGTGGCCAGACGTTTACCTTGCATGACCCTGAAGGCCAGCAAGAGATGACGATGAGCATGCAGGGCAGCTTCAATGTAGAGAATGCCTTAGTTGCTATCGCGATTGCTCGTCATTACGGGCTTTCTTATAGGCTAATCAACCAGGCCTTGGCCCAGATTAAAGCCCCTGGCCGGATGGAGGTCTTCCATTCAGCGGATGGCCATGTCAAGGCCATTGTGGATTTTGCCCATAATCTCTTGAGCTTTGAACAGCTTTTCCATGCGTCCAAGCAGATGTTCCCCAAGCATCGTTATCGGATTGTGTTTGGAGCGCCCGGAAATCGCGGGATTGGCCGGCGGGAAGACTTGCCTCAGGTCGCGGCTAAGGAAGCCGATGCGATTTATTTGACGATGGACGATCCGGATACGGAGTCCGTGGAAGCAATCTGTCAAACCCTCTACCAGCATGTTGTAGAGGCAGGTGGGCAGGCCAGGGTTATTTTGGACCGGCCCCAGGCAATCCACCAGGCATTTGTTGAAGCAGGCGCAGACCAAGTGGCCAATGTCGTCCTCTTAGCTGGTAAGGGCGATGAATGTTTTATGAAGGTTAATGGGAAAAAAGAAGACTATTTAGGGGACGTGCACTATGCTCAGGCTGAGCTCGAGGCCTATGACCAAGCGCAGCTCACTTCTAAATCAGAGAAAGAGGAGGACTAAAAGATGGATAAGTTATATATTGGATTATTAGGTTTAGGTACTGTAGGGGGAGGAACAGCAGAAATCCTGCTCGACCATCAGGACAAATTAAAGCGTATCCTCGGCAAAGAAGTCGTGGTTAAGGCAGCTCTCGTTAAATCAGTGGCTGATGTCTCTGGCCCACTAGCTGACCAAATTCCTCTGACAGAATCGATTGATGACATCCTGTCTGATCCTGAGATTGCCATTGTGGCTGAATTAATGGGGGGCATCGACTTCCCTAAGCAGTGTATCGAAGCTGCTCTCAAGGCTGGTAAGCATGTCGTGACAGCCAACAAGGACTTGATTGCTGTTCACGGGGCAAGCCTTAGCCGCCTAGCCCAGGAGAAGGGTCTGGATCTTTACTATGAAGCAGCAGTGGCTGGCGGTATCCCTATCCTCCGTGCCTTATCCAACTCCCTTGTCGGAGATGAATTAGTTCAAGTACGAGGCATCTTAAATGGCACCACCAATTATATCTTAAGCCGGATGACCCAGGAGGGGGCAGACTATGCTGCTGTCTTGAAGGATGCACAAGAACTCGGCTTCGCTGAAGCTGACCCAACGGCTGATGTGGAAGGCCTGGATGCGGCACGTAAGGTCGTTATCCTTACCAAGATGGCTTTTGGAGCAGAAATCAGCCTGGATGAGCTTCCTATTCAAGGGATTAGCCAAATTAAGCAAGCGGATATCCAAGTGGCCAAACAGCTCGGTTATACCATTAAATTGCTAGGGTCAACTAGCTGCCAGGATGGCCAAGTCTATGCCGAAGTGGCTCCAACCCTAGTTCCTGATAGCCATCCCCTAGCGACGGTTAATGCGGAAATGAATGCGGTTTATACGGTGGGTCAGGCGAGTGGTGAATTGATGTTCTATGGGGCCGGTGCCGGCGCCTTGCCAACTGGTTCCGCTGTCGTAGCTGATATTATCGCCATTGGTCGCAATATGAATGAGAGTACGGTGGGAGCGCCTTTCGCCCGCTTTAGTCGGGAAAGTAGCTGGTTAGCAGCCGAGGATGTGACAGGTCGGGCCTTCTTCCGCTTTAAACTGGTCAACCAAACAGGCGCCTTTGCCCGCTTAACTGAACTCTTTGCCAAGGCTAATATTAGTCTGGCCCATGTCCTCCAACTGCCTAGCGAGAGCGAGGAAGCGGAAGTAGTTGTGGTGACAGATCTCATGACCATGGCAGAGAAAGCCCACTTGCTCGAACTGGTTGAGGCTGCGGAGCAGATGGCATGTGCCGCTTCTTACAATGTTTTAGACTAGGAGGCAGACGATGACACATTTACTTGTCCCCGCTACCTCAGCTAACCTGGGCCCAGGTTTTGATTCCATTGGCGTGGCGGTGAGCCTCTATTTAAGAATCGATATTCTAGAAGCCTCCGATCATTGGTGGATTGACCATGATTTGGGAGAAGATATTCCTCATGGAGAGGATAATCTAATCATTCAAACCATCCAAAAACTGGCTCCTGAAACCCCCGCCCACAAGCTGCGGATGACTTCTGACATTCCCTCAGCCCGTGGTCTAGGTTCTAGCTCTAGTGCAATCATCGCTGGTATTGAACTAGCTGATCGCTTAAGCCATAAGGGCTGGTCGGAGGAAGAGAAGATTAACATGGCCAACGCCATTGAGGGCCATCCAGATAATGTCGCCCCAGCCCTAGCAGGGGGCTTGGTCATTGGTGTGGCCTTGGAAGCTGACCGGGTCTTGTGGACCAAGCACACCTTCCCCCATATTGCTTTTGTGGTAACCATTCCCAATAAGCAGCTCCTAACCAGCCAGGCGAGAGCTGTACTGCCTGAAAGTTTAGACTTTGCCCAAGCGGTTCGAGCCAACGGCATTGGCAATGTCCTAGCCAGTAAGCTGGCTGTCGGCGAATTGGAAGAAGCCGGCCATTTGATGGAAATGGACCTCCTGCATGAGACTTATCGCAGTCCCTTAGTTCCCGAGCTTAAGCAGGTGCGCCAGGACTTGCTTGGACAGCCCGGAGTATACGGCACCTATTTAAGTGGTGCAGGGCCAACGATCATGACCCTGGCTCACAAGGAGAATGCGGAAGCCTTGGCTGCTTTGCTCCGCCGCGACATTGAAGATGCCCAGGTTCGTGTCTTAGACCTCGATGAAGAGGGCGCCCGCTGGGTCGAATAGAATTATTTGCTAGCAAAAAAGGCGCCCAGTCATTTTGGACTGGGTGCCTTTTAAGCACTTAGTTTATTTCAAATATTTAGCAGCGGCTTGGTCGAGGATGAAGATGGCATTGGGGTGGTTTTGGAGGACACTAGCAGGCACTTCCTCTGTCACTGGGCCTTCTAGGGCCGCTTGGACGATTTTTGCTTTTTCTTCACCGAAGGCTAAGAGGATAATCTGGTCTGCCTTCATAATGCTTGCAATCCCCATACTCAAAGCCTGGGTGGGAACCTCCTCAATGCTGTCGAAGAAACGTTGGTTGGCTTCGATGGTCGATTGGGTAAGGTCAACCAGGCGGGTTAAACTGTCGAAGGAAGAGCCAGGTTCATTAAAGCCAATATGTCCATTATGGCCAATCCCTAAGATTTGGACCTGGATAGGATGTTGGTCAATAATAGCTTCATAAGTTTTGACCTCAGCTTGGGGATCCTCCGTAGAACCATCGGGGAGGTAAGAGGCTGAGAAAGGCTTAGCGTCAAAGAGTTCTTTGTGCATGAAGTAATGGTAGGATTGGGGATGGTCAGCAGCTAGGCCATAGTATTCATCCAGGTTAATGGAAGTGGCTTGGCTGAAATCAAGATCAGATTCTCTGAGAAGTTGGTAGAGTTTCTCAGGTGTTGACCCGGTAGCTAAACCAAAAACACTCTGTGGATTGGCAGTCAGTTCTTCCTTAAAGCGTTCAAAAACAGCTTGAGAAGCGCTTTCTTTGTCGGCATATACTTGGTAGGGCATGTCTAAGTCCTTCTTTCTATTTAAAGCTTTAGTCCTATTTTACCATGAATGAGCTTGAAAAAACTTTCATTCTATCTTATTAGGAGGATTTGCCTTAGCGAAAGAGGCTTGAATTTCTAGGGGGACAGAGTAAAATAGGGTCAATAAGAGCCTGTAACGGTTTCGATTGTTCTGGGCAGTGATGAGAAAGGAATGAGTAGTGATGTCAGAAATTTATAAGGCCAAGCAGGTTATCTTAAGTCATGACGAATTAGAGGATGCCTATGTTGAAGTGGCGGATGGAAAATTTGTAGGGGTGTATGACGAACTTGAGCCAGGCCGCGATTATGTCGACTTGGGCGCAGTCACCCTAGCTCCTGGTCTCTTTGACCTTCATATCCATGGCTTCTTAGGCCATGATGTCATGGATGCAGATCCTGAAGGTCTGGCAGCCATTGCGGAAGGCCTATTGAGCTGTGGGGTGACCTCTTGGTTGCCAACGACCTTGACTGCACCGACGGAAGAGCTCAACCAAGTTTGCCAGATGGTTGGCGAAAAGGCGCCTCAACTAAGGGGCGCTAAGGTCCAAGGAATTTTCTTAGAGGGGCCATTCTTTACTGAGAAGTACAAGGGAGCACAGAATCCAAATTATATGTTGGACCCAGAAATTGACCAACTGAAGACTTGGCGGAAGCTTTCCCAAGGCCTGGTTAACCGGATTGGTATTGCGCCAGAAAGGGAGGGGGCTGTCGACTTTGTCAAGGCGGCCAAAGCCCTTGGCGTCCATGTGGGGATGGGCCACTCGAATGCGAGCTATGACCAAGCCAAGGCCTGCTATGAAGCCGGGGCTGATTTCTTCGTCCATACCTATAATGGCATGTCGGGCCTCCACCACCGTGAACCTGGTATGGTTGGAGCGGCTCTCAGCTTGAAGGAAGTCTATGCTGAATTGATCTGTGACGGTTACCATGTCCATCCACGCGCTGCTCAAATCTTAGTCGACCAGAGAGGGAGCCAAGAAACCCTCCTTGTCACGGATTGTATGCGGGCAGGTGGCCTCGCTGAAGGGCCGTCTAAGCTCGGTGAATTTGAGGTTATTGTCAAGGACGGTGCTGCCCGCTTGAAAGAAGGGGGCAATTTGGCCGGTTCTATTCTGGAATTAAAAACAGCTGTCAAGCACGTGGTTGAATGGGGCTTGGCTTCCCTCCCTGAAGCTGTCCGGATGGCTTCTTACTATCCAGCCAAGTCACTAGGCTTGGAGAATCTTTGTGGACAGATTAAAGCAGGAATGGACGCTGACTTTATTCTCTTGGATGAAAACTTAGAGCTCCAGGCCACTTATCTTAAGGGAGAATGCCGCTACCAAGCCTAGGCTAAGGATAATAAAGGAGTTGTCTAATGACCATTTTCCTGTTTGTTATCGCGCTAAGCCTTCTTGCCCTCTTGCTCTGCCGGGCGATCAAAGCCCGGCTTTACCGCTATGACCTAGCGGAGGACCTGGTTCTTGCTTTGGGGCCCCGGGCTTACCGGCAAGCGGTCCAGGTGCGGGGCCAGGATCGAAGCAAGCCTCTCTTGATTTGGCTCCATGGTGGTCCGGGCGTCCCCAATCCAGCACTTAGCTATAGCTACCAGCAGCGTTTAGCCAAAGACTTTATCATCTGTTATTGGACCCAAGCTGGTTCGGGCCGGTCTTATTATTTCAATCCAGACAGAAGCCAAGAGGGGCCTAGCTTCCAAGAATTGGAAGCGAGTTTGGATGATTTGGTGGACCAAGTCTGCCAGCGCTATGGCAAGAAAAAAGTTGTCTTACTCGGGCATTCTTTTGGCTCTATGCTGGGCCTGCGCTATGCTAAGTCCCATCCAGAAAAACTCTGGGCCTATGTTGGAGTCAGTCAAATTACGGATATGATCGCCGGCGATTTCCTTATTTTGGATTTGGTTGAGGGGCAGATGAACCGTCTGGCTGACCGCCGAGCCCTAGCTTATCTAAGCCAGGCTAAGCAGGCCACCCGTCACGCCCTGCAGTCGCGTTACATCGAGGCAAAAAATTACCTAGCAGTTGAACGCTTGGCTCAAAATTACCTGCGGACAATCTCGTTGAGGGACCAAGCCAGGCTCGTATGGCAAGTTTTGACCTCGCCGGACCTCAACTGGGCTGACCTGCGTTGGTACGGGCTGATTGCTTGCCAAACGCAGCGCTTTACCCAAATCCAAGCGGACCTGATGGAAGAGGCACAGAAGATGGATTTGTCCACGATTGAGCGTTTAGAAGTCCCCCTGCTCTTAATTTCAGGAGCCTTGGACTGGCAGGCCCCTTTAGGTCAGGTTTTTGATTTCTTTGACCAGGTTCGTGCGCCCCAACAGGCCTTTCGCATGCTTCCTGGGGCAGGCCACAGTCCCTTTCTCTCACATCCTAAGCTCTTTAGCCAGTGTGTGAAAGACTTCCTCTCCTACCACTTGAAATAAGAGCTTGTGCGATAGCTCCTTCTGACTTGGATTAAGGGAGCTTGGCAAAGTTTGAAAATAATTTGTTGATAATATTCACAAGGAGACTGAAAGTTACAGTCTCTTTTTTTCATCATTTTCTTTTGCATCCGAATGAGGAATGATTGACGATGACCATAATTGATTAGTTCGGACCTTCATTATCAAAAAAAGTGATCGAATATGATCGAAAGTGATTGAAACGCTAGTTAAAACATGGTATTCTATTAAATGAGAGGGGGTGTTGAAAACGCTTGCGACAGAAAGAAGGCAACTCATAGTTGAGATGCTCAAGAAAGAAGCCCTAGTCAAGGTAACGAATTTGGTTGATGAACTCGGGGCTTCTGAGGCGACAATCCGCCGCGACTTGTCAACTTTAGAAGATGAAGGTAAGCTAACTCGTGTCCATGGTGGTGCAAGACGGCATTATTCGTTGGATAATGAGAAGTCACTCGATGAGAAGTTAAGCCAACATATCGAAGACAAAGAAGCAATTGCTAAAGCAGCTGCCGCCCTGGTTCAAGCTAAGGATATTATTTATTTAGATGCCGGGACCACTACCCTGCAAATGGTGCCACACCTCGCGGGATTAGATATCTTGGTTGTCACTAACGGCATTGAACAGGCTATGGCCTTGAATGCTCAGGCAATTGATACCATCATGTTAGGTGGCCACTTGAAGAAGAACACGCGGGCTGTAGTCGGTTCCCAAGCTTTTCAGCAACTTGCTAATTATCACTTTAACAAGGTCTTTATGGGAATCAATGCCATCCATCCCAATTTTGGGATGACCACGCCTGATGTTGAGGAAGCTAATATTAAGCAACAAGCCATCAGCCAGGGTGGCCAGGTCTATTTCCTCGCTGACAGCAGCAAGTTGGATAAGATGTCCTTTGCCAAGGTGGCTGATGCGGATACCGGAATTGTGATAACGACTGAGTTGAGCCCCGAGCTCAAGCAACAATGTAGCGAACAAATTAACTTAAGAGAGGTGAAGGGATGATTTACACAATTACTTTCAATCCGGCCGTCGACATGGTCTACCAGTTAGATCAATTAGTTGAAGGCGGATTGAACCGCTCAGCTGAAGAGAGCTTTGTGGCTGGAGGTAAGGGGGTCAATGCCTCGATTCTTCTGCGCCGCTTGGGTCACGAGAACCGGGCGACTGGCTTCCTAGGTGGCTTTACCGGTCAGTTCATCAAAGATGAGCTCCAGGCTGAAGGCATCGATCCTTACTTTATTGAGGTTGATGGTTTTACCCGGATCAATGCTAAGATCAATACTCGCCAGGCAACAGCGACTGAGGTCAATGGCGAAGGCCCACAAATTCCACCAGCCAAAAGGGAGGAACTGGCAGCTTTCTTTACCAGAGAACTCCAAGCAGGTGATGTGGTCTTCTTAATGGGGAACAAGGCCCCTGGCATGACCGCTGATGACTTCAAGCAGATTGCTGATATCTGCCTGGATAAGGGAGCACGCTTCGTCTTAGATACGAACCGTGACCTTCTAAGAGCTTGCCTTGCTTCCAAACCTTTCATTATTAAACCCAATAATGAAGAGTTGAGTGAAATCTTCAAGGTCAAGATTGAAAGTGTTGAGGACATCATCCACTACGCCAAGAAGCTGCAAGAAGAAGGGGCAGAGAATGTCCTCGTCTCCTTAGGGGCTAAGGGAGCCCTCCTAGTCGCAGCTAACGGCGAGGTTTACCAGTCTGATGTGCCGGATGGCCAAGTGGTCAACCCGACTGGAGCTGGCGATTCCATGCTGGCAGGCTTCATGGCTAAGTACTTAGAGACCGAAGACTATGCCCAGAGTCTAAAACAAGGGGCAGCGTCAGGTTCTGCCACTACCTATTCCGCAGGGATTGCAACAGCTGACAAGGTTTATGCCCTATACGAAGAAATTAATGTCAATCAAATTAAATAGAAGCATCTGAGGGGAGTTATTTATGGCATTAGCAGATTTATTCATCCAAGACGCAATGGACTTGGATTTACAGACAACAACGAAGACAGACACACTCAAACACCTAGCAGCGAATTTTGCCCAAGCGGGTGGTGTGACAGATGTTGATGAGTATGTGGCTAAATTGGAAGCCCGCGAAGAGATGTCAACCACGGGTGTGGGCGATGAAATTGCGATTCCGCATGCCCAACATCCTTCCATTAAACAAGCAGCCGTTATCTTTGGCCGGAGCAAGGAAGGGATCGAATGGGAGTCCATGGATGGTCAACCCGCTAAATTAATCTTTATGATCGCTGCACCTGAAGGGGAAGGCAATGAGCACTTACAAGCCCTCTCTAAATTATCTGGTGTTTTGATGAAGCCTGAAGCTAAGGCGGCCTTGCTTGAGGCAGAATCTACGGCTGATGTGGTCGCTATCATGGATCAGTTTGACCCTGATAAAGAGGAAGAAACTGAGGAAGAAGAAGTAGAGGCAGCGCCAGCTGTTGCTGACGACGATGTTTACATCTTAGCGGTTACGGCTTGTCCAACCGGGATTGCCCATACCTATATGGCTGAAGAAAAATTAAAACAAGCTGCTGACAAAGCAGGGTATAAGATCAAGGTTGAAACCAACGGCCAAGGCGGGGTGAACCACCGTTTGACCAAGGCTGATATTGATGCAGCAACAGCCATCATTGTGGCAGCTGACCGTAAAGTAGAAATTAACCGTTTCGATGGCAAGCCTGTTATCTTCCGCAAGGTAGCTGATGGGATTAATATGGCGGATGAATTGATTCGTCAAGCTGCTGAAGGGGAGGCAAAGACCTTCCATGCCAGTGAATCTAGCCATGAAGAAGAGGAAGACTCAAGCAGCGAATCCTTGGGACGTCAAATCTACAAGCACTTGATGAATGGGGTTTCCCATATGCTGCCTTTCGTTGTTGCAGGTGGGATGCTTATTGCTATCTCCTTCTTCTGGGGAATTAATTCTGCTAACCCAGCAGACCCAAGCTTTAACGAGATGGCCCACTTCTTAAATACCCTAGGGGGCCTGGCCTTTGCTATGATGCTACCCGTATTAGCAGGTTTCATCGGCCAATCCATCGCGGATACACCAGGCTTAGTAGTCGGAGCCATGGGGGGCGTCTTTGCAAATCCTGGTATTTTAACGGCCTTTAACCAAGAGGGCTACTTCGCCACAGCTGCGCCTTCTGGTTTCCTTGGCGCACTTGTCGCTGGTTTCTTAGCTGGCGGTATTATCTGGCTCTTGAAGAAAGCCTTTGCTTGGTTGCCTAAGTCTCTGGAAGGGATGAAGCCAATCTTCATCTACCCACTCTTTGGTGTCCTGCTTATGGGCTTAGCCATGTTCTTTGTCATCAATAAACCAATGGGCATGATCATGAATGGTTTAACCAACGGCCTAGCGTCAATTCCTAGTGAATTAGGTGTCGTCTTAGGCTTTATCGTAGGTGCCATGATGTCAATCGATATGGGTGGTCCTTTGAATAAGGCAGCTTATGTGACAGGGACAGCCCTAGTGACCCAAGCTAACGGAGCAGGTTCTGATGTGATGGCTGCGGTTATGGTTGGGGGGATGGTGCCTCCAATGGCGATTGCAATCTCAGCTACTTTAAACCGTAAATTATGGCCAGAAGCCCAACGTAATTCAGCTATGGTCAACTATGTCATGGGGGCTGCCTTCATTACGGAAGGTGCCATTCCTTTCGCTGCCTCTAATCCAGTCCGCGTTATTCCTTCCCTAGCAATCGGAGCCGGAGTGGCTGGTGCCTTGAGCATGTTCTTTAACTGTGTCAGCTATGTGCCACACGGTGGGATCTTTGCCGTATTGACCAATGGGGTGACAAACCCTGTTCAATATGTGATTGCTTGGTTGGTTGGTTCTGTAGTAGGAGCTTTACTCTTAAACTTCTTCCTCAAACGCGACCAAAAAGCTAAGTAATTCCTATGGGATTTTATCGAAAGATATAGTAGAATAGATATGTAAACGCATTAATAAGCTTTAAACTAAGGAGGACCTATGACCTTACAATTAACAGGTATTGCAGCAAGTGATGGGATTGCAATTGCCAAGGCCTACTCACTAGCTGAACCAGACTTAAGTTTCGAAGAAAAAACGATTGAAGATGTCAAAGCCGAACAGCAGCGCTTTGAAGCGGCTCGTTTAGAAGCCCGTCAAGAAATTGAAAAAGTCTATGAATCGGCATTAGAAAATGTCGGACCAGAAGCAGCAGCTGTCTTTGACGCTCACTTACAGATGATCGATGACCCTGAATTTAACGGGCAGATTACAGCTAAGATTGAGAGCGACCAAGTCAATGCTGAAGCGGCCCTACGTCAAGTGGCAGACTTCTTTATCCAAACTTTTGAAGCCATGGTAGATAATGCCTATATGCAAGAACGGGCAGCGGACGTGCGCGACGTCTCTAACCGTATCTTAGCCAAATTATTAGGCGTGAATATCCCTAATGCAGCAACTATCGATGAAGAAGCCATCGTGATTGCTCGTGACTTGACGCCTTCTGATACGGCTCAGTTGAACAAGCAATATGTCCTTGGTTTCGCAACCGATATTGGAGGCCGGACCTCCCACTCGGCTATCATGGCGCGGTCCTTAGAAATTCCTGCTGTGGTAGGGACGGCTAAGATTTCCCAGTCAGTCAATGACGGCGATATTGTTGTCATCGATGGCTTGGATGGGGAAGTTCTGGTTAACCCAAGTGAAGAAGAACTTGCAACTTACCGTAAGAAGGCAGCTGCCTTCGAAGAGAAGCGTAAACAATGGGCACTCTTGAAAGATGCTGAAACCGTTACTAAGGATGGCCAGCACTTTGAACTCTGCGCTAATATTGGGACCCCTAAAGACGTGGATGGGGCCCTCGATAATGGGGCAGAAGGGATTGGCCTCTACCGGACGGAATTCCTCTACATGGATTCTGATGAAATGCCAACCGAAGAAGCCCAATACGAGTCATACAAGAAGGTACTCGAAGCGATGGGTGATAAGGCTGTTGTTATTCGGACCATGGATATTGGTGGGGACAAGGAATTGCCTTACATGGACCTACCAGAAGAGATGAACCCCTTCTTGGGCTACCGGGCTATCCGGATTGCCCTTGACCAGAAGGACCTCTTCCGCACCCAACTCCGGGCCTTACTCCGTGCCTCAGCCCATGGTCACTTGAAGATTATGTTCCCAATGATCGCTAGCTTACAAGAATTCCGCGAGGCCAAATCTTTCTTAGAAGAAGTGCGCCAAGAGCTTGAAGGCGAAGGCCATGAAGTCGCTTCAGACATTGAAGTGGGCATCATGATTGAAATTCCTGCGGCAGCTGTCCTTGCTGACCAATTCGCTAAGGAAGTGGACTTCTTCTCTATCGGGACTAATGACCTGATCCAATACACCATGGCAGCAGACCGGATGAATGAACATGTGTCCTATCTCTACCAACCATATAACCCTTCTGTCCTGCGCTTAATCAAACATGTCATCGATTCATCGCATAAAGAAGGTAAATGGACAGGCATGTGTGGGGAAATGGCTGGCGACCAAATCGCCGCTCCCTTACTCGTTGGTATGGGCTTAGATGAATTCTCTATGTCAGCTTCAAGTATCTTGAGAACGAAGGCTTTGATGGCCGAATTAGATACCAAGGAAATGGCAGCCTTAGCTGACAAAGCCTTGAATGAAGCCACCACTGCCGACGAAGTAGTGGCTATGGTGAAAGAAGCCGTTACAATCGATTAATGAGCGCCTAGGCGCAAGGAAGAGTCTCGGATAGAGGCTCTTCTTTTTTAGCTTGAATGGTCAGACCTTGCAGGCCCAAGCTAAAAATGGTAGGATAGACTGATGATTGCAAGCTATGAATGCCAGGCGTTAGCACGGATAGAAAGGATGCCAGCCCATGCCAGCTTTGGAATACCGATTAATTAAAAAAGAAAAACATACGGGAGCCCGCCTAGGGGAAATTAAGACCCCCCATGGTATCATTGAAACACCCATCTTTATGCCAGTAGGAACTCTAGCTACCGTTAAAAGTTTATCGCCAGAGGAATTAAAGGCTATGAATGCCCAAATCATCCTTAGCAATACCTACCATCTTTGGTTGCGTCCTGGGGATGATATCGTGAAAGAAGCAGGGGGTCTCCATCAATTCATGAACTGGGACCGGCCTATCCTGACCGACTCAGGAGGCTTCCAAGTTTTCTCCTTAAGTGATAGTAGGAAATTAACTGAAGAAGGGGTCCACTTCAAGAGCCACCTCGATGGCCGGAAACTCTTCTTGAGTCCTGAAAAAGCCATTGAAATTGAAAATAATTTAGGGGCAGATATTATCATGTCCTTGGATGAGTGCCCAGACTTTAACCATGATTATGACTACGTCAAACACAGTATTGAGCGGACCACGCGTTGGGCCGAGCGCGGGCTCAAAGCCCACCAGCGACCCGATGACCAGGCCCTCTTCGGGATTCTCCAGGGAGCTGGCTACAAAGACCTGCGCTTGCAGCATGCTAAGGATATGATCAGTTTAGACTTCCCTGGTTATTCGATTGGTGGTTTGTCTGTGGGAGAATCCAAGGAAGACATGTACCAGGTCTTAGACTATCTGACACCCGTGATGCCGGAAGGGAAACCCCGTTACTTGATGGGGGTAGGGAGCCCAGATGCCTTGATTGAAGGGGTGATCCGTGGGGTCGATATGTTTGACTGTGTCTTGGCTACACGGATTGCCCGCAATGGGACCTGCATGACCAGCCAAGGACGTTTGGTAGTCAAGAATGCCCCTTACCAGCGAGACTTTAATCCGATTGACCCGAACTGTTCTTGCTATACCTGCCAGAACTTTAGCCGGGCCTATGTCCGCCACCTCTTCAAGGCGGATGAAACTTTCGGTCTACGTTTGACCTCGATTCATAACCTTCACTTCCTGCTCGACCTCATGGCCCAAGTCCGCCAGGCGATTCGTGAAGATAGGCTCTTAGATTTCAAGGAAGAATTCTTTGAAGCTTATGGACTAAATGTAAAAAATCCTAAAAACTTTTAAGAATTAAGGGACTAAGCAGCCTTTTGCCCGCTGACCTATGTTAGAATAGAGGTATTCAATCTTAATTACTGGAAGGAGCGACAAATTTAAATGAATTCATTCTATATTGCAGCATCAGGCGGAGGCTTGATGAGTCTTCTGTTATACTTTATTGTTTTTGGTGGGATTATGTACTTCTTAATGATCCGCCCACAAAAGAAACGTCAAGAGAAACATCGGGACATGTTGTCTTCAATGGGTGTGGGGGACCATGCGGTAACAATTGGTGGCCTCCACGGTATTATTGATGAAATTGATGAGGTTAAGAATACCATTACCCTCGATTGTGAAGGGGTTCTTCTGGTCTTTGAACGTTCATCCATTGCCCGGACCCAGAAGGCTGATCCAGCAGGGACTGCAGCGGCTAATGCTGCCATCTCCAATGCGGCCGAAGCCCAAGCCAATGAAGAACAAGCCCCCAGTCAAGAAGCGGACCAAGTAGAAGAAAAGGATGGACTTGAAGTGCGCGAAGGTCAAGCGGATCCTCAAGACGAGGACTAGGAAGAGATGCCGTTAGCGGAAGCCATCGCACTTAGCGACTGGGAACGCTTCTGGCTGAAAGCAGCCTTCGAGCGTAAGGCCAAGCAATTTCAAGAAGAAGGTTATTCTGAAATTAGCAGTCAGGATGTTGAAGCCTACTTTACGACTTATGCCTGGAAGAAGGAGAAACCCAAACGTATTCGTCAAAAACGTCAGGCTGTGAACGCGCTCACAGCCAATGACTACTTCGACTACGCCTATTTGGAAGCGTCCACGCTGTCGGTTCCTAAGCTTGATGATATGGATATCTCGAATCTTTTATAGACGAAAACAGGATGCCAGAAGGAAATCATTGTGATTTGGCAATCCTGTTTTTTCTTGTTTTAACTGACTGAGCCTGAGTCTTATTCCTAGCGACCTTCTTCAGGACAATCCAGGCTTAGCTTTGTTATAAAAATATTTTCTTCAAGGGGAAATTTCTATCATTCTGAAAATTATTATTTTCATGTATAATAGAGGGTAGGTAATTATGGCCTGGTCCAAATGAAAACGTAAAATTGAGGGAGTGAATTGAGGTCTTATGTCTAGAAGTAAAGATGATTACATGAAAGCAATCTACCAATTGGATGGTGGTGACCGTAATATCTCAAATAAGGAAATTAGTCAAGCGCTCCAAGTCTCTGCTGCTTCGGTTACTGAGATGTTAAACAAGTTGCAGACGGAAGGCTATCTTGTCTATACCCCTTACCAGGGCGTTCGCTTAACTGAAGAGGGCTCTTATTTTGCCTCGCAAATTATTCGCCGGCACCGGCTCTGGGAAGTTTTCTTACATGATAAACTGCACTATCCATGGGATGAGGTACATCCAGAGGCTGAGGTCTTGGAACATTATGTTTCTGATGATTTCATCAACCGTTTGGAGGCCTATCTGGATTACCCTAAATATTGTCCGCATGGCGGCGCCATCCCAGACCAAAAAGGACAGTCTAGCTATGAAGCGATGGAAGCCCTGGCCAATTTGGACTTAGGAACTTCTTTCATTGTGCGTCGGGTGGTAGATGATGACCAGCTCCTAGCTTATTTGGATGAGCATAATTTGCAGATTAACCAGGCTTATGAATTGATGGAGAGAGAATCTTATAGTAATGACCTCGTCTTAAAAGACTTAGACCAGGACAGCCAGCTAAGATTGAATGCCGGCGCTAGTCAAAATATATTTGTCGAAGTGCTATAGCCCGTGCGAGAGGAATGGGGGGAGGATTATGCGGACCATTGGGATTCTAGAATTTGAAGAACCCCAAATCCAAGCAGACAGGAAAATTTTGCATGTCGATATGGATGCTTTCTATGCTTCCATTGAGCAGCGCGATGAACCCCGATACCAGGGCAAACCTCTTGTAATCGCCCGTCATCCCAAAGAGAATAGTGGCAAGGGAGTCGTTGCGACTGCTAGTTATGAAGCCCGTAAATTTGGGATTCATTCAGCGATGAGTGCGGCAGAGGCCTACCGCCTCTGTCCCCAAGCCATCTTCGTTCCTGCCCGCCACAGTTACTACCGGGAAGTATCGGCTCAAGTACGGGAAATTTTCTCCCGCTATACCGACTTAATCGAGCCCTTGTCGATCGATGAAGCCTTCCTCGATGTGACGGAGAATAAGGTCAAGCAACCCTATGCCATGTACCTGGCCCGGGATATCCAAGAGACGATCTACCAGGAGCTCCGGCTGACCGCTAGTATTGGGGTATCCTATAATAAGTTTCTCGCTAAGCTGGCTTCGGATTACCGGAAACCTGGGGGCATGACTGTCATTACACCTAAGCGGGCTTTGGCCTTTTTGGACCAGCTGCCTGTTGATGATTTTTATGGGATTGGTAAGAAGTCTGCCGAGCGCTTACATGCACGTGGGGTCCATCAGGGCAGTGATTTGAGGGCCCTGAGTCAGGAAGAATGCCTGGAAATCTTTGGCAAGTTAGGCTTGCGGATCTATGAACGGGTTCGGGGGGTGGACGACCGGCCCGTCCGGGTTAAACGTCAGCGGAAGTCCATTAGTAAGGAGACCACCCTCTATCCCTTCCTCTACCATGATGATGAAGTTCGCCAGCAGCTCCAACGACTAGCTGCTGAAGTGAGCCAATCAGCTGAAGACAAGGGACTCCACGGCCTGGTGGTGACCCTCAAATTCCGTTATCCAGATTTTGCTACGATGACCCGGCAGCGGTCCTTACAGCGTCCTATCTATGATGCGGAAGAGATTGCCTTCCATGCTGAAGACTTATGGGAGGAATACGGCCAGGTTGACCAAGGAATCCGTTTATTGGGGGTGGGCTTGTCCGAACTCACTGCCCAAGATTTTGAAAACCTGAGCCTGCCCCTTAAGCCGCCAACTCCAGAAAAGCAAGGAAAGAAAAAGGAGAAGACAGATGACGACTAAGCATGAGCAAATATTGAATTATATTCGTGATTTGCCGATTGATACCAAGATTTCAGTGCGGCGCATTGCTCGTGATTTGAAGGTATCCGATGGTACCGCCTATCGCGCAATCAAAGAGGCAGAAAACCAAAACCTTGTTCGCACGGTGGAGCGGGTAGGGACGGTTCGAATTGAACCTTATGACTATGATCAGACCAAGCGGCTCACAATCCGTGAAATTGTTCGTTTGACGGATTGTACGGTCCATGGGGGGGAAAGGGGTCTGGATGGTGAAATCACAAAATTCATTATAGGGGCTATGCAGGAGGAAGCAGTCATGACTTATCTCAGGCCTGAAGCCCTGATGATTGTCGGGGACCGGGAAGATATTCAGCGAGTAGCCCTAGAGCATGGCATGGCCGTCCTGATCACCGGGGGCTTCCAACCCTCCCAAGCTAATATTGACCTGGCCAACCAGAAGCAGATTCCTATTATGAGCGTAGCCTTCGATACCTATTCCACCGCCACGGTCATCAATAAGGCCATGATTGAGCGGGCCATCCAGCAAGATATTGTCTTAGTTGAAGATATTTTTATTCCCTTTGAGAAGACCTTCTATCTTTTTACGGATAGCCATGTCGAGGACTACCGCAAGCTCAATGAGAAAACGAGCCACAGCCGCTTCCCTGTCGTTAATAAGGACCATGAATTGCAGGGGATTGTCACGGCTAAAGACCTCCTTGGTCGAGATAACCAGGAAATCATTGAATCCTGCATGACAGGCGATCCCTTGGTAGCCAAGCTCTCTATGAGTGTGGTTAGTGTCACTCACATGATGGTATGGGATGGCCTGGAGCTCCTGCCGGTAGTGGACGATAGCAACCGTCTCTTGGGGATTGTTTCCCGTCAAGATGTCTTGCGGACTCTAGAATATAAGCAGCACCAGGTCAACCGCAATAGTCGTTTGGAGTCTATGCTTGAAGAGAAGTTAGAATGCCTCGATAATAGCCTGGAAAATCCCCGCTACCGGATGCTTTCAGATGCCACTATGTCCAACCAGTTAGGCACCCTATCAACGGGACTGCTGTTGGGCGTGATCCAATTAGTGGTTGAGCACTACTTTGCCGATGTCGTCCAAAAAACAGCCATTATTGAAAGTGTAAATTTTCTCAACTTGCGACTGGTGCAACTGAATAGTACCTTGGAAATCCATCCCCGCATCTTGACCTTGGGCCGACGCCATGCCTATGTTGAAGTCCATGTTTACCATGGCCAGCAGCTGATGGCCAAGGCTACTTTAACCATGCAAATTCCCTTGGATATGAAGGAGTAGATTCTTTATGGAAGAAATTTTACAAGCTATTGAAGCCTATGACACGATAATTATCCACCGCCACCAGCGGCCAGATCCCGATGCTCTCGGGTCACAACTCGGCTTAAAGGCGGTGCTGGAAGCGACTTATCCCAATAAAGCCATCTATGCTGTTGGTCAGGATGAGCCCTCACTGGCTCAGTTCGCCCGCATGGACCAAATCAGTGATGAAAGCTACCAGCAAGCCTTAGTTATTGTCAATGATACGGCGAATACAGGCCGGATCGATGATGACCGCTATGCTTCAGGGGACCGCTTAGTCAAGGTTGACCACCATCCCAACAATGAGCCTTACGGCGACCTCTCTTATGTCGATACGTCAGCAAGTTCTTGTTCAGAAATTTGGGCAGGAACGGTTTTAGATGCCAAAAATAGCTTGCAAATGACCGATCAGGCGGCTCAGAATTTCTTTTTGGGCATTGTAGGAGATACTGGCCGTTTCCTCTTCGATAATACTAGCCCGGAGACTTTGTCTATTGCTGGTAAGCTCTTGGCCTATGACTTTCCAGCGAGTCAATTAATGCAGGCTGCCATGGAAATTTCACCTGGCCAGGCCGGTCTCCAGGCTTATGTCTTGGACCATACGGAACGAAGCCAGGATGGACTCGTGGCGAGTGTGAGCTTGAGTCAAGCGACACTCCGTGAACTCGGTTTAACGGAGGCGGAAAGCCACTCGATTGTGCAATTACCTGGGCAATTTCATGGTGTCCTAGCCTGGGTAATCTTTGTTGAACAAGAGGATGGGACCTATCGCTGTCGGATCCGTTCCAAGGGGCCAAGCATTAATACCGTCGCCCAGGCTTTCGATGGGGGCGGCCATCCCAAGGCGAGTGGGGCCAGCATTGCTTCGGCAGCCGACCAAGCCAGGCTAGTCGATGCGCTCCATGTGGCTGCCCGCAATTATAGAGAAGACAAGCTAAGTCCATCTTAGCAAGCGCGAAAGGAGTCTACGATGACATTTTCAGACTATGAATTTTCCCCTTTTATTGAGGAAGCGATTGAGGACCTCGGCTTCTATGAGCCAACACCCATCCAAGAAGAAGTGATTCCCCTGGTCCAGGCCAACAAGAGTTTGGTGGCACAGAGCCAAACGGGGTCAGGAAAGTCCCATGCTTTCCTTCTCCCGCTTTTGGATAAGATTGAGGATAAAGACCGAACACAAGTGGTCATTACTGCCCCAAGTCGTGAATTAGGTGAACAGCTCTACAAGAATGCCAGTCAAATTAGCCAGTTTGCCCCCTTTGACTTGCGAATTGAAAGGGCCTTTGGAGGCACAGATACCAAGCGCCAGGCTGAACGCTTATCCCACCACGTCCCCCATGTGATTGTGGGGACCCCTGGTAGGATCCTCGACCTGGTCCAACAGCAATTGGTTAACCTCCACTACTGCCAGCACTTTGTTGTGGATGAAGCGGATATGACCCTAGATATGGGCTTCCTGGAGACAGTGGACCAAATTGCTAGCCGGATGCCAGAAGACCTCCACATGTATGTCTTCTCGGCAACCATTCCAGAAAAACTCCATCCCTTCCTCAGAAAGTATATGGCAGCACCGGAATGGGTGACAATCGAGAATGAACGCTTGATCTCGCCGACTATCCGTAATATCCTCTTGCCTGTGCGTGGACGCCAGCGGGAAGACTTGCTCTATGAAGCGCTCACCGTGGGCCAACCTTATCTGGCCCTGGTCTTTGCGAATACCATTGACAAAGTAGACCAGGTCTATGAAGACTTACGTCAACGGGGCTTGTCTGTGGCTAAGATCCACGGCAATATGTCGGCTCGCGACCGCCGTCGTGTCATGCGCCAGATCCAACAACTCGACTTCCAATATGTGGTAGCAACAGATCTGGCTGCCCGGGGCATTGATATCGATGGGGTCTCCCATGTGGTGAATTATGAAATCCCCCATGAATTGGAATTCTTTATCCACCGGGTAGGTCGGACTGGCCGCCAGGGGCTTCCTGGCACTGCCATCACCTTCTATGAGCCAGACCAACAGCCAGCTGTTGAATGGTTGGAAAAGAAGGGTATCCGTTTTGAGGTCAAGGACCTGAAAGATGGTGAATGGCGGGATGTTAACCACCATGACCAAAGACGCCAGAGAAAGGCCCAACACCAAGAAGAAACAGACCATACTGTTCAAGGGATGATTGCCAAGAATAAGCGAAAGAAAGTCAAACCAGGTTATAAGAAGAAATTAGACCGGCAAATTAAAAAACATAAGTCCACCAAGGCGCGGGAGAAGCGACGCAAGCAGCTCAGAGCCCAGCGTAAGGCGAATAAGGACCGGAACTCTTTTTAATAAATAAAAATTATCCCCCCTAAAGTAGACTAGCCAAATGGCTTTCTGCTTTAGGGGGATTTAATATCTACTAGAAAAAACGCCTTTCAGCATAACTGAGAGGCGGTTATTAAGCGAGCTATGGTCTAGCTTGCTAGGTAGAGGTACATTATCACTGCAAAGATAGCCATAAATAAACCAACAAAGAGGGAGAAGACAATTCCCCATTTATAAATTAATCCCGTATCTTCTTCGGCATTAGCTGTTGACGCACCTAGGACGACATTGGAAGGGCCAATGGCATTGCCGACAGAGGCTCCAGCGGATTGACTGGCCACCAGTTGATGAATGCTTAACTGGGGCATAGCTTGGACAACCGACTGGTGGATGGGGATAAAGAGAATATTCCCCGAGGTGGTTGAAGAAGTCATAAATGAAGAGAAGATCCCAATCAAGGGGGCAATGGCAGCATAGATGAGGGGCGTTGAAACGGCAGCAATGCCCAGGGCAATGACGGTATTTTGGCCTGAGTTAACCAATAACTTAGAAACCATGAGGAAGCCGATGGTAGAAATAGTTGGGGTAAGGGCGTCTGCCCAAACATCTTGACCAAGTGAAGCCCCTAAGTTTTCTGCGTGATCATAGCTTCCTTTAGCTCGGTAATAGAGATAGGCAAACAAACTACTGGCTAATAGATAAACAGCTGGTGAGGTTAAGGGCGCAAAAGGTGAGTAGGCCGAGCTGCCTTCGGTTACAAATTGGTAACCCGTTGCAAAGCTCTCATATGAAAGTAGGGAAAATTCAAAACTTGAGATCCAATTCGAAATGGTCGGAATTCCTAGCATGATAATAGATAAGGCAATGAGCAGATAGAAGGGAGCAAAGGCCTGGTTCAAGCTCAAATTGCCCCAGTTCTCTTGGTCACTTGCTCCTCCATCAAAATTATCTTGCATAATAGGGGATTGGCTAGGATCCAAGTGGTCAGATGCTTCCTTGTAGCGGTCCCATTTCGCTAGGGCGACCATAGCTCCCATGGCAATAATCCCCGGCAAAACAACGCCAATGGTAGCTTCGACCTGGGTGGCAAGCAACTGGCCGCCACCGTAAATTGTGGAAATAATCAGGATGGCTGGCAGGCCTTCTTTAATGGCTTGCCACTTCCCATAAAGCCAAGCGGTAAACAAGCCTCCGATGAGAGCGGCTATCCATAATAGGATGGAGGTATAGAGTAAGCTTAAGCTTTCATTTTCGAGTTGGACAAGTCCTAAAGTGGTTGTCCAAGCAACCCCCAAGGAGCCAAATAAGTTCGACCAGGATGAAGAGGTCAAAGTGATTAAAACGGCATAGGCTGGCTTAACGCCAATGCCAATCAGGATCGGCGCAACGATTGCCATGGGAGCACCGAAACCTGTGACGCCTTGGAGGAGGGAAGTGAAGACCCAGCCAAAGATTAAAATCAGGTATAAGTAATTATGGCTGATAGCCGTAATCCCTTCTTTGATTGCTACAAAGGCCCCAGCATGGCGGCAGAGCTGGTAGAAAAGGAGGGCGGTCCAAATCACCAAGACGACTTCCAAAGCATCCCAGGCTCCCTGAGCCAGAGAAACCGTGAGGCCATAGAGTGGCGTTTCAAAGACAAAGTAGGCGGTTACTAAGCCAACGATTAAACTGATAATGGCTGACCGGATGGCCGACCATTGCAGGACGACCAAAGTTATAATTAAAGTTATCATGGGTAGAATTGCAACCAACCAAGACAAAATGCTTAGTGGTAATTGATGATCCACATTATCACTCCTTATATTTATTCTTCCTCTTCTTTATAACACGATGAGAAAACAATGCAAATATTTCGGGTTATTTCATCTTTTTCTAATATTATGACCCGAATTATTTGCTATCTAGGCTATTTATTGTTATTGTTTGTCTGAATGATCAGAAAAGGAGGAACTTATGAGTAAAGAGACAAAAATTGAACAGTTACAGGATATTATTAAAATGGCCTCTGTCAATGGGGATGAATTAGAAGTTGCCCAATATTTTCAGAATCTTTTTGAAGAGGTAGGGATTGAAAGCCAGCTCATCGAACACGAAGAAGAGGGACGGGCATCCTTGCTTGCAGAATTATCGGGCAGTGGAGAGGGGGATATTCTAGCTCTTACGGGACACTTTGATGTGGTAGCCGTTGATGATCCTGATGATTGGGACCACCATCCTTTCCAAGGCCAAGTAGAAGATGGCAAAGTTTATGGCCGAGGCACAGCAGATATGAAGGCAGGTTTACTAGGTCTAGCCTTGGCTATGATTGAATTGAAAGAGGAAGACTTTGACTTTGATGGCAAAATTCGCTTCATCGGAACTGCCGGTGAAGAAATTGGCATGCTAGGATCCAGAGCAATCACTGAACAAGGCTATACGGAAGATTTGGCTGCTATGATTGTCGGTGAGCCTGTGAATCCGGGAGAGATTAATACCTCTCACAAGGGCTCACTCAACTATGATCTGGTCGCTCAGGGCCGGGCCAGCCATTCATCGACACCTGACGAGGGAATTAACGCGGTCATGATCCTCACCCAAGCTATCGAACGCGTCCAAGAGAAGATGGATCAAGTTCGTCAAGATTATCAAAATGATGTGCTAGGAGAAACTTACAATTCCTTCACTGTCATTTCGGGCGGGACCCAAGCCAATTCCATTCCGGAACAAGCACGGGCAACAGCTAATGCTCGTACCATTCCTGAATTTTCTAACGATCAAATCATTGCCTTGATTCAAGAAACTATAGATGAGTTAAATGAGGAGCTGGAAGAAGGCCGAGTGAGTGTTGAAGTTACCCAGAATAGCCAGCCTGTCATGTCCGCTGAAGATAGCCAACTGCTTGCAAGCTTCCTAGAAGTTCTAGGAGACCTTGAGGTGACGTCCTTTAATGCAGTAACCGACGCCTCTAACTTTACAGCGGTCGACCAAGACTTCTCCATGGTAATCTATGGCCCAGGACACTTAGACTTGGCCCATGTCTTGAACGAATATGTCGAGGTCGATGCTTACTTGCAATACATTGAGGATATTAAGAAGATTATTAAAGACTACTATAAGCAGTAGGCCTTTCGCTAGAAATTGAATATTCTGGCAAATACTCTCCTGCTTATCAATAAAAATCCTAAAGCAAGCTTCAGATGGACTTGCTTTAGGATTTTCTCTATTTATTCTTATCGTTAAAATATTTTTCGATTTCTTTTATTTTTTCTTTAATCTCTTCCTCACTTAATTGCACCACATGCGTCCTTAAGGTCATGATCCAGAAGCGGAGCAGGGCTAGGAGGATGATCAATTCCGACTGGAAAGGAATCATGATGCCCAAGAGGTTGACTAGGCTAAAGACAACTAGGGGCTGGGTCATACTGAAGAGCCCAAGGTTAAAGCGGTGAGCAAAGTTTAACTTGAGTGTCGTCCCCAAATTTAGAATCTGAGCAAAGAGGCTAATGACCAGGGCTAGGAAAGCGAGATAAAAGAAGGAAGAAAGGTATAAACTAGCAAATAGGAGGACCAGGGTGAGGCCTGATATTTGCGTCAGCTGGCGGATGAGGGCTTGACTATTGGCTTGGTTCAAAGCTTGGCCCTGGCTTCCGAGGTCTTGGTAGGCGACCTGGTAGTCCTGGTTGAGGGCGCCAATCGTCACATGGTCTTTTTGAGCATGGATGATAAGCTTGGGTTTCTGCTCAATGCCTTGCATCTCCTGGGCTGAAATTTTGTCATTAGGGTCGAAGGCGAAGGTGATGAGGTCTGTCTTATTCACGAAACCTTCTGATTCGGACTGAGTAATCTGTCCATCCTTCATTTCAAAGGCTGGGATTGACTGGGCTACCTGCTCGCCATTGTCTTCAATCAGTTCCATCACAGGCAAAATATTGGCGAATAGTGCGGCTGTACTTACCAGGCTTAGCAGGGCCAAATAGGCTATCTTCTTGCCGAGTTTCATTGTCAGAGCGGGAAGGGTGCGCTCAATTTTAAAGATACTATAGATAAATAATTTCCAAGTTGCTATCATATGATGCCTCTTTCTAGCTTCTGTACTTCCTATTAAGTATAGCAAAATCCAAGCAAGACTGGCAAAAAACTTCCGGCCTTAACCGAAATTTAAAAGCCTTGAGCGGATGTTTTGAATCTTTGCTTAAGACTTGTTACACTTTAAGCAGAATAAAAAAAGGAGGAAGTTAAATATGCCATTTGAGTTACCAGAATTACCTTATGCTTATGATGCTTTAGAACCTTACATTGATGAAGAAACAATGAAATTGCACCATGACAAGCACCACAACACTTATGTGACCAATGCCAATAAAGCCTTGGAAGGTCATGATGAATTTGCTGATAAGACAGCCAAAGAAATCCTAGCAAATATTGACCAAGTGCCTGAAGATATTCGCCAAGCTGTCATTAATAATGTGGGTGGCCACGACAACCATAGCGAATTTTGGAAGATGCTTGCACCTAATGCTGGTGGTGAAGCGACCGGTGAAATTAAAGAAGCCATTGACAAGACATTTGGTTCCTTTGACCAATTCAAAGAAGAATTTGCTAGCGCAGCAAGCGGCCGCTTCGGTTCAGGCTGGGCTTGGTTAGTCGTTGAAGAAGGTGAATTGAAGATTGTTTCAACACCAAACCAAGACTCACCTGTTATGAATGGTCAAGCACCCGTTCTCGGCTTGGATGTTTGGGAACACGCTTACTATCTCAAGTATCGCAATGTCCGTGCAGACTATATTGATGCTTTCTGGCATCTAGTGAATTGGGACTATGTGAATGAATTATACGCAGCCGCTAAATAGTTGACGGCTAGCTTAAGGAGTTGGGCGACGACCCAGCTTCTTTTTTGTTTAGCTCCTTTTGTCTAGTCCCTGCTTCCTTTATAATTAAGTCGAGGAGGGATTAGATGTCAAATTGGATGAAATGGGCCAAAGAGCTCCAAGCACTAGCCCAGGCTGGCTGCTATTACACCGAGAATGCTTTTGATTTAGAACGCTATGAACGCATACGGGCGATTTCACATGAGATGTTTGACCAGCTGACGGATGCTTCGGCGGAAGAGATTGCTATGGTCTTCAGTCAAGAGGAGGGTTACCAAACCCCTAAAATCGATACCCGGGCTGTGATCTGGCAGGGGGATAAGATCCTCTTAGTTAAGGAAAGAAACCAACAGTGGGCCCTGCCAGGAGGCTGGATGGATATTACGGAAAGCCTGGCCTCTAACTGTGAAAAGGAGTCTCTGGAAGAAGCTGGAGCTAAGGTCCATGCTGACCGCTTGCTCTTTATCGAGACAAGCCATGCTAATGATACCTTTTTCACTGTGGTTAAGGTATTTGTTGAATGTCAGCTGGAGACTTTGGATTTTCAGGCGAATAGTGAAACGTCTGACTGTGCCTTCTTTGCTCTGGATGATTTACCAGATTTATCAATCTACCGGACTTCCGCTGACCACTTGGCCAAGTGCCTAGAGGCTAAGCAAGCAGGTTCGGACTGGCAGGTTAGCTTTGACTAAGAACTTGCATCCATTTGGATTAAAAGGCTAAAGCAAAAGTCGCTGAGTTATCTTAGCCTAGAGAACTCAGCGACTTTTTAGGCTTTATCCTGGTCTTTCTTTTCTTTGCGGTAGAGGGTGAAGAGGCCAGCCGCTGTTGTCGCTGATAGGGCAAGGCCACCGGTCAGGGCACTTGGCCAGAAGCTCAGCTTGACCTGGTGCTTGCCGGCCTTTCCGAGAGGGATGGCAGTGAATCCACCATCTAGGACGGGCCGGCTGTCGACCGCTTCGCCATCAACAGTGAAGGTCCAGTTTTGATTGTAAGGAAAGCTGAAGACGAGCCAATCCTGGTCTTCCTGATTTTCAACCTGGCCTTCGATTCGTCGGTTCGAGAATTTGTCGATGTCTAGGGCTATGTCCTGGACTTGGCTGCTTGTTCCTTGGACCAGTTCTGGATTTAGGCGGTAAAGATTGACATTGTTTAAGTCGATGTCATCAGCCAGCAGTTTAATGGAGAAGTGGTGCCTTTGCCCGGCTTCGTTGGCTGCTATATTATAGACTTGGACACTGTTAAAGCTCTTTTCATAGGGCATAGCCTCGCCATCTAGGTAGAAGGCCACGTCATCTTCACTTAGCTGGCCTGGGACAGTCAAATAGTAGGAATCGTTTGAGTTCACCTGAATGTCGAAGTGGATCCAGGCATCACCTTTATCCTGACTTCGCCGGTAGTGGGTATTAATTTGCTTGGCGTCAGCACTTTCGACCTGGTCTAATGTCAGCCCAGCAAAACTCGCTACTTGGAAATATTGGTAGTAGTCCGTCACATCCTGGCGGTTGGCGACTTGGAGGAGCTGGTCTTGAAGCAAGATAGGGTAGGCGTTGTGAACTTGAATATCAAAAATATCCTCAGGCAGGCTATAGGCTAGGGGGAGGGCATTGTCATTTTCGTAAGCCATAAGATGGGGATCAGATTGGACGAGGGGATAGAGCTTGGTGTCTGGCCGGTTGCTGGCGGCTTGGAGGTGAATCTGCTGCGTCCCATCATCTGAAGGTTGTGGCTTACTTTCGACGATGTAACGGGCGCCGAAGAAGGCATCGGTGACTAAACTTCCGTTGTTATAGGCGACGAAACCCTCGCTACTAGGCAGGCCTAGATAACGGTAGAGTTCGGTGCTTGCTTTTTCGATGGTTGAATTAAAGTGGCTGAGGCCGTAGTAGTTGAGCTGCATGGGGTCGTTCTTAGTTCGCTGGAAGAGTTTACTGATGCGGTAGAAGTCATCGTGGTCAGGTTTTATTTCTTCTATAAAGTCTTTTGTTAAAAGCTCATAGTCAGCGACTTCAGAATGGCTGAGATAGGAAATCGATGACAAGGTCAAACAGCTGTTGGCAGATAATTCAATGACGGTGAGCAGGTAGATCAAGAAAGTTGACCAACGGGGCCGGCCTTCTATGAAGAAGAGGGCCAGGCTAAAGAGGATAAAAAGCACAAAGCTAGCTAGGACATGGCTGCCCTCAAGGTAGTCAAAACGCTTGCTTTGGCTGAGCACATAGACAGTGGAAGCGGTGAATAGAGCCAAGAAGATGAGGGCAGTCTTCAACTTGAAGCTCTGTAGGAGCCGGTAGCCCCGGTAGCCTAGGAAGAGACAAAAGAAGCTAAAGACAAAGCTGAAGCGGTAGGGATACCAAATGGGGGGTTGGAAACCATGCCAAATAATATTTACGGCTTGAATATTCATGGATAGGACGAGTAAGAGGAGGACGAGGCCGGCTCCCCACTTTTCTTGGCGAGAGACCTTCTTCTGGGTGAAGTAGAGGCCAAGAGCGATGAGCCCCAAACTCCCGATATATACATTCGGTAGGCCCTCAGGCATCTGGTCAAAGTTGAAGGGAGCTAGGTAGAATTTGCTTAGGAGATCTTGGATGGGGTAGGCTAATTCCCAGGTCCAGTTCACTTCACTGGCATAGGTGCCCTTGCTGAGGCTGAGGGCTTGGTAGGTTGGGAGGAGAACCAGGGCAGAGAGGCCAGCTGCAGCCAGTGAAGTCCAGCTAAAGCGCCAGACTTGTTTCAGGCTAGCCTGCCAGTTAGTCTTGTGGAAGTCTCGGATGAGAGCATAGACCATATAGAGGATTAAGAAGAGGCAAACCATATAGCCCATATAATAATTGCTGATAAGGATATAGGCCAAGCTCAAGATATAGACGGGCCAGCTGCCATGCTTCAAGAGCCGTTCTAAACCATAGATGACCAAGGGCAGGAAGGCATAGCCGTCCAGCCACATGACATTTAAATGGTTGGCCGAGACATAGCCAATCAAGGCGTAGGCGAAGGAGAAGGCGAGGGACCGCCAAGAAACATCTCCATACAGGCGGCCGAGCAAGTATTGGAAAGTCCCACCAGCCGTAGCAATTTTTGCTGCAATGATCAAAGCGACAGCCAGGGTCATCCACGACTGGGGAAAAAGAAGTAAGATGAGAAGGTAGGGGCTCATTAAATAATAAGACCAGGTCCCTACCATTTCACCGCCCAAGGCCTTCTGGAAGCTATAGAGGGCCTGGCCCCATTGGCCCAGGAGAACATTGCGGTAATAGGCATAAAAATCAATATACTGCTGGCCTAAATCGACGGTGTAGAGGCTACCATCGCCAAAAGGAAAGAGATCTAAGCCTAAGAAATAAAAGAGCATAAGGATAGTGAAGGGTAAGGCAAAGCTTGCCAGCAGGGCCCAGGCTAAGGGATGCTGGTGGATCTTTTCTCTCAGGGTCAGGTAGTAGTGGCTGATAGCCTTCATAGGGAGCCTCCTTTTGAAATCTTGTCTTCCACTTATCTTAATATACCCTGCTTAAATAGCCAAGCCCTTTTATCCTTTAAGCTTAAGATAAAAATCAGCCCTGCGGCTTTCATTCAAACGGTCCATTTGCTATAATAAATGTCTGAAAGAAGGTGAAGAATTGGACAAGCAGCAAGTCAAGCGCAAAGAAACGCACTGGGATCGTTATTTAAACCGTTTAAATATTTTGTTGGTCCTAGTTTTTGCTGGATTTGCCCTCTTGATCTTCCGTTTGGGCTATTTGCAATTAGTCAATGGTCAAACCTTCGAAGAATTAGTCCATTTAACCGAAACGAATGTGGCTAAAGAGGGTGTTCCTCGGGGTTATATTGTCGACCGTGATGGCCATAAATTAGTGGATAATGAAGGCTTACAGGCAATCGGCTATACACGGGGTAAGAATACCAGTGGGGAAGATATGGCTAAGACAGCCCGTCGCTTAGCTGACTTCATTGAAATGGATACGGAAACCTTAACCGAGCGCGACCTGAAAGACTATTGGGCAGCGAGCCACGAAGACGAACTGAATGACCGCTTAAGCAGTGAGGAGAAACGCCTAAAAGGCGGGCAGCTCTATGATGCCCAGCTCAATCATATTCAGTCAGAAGATCTGGATAAATTATCTGACCAAGATAAGGAAGCGGCTGCTATCTACAAGCAGATGAATAGTGCTTATGCCTTCAGTACGACTCTGATCAAGCATGAGAATGTCACCAATGAAGAAGTGGCCCGTGTTAGTGAGCATAGTGCCGACTTGCCTGGGGTAACGACTACCATCGATTGGAAGCGGGTTTATCCTGAGAAGGACCTTCTGCGCAGTGTCTTAGGCTCTGTCACGACAGAGAAGGAAGGCTTACCGAGCCACCGGGCCAACCGCTATCTTGCTAAGGGCTATGCCCGCAATGACCGGGTCGGCCAATCCTATCTGGAAGAGATGTATGAAGCCGACTTGAGAGGGGCCAAGGCTAAGTATGAGACTGAAGTCAACCAGAATGGGGAATTGGTCCAAAACCGGCAAAAATATTCCGGTGATATCGGTAATACCCTCCGTCTAACGATCGATACCAATCTGCAAAAACAAGTCGAAGCCATCGCCGAAGACTATTTAGAAAACAAGTCAACTGGGGAGAATAACCAGATCTATGTGGTAGCGACTGACCCACGCAATGGCGAAGTCCTCGCCTTGGGGGGAAAACGACGGGGTGAAGATGGCAAGCTCTATGACGATGCCCTAGGAACGATTAATGCCTCCTTTGAAATGGGGTCAACCGTGAAGGGAGCTACCATTGCAGCGGGCTACTATTATGATGTTCTTGAGCCAGGAGCCGATAATACCTTTGTCGACCAGGCAATGAATTTCTCTGGCACACCGATTAAGGCGTCCTGGTGGCATGCCTTTGATCCAAGTCGCCGGGTGGTCTTGGATGACCGCAAGGCCCTAGCTGTTTCCAGTAACGTTTATATGATTCGCGTGGCTATGGCAATCGGCGGGATGCCGGAATATACAGATGGCATGTCCCTGGTTGACCTTGACCCTAACCTAGGGAATAAGTTGCGCCATGTCTATGCTCAGTTTGGTCTGGGCGTTGAAACAGGCATCGACTTACAGAATGAATCAACCGGCCTAAATGGCGGCGATGCGGCACCAGGTAATTACTTGGATATGTCATTTGGACAGTTCGATACCTATACCCCGATGCAGCTCAACCAATATGTGGCAACGATTGCTAATGGGGGTAAACGTTATGCACCTCATCTGATGAAATCTATCGAAAAGACCGACACCAGCCCGGATGCTAAAGAGAATTTTAACCAGTTAATCTATAAGAGCCAGCCTCGCTTGCTCAATGAAGTGCAAGTTGACCCGGCAGCTATCCAAGCCATCCAGGAGGGCTTCCGGGCAGTCGTAGCCGATCCAGATGGTTTGAGTCATGATCTCTTTGGCGGTTTCCCAGTTCCTGTCGCTGCTAAGACAGGGACAGCAGAGACCAATGACCGGGGGATTGTTAACAGTACCTTTGTGGCTTACGCACCTTATGATAATCCTCGGATTGCTATCTCTATTGTCATCCCAGCCAAGTCTTCCTCGGCTGCAGATGTGGATGCCCAGAGTGTGGGTTATGATGTCCTAGCCGCCTATTTTGGCCAGGGGTCGACTCGCAATGAAGCAGATGGCGACCAGGAGGCCAGCCAAGAGTCAAGCAACCAATAAAAATCATTTTGCAAAGTCTGAAATCATATGCTAGAATATTATGGTATGCTATCAAAGAGCAAATGAAATAAAATCAATGGGAGGTAGTCCAATGCGCGTTAACATTCTTTTAGAAAATACTGAATGCAAGGGTGAACGTTTATACCTAACTGAAAAAAATAAACGTAACAATCCTGATCGTTTAGAATTAAAGAAATATAGTCCAAAATTAAAACGTGTCTGCTTATTCCGCGAAGTTAAGAAATAAGTTCAAGACAAAGGATGCCATAGCCTTCTCTGGAGTGAGAGGCTTGGCGAAAAAGAGGGAGAAGACTTTTCCCTCTTTTTATTTTACCTTGCTAGCAAGCTCCTCTATAATTAATCTATGAAGTCTAAAGGGAAAGGAGGATTTTATGAAGCAAAAGTTACCCTTTGTGAGCTATAGTTTGCTCGCTATTCAAATTATTATTTGGTTAGTAATGACCGGCTTAGGTGGGAGCCAGCGTGCAGATTTATTAATATTATTTGGCGCCAAAGTCAATGCTCTGATCGCAGCTGGCCAATATTGGCGCTTGCTGACCCCTATCTTTATCCATATTGGTTTGACTCACTTGCTTTTTAACTCGATTACCCTCTACTACTTGGGGCCCATGGTGGAAAATATCGTCGGCCACTGGCGGTTTTTAGCGATTTATTTGCTTTCAGGGCTGATGGGAAATCTCATGAGTTATCAGTTCTCGGATGCAATTTCAGCCGGGGCATCAACAGCCTTGTTTGGTCTCTTTGCTTTCTTTATTGTCAAGGCTTACTTGCACCCAAATAACCCCTATTACGAAGCCCTGGGCCGAACTTACAAGACACTTATTATTATGAATATTGTTCTGAACTTGCTAGCTTCTAATGTGGATTTGGCAGGCCATCTTGGAGGGGCGCTCGGTGGCCTCTTAGCTAGCTTTATTTTCGCCCAGAATCGAAATGAAATAAAAGTTTGGCAGGTTGTCTTAGCTTTAGGTCTATACCTGGTCATCGCTTATGTCATTATGGCGAATCAAGGCATTTACCAGCTATTATTTTAGTTAGTCTAGAAAGAGGAGGATATTCAAATGACTGAATATATTATTGGAATTGATTTGGGAGGGACTTCTGCTAAAATAGGCTTGTTCGACCAAGAACTGGAGGAAGTCGGCCGTTGGCAAACGGCTACGGATGCCAAGGACGGCGGTCGGCAAATTGTTCCTGACCTGATTGCATCCATTCAAAGTGAACTCCAAGCGCGGAATGTGTCGGCTAATGATCTCATTGGTATTGGCATGGGGACCCCAGGGAGTATCGACCGCCAGGCTGGAAGAGTCGCAGGGGCCTTCAACCTGGGTTGGGCCAAGTCTCAAGATATCAGAGGGCCTTTCCAGGAAGCTTTCCCAGACGTGACCGTTAAGCTAGAAAATGATGCGAATGTGGCAACCCTTGGTGAGCGTGCCAAGGGAGCTGGGAAAGACTACCAAAACCTTCTATTAGTTACCCTGGGCACAGGCATTGGCGGTGGCTTGATTGTCGATGATCACTTGCTAATTGGCGCTGGTAATGCCGGCGAGATTGGTCATATCCAGGCTAATCCCGAAGGCTTCCGCTGTAGCTGTGGCAACCGGGGCTGTATTGAAACCATCGCTTCTGCAACGGGTTTCCGTCAAACGGCTCTGGCCCGGTCTAAGCAGGAAGACACAGCTGAAACTTCCTTTAAGAGCTTTGTTCAAGCCCATCCTGACCGAATTGATGCCAAGTTAATTTTTGACAAAGCGATGGCTAAGGATGCTTTTGCCCAAGCGGTTGTTGAAGAGTGCCTGACTTATCTGGGCCGGTGCTTAAGCCAGATTGCAAATACTATCCATCCCCAATGTATTCTTCTGGGCGGTGGGGTAGCCCAGGCTGGCAATTATTTAATCAAAAACTTAAAACCAGCCCTGGAAGCCGGCCTCTATCCTGGGATTAAAGATAGCATCGACCTCAAACTTGCTAGTCTCGGCAATGATGCCGGCATGATTGGGGCCGCTTCCCTTATCCAAAATGATCTAAAGGAGTAAGATACAATGAATCAAAATATTATTTTATACATTTTAATCGCAATTATCCTGGCTTACGGGCTCTACCTTGCCTACCAGTGGTGGCAACGCAAGCAGGTGGCAACGACCCTATCCCAGGAGGATTTTGAAGCAGGGATGCGCCAGGCTCAAATAGTCGATGTCCGCGAGGCCAATGAATTCCGCTCAGCCCATATTACAGGCGCCCGGAATGTTCCCTATTCCAGCCTCCAACAAGGGATTCCAGGTTTCAACAAGAGTCAACCAATCTATCTCTATGATGATGGGGTAGCTTTAGCTGGCCGGGCAGCGGCTAAATTTTACAAGGCTGGCTTTACAGATCTCTATATCCTCCAAGGAGGTTTTAGAGAGTGGGACGGGCGTACCAAGCGCCAGGATCATTAATGGGAGAAGTCGCCTTTTTTAAAGACCCAGACTTAACAACCATTGATATTGCTAAGCACCTACTCGGTTGCTTATTGGTTAGCGACCTAGACGAGGGAAGGACAGCGGGATGGATTGTGGAGACAGAAGCTTACCTCGGCCATAATGATCGGGCAGCCCATGTATATGGAGGCAAGCGGACGCCGCGAACCGAAGCTTTCTATCATGAGGCAGGGATCTTCTATATCTATAATATCCATGGTCAATTATGCCTAAATATGATTACTCAGTCTGCTAGCCTGCCGCAGGGGGTCCTCATTCGCGCCTTGGAACCAGCGGAAGGGCAGGAGATCATGGCCGAGCGCCGGCAGAAATCTGGCTGGGAATTAGCGAATGGGCCAGGTAAACTTTGCCAAGCTCTGGCGGTCAATAAGGCAAGAGACTATGGGACATCTGTCTTAGAAGGTCCCTTGCACTTGGACTTAGGCCAACGACGCTATCCAGGTCAGATTGTCTCTTCTCCCCGTATTGGCATCCCTAACAAGGGGGAATGGACCGATAAGCACTTACGCTTCTATGTCCAAGGCCATCCTGCAGTCTCCAAGTTGCCCAAGCGTTCGGCTAACTTAGCTCAAGCTTGGAAAGAGGAATTGCCAAAAGGCTAAAAAACTGTTACAATTTTATCTAGTGATAAATAAAAAAGTAATGCGCAAGAGGCCTTAAAATCATCTGTCCCAAGCGAGTGGGAGTTGGTGGGAAACCCATGGCAGATCTTTAGGGTGTAGCTTGCAAACTGACATTTTGTCCGGTTTAAGGCCGTTATCTTCGAGTTTAAAAATTAGGTGGCACCGTGTAAACTTACACCCTATCCCTCTCGGGGATGGGGTGTTTTTATTTATGAAGTGCTCGGTCTGCTAGCTGAAGATACGACAAATGAAGAAAGGAAGTCTCTAATGCAAGAAATTGATATGCCAACGAAGTACCAGCCCAATGAGGTTGAGGCTGGGCGCTATGACCAGTGGCTAGACGCTAAGGTCTTTGAGCCCAATGCGAATCCTGATGTGGAAGCTTATTCGATTGTGATTCCACCACCAAATGTGACGGGTAAGCTCCACTTGGGCCATGCTTGGGATGTGACGCTCCAGGATATGATTATCCGCCAGAAACGGATGCAAGGCTATGACACGCTCTGGTTGCCTGGTATGGACCATGCGGGTATCGCTACCCAGGCCAAGGTGGAACAGAAGCTGCGTGAGGAAGAGAATGTTTCCCGCTATGATCTGGGACGGGAAGCCTTTATTGAGAAAACCTGGGAGTGGAAGGAAGAATATGCCGAAACGATCCGCAAGCAGTGGGCTAAGATGGGGATTTCGGTAGATTATGACCGGGAACGTTTTACCCTGGATGAGGGCCTATCTGAAGCGGTTCGTAAAGTCTTCGTGACTCTCTATGAGAAGGGCTTAATCTACCGCGGGGAATACATTATTAACTGGGACCCTGTCTTTCAGACGGCTCTTTCTGATATTGAAGTAGTCTACAAGGATGATGCGGGGGCCTTCTACCACTTGGAATACCCCTTGGCTGATGGGTCAGGCAGCTTACGCCTTGCAACCACCCGCCCTGAAACGATGCTCGGAGATACCGCAGTAGCTGTCCATCCTGATGATGAACGCTACCAAGACTATATTGGTAAGACTGTCATCCTCCCCTTAGTCGGCCGTGAAATTCCTGTGATCGCAGATAGCTATGTCGACCGTGAATTTGGGACAGGGGTGGTTAAGATTACCCCAGCCCACGATCCTAACGACTTCGCCGTCGGTAACCGCCACCAGCTTGAACGCATCAATGTCATGAATGCTGACGGTACCATGAATGAAAAAGCGGGCAAATACCAGGGCATGACCCGGGAAGACTGCCGCAAAGCCATTGTTGAAGACCTCAAAGCTGACGGCAGCCTGGTTGAAATTGAAGAAATGGTCCACAGTGTTGGGCATTCCGAACGTTCTGATGCCGTGGTTGAGCCACGTTTATCTACCCAGTGGTTTGTTAAGATGGCACCGCTAGCTGAGAAGGCCTTGGCCAATCAAAAGACGGAAGACCGGGTGGACTTTTATCCCCCACGCTTTGAACAAACCTTCAGCTCATGGATGGAGAATGTCCACGACTGGGTGATTTCACGCCAACTCTGGTGGGGTCATCAGATTCCTGCTTGGTACCATAAGGAGACAGGCGAAATTTATGTGGGCATGGAAGCCCCTGCTGACGAAGAGAACTGGACCCAGGATGAGGACGTTCTCGATACCTGGTTCTCTAGTGCCCTCTGGCCGTTCTCTACCATGGGCTGGCCCGATGAGCAGGCAGCTGACTTTAAGCGTTACTTCCCAACCAATACCCTGGTAACGGGCTATGATATTATTTTCTTCTGGGTGAGTCGGATGATCTTCCAATCCCTAGAATTTACCGGTCGTCGTCCCTTCCAGAATGTTTTGATCCATGGTCTTATCCGTGATGCGGAAGGTCGCAAGATGTCTAAGTCTCTGGGTAATGGGGTTGACCCCATGGATGTTGTGGACAAATACGGGGCAGATGCGCTCCGCTGGTTCCTGGCAACCGGGTCTACACCAGGCCAAGACATCCGCTACTATCCAGAAAAATTAGAAGCTGCTTGGAACTTTATCAATAAGATTTGGAATGCTAGCCGCTATGCGCTCATGAACCTGGATGGGCTCAGCTATGAAGAAATCGATTTGAGCCAAGTAAACAATATCGTTGATAAGTGGCTGCTGACCCGTCTGAATGAAACGATTGAGAAAGTTAGTCGGAACTTTGATAAATTCGAATTTGGTGAAGCTGGTCGTTCGCTCTACCACTTCATCTGGGATGACTTCTGTGACTGGTATATTGAAATGAGTAAGGAAGTTCTAAACGGTGATGACCAAGCCGCTAAGTTAACGACGCGGTCTGTTCTCGCTTATGCCCTCGACCAAATCTTGCGCTTGCTCCACCCCATTATGCCTTTTGTTACTGAAGAAATCTGGCAAAATGTCCCTCATGAAGGTGACAGCATCGTGACCGCAGCTTATCCTAAGGTCCAAAGCCAACAAATGGATAAAGAAGCTGCCAAGCAAATGGAGGCCTTAATTAGTCTTATCCGTTCCGTCCGCAATGCCCGTAATGAGAATAATGTTGCGCCTTCTAAGGCCATTGATATCCTCATAAAGGCCGATAGTCAGGAGACCCAGGAGATGTTAGAAGCCAATGGGGCCTACCTCGACCGCTTCCTGAATCCTGACCATCTGACCATCGGGACGGATCTGCAAGTGCCAGATAAGGCAATGACCCTCTTCTTCGATGCAGGGGAAGTTTACCTCCCCTTAGCCGGATTCTTAAACTTAGAAGAAGAAATTAGTCGCTTAGAAAAAGAAGCTGATAAATGGCGGGATGAAGTCGCTCGGGTTGAGAAAAAACTCGCCAACCAAGGCTTTGTCAACAATGCGCCTGAAGCTGTCGTGGCTAAAGAACGCGAAAAAGGTGAGCAATACCAAGAAAAACTCCAAGCAACACTGGACCGTATCCAGGATTTAAAGGCTTAGTAGATATGAAAGAAGAGGTTGGAACTAAGATTCCAGCCTTTTTTTATTGTGGTTAAATATCAAAGCTAGCCGGGGCACACAGCCTTAGTCGGGTTCGCAAAGGCAGAAAGGGAGTGACTTCAGCAAAGTGGAACGATCGGCTTGCAGCCGCTCTTATCCTCTTTGCCTCCAGTCATCCCTTTCTGGACGCCTTTGCTCACACCCTGTTTAGTCGGGTTCGGTCGCGCAGCTTCCTTGTCACTTCACAAGTCTCCGCCGCAGTCTGTGAGACTGCTCTGGTGACTTGCTCCAGTGAAAGGAAGCTAACCGCGCGTCCCACATCCTAGTCGGGTTCGCAAAGGCAGAAAGGGAGTGACTTCAGCAGAGTGGAACGATCGGCTTGCGGCCGCTCTTATCCGCTTTGCCTCCAGTCATCCCTTTCTGGACGCCTTTGCTCACACCCTTGTGTCTATTTATGCGCTTTATGGTAATTGATTGACAAGATAAAAAAACTTAGTATAAAATGGAAGGGATCTTCTAATTTAATGAAATTCATTAGGGATAGCGCCAGGCCTAGGAATAGGTGACGAGGACTGGACCCATCGAATAATCGGCGGATGGTTCAGAGGCTGCATGGTCTATAGGCCTACTCTTAAAGACACAAAGGGGTAGGCCAAATGCTAGAAGATCTAGTTATTCTAACTTTAGGAGGAAATATATATGTGTGGAATTACTGGATTTATTGGTCAAGGGGACATAACGGAGGCCCTCTTGAATGGATTGGAACGCTTAGAATACCGGGGTTATGATTCGGCTGGTATCTGTACGGTGAATCCCGAAGGCCAAGTGCGACTCTTTAAGGCAGCAGGGCCTATCCAAGCTTTGCGGGACAAGGTAGAAGCTGATCCATCAGCGCATGCAGGGATTGGCCATACACGCTGGGCCACTCATGGGGTCGCTAATGAGACCAATGCCCACCCCCACCAATCTGCGGATGGGCGTTTTAGTCTTGTTCACAATGGCGTAATTGAGAACTACCAGGAACTGAAAGCGAAATACCTGGCAGACTACCCCTTCAAGAGTCAGACCGACACGGAAGTAGTGGTTGCCTTAATCGCTTATTTTGCAGATAAAGACCAGCTTACTGGAAAGGAAGCCTTTCTGCGCACTCTTGAAGAAATTGAGGGCTCATATGCCTTTGTTCTCTTGGACAAGACCAGTCCTGACCATCTATATGCAGCTAAGAATAAGAGCCCGCTCCTACTCGGACTAGGCCAGGGCTTTAATTGCTTGGTGTCAGATGCTATGGCAGCTATTCAGTTGACCGACCAATACCTTGAGATCCATGATGGGGAAGTCATCGACCTCGAAGCGGCAAACTATCATATTCAAGATGCTAATGGTCAGCCAATCCAACGCCAAGCTTATACAGCGCGCTTGAATGCGGATGACTTAGAGAAGGGGACTTATCCCTACTACATGCTCAAAGAAATCGATGAGCAACCAGCTGTCCTGCGTCGGATTGTCCAAGCCTATAGCAATGACCAGGGACAATTAGTTGTCGACCCTGACATCTTAGCGAAGATTCAAGCTTCTGACCGGCTCTATATTATTGCGGCAGGGACTTCTATGCATGCCGGCTTAATGGGTAAGGCCTTGATTGAGAAGCTTGCTCAAATTCCAGTCGAAGTCTGTATTGCGTCGGAATTTGCCTATGCCCGTCCCTTGCTAAGTGAGAAACCTTACTTTATCTATATCTCCCAGTCTGGGGAAACCGCTGATTCGAGACAAGTTCTGGTTCAGACCAATGCGGAAGGCTATCCCTCACTAACCATCACCAATACGCCAGGCTCGACGCTATCGCGTGAAGCCGATGATACCCTCCTCCTCCATGCAGGACCAGAGATTGCCGTTGCTTCGACCAAGGCCTATACCGCTCAAATTGCTGTTCTGGCGATTCTGGCGGATGCCCTAGCCCAAGCCCAAGGCAAAGACCTTTCCTTCGATATGAAGCAGGAACTCGGGCGGACAGCCCAGGCGATGGAAGCAGCCGTTAGCGAAAAGGACCACTGCCATGACCTGGCCCGACAATATTTTACCGACCAGTCAACGGCCTTCTACATTGGCCGGTCGCTCGATTACTATTCCAGCTTGGAAGCGGCTCTTAAATTAAAAGAAATTTCTTACATCCAAGCAGAAGGTTTTGCGGCGGGCGAATTGAAGCACGGGACGATTGCTTTAATTGAAGAAGGCACTCCTGTGATTGCTATGATCACCCAGGAGCAGACAGCTGCTATGGTGCGGAGCAATGTGGAAGAGGTCCGGTCGCGAGGGGCCCAAGTAATCCATATTGCGAGCGAAAATTGTCAAAAAGAGGGCGATCAATTGCTTGTGATGCAGGTAGAAGAATGTCTCCTACCACTTGTAAGCATCGTCTATGCTCAACTGCTCGCTTACTATGCCACGATTGAACGCGGCTACGATGTGGATAAGCCAAGAAATTTGGCTAAGTCTGTCACTGTTGAATAAGGAGCGCTAGCTCAAAGCTATATAAGCCAATGAAAAGGCCGCAGGAGAAGATCTAGTCACTTCTCCTGCGGCCTTTATGAATTTTGTCATGAGAAAAGGGCTCCTAAGAGCCCCTGTGAAGAATTATAATTTGTTGACATTAGCCGCTTGTGGTCCACGGTCGCTTTCTTCAATTTCGAATTCTACTGATTGACCTTCTTCAAGCGTTTTGAAGCCTTCATCGTTGATTGCTGAGAAGTGTACGAAGACATCGTCAGCACCTTCACGTTCGATAAAGCCAAAACCTTTTGCTGGGTTAAACCATTTAACTGTTCCTTGTTCCATAATGTATAAAAATCCTCCCTGTGCCTGAGCACAATAAATTATTTAGTGAAGCTTAAGAGGAAAAATTAGCCGTTTTAATGCGAGTTAAAACTTTTAAATTAAAATCCTAAAGGTCACTGACTATTATTATATCAGTAGTTTATAAGTTGAGCAAATCATAAGTCTCTGAATTCGAGTAATTTTAAAAAATACCGAATTCACGTAGGCTAACAAAGTCTTCGCTGCCAACGACGATATGGTCGAGTAGGTCGATGCCTAGGAGCTTGCCGCAGTCTAAGAGTCGTTGGGTAAAGTCGATATCGGCTTGTGAAGGAGAGGGGTTGCCTGAAGGATGGTTATGGCCAACAATGATACGGGCGGCGCAACAGCGGACTGCCGCATGGAAAATTTCCCGGGGATGAGCCACACTCATATTCAAGGAACCGATAAAGATGGTCTGCTTACGAATGACTTCATGTTTAGTATTGAGGAAGAGCACTAGGACATGTTCTTGTTTGTAATGGCGCATCTCATTCAGTAGCCAGTTGCCAGCGTCTAGACTGGAAGCGATTTGGCCATATTTTTGGCATTGGGCTTGGTTGACCCGCTTGCCAAATTCAATGGCTGCGAGAAGCTCAGCTGCTTTTGCCTGGCCAATGCCAGGTATCTTGGTCAGTTCCTCTATGGAAGCATAGCGCAAGTCATAGAGATTGTCATAATATTTGAGCACTCGGACCGCTAAGTCGAGGACTGAGGATTGGCGGCTTCCTGTCCTTAAGAGGATGGCCAGGAGTTCATAATTCGCTAAATGGTCGGTTCCTTCTGCGATTAGACGCTCACGGGGACGCGATTCCTTATCCAAGTCCTTGAACTGAAGAATTAAGGGTAAATTTTTTGTCATTTTTCTGCCTCCTTATTAATATATAACCCATTCGGCGACTAATTCATCAAATGAGATATCAAAAATAAAAAGACAAAAAGCTCCCCGGTCTGGGCGGAGGCGTCTAGAAACTTAAATATTGGCTGTTAATCGCTGCCAAGCTGTCGCTTAAGCGCTTGTTTGTGGTCATATTGGATGACCAGGGCGAGGAGGTAAGCAAGGAGGACGAACCAGGCCCCTTGGGGAAGAAGAAGGCTAGCTAGGATCAGGCTAGCAATCAGGCTGACTAGGGCAAGTAAACGGTAGAAGCTCTTTTCACCCTGCAAGAAGGGGCCTTGGACTTCTGAGCGAGCGAATAGGGCGGCGAGGGTCAGAAAGAGTGCGAGATAGAAAGCGGTATATTGGTGGAGGACTAAGCGGCTATTGGTATAAAGAATGAGATAGCTATAGATGATCAGACTGCCAACATAGGCTAGGTGGGGCATGAGCTTGACTAATTTGTGACTGAGCAGGCTGGAATGGACGAGGATATAGGAGAGGATGAGGAGGCGGGGTACCGGCCAACCAAATTCAAAATAAGCGAGGATAAAGATCAGCCAGATTAGAACTTCGCATAGGATGAGGCCCTTGAGGCTCTTCACCAGGCTCAATCCTTTACCGTCTGTGAAGCAGTAGAAGAGCTCTGTTAGGAGCCATTGGAAGGGAAGGATCAAGGCCCAGGCTTGCCAACGCCATTGGTCGACTTGGAAGGCTAGGATAAGAGCAGATAGACTGGCTAAAATAAGACTGTAGACCTTGAAGTTGGCCAGTCTTTTAATGATTTTCATGCTGGTCTCCTCCTCTCTTTTCGATAACAATGAGCCGGGGTGGGAGATTGCGCTGGTTGAGGAATTGGACCTGGCTAATGTTATAGCTTTCTTGGGGATACTGGGCCAGGTGTTGGCAGACCGTCTCGTATTCCTCCATGCCCCCTGGATGACCGAGATAGGCAGCAACTAGGATCTTTGCTCCCGCTTTTAAGTACTGGCAACAGCTATCGATGGCTTGACAAGTGCTTTGGCCTTGCGTAATAATAGCCTTGTCTGCCCCGGGCAAATAGCCTAGGTTAAAACAAGCCAGGTCAATCTCTAAGTCATCGGGTAAGTGTTGGTCCAGCTGGGCATGGTCAGCTTGGATAAGCGTCACTTGCTGGGCCAAAGCTTCTTTATTTAAGCGGTCTTGACTGCGCTGGATGGCCTGCTTTTGGATATCGAAGGCATAGACTCTACCTTGTGGACCGACTAGGCGGGCTAAAAAGGCGGTGTCCTGGCCTGTCCCAGCCGTTCCATCGAGGGCTGTCATGCCAGGGCGGAGAGCTTCTTCTATAATATGATGATAGATTTGGATAATGTTATGCATGGCATGCGACTCCTGTTCTAATTGGGATTTCAAAGCTTAGGCCTATTATAGCATTTCCACCTAGATTACAAAAAGGTTACAAATATTAAAAGTCCATACTTTTATAAAATTCACCCCATTTCATTTCGATTTGAATTATAATAGAAACAAGTAAATTAAAACAGGAGGCTGACACGTTGAAATTGACATTAAATAAAGCTCAACTTTTGAAAACTGGTGCCTTAATCTGTGGGTCTGCAGCCGTTGTGGCAGCAGTTAGTGCCGACCTAACAGAAACTGTATCTGCAGACCAAGTCGCAGTGACAGCAACAAGTACGCGAACCAACCAATTCTTAAATAAAGTGATTCCCCACGCAACAGAACTTGCGGGTCAAAATGACCTCTATGCCTCTGTTATGATTGCTCAGGCCGTTCTCGAATCGGGTTGGGGATCAAGTAGCCTGTCTCAAGCACCCTATAACAACCTTTTTGGGATTAAAGGGAACTACCAAGGTAATTCAGTGGTGATGAATACCTTAGAGGATAACGGGTCAGGGACTTATTATGGGATCCGTGACGGCTTCAGAGCCTATCCTTCCTACCGGGAGTCCTTAATTGACTATGTAGGGCTCTTGAAGAACGGGCCTTCTTTTAATCCTAATTTCTATAGTGGGGCATGGAAATCCAATACTAATTCTTATCGCGATGCAACCGCTTGGCTGACCGGCCGCTATGCGACGGACACTTCCTATGGTCCCAAGCTTAATAATCTGATTGAAACGTATGGCTTAACAGCTTATGACCAGGGGGGAAGTGGTCGTTCCGTTAAGGCGCAACCCCTGCAAACGACTAGCCAAAAACAGACGGCCAGCAAGTCCTATACGGTTAAGCCAGGGGATGGCCTCTATACCGTTGCCCGTAACTTAGGGACCACTGTTTCCGCCCTTAAGGCCCAATACGGTTTGACCTCTAATTTAATCCATCCCGGCCAAGTCTTCAGTGTTGGCGCTTCAAGCAGTTCCCAAAAGACTCAGCCAGCACCAGCTAGTCAGACCTCTCAGCAAGCAAACACGTCGTCGACTGCTAAGTCTTATACGGTTAAGCCAGGGGATGGCCTCTATACTGTTGCTCAGAATTTAGGGACCACCGTTTCGGCTCTCAAGGCCCAATATGGCTTGACGTCTAACTTAATCCACCCGGGCCAGGTCTTTAGTGTATCTGGGTCTAAAGCAAGTTCAAGCCAGACCGCACAGGCCCCAAAAGCGAGCGGTCAAAAGCAAACGACCGGCAAGTCCTATACGGTTAAGCCGGGAGATGGCCTCTATACGGTCGCACAGAACTTAGGAACCACGGTGTCAGCCCTCAAGGCCCAGTATGGCTTAACGTCTAACTTGATCCACCCTGGCCAAGTCTTTAGTGTGGGAGCGTCTGCTTCATCCCAAAACGCTAAACCAACACCCAGCCGTCAAACAGGCCAGCAAGCTAATCAGCAAACGGCTGGCAAGTCCTACACGGTTAAACCAGGCGATGGCCTCTATACCGTTGCTCGGAATTTAGGGACTACCGTTTCAGCCCTTAAAGCCCAATATGGTTTAACGTCTAACTTAATCCATCCTGGCCAAGTCTTCTCTAAGTCAGCTAGCCAAGGAAGTTCAAGCCAAACAGGAAAAACCACCGCACCAACGCCATCTGCTCCGGCTAATCCAACGGCAGCAACCAGTCGCGGGCACAAGGTTCAAGCTGGGGACACCCTCTGGCGGATCGCTTCAGCTAATGGCATGACCGTTCAAGAATTGAAAGCTTTAAATGGGCTCACCGGCTCCAATATTTATGTCGGCCAAGAACTGAAACTGAGCCAGGCCCCTGCTAAAGCAAGCCTTTCGCAGACAAGCAGCCAGACAGCAGCCCAGGCAGCTAAAGCAACGCCAGCTCCAGCTCCAAGCCCTGTTCAAACACCTGAAGCTAATCAAGCTAGCCAAAACCAGCAAAATGTCAGCCCAGCTAGTTCTCAAGGCCAAGCTTACACCATCCAAGCAGGGGATAATCTTTACCGGATCTCGGTTAACCATGGTGTAGGGCTCGATGAGCTCCTTGCTGCCAATAATTTGAAACAAAATTCACTCATTCTCCCTGGCCAAAGCTTAACCATTCCGGCTAAGTAGACTTTCTTGGAGAAGTTGATAAGCCAAGCCCTGAAAAGAGGGGCTTGGCTTTTTGACAAGCTGAAATTAAAATTGGCATCTTGGCCCATCCTGTGATACAATGAGTCCATATGAAAAAAGGGTTAGAAGCAGTAGACAAGCTTGTCATGTCCAGAGAGTATGCGGTAGCTGGAAGCATACCATGACCTTTGTTGAACTCGTCTAACAGACCTCCATAGCTCAAACACTGCTTAAGCTATGGCGTTTCGTCCGCGTTAAGGTTATGAGAAGTTTCATTCATCTTAGGTGGTACCGCGTAAAGACGCCCTAGCAATTTTGCTAGGGCTTTTTGTATAGAAAAGGAGAAGAAGATGACATTTAATCACTTAGAAATTGAAAAGAAATGGCAGGCTTATTGGGATAAGCACGATAGTTTCAAGACCTTAGACGACCATTCCTTGCCTAAATACTATGCCTTGGATATGTTTCCTTATCCATCAGGTGCTGGCCTCCATGTTGGCCACCCGGAAGGTTATACAGCCACCGATATCGTTTCACGGATGAAGCGAGCCCAAGGTTACAATGTCCTCCATCCCATGGGTTGGGATGCTTTTGGCTTGCCAGCTGAACAGTATGCCTTGGATACCGGCAATGACCCAGCCCAATTTACTGAGCAAAATATCCAAACCTTTAAACAGCAAATTAAATCTTTAGGCTTTAGTTATGACTGGAACCGTGAAGTAAATACGACAGATCCTGCTTATTACAAGTGGACCCAGTGGATCTTTACCAAGCTCTATGAGAAGGGCCTAGCTTATGAAGATGAAATTATGGTCAACTGGTGTGAAGCCTTAGGAACGGTCCTCGCCAATGAAGAAGTTATTGACGGGGTCTCCGAACGGGGGGGTCACCCTGTTGTTCGGCGCCCGATGAAGCAATGGGTATTGCGGATTACAGCTTATGCTGACCGTCTCTTAGAAGACTTAGATGACCTCGACTGGCCAGAGAGCATTAAAGAAATGCAGCGTAATTGGATTGGCCGGTCAGAAGGGGCCCAAGTCCGCTTCCAAATTAAGGACAGTGAGGAAAGCTTTGAAGCCTTCACGACGCGGCCTGATACCCTCTATGGGGCAACTTTCTGTGTGCTATCGCCCGAGCATCCTTTAGTGGAGAAGATTACTAAGGCGGACCAAGTTCAAGCTGTCCAAGCCTATGTCGAAGAGGCCTCACACAAGGCAGACCTTGAACGGACGGATTTGGCTAAAGAGAAAACTGGGGTCTTCACAGGGGCTTATGCCATTAACCCTCTGAGTGGAGAAGAGATTCCTATTTGGATTGCGGACTATGTGCTGATGTCTTATGGGACAGGTGCTATTATGGCTGTTCCTGCCCATGATAGTCGAGACTATGAGTTCGCTAAGCAATTCAATATTCCAATCAAGGCAGTTATTGAAGGTGGCAATATTGAAGAGGAGGCTTATACGGGAGACGGCAAGCATATTAATTCCGCTGACCTAAATGGCTTGGACAAGGAAGAAGCTATCCAAAAGGCCATTGAACTCCTCGAAGCTAAAGGAGCAGGCGAAGCGAAAGTCTCCTACCGCCTACGCGACTGGGTCTTCTCCCGTCAACGTTATTGGGGGGAACCAATCCCTGTTATCCACTGGGAAGATGGATCCACAACAGCCGTTAAGGAAGAAGACTTGCCTGTCCTCTTGCCTAAGGGAGAAAATATTCGGCCGAGTGGGACAGGGGAATCCCCTCTGGCTAACTTCGACGACTGGCTTCATGTGACGGATCCAGAAACAGGCATGAAGGGCAAACGTGAAACCAATACCATGCCACAATGGGCAGGTTCTTCTTGGTACTTCTTACGCTATTGTGACCCCCACAATGACCAAGCGGTGATTAGTGAGGAAGCAGCTAATTACTGGCTCAATGTGGACCTTTATATCGGCGGGGCAGAACATGCGGTGCTTCACCTTCTCTATGCCCGCTTCTGGTATAAGTTCCTCTATGATTTAGGCATTGTGCCAACCAAGGAGCCTTTCCAAAAACTCTTCAACCAAGGCATGATCTTGGGTGAAGGCCATGAGAAGATGTCTAAATCAAAAGGCAATGTGGTGAACCCAGACGATGTGGTAGAGGCTTATGGGGCAGACACTCTTCGCTTGTACGAAATGTTCATGGGGCCTTTAGATGCTTCGATTGCTTGGAGTGAAGAAGGCTTAGCTGGGTCACGGAAGTTCTTAGACCGGGTATGGCGTCTAATGGTTGACCAAGAAGGCGAGCTCCGTGATCGGATTACGACCATTAATACAGGTGAATTAGACAAGGTTTACCATCAAACGGTTAAGAAGGTTACGGAAGACTATGAAAAATTACACTTCAACACAGCGATTTCTCAATTAATGGTCTTCATTAACGAGGCTTACAAGGTAGATGCCCTACCATTTGACTACATGAAGGGCTTCGTTCAGTTACTCGCACCAATTACTCCTCATTTAGGCGAAGAATTGTGGGAACGTTTGACCGGAGAAGCTGGGATTTCTTATGTGCCATGGCCAGAATACGATGAAAGTCTCCTGACCGATGACCAGATTGAAGTGGTTTACCAAGTTAATGGTAAGATCAAGGCTCATGACGAAGTTCCTGCTGATTTGTCTCGTGATGAATTAGCCGAACGGGCTCAAGCCCATGAACTTATTCAAGCTGAGCTTGCAGGTAAGACCGTCCGCAAAGTCATTGCTGTGCCCAATAAGCTCGTTAATATTGTGGCTAACTAAGGGAGCGATCGTGTGAAAAAGGTTCTAATTGTCCATGATATATCCTGCTACGGCAAGTGTTCGACTACGGTTGCCCTGCCTATCATTTCGAGTATGGAGCTGACGGGGACTATCTTGCCGACAGCCCTCTTGTCCACCCACACGGGCCCAGGCTTTGAAAATTATACCTACTTGGACCTCAGCCAAGAGATGCCAAAAATTGTTAAGAATTGGCAGACCTATGGCCTTAAGTTTGACGCTGTTTATGTTGGTTACCTCGGCAATATTCAGCAGATTGATTTTCTGCTGGAGACCCTGCCTGAGCTGCTAACCGAAACTGGCAAATTCTACTTGGATCCTGTGATGGCAGATGACGGTGCCTTCTATCCCGGCTTCGACCAGGCCTATGCGGATAGGATGCGCAGCCTATGCGATATTGCCGACCTGATCATGCCCAATCAAACAGAAGCCAGTCTGATCTATGGCTTGCCTTATCAGGAAGGCTTAGTGGAAGATAATCTTTTCCAAGAATTTGTCCAAGCCTGTAACCAGTCCGGAAAGACCTCGCTTGTTCTCACTGGAGCAGGCTATGATGGTCAAGGGCAGACAGGCGCGCATTATTATGATGCAGATAAGGATGAAGAAGGCTTAAAACAATCAGCCTTTGTCGGTCGCAAGCTCCATGGGACGGGGGATATCTTCGGTAGTATCCTGGTCGGCGCCCTAGTGAACGGTTTCAGTCTGGCGGAGGCCTCGGCTTTTGCTGTGACCAAGGTCAGCCAAGCCTTAGCCCGTTCCATCGACGAACCGGATGTGGACCGTGAAGGCCTAGCCTTTGAGACTTTGCTCGGTGACCTATCAGCCATAGTCCGCCAAAAGAAAGAAGCATAACTTGATCATTTAATCGGAGCATAGCCTGACGCAGAGACTTTCTCTTGTCGGCTATGCTTTTATGATGTCTTTATAAATCTGTAAATTTGCCAGGCAAGTTATTGCAAAGTGAATTTGAATTATATATCATGTAGTTAATGTTTAAATTAACTTTGGTTCATCCAATGAAAGAGAGTTGGAAGATTAAATGGAAAACGAACAAGCTCCGATTCGGTCGGATGCTGCCGAGCGCATGAGTTCAGGCTCAGCCTGGATGACTGTGGGGACCTTTGTCTCGCGCTTACTCGGCTTGCTTTATATTATTCCTTGGGTCCGCTGGATGGGGGATCCCCAGACAGCAGCGGAAGCCAATGCCCTCTATGACATCGGCTACAAGTATTATTCTATTTTTCTGGTGATTTCAACAGCAGGGGTTCCTTCAGCTATCGCCAAGCAGATGGCTTATTACAATGCCCGTAAGCAATATGGAACCAGCCAGCAGCTTTTTAGGAGCGGGGCTATCTTGATGTTAGTGATGGGCCTGGCTTCTGGCCTGGTGCTCTTCCTAGCGGCGCCTTGGCTGGCGGAATCGACACCAACGCGGGAGGTCAGCCATGCTGTCTTTACGATTCGCTCCTTGGTTCCGGCCTTGGTCTTATTCCCCTTGCTTTCGATCTTTAGGGGCTTCTTCCAAGGCCACCAAGATATGAAGCCAAGTGCCATTTCACAGATTACGGAACAATTCTTCCGGGTGGCCTACATGTTAGCCTCCGTCTATATTATCCGCCGTGTGCTAGATGGGTCGGTAGTGACAGCTGTCAGCCATTCGACCTTTGCTGCCTTTATCGGTGGGGCAGTGGCGATTCTAACGCTTGCTCTTTATTACCTGCGCCACCGCAAAGAATACCCTGTCTCACTGACCAAGAAGGCGACCTACCAGGTCAAAACCTCAGGCATGATTAAAGAGATTATAATGATTGCCATTCCTTTCATTATTACAGGGTCAGGGATTGAACTCACCCAACTAATTGATACCAATACCTTTATGCCGATTATGGAAAGGGTTTCTAATCTGGCCCAGGCTGATATTATTTATGAGTATGGTATTTTTTCAGCTAATATTAATAAATTAGTGACCGTCCTTGTTTCCCTGGCCCTGGCTATTGGGGCGACCTCGATTCCTGTGATCTCAGACACCTATTCCCGAGAGTTGGACCAAAAAGAACGGTCAACTAGCCAGCCTGTCCTAAATGAGACGGGGCACTTGGTCATCCATAACCTGCAGCTCTTCTTAATGGTTATGCTGCCTGTTGCTCTGGGCTTATTTATCCTAGCGGGGCCTGTTTATAACTTGGTCTATCGGCCAGATCCTCTGGGGAGCATGTATTTGCGAATTACCTGCTTTACGGCGCTAGGCATGGGGGCCTATACCGTCCTCGTTTCAGTCCTGCAAGCTATGGACCACCATAAGCAGGCCTTGATTGGTCTGGCTTTAGGGCTCGTCATGAAGTTAGTTTGGCAGTATCCTTTGATTTATTTCCTAGGAGCACCTGGCGCTATGCTAGCGACCATTATTAGCTTCACCACCATCGCCCTCTACTACCTCTACCACATCCACCGCTTGGTTGGTTTCCGCTACCGAGAACTCTTAAATGAAAGTATACCAATTGTACTTTCTGCTTTGATGATGTTTCTTGCTTCAGGCCTGGTTTACCTTATCTTAGCTTATCTCTTGCCAATGCCTAATCTTCTGGGATCCATCCTGATTAGCCTCTTGGTGGTTGCTGTTGGCGTCTGGGTCTACCTTCTATTAATGCTTAAGAGCCATAAGTTAGACCTCGTTCTCGGCGTCCGTGCTGAAGATATGCGTCGCAAATTAGGCCTTAACTAAGTTTTAGGAACACAGTGAACCTTAAACAAGTTTACTGTGTTTTTTATTTCATAAAATATGTAAGCGCTAGCATAAAATTGTGATTTATATTATAATGGACTTAGGAGGGAAGGGGGCTAATCGATCTGATTAATATTACAAATGTTACAAAATATATGAAACATTTGTAACAAAACCCTTTCTATTCCTTGTGATTAGCGGTATGATAGAAGCACTTAGAAGAATAAATGTTAAAGCGAGGGGGTTTTAACAATGGAAGCAAAGACAATGAAAAAAGGACAAGTTCTTAAAAAATTATCACTTGCATCACTTGCCTTAGTATCTACTGCCGCTTATCAAGTTTGTAAAGAAAGTGTAAAAGCTGACGAGGTCAACCAACACCAAGTCCAAGCTGGGGATTCTCTCTGGAAGATTGGGAACACTTATGGGGTCAGCATTGACCAATTAAAGAACTGGAACCAATTGAAGGACAATTATGTCTTACACCCAGGGGATACCTTGTATATTCAAGCACAAGCAGGTGTGCCTAAGACAGAAGACCAAGCCAGCCCAAGGGCAAGTCAAGAACCAGCTAGCACGAGCAATCAAACCGCTCCTGCAGCGGAAGCCGAACACGTTAGTCCCAATACTGATGCGACTTACCAAGTCAAGGCAGGGGACTCACTCTGGCGGATTGCTAAGAATAATGGGGTCAGCTTGGATGACTTACTGGAATGGAACCAGCTAAAAACAGATAGCCTGATCCTGCCAGGTAAGCAACTCGTAGTCAAAGCTCCAGCCAATGCACCGGTTAAAGAAGCAACAAATAACCAGGCCGAGTCTAAGCCTAGCACAGTAAGCCAAAGCCCTTATGTGCGTGATCAAAAGACCTTTAAAGATGTCAACTCTGCTGTTAAGTATGCGCGCGCTCATTTTGACTATAAGCGCCACAAACAATTCTATGTGAATTGGCAAGCAGATGGAACCTACACGGTCGACTGGGAGATGCAGTCTGACCAAAAACAAAAGCCAAAAGTTCACCAAGATAACAAGCAAGAGCCAGCAAGAGCTGACTATGCTGTGAAAGCTGGCGACTCGCTCTGGGCAATTGGTCAACGCTATGGCGTCAGCATCCAAGACCTGATGAAGTGGAATCAATTAACGCCGCAGAGTGTCATCCATCCAGGGCAAAAGCTCCAGGTCAAAGCAAGCAAAACGCCTCACGTCAAAGCTGACCAAGCAAAAGATACTGAAAAGGGTCAACCAGCTCATTATGAAGTGAAAGCTGGCGACTCACTTTGGGCCATTAGCCAAAGCCAAGGGGTTAGCCTCCAAGACTTGATGAAGTGGAACCAGCTGACGGCTCAAAGTGTCATCCATCCGGGGCAAAAACTCGTCCTTAAGGCGACGCAAGCAAGTCCAAATCATCAAACAACAGCTCAGCCAAGCCCTGTCGTAACGGCAGAAGGACGGCTTGTGGATCCCAAACGTTTTGATGATGTGAAGGCAGCAGTCCAATACGGGCGCGCCCACTTCGATTACACCAAACATAAAGAATTCTATGTTAACCAAGCTAAAGATGGCTCTTATATCCTGGAATGGGAGATGAAGGATAAGCCCGCTAAGCCTAAAGAAAAAGAAGTTGATAAAGGCAGTCAGGATCAAGAAACTTACACCGTCAAAGCTGGCGATTCGCTCTGGCGGATTAGTCAAAGAGCAGGTGTGACACTTGCTGACTTGATGCAATGGAATCAATTGCAAGCTCATTCTATCATCCATCCCGGCGACCAATTAAGGGTTAAAAAGCCGGCTGAAAAAGACCCACAAAGCACTCCCCAAACTGATAACAACACAAGCCCATATGTCAGAGATGGCCGGTATTTCCAAACTGTCAATGATGCTGTCCGTTATGGCCGTCAAAATTTTGACTACAAGCGCCATAAAGAGTTCTATGTCAACTGGGATAAGGGACACTATGTCATCGATTGGGAAATGCAGCCAGGAATCAAAAAAAACTTAGCGGATAATAGCCCAGAAAAAACGAACTATACCGTTAAAGCAGGCGATTCCCTCTGGTTGATTGGAGTCCGCCATGGTGTGAGTGTCGACCAATTGAAGAGATGGAACCACTTGACCTCTGATTTCTTACAAATCGGTGACCAATTAGTAATTAAGTAAAAATTAACAAGCAGGAGCATTTTGAAGCCTAGCTTATCTTTTAGAAAGAGACTGGAAATTTTATCCCAGTCTCTTTCTCCCTTAACGATTAATTGATAAACTTTTAACACTTTCATATAGTAAGTTGCTTTCAAGACTACGGAAATATGCTATAATTGATAAAAAAAGATGGAGGCGTTTACCTTATGACAATTCATTGGACACAAGAAGCACAGAAACGCTATGAGGACTATTATGAAGACCTTTTTAGCCTACTCAAGGTGGATAGTGTACGGGATGACAGCCAAGCGAGCGCGGAGGCACCGGTTGGCCCAGGTCCTAAGAAAGCCTTAGAAACATTCTTAGCCATGGCTGAGCGTGATGGCTTTAAAACAGCTAATATCGATAATATTGCCGGGCGGGTTGAATTCGGCCAGGGCGATGAAGTCCTAGGTATCCTGGCCCATGTGGACGTGGTTCCTGTTGATAAATATTGGGAAACAGACCCCTTTAATCCGGTCATAAAGGACGGCAAGCTCTATGCTCGGGGAGCAAGTGACGACAAAGGACCACTGATGGCGGCTTACTATGCCCTTAAAATCATTAAAGACTTGGAATTACCCGTTTCCAAACGGGTTCACTTCATTGTAGGGACGGATGAAGAAAGCGATTGGAAGTGCATGGACCGCTATTTCGAGGCTGAAGTCAAACCCGATTTCGGCTTCTCACCAGATGCTGAATTCCCTATTATTAATGGGGAAAAAGGCCAGTACACAAGCCATCTTAGCTTTACGCCATTCTCTGGAGACTTGGTCAGCTTCGAAGGGGGCCAACGTGAGAATATGGTGCCAGCTGAGGCCAAGGCCTACCTCGCCCATCTTGACCTAGACCAAGTGAAGGGGGCTGCAGAAGTCTTCCACAAGGACCACCCAGCAGCAAGCTTGGCTGTTGAAGAAGCAGACCAAGGGCAAATCCTCGTTGCCTGTGAAGGTAAGGCCGCTCATGCCATGGATCCTTCACAAGGGGAGAATGCGGCAACTTATCTGGCTCTCTTCTTGCAAGGATTGAGTGATGATTTAGCTAAGAATACTTTTGTCAACTTTACGGCTAACCTTCTGCATGAAGACTTTTACGGGCAAAACTTAGGCTTTGCCCACCATGATGAGGTGATGGGAGACTTAACCCTCAACCCAGGTGTTTTTGCCCCTGAAGGCTCTAACTTGCGGGTGACTTTAAACATGCGGGTGCCCCAAGGCATTAGCTATGAAGAGATTGGCCAAGTCTTGGATAAATTAGGCCAGGACTATGACTTCAGCCGTGAAGATGGGCAATCCAACAAGCCCCCACACTATGTGCCAGCGGACGATCCATTGGTGACGACCCTGCTCGATGTTTATGAGAAATATACGGGTGAAATTGGCCAAGAAAAAGTGATTGGCGGAGGGACTTATGGGCGCCTCTTTGAACGTGGTGTTGCCTTCGGTGCACTCTTCCCCGACTCACCCGATACCATGCACCAGGCCAATGAATTTGCCCGCCTGAAAGACCTTGAAAAAGCCATGGCCATTTATGCTGAAGCAATTTACCGTTTGATTAAATAGTACGATGATTGAATCCAAACAAAATCCTCAGATCAAAGCGATTAAGAAATTGCAGCAGGCCAAGGGGAGGCGAAAGGCCAAGCGTTATGTCCTCGAAGGCCCTCATTTATTGGAAATGGCCCTCGAGGCTGGCTGTCAGCCGGACTTAATCTTATGCACGGAAGCCAGTTTTATCCCGGACTATGCCGAGTATTCTTATGAACTCATCAGTCCCCAACTGGCTGATTATCTGGCTGAAACCCAAACGACTCAGGCTGTCTTTGCCGTGATGCCCCTAGCTGACTCCCTAACTTTAGACCAGTTGACCTCTCCTGCCATCCTTCTTCTAGATGGGCTCCAAGATCCTGGTAACCTGGGAACCATTATCCGGACAGCGGATGCTCTAGGTTACCATAGTCTGATCCTGGGAAAGGGAAGCGTTGACCCCTATAACGCCAAGGCCCTGCGCGCCATGCAGGGGAGCCAGTTTAACTTACAAGTCATCCAAGCCGACTTGAATCAGGCTATTCCCCAATTGCAGGCTAAGGGTTATCAAATTGCTGCCTCGACACTTTCCCGTGATTCAAAGAGTGTCAGGGATTACTGTTTGACAGATGCCCAAAAATGGGGCATTATATTAGGTAACGAGGGTAATGGTGTGAGTCCGGAAGTTATTGAATTAGCAGATGTCAGTCTGCATATTCCGATGACGGGCCAGGCTGAATCCCTAAATGTCGCCATTGCAGCTGCAATTATGATGTACGAATATCGTCCCGTGATTTAGATAATAGAAAGAGTGATGAGTGAATGCACAAACACACACGACCATGGGAATCTGACAGCGACTACTTAGAGCTCGTAGCCGATATTAAAGACCACCAATTTATTAAAGATTTGGAACGTTTTCCCCAACATATCCATGGAAATCGGATGATTCATTCCTTCCAAGTATCCTACAAGAGCTATAAGATTGCGCGTAAGTTAGGTTTAGACTACCGGTCGGTGGCACGTGCAGGCTTAATGCATGACTTGTTCTATTATATGCCTGGTGAGCTAAGCTTTTCGCACGGCAATCACTTAAGCAACCATCCCTACATTGCCTTACAAAATGCCCGAGCCTTAACCAAGCTTAATCCAATTGAGGAAGATATCATTGTTAAGCATATGTGGTTAGCAACAGCTGCCCTGCCTAAGTATCGCGAATCTTATATCGTAACTATGGTAGATAAGTGGGTGGCTTGCGAAGATTTTGCTTATCCCCTCTGCCGCAATTTAAGCACCAGCTTCCAGAGCAAAGTTTATAAATATTTCTTAGGTTTAGACCTGAGTGAAGAAATGAGAGATTAAGATGACAACAGAGAAACACGTGCCGACACTGTGTCCTAAATTTGAACGTGCTTTTCAGTTGATTGGTAAGAAATGGAATGGACTCATTATCCAAAGTTTGCTCAATGAGCCTTTACGCTTTGGGCAATTGCGTGACAGCATCAATGGCATTTCCGACCGGGTGCTCATTGAACGTCTGCGCCAATTAGGGCGTTTGGATATTGTGTGTCACAAAACAACAGAAATTGATTCCCACCAGGTCGCGCTCTATAGCCTCACCGAAAAGGGCCATGAATTGGAGCCTGTTCTTAATAATCTTCACCAATGGGCTGATCAGTGGATGTCTAAAGATGATAAAATTTAGTTGACAGACTAAAGGAGCTAGGATAAATGTCCTAGCTTTTTTGTCCTTTGAGTTGACGCTGACTTAGAATTTGCTTATAATAAGTAGTAATATCACGTTGATAGAAGACGGAAATAGTCATACATGTAGCCAGGAAGAGAAATCAGCGACTGAGAGTTTCTTCTACATGGACTAGGCCCTTTCACTTCTTGAGTAGGCACCGGGACCAGATGGAAAAGGTGTCCGCTAGCCAGCGTTAAGGGCTTTGAGTGTCAGCGATATTATTTGTCCGCTGAAACAAGGGTGGTACCGCGGTCTTTCGTCCCTATGAGGGATGGAAGGCTTTTTTGTTTTCTATCAAATTGCATTGAATAAAAGGAGTTATCATGGATATCATTGAACAATTGAAAACTTTAGAAGTGGAAATGCATGATCAATTATCCCAGCTAACGGATCTTGATGGTGTGAAACAGTTAAGAATTGACTATCTCGGTAAGAAGGGGGCCTTGACCCAGACCTTGCGTGGGATGAAGGACTTATCCAATGAAGAGCGCCCCAAAGTTGGTGCCTTCGCTAATGAGTTAAAGACCAAACTAGCTGCTGCCTTAGACCAAAAAGAAGAAAAATTTCAGGCCCAGGCCTTAGCGGAAGCCCTAGCCGCTGAAACCATCGATGTGACCCTGCCTGGCCAGCAAGTTCAGCTCGGTAAGGCCCATATTATTGCCCAAGTCATGGCTGATATTGAAACACTCTTTGTTTCTATGGGCTATGAGGTGGTAGAAGGTCCCGAAATTGAATCGGACTATTACAATTTCCAACGGATGAACTTACCAGAAAACCATCCGGCTCGTGACATGCAGGATACCTTCTATGTGAATGAAGACGTTCTCTTGCGGACCCATACGTCACCTGTCCAAGCTCGGACGATGGACCAGCATGACTTCTCTAAGGGTCCCCTTAAGATGATCAGTCCAGGTAAGGTTTACCGCCGGGATGATGATGATGCCACCCACTCCCACCAATTCCACCAAATTGAAGGCTTAGTTGTAGCTGAGAATGTTGGTTTAGCCGACCTCAAAGGAACCCTTGAAGTTTTTGCCCAGCACATGTTTGGGGCTGACCGGGAGATTCGCTTACGGCCATCCTATTTCCCATTCACTGAACCCTCAGTTGAAATTGATATTTCCTGCTTTAAGTGCGCGGGTAAGGGATGCAATATTTGTAAACAGAGCGGTTGGATTGAAATCCTCGGTGGGGGTGTGGTCCATCCTAATGTCTTAGAAATGTCAGGCGTAGATAGTGAACGTTACACAGGTTTTGCTTTCGGGATTGGGCCTGACCGGGTAGCCATGTTGAAGTATGGTATCGAAGATATTCGCCACTTCTACCAAAATGACCTACGCTTCTTAACACAGTTCCAAGAAAAGGGGTAAGCAAGTAAATGAAAGTATCAATTGAATGGTTAAATGAACTCGTTTCGCTAGAGGGGCTCACAGCTGAAGAACTAGCGGATAAGATGTCCCGGACCGGGATTGAAGTCGATGGCTTGGAGAACCTCGGTAGTGTCTTGAAGAAGGTGGTGGTCGGCCATACTCTAGAAGTTGTTGACCATCCAGATTCAGACCACCTCCATATCTGCCAAGTGGATGTCGGAGAAGAAGAGCCTTATCAAATTGTTTGCGGGGCTCCTAATATCGCCAGCAATCAAAAAGTGATCGTGGCGCTTCCCAATTCACGGATTAAAGATAATGTGAAGATAAAAAAAGGTAAACTACGTGGTCAAGTCTCTCAAGGGATGATTTGTAGCTTAGAAGAAATCGGCTTCGAAGAAAATGTTGTCCCTAAAGAATTCGCTAATGGGATTGCTATTTTGCCTGAGGATGCACCAGTAGGAAGTCCCATTGTCGACTATCTTAAATTAGATGATCCTATCCTTGATTTGGACGTCACGCCTAACCGGGCGGATGCCTTATCTGTTCGCGGGAATGCCTGGGAAGTGGCAGCTATTTATGGCCGCCAACCCCAATTCGCTAGCCCTGACGTCAAAAGTTTTGCCGACCAATCGGACCTCTCTGGCAGTATAGCCATTCAGGTCGATGATCCTCAAATGGTTCCTGAATACAATGCCTTCCTAGTACGCAATGTGAAGATCCAGCCAAGTCCATTAGCTGTCCAAGTGCGCTTAATGAAAGCAGGCATCCGTCCGATTAATAACATTGTGGATGCCACCAACTACGTCCTCCTCGAATACGGCCAACCTCTCCATGCCTTTGACTATGATAAATTAGGCACAGGCAAGATTGAAACACGGATGGCTAAAGCTGGCGAAACACTCCAAACGCTTGATGGGGAAGAGCGTCAGTTGACAGAGGAAGATATCGTGATTACAGACGGTCAAGAGCCAATTGCCTTAGCTGGAGTCATGGGCGGCTACGATACAGAAATTGACCAGTCAACCCAGAATGTCTTAGTTGAAGCAGCGATGTTTGAACCCATCCATATTCGGAAAACAGCCCGTCGTTTAGGTTTAAGAAGTGAGTCTAGCATGCGCAATGAGCGTGGGGTTAACCAAGCAACGATCGCTGAAGCTGGTTACTATGCTGCCCAATTGATGGTGGAGTGGTCTGCTGGTGAACTAGAAGCAGGTATGGCCCAAGTTTCATCCTTGGACCATGGAGATGTCAAGGTCGAAAGCTCCCTGGCTTATATCAACCGTGTCTTAGGCACCAAGCTTAACTATGCAGATATTGAGCAAGTCTTCGCTGACCTCCAATTTGGTCTTGAAGGGGACGCAGATCGTTTCACAGTGACGGTTCCACCTCGTCGCTGGGATATCCATATTCCAGCTGACCTCAGTGAAGAAGTTGCCCGTATCTATGGTTACGACAAGATTCCTTCTCACTTACCGGATGCTCAGGGCTATAAGATTGGCCTAACTGAGCGCCAAACGTTCGACCGCCGTGCCCGCTTGACCATGCAGGCTCTTTCTTTCAACCAGGTGATTGGCTATAATTTGGTTAGCGAGGAAGCTCTAAATGTTCTGCAATTGGAAGAGCGATCAGCTGTTGAGCTTGACTTCCCAATGAGTGAAGACCACCGCTTTATGCGGACCAACTTGCTCACCACCGACCTTGATATTACCCGTTACAATGTCGCCCGTAATGTGAATAATGTGGCGATTTATGAGAGTGGCCGTATTTCTTACTGGGAAGATGACCAGCCTGTTGAAGAGAACCATTTGGCAGCCGTTTGGACTGGAAACCGTATCGACCAATCTTGGCAAGGCCAGGACCAAGCCGTGGACTTCTTTGCCATGAAGGGCATTGTTGAAGCCTTGCTGGGATCCATGAACCTAGCTTGCAGCATCCATTACCAAGCTGCTCAAGATATCGCCGATACCCATCCGGGCCGGACTGCCCGTATCCTGGCTGACTTAGGTGATGAGGAGCTTGTCCTTGGTTTTCTTGGTCAACTCCACCCGCAAACTGCTGACCGCTACGACCTCGTACCAGCCACTTATGTTTTTGAGCTGTCCCTAGACCGTCTCTTTGACCTGCCAAAACAGACCATTGTTCAGGAAAGTATTCCTAAATATCCAGGCATCAAACGGGATATTGCCCTTCTGGTTGATGAGTCTGTGACCCATGCGGAAATCCAAGCCTGCATCCAAAAGGCCGGAAACCAGTACTTGCGAGCTATTCAAGTCTTTGACCTCTATACCGGGGACAAGATCCAAGACGGTAAGAAGTCTCTGGCTTATCAATTGTCTTACTTGAATCCTGAAGCTACCCTCCAAGACGATGAGGTTACAGCTAATGTCGAAGCGATTATCCAAGCCCTTAGCCAAGAACTGGGCGCTCAAGTTCGCTAAGAATTAGCTAAGAATTGGACCAGTTCAAGAGGATTTTTAGGCAAAGTATGTTAAGATTAAAGTAGACATATGATAAAAAATTAGGAGGTCAAAATAATGGATATGTTTGAGAGCTTAAAAGCTAAAATTCAAGGCAAAAATGTGCGCATTGTTTTCCCTGAGGGTGCTGAAGAACGCATCCAAGGAGCAGTTGTCCGCCTGAAAGAAGATGGTTTAGTTGAACCTGTCTTATTAGGGAATCCGGATGACTTACAAGCTAAGGCAAAGGAATCAGGCCTTGACTTGTCTGGAATTGAGATAATTGACCCAAATAACTACGACGCTTTCGATGAAATGGTTGAGGCCTTCGTTGAACGCCGTCGTGGTAAGGCAACTGAGGAACAAGCGCGTGAAATCCTCAAAGATGAAAACTACTTCGGGACCATGTTAGTTTACCAAGACAAGGTTGACGGCTTGGTATCAGGGGCTGTTCATTCAACAGGTGATACGGTTCGCCCTGCCTTGCAAATTGTTAAGACCAAGGAAGGCGTTCGCTCGACTTCAGGCGCTTTCATCATGGTTCGTGACGATGAACGCTATGTCTTTGCAGATTGTGCCATTAATATTGACCCCGATAAAGAAGCTCTGGCTGAAATCGCTATTGAATCGGCTAAGACAGCTGAATTATTCGATATTGAACCCAATGTCGCTATGTTAAGCTTCTCAACCAAGGGCTCAGCTTCCGCTCCCCAACAAGAAAAAGTAGCTGAAGCTGTCGCTATCGCCCAAGAAAAAGCACCTGAACGCTTCAATATTGACGGCGAATTACAATTTGACGCTGCCTTCGTTGAATCTGTTGGCAAACAAAAAGCTCCTGATTCTAAGGTAGCAGGCCAGGCTAAGGTCTTTGTCTTCCCTGAGATTCAATCGGGGAACATTGGCTACAAGATTGCCCAAAGACTCGGCGGCTTCGAAGCCATTGGACCTATCCTCCAAGGGATGGCTAAGCCAATTTCTGACCTCTCACGTGGCTGTAATGAAGAAGATGTGTACAAAATTTCAATCATTACTGCTAACCAAGCCTTGCTTGATGACTAAGTGATTAGATATCAATCAAATAAAGGGACTGGGACTGACCCGAGTCCCTTTTCTTTTTGCTCAGCTGTGATTTTGGTGATAAAATATGAAGCATAGACGATTTGAAAGAGGAGGGGTTGCATGTCTGAAGACTTCATTTGGCAGGGGGAAGCTGCCACCCAAGCTTTTGCCCACTATCTCGCTTCCTACCTGAAAGCTGGAGATATCATTTGCTTAGCAGGAGACTTGGGGGCGGGAAAGACGACTTTCACCCGCTACCTAGCAGAAGGCTTGGGCATAACAGGTAATATTAAGAGTCCGACCTTCACGATTATCCGTGAATACCAAACGGGCAGACTTCCGCTCTATCACATGGACGCCTATCGCCTGGAAGAGACCGGAGCAGAGGGAATGGGCTTGGAAGAGTATTTGGAAGGCGATGGCCTGACTGTGATCGAGTGGCCACAGTTCATTGAAGAGGAATTATCAACGAATTACTTGTGGCTAAGGATTAACAAAGGCCAAGATGATGAGCGTATCGTCCACTTTGAAGGCTTTGGTCCACGGGGTAAGCAGCTCGCCCGAATAATAGAAGAGGAGTATGGCTAGTTATGAAGAAAGAAGAAATTGAAATTGTTTTTGAGGATGGACAGCCCAAGCACGCCAAGCAGCTTTTGGATTTTTACCGTTTGGTTGGGGCAGAGAGCCCCTATCTGACCTTTGGCGAAGAGGGCTTAGGCATTAACCAAGAGCAGGAAACTCGCTACTTGAAACAGATCCAAGAAACGACCAATAACCGCCTCTTGCTAGCTAGCCTTAATGGCGAGATCATTGGCGTGGCGAGTATTGGGGCGCCTAGCAATCCCAAAACAGGCCATGTGGGGGAAATTGGTATCTGCATCCTTCGTCGCTTCTGGGGTATGGGCCTCAGCCGGGTGATGATGGAAGATATGATTGAATGGGCAGAGGAGAGCCCCTCCCTGCGCTATCTACGTTTGGAAGTGAATGCGGATAATATTCGTGCCATCAAGCTTTATGAACATTATAACTTTGAAATAATCGGTAAAACCCCTTCAGGCATGTTTTGCCAAGAAGACTACCAGGATGTCTTGATGATGGGACGCCGGGTGGATGAAGCTGAAGACGAATAAAAAAGGCCAGTCCCTCTGTCTCCTTGCTTAGACTTCATGATCTGAGGTCTGCAGGAGCCAGGGGCTGGCTTTTTACCATGCTTTGAATGAAATAGTGAGCATAAAGAGGAATAATAAGAGGTTACAGAGGGCTAAACCCCAACGCCAACGGGGAGACTTATCATTGAGTGCAAAAATAAGACCCACTATAGGGATGAGTAGACTTATAAGCAAGCTCCAATGGGTCAAGTCTTGGGGCTGGGTCATTAATTGTTTAGCTGAGAAGAATAGGCTGAGGGCAGTCATTAAGAGCGCTTGCCGTCTTTCTTTGGTCATTAGTCAATTTCCTTTCTCGTGTTTACTTTGGAGAAGCTATCATCAATGCTTCTATTCTAGCAAATTATCCAGCTTTAGACTAGGCGGTCTAATTATTTAAGTCTGGGACAAAAGTCCTGGCCTCTTTACAAAATATGAACTATTCTTTAAAAACGTGCTCCAAAAGTCAGCCCTGACATCTACTTCGTACAGGGTGTGAGCAAAGGCGTCCAAAAAGGGATGACTGGAGGCAAAGGGGATAAGAGCGGCTTTAGCCGATCGTTCCACTTTGCTGAAGTCACTCCCTTTTTGCCTTTGTGAACCCAACTACGAATTATGGAAGATCCTTTGACAAGCTTCTTCCATAATTCACGGACAGTTGCTATAGCTGTTCGAAGCGTAGCGAGCTACAGATATAGTATGCGCTAGCTGATTCCGGGCTAACCGACTTTTGTCACACTCTCAATTATTTAAGCTATCTTTTCATTTATTTGGACTTGTGGTATGATGGAGGGACGAAAGTATCCATTAGGCGGGAAAGGTGATCGTTAAGTGATGAAAGAAAAATTTCTTGAGCATTTTCCTCAAGCAAAGGTGAAGTTCGATGAAGCCCTGAGCTCATATTCCTATACACGTACAGGAGGACCGGCGGATATCCTTGTCTTCCCGCAGACGATTGAGGAAGTTCAAGCTATTGTCTCCTATGCAAGTACTGAAGAGCTGCCCTTCATGGTTTTAGGCAATTCGAGTAATTTGATTGTACGAGATGGAGGCATTGAAGGGATTGTGATGATCCTAACAGACCTGACAGAGGCCCAGGTTCAAGACCAAGCCTTGACGGTTGAGGCCGGCGCCCGCTTAATTGATGTCAGTCGACTGGCCGCTGATTATAGCCTTGGCGGGCTGGAATTCGCCTGTGGCATCCCCGGTAGCTTGGGGGGCGCCGTCTTTATGAATGCGGGAGCTTATGGGGGCGAGATGGCTGATATTGTTTCTCAGGTTGACTATGTAGACCGAAGAGGTAATTTGTGCGAGCTCACAGCTGAAGAACTTGACTTTGCCTACCGCCATAGCTGCTTCCAAGAGAATGGAGGTATTGTTGTAAGGGTCCACATGCAGCTCCACTCGGCTGATCAAACCATGATTGAATCCCGGATGGCTGAACTGACCCAGCTGCGTGAATCCAAGCAGCCTTTAGACCTTCCTTCTTGTGGCAGTGTTTTTAAGCGACCTGAAGGCCACTATACCGGCCAGCTCATCCAAGAGGCTGGCCTACAAGGTTACACTGTTGGAGGGGCCCAAGTTTCCCTGAAGCATGCGGGCTTCATTGTCAATATCGGCCAAGCCAGTGCCAGTGATTATTTGGCCGTTATTGCCCATGTTCAAGCAGTGGTCAAGGAACGCTATGGGGTAGACTTAGAGACTGAAGTGCGGATCATCGGCCGCGATAACCAATAAAAACTTAACATAAAGCAATCAGATAAACTTCTTCTGTGTAAAAAATATGTTAAAATACGGGAAGAAGTTTATTTGTGTTTTTTTAATTTAAATCGCTGCGAACAGAGATGGCTCTGGCAGTATTTGGCGAAAGGAGTTGGCAAGGATGGGGGAAGCCTGGATTAAATTTAATAATTTCTCTTTTACTTATGCTGGAGCACAGTTTCCAGCCCTGAAAGATATTAACTTGACCATAGAAAAAGGAGAAAAAGTTCTTGTATTGGGGGCCAATGGATCGGGTAAGACGAGTTTTCTTAAAGCCTTAAATCAAGAGTTAGGGACAGCAGCAAATCCCGGAAAAATTGAAGGTAGCGTCAGCTATTGTGACCATAATGTAGAAAGCTTTAAGGGTAAGGACATTGCTGACTTTATTTCAGAAGAAGCAGACGATGAACACTTGGTGGACTTAACGCCACAAGATGAAGGAAATTTTAGCAAGCGAATTTGGGCTTTACTAGCCAAGGATTCCCAGGGACGGTCTTATAATGATCTCTCGGCAGGAGAGCAAGACCTCTATCGTATGTTGGATCATATTAAAGACCACAAAAAGCTTTATATTTTCGACGAGCCCCTTGCCAATTTAGCTCCCCGAGCTGCGGAAGGCTTTGTCGATGCTTTGGACGATTTTCATATGAAGACCCAATCCACAATTGTTGTCGTGGAACACCGTTTAGAACAAATGATGTACCGCCATATTGACCGTGTCTTGGTCCTTCTGGGAGGTCGCTTGGTCTTTGATGGCTCCTTATCCGACTTGCTCCACCATGCCATCCTGGCCAACCTCGATGTGCGTGAACCTTTATACGTCACGGCCATGCGTTACGCTGGTTATCCGCTCGACCAGGTCCACCACATCGCCCATGTGAACCATATTTCAGGGCCCAATTTGAAGAAGGTAATGGAAGACTGGGCACTGTCTATCCCTAATTTTCGTTATCAAGAATCTAAGGAAGAGCTCATCCGTTTGGAAGGCGTCTCCTATCACTATAACCACAAAAACCATGCCCTAAAAGACCTTAATTTAAAAATTTGCCAGGGGGAAATGATCAGTGTGGTAGGCGCTAATGGTGCAGGTAAAACGACACTCAGCCGTATCCTTAGCCAAAGTCTGCAAGCGGACCAGGGGCAAATCTACTGGCATGGGCAAGCAGTGTCTGAAGACAACCGCCAAGCCGTAAGAAATAAGATTGCTTACCTTCCTCAAGATTTTAAGCATCTAATCCTTGGCCAAAATCCTTGGGAGCAATTAGATCGAACCTATGCTCACTACCAGGAAGCTGGTTGCCAGTTAGCTGAAAATAAGGAGGACTTATTTAACCAGGTCCTAGCTGCCATTGGCTTTGACCACTTGAAGAGTTATCCTTTGAAATTTTTAAGCTATGGCCAGCTGAAACGGTTAATACTAGCTTCTGTTTTATTGAAAGAGCCCGACTTGATTATTATTGATGAGCCAACAGAAGGGCAAGACTACCGGCATATGGTAGACTTCATGGGAACCCTCTACCAGATTAACCAAGAGCAAGGCATCGCTGTCATCATGAATACCTATGATGTGGAAGTTCTCCTAGCCTATACCCGGCGCTGTCTCGTCATGGCAGAAGGCGAAATTATTGCCGACACGGATCCAGTTCATGTTACCAGTAATGAAGACCTAGTCGACCAGGCTGCCCTGAGAGAAAGCTCCCTCTCCGTCTTTGCCAAAAGAATTGGTCTGGTCGATCCCTATGCTTTTATCCGGAAGTTTATGGACTATGACCGCGAAGTGCAACAAAGTTAAAGGAGGCTTGATTCGATGACGACTGCCTTAAAGCGTGCCGTCCAATATGCCTGGCCAGTCATTGTGGCCTATATTCCGCTTTCAATCGCTTGTGGGGTCTTGTTAGCTAGTGCTGGTTTGACTTATTGGCAGGTGGGCTTAACTTCTCTTTTGATTTTTGGGGGATCTGCTCAATTTATGCTGGCCTCACTCGTCTTAGCTCAGAGCTCTCCCTGGGTCATCATTGGCTTAGTGCTATTGCTTAATTCTAGGCAAATGCTCCTAACGTCTTCTTTGGCTTCTTACCTCCCCCAAGAAAAAACTTGGAAATTGGCTTGGCTCAGCCAGCTGACAGCGGATGAATCCTATGCTCTGAATGTGGTTAACTTTCAAGAGGCAGACCAGGGGCGCCTCCAATGGACCTATCAGGAGGCCTTTTACCTGGCCCTAACGACCTACCTCACTTGGCTCTTTGGGACGGTTGCCGGAAGTATTCTTGGTCAATTCTTTGCTTTTCCTACGGTGATTGTGAATTATGTGCTCATTGCCATGTTTATTGGCCTATTGATTCCGCAAATTAGGAACCGTAAGATTTTCTCTGTTAGCTTGATTAGCCTTGTGTTGAGCTTGTTTTTTCGCCTATTTGCCCCTTCGAGCTTGGTGATTGTGATGGTAACGCTTTTGGCTAGTTACCTGGCTTATCGGATTGACCGGCACTTACTGGAAGAGAGAGGAGACTTGCCCTTATGAGCTTGAATGCCCTGATCCTAATCATTGGCGGCTTATCAGTGCTGATGCGGGTCCTCCCTGGTGTCCTAATGCGCAAGGCAGACCTACCATTAGCCCTGCGTTTGGCCATGCCCTATGTACCCATTACACTCTTTACAGCCATGATAGCCTGTGATATTTTCTTTTGGGAGGATGGCTTTAACCTCAATCCCTTAGTTAATCTGAAATTAATCGCCTCACTGGTCGCAATAATTGTTGCTTATTGGACCAAAGACTTGATTAAAACGGTCTTAGCCGGAGTGCTAGCTATCAGCTTACTCTATTTGATTGTTTAAATATAAAATGCAGGCCCCAGCGTCGTTTTCGACGTCAGGGCCTGCATTTTTAACTTGGATGAGATAGCTTTTAATCTTGTGACTTGCTCTGTGACCGTTGGGCGAGGGCTTGGGCATCGATGCCGCGAAGCTGGGCCCAATGCCAAGGCCCATCGCTAAGGATGAGGTCCAAGTGCTTGAGCTCTTGACTATTGCGACAGTTTAAGAGCAGGTAGATGAGTTTTGTTTTTTCAATGAAGTTTTGGACCTTTTGGACGCTTGTCTCTAGGTCATGGTTAAGTACTAATTGAAGGAAGTAACCGCTCATACCGACTGCTTGGGCGCCTAAGCTTAGCGCCTTAACTAAATCGAGGGGTTGGCGGATGCCCCCAGAGGCTAGGATAGTCAGGTCCTCTCTTAGCTGGCTGGCTTCTAATAGACTAACCACAGTCGTTTGCCCCCAGTCGAAGAGCTCGGCAAAGTCTTGGTCAGCCCGTCTCTGGTTTTCGATTTGAGCAAAATTAGTTCCGCCGCGGCCACTGATATCAAGGGTTGAAAAACCTAGTTGGGCGAGCTCTTCCATACTTTCTCGACTCATACCGAAGCCAACTTCTTTAACAACAATCGGGACATCTACTTGGGCTTGGATATCAAGCAAGTGGTCTTTAATCTTCCGAAAATCGCGGTCGCCCTCGGGCATGACGATTTCTTGGGGGAGGTTAAGATGGACTTGGAGCGCGTCAGCCTGCAAAATTTCAACCGCTCGTTTGGCATCTTGCCCATCACGATCGGCTCCTACATTGGCGAGGACAAAGCCATCGGGATAAATTTCGCGAATAATTCGGAAAGAATCTTCTTGCTTAGGGTCTCTAAGAGCTGCTGACAGTGAACCGGAAGCCATTGGGACTTTCAGTTCCCTGGCGAGATGGGCAAGGCGGCCATTGATTTCTTTGGTCCAAGTACTCCCTCCTGTCATGGCATTGATATAGAAGGGGAGGGGGAAATCTTGGCCCAGCCAGTGACTGGATAAGTCAATATCTTCTTCGGCCAGCTGACCGATGCTTTGGTGGACAAAGCGAACATGGTCAAAGTCGCTCGTCTTAATTTCACCATAGTTGGCAGCAGCTTCCTTCACATGGTCGTCTTTACGGTTGGTCATGTCAACCACCGCCTCCTTTCGTTAAAAATAATAAAGATCGAGATCTAAATGGGTCAAAGCAGCCGCTTGGGCCTCCTGGAGAAAGGCTTGTCCGCTCGCCCGGTTTGGGGCGATGGCAATGGCACAGTCGCCCTGACCCGCTCCTGATACTTTGGCAGCCAGTCCGGCTTGACGGGCTAGGTTGATTACTTTGTTCAAAGCGGGACTAGCGTAATAACTGCCCTGGCTCTGAACTTGGTCTTCAATCAAGTCTTGGTTGGCACTTAAATGCTTAGCAAAAGATGAAAAATCTTCAGCCTCGAGGTCATGGCTCAAGGCTTCAACTAAGTTCTGGGATTGGGCCAAGAAGGTCTGGTCTAACAGGGCCTTTTGCTGGGTTAAGATTTTTTCGGTTGAAGCTTCCTGGCCTACCCAGAAGGCATAGAAGGCCCAATCATCAGGGAAAACCAGACTTTGAATCAGCAAGCCCGGCCAGTTTTTGTCTAATAATTTCAGCACATCTTGACCTGTCGTTTTTTTGGCTCGGCGGAACCATGACCGGTCAAAGTTCTGATAGAGAAGGAGTCCTCCGTGGCTGGCCGCTGCCAGGTCACCAAATGAGCCCTTCATCTTTAGCCGGGCTTCAGCGATAGCCGCTAACTTAAAGATCTTGAGTCGGTCTTCTTCTGAAAGGGGCTCTTGGATGTCTGAAAAGGCTTGAAGGATCCCTCGTAAGCAAGCAACAAGGACAGCTGCGCTAGAGCCTAAACCGTATTTTTGGCCGTTTGGGTCATGGAGCTGGCTTTTGATTGTGATTCGGTAGTGGCCTAAGTCTATTTCTGGATATTTGGCAAAGAGGTATTGTTCAGCTAAACGAATTCCCTCCCAAATTAAGCTAAAATTGTCTGCTCCCTGACTAGTACTGACGATTTTACCGGCATTAGTCCGAGACCAAGTGAGCCTTTCCTCTGCTAGATCGCTAATGACTTCATTCTGGTCACTGGCTTCAATTTCTAGGCAGAGAAAGGCATCCACAGCAGCAACAATGGCTTTTTGTTGGCTTTGGGTCACGGCATATTCGCCGGCCCAAAATAATTTACCAGGGACTGTAACTTGACAAGCTTTCATGAAAAAATCCTTTCTAAATCTTTCTTAATAAGGCCAGTGGTTGAGGGATTGGATACCCGGACCGACTTGACTCGTGATGACTTGGGCTTGAGGGAAGGCCTGGGCCAAGGCTTGGGCAATGGCCTGGCTTTCTGAAGAAGGGCAGAGGACCTTAATATTAGGGCCGGCATCCATGGTAAAGTAAGCCGTGTAACCTTGGTCACGGAGCTTTCTAACTTGGTCCATGGCTTCCAAACTTGCAGGCTCAAAATAAGTAAAAGGAGGGTTTGAAGCTAGCATCGTGGCATGCATTGCCATGGCATTGGCTTCTGCAATCTGGCCAATTTGGGCGAGATCGCGCTGGTCAATCGCGCTTTCCATTTCTTTTAATTGCTTCTCAGCGAGTTCAGGCCAGGCGGGGTAGAAGGCTGACGTTTCAATTGTGTGGGCCATGCCTTGGCGGGAGGGAATTTTCTTGTGCTGGGTATTGAGGGCTAAAATCACCATGGCCACTCCCCAATCAGCTGGGTCTAAGGGGACCGCATAAGAATTTTCATGGCGGTCGCCCTTGTTCCATTTAACAAAGCCGGGGAAGATACTCCGGGTCGCTGAGCCAGACCCCCGCCTTGCATAGGTCGAAAGCTCCTGGTCAGTTAAATCTAAGGCCAAGGCTTGGCGGCAAGCGGCAGCCAACGCAGCAAAGGCCGAGGCTGAACTAGCCAGCCCCGCTCCTGTTGGCACATGGTTGATACTCTCTACCTGGCAGGGGAGGTCTACTTGGGCGAGCTGTCTGAAGAGGTCTAGGAAAGGGCTAATTTTGGCGACATCGGCTTCTGATTGAAGCTCTCCATTCAAACGGAAGCTATCTTGCTTCAAGTCATCGGAAAAACAAACTTTGGTATCCGTGTATAAGGCTTCCAAGGTGAGGGAGAGGGAACTATTCATCGGAATAAAGAGCTGGTTATCTGCCTTGCCCCAGTATTTGATGAGGGCAATATTGGTGTGGGCACGGGCCATTGCTTGGTAAGTAGTCATAATATCCTCCTTCACTGGTTTACTGGCTTGCCAGGGGGACGAGCCAATAGTCAACAATCATTTCTTCGCTTTTTAGGGCCTGGCCTAAGCTTTCTGCCTGCGCTTTATCTTTAACCAGAGTGATGAAGCAGCCACCCTTGCCGCCACCCGTCATCTTGCCAGCAGGAGCGCCGTGGCTGAGGCAAAAATGGATGCCCATGTCCAATTCGGGGCTTGATACCTGGAGGGCTTGGAGCTTGGCTTGAGAGGCCTGCATCGCTTGGGCTAGGGCGCTCAGGTCAGTTTGACCGTTTTTCATTAAATGCTGGTAGAGGTCTTCTGTGGCTTGGCCTAGGCCAGCCAGAGCGCTTTGAGCTGCCAGCTGGCGGGCTCGGTAGGGGCTATCGAGGGCTTGGCGGATGCCTGTAACAGCCTCCTTGGTATTGCCTGGAATGCCAGTATCCGCAACCATCAGATAATAGGGGGTATGAAAGTGAAAGACTTCCATACTTTGCCCCTTTTTGTAGGAGAGGGGACGGTTCAAGACCGTTAGGCGGGCATCCAGACCACTGGGATTGCCATGGCTAATCGTCTCTGCCAAGTCTGCATAGGCTAAGAGGGTCTCTTGGTCCAAGGCCTTATCGTAAAAATCATAATAGGCACGAATGAAGGCTACCGCAACCGCAGCTGAACTTCCCATACCACGTTCAGCCGGAATGTTGCTTTCAATTTCTATCCTAAAATCACTCGAATCGGCATGGTCTTGTCGTAAGCTCTGCCAAAGTTGGCGGAGATTATCGAGTTTACTAGGGGCGGCTTCAAGGGGACCCTGGTAGAGTTCACTCATTAAAAAGCTGGGCCCGGCGGATTGCTCTAGGCTGACTTGAATCGTTACCGCTTCGATTGGCAGGGCCAGGGCGCGATAGCCGTAGACGACACTGTGTTCCCCACTTAAAATAATTTTACCGTGGGCTTTACCTATTCCTCTTTTCAAATCTCTCACTTCCATTTCCATTCTTATCTATTGTACAATATTTATAAGCAAAACACGAAGAGGAATGGCAAATCTCAATTGATTTCATCAAAATATTAAAAAAGATTTATTGCATCTTCGTGGCTAAACGTATACACTACAATATAATGGGACGCTTATCAATAGAGCTGTCCAGGAAATAAAGGAGAGTGGAAAAGTGGCAGTAAATGAAAGCATGCAAGCTGTAGAAAAAATCATTGTGCTTGACTACGGCAGTCAGTACAATCAATTGATTACCCGCCGTATCCGTGAATTTGGGGTCTATTCAGAACTCCTATCCCACCGCTTGACAGCCGAAGAGATCCAGGCTGAAGGCAATGTCAAAGGGATTATCTTATCGGGTGGCCCTAATTCAGTTTATGCTGATGGTGCCTTCGATGTTGATCCTGCCATCTTCGACTTAGGGATTCCTGTACTGGGAATCTGCTATGGGATGCAACTGATTACCCAAAAATTAGGTGGTCGGGTAGAAGCTTCTGATAAACGGGAATATGGCCAGCAAGAAATGACCATTAAGAAAACAGATTCTAAAATCTTTGCCGGCTTGGAAGAAGAAGAGCATGTTTTAATGAGCCATGGGGACCGGATTGCTGAGATTCCTGAAGGCTTTGAAATTACTGGGGTTGCTCCCCATAGCCCAGCCGCAGCTTTTGAGAATGAAGCGGAGCAAATCTATGGCTTCCAATTCCATCCGGAAGTTCGCGCTTCTGTACACGGTAACCAAATGTTACGCAACTTTGTCTTCAATATTTGTGGGGCTTCTGGCGATTGGTCCATGGAAGACTTTATCCAAATTAAAACGGCTGAAATCCAAGAACTTGTCGGCGACCGCAAAGTACTCTTAGGTCTGTCGGGAGGCGTGGATTCATCTGTAGTAGGTGTGCTCTTACAACGTGCTATCGGGGACCAGCTTGTCTGCATCTTTGTTGACCATGGTCTCTTGCGTAAGGGCGAGGCTGACCAAGTTATGGAAACGCTAGGCGGCAAATTTGGCTTAAATATTATTAAGGCAGATGCTGCTGATCGCTTCCTCGATAAATTAGCCGGTGTCTCTGATCCAGAAAGCAAGCGTAAAATTATTGGTAACGAATTTATTGAAGTCTTCAATGATGAAGCCATTAAGCTCAACGGCGTAGACTTCCTTGCCCAAGGCACGCTCTACACAGATGTTATTGAGTCTGGGACAGAAACTGCCCAAACCATCAAATCCCACCACAATGTAGGGGGCTTACCAGAAGATATGAGCTTCGAATTGATCGAGCCGCTCAATACCCTCTTCAAGGATGAAGTGCGCGCCCTAGGAACAGCTTTAGGGATGCCTGATCCAATTGTATGGCGCCAACCCTTCCCAGGACCCGGCCTAGCTATTCGGGTGATTGGTGAAGTGACAGAAGAGAAGCTACACATTGTCCGCGAATCAGATGCTATTTTACGCGAAGAAATTGCCAAGAACGGCTTGGAACGTGATGTTTGGCAATACTTTACGGTTCTTCCTGGCTTCAAGTCAGTGGGCGTTATGGGTGACCAAAGAACCTATGAATATACAATTGGTATCCGAGCCATCACATCCGTCGACGGCATGACCGCTGAATGGGCACGCTTACCCCATGAGCTTTTAGATACCATCAGCCGCCGGATTGTCAACGAAGTGTCGGGAATTAACCGCGTGGTTTACGATATTACCAGTAAGCCACCATCGACTATTGAATGGGAATAACACTAATGAAAGTTAGAAAGACTGTTAAATCAATAGTTTGAAGGGTGTTATAAAATGCCGTGCAACAAGTTTGCAACAAATTATTTTAAAAGTGTTTCTAGCAGGTTAGCGACTGAGTTGTCCGCACCGTCCCAAAGATGGGCGTAAGTATCGAGCGTTGTCTTAATACTTTCGTGTCCCAGGCGGTGCTGGACGACTTTTGCTGATGTCCCGTGCTGGATGAGTAATGTTGCATGGCTATGACGTAAACAATGGGAAGTGATTGGTGTGATATTGCACCAATCAGCCGTTGTCCGAAGCTGTCGATTTAAAGCTTCTTTACCACAAGAAGTGAATAGTCGTTCCCTAGGCTTGTAAGCATATAGGGTGTCTATATAGTCATCTAGGCGATCAAAAACGATTTGAGGGGCACTAATGGTGCGTATAGAAGCTTCTGTTTTAGGAGTCTGTATGACGGGCTCTCTATCTATGACTTGATAGTTCTTAGTGATGCTTACCGTCTTTTCCTCGTAATCAAAATCATTTTTACTCAGAGCTAGCATTTCACCTAAACGAATTCCAGTGAAGAAGATTAGTGTTATAATGGCTTGATACATCTTAGAATCCACTTGATTATGATATCGAATATCATAGCAAGACATGGCTTCGTAATAGTCCTCAAGGGTCCATATGGGCTTCTTGGGGGCTTTTTTGCTGCCCATGCTGCCTGCTTGCCTTGCTGGATTCTGGGGAAGGTCATAGTATCTGACGGCATAGTTCAGCATAGCCGACAACTGATTGTTTAGGGTCTTTAAATAGGTTGGAGTATAGCCCTTAAGTCTCATTTCATTTTGCCACTTAACCACATGCTTAGCCTTTATTTCTCGAAGGGGTAAATTGCCAAAGAAAGGAAGAATCTTAGAAGTGATGATATTCTCTTTATTTTCCCATGTTGTTGCTTTGACAGTAGGCTTGATATCTTCCTGGTAGTGTGACCATAGACCATTGAAAGTCATATCCGGAGAGGTCGCCATTTTGTCTAAGAAGTTGCGTTCCCATTCTTTCGCTTCTTTCTTGAGGGTAAAGCCACGCTTCCACTTTGTTTTTCTTTCCCCATTAACATCTTCATACTGACATTTGACAAACCAGGTCTCTCTCTTCTTGTCCTTATACACGGGCATGGTGATCAGTCCTTTCTTTAGCTTCTAAATTTTGATATAATTGGGCATGCAAAAACCACACACTTATGGTGTGTTTTTTGAGTGTAGCTCTACTCCATAGTGCCGACCAAAGCTAGGGGAGTAGGGCTTTTTTTATTTTAAAGCTAATAGTTCATTTTGATGAGAGAATGGAATAATTTCTACATCGGCTTCATTAGCTGCTGTTTGATTTCTTTCTGAAATTTTATCTACTTCTGAAATTAATACAAACTTTAAGCCGTGTTGCCGGAATTGACTTTCATTTTTTAAGTCTTCATATATAAATTTTTGGGAAACTATATTATCAAAAACCGGCTTTCTAATAAATTGGAACATTATATTTGGCCGTGATTTAGTAGCACCTAAGCTATAATCCATTTGATAATGTATGCTCGAACTTCCGGTAAAATTAGGCTCAATATTCCCTCCAAATTCATGTTCAAAAAAGAAGCTATAAACATCTTCTTTAAACATACTTCGTGTGTTTGATTCATTTAAGTTTAATAAGTCGTATATACTTAAGATTGCTTGTAGCATATCATGCTTTTTTTGTGGAAAATCTTTTATTTCAATTTTTTTGGTAGTAAGAATATTGTCTTGAAGATTTAAGGAATACTTTTTAACGATATTTGTCAAAATCTGTTGCCTAGTTTCGGTGCTATAATTTAGTCCCATCATATCTAATTCATCAAGAGTCATTCCATCGTCTGTTAGCTCCAAGGTTTTATCGTTATGCCAAATAATAAAAATAGGGATTCTATCATTTAGGTGATTCGTATAAGGAGTAATAATTTCATCAGCCTTTTTTAGTTCATTAATTTGAATTTTAGACTTGTACCATTCGATATAATTATCAATGAGTAATGTTGTATCTTTTTTCATAATAGCACCTCCTTTTTTGCTATATTAAAGCAATTTCTATATTACTTAAGTCAACATTATTATATAACAAAAAAGCAATAAGACTATCTCTCAATTCATTAATAATTTGTTTGTCTGAAATGTCACTAAGTGGAATTGCTATTCTACCATTATCATATTTCTCCGAAAAAATATGAACATGTGGTGTGTCAATAGTTGTAATGCTTCCATCTGGATTTCTATTATCATGGGGTGGGCCAGCATAGTCAAGCCGAACCATTATTTTATGTTCTTCAGAATTCATAATGTATGTTAAATAGTCTTCTCTCAAGTGTCCTTTTCTATTGACTATTAATGAATATTTTTCTTCTTTTGAAAGCTGATTATACAAATTAAATTTGGATTGACTACCATAATCAGGAAAATTAATTACGTTTTTAGTTAAAATTTTTACACAGTTTATTAATTGCAGATATATTGAATGTTCCATTTTATCACTAATTACTCCTCCTTTAATGTTTGCGGACTTTGTTATACTATTTAATTTCCTTAAAACACTACTTTACCGATTAATTTGATATCGTCATCTTCTTTGAAAATGATATGGAGGTTTACATCGTATTAAGAATGTTTTTCTATATTTAAAGTCTCGTAATATTGCTCAGCCTCAGGAGATTCAATAAAAGTAGCAGTTTGATCGTATTCTTTATGTACGAGTTCTTTAATGGATTCAATATCCGTTTTGAAGAATTCCTTTCTATGGTTCACTTTATTCACTTCATTGTCTCTAAAATGTTGATGCAGTGAATTTTCAAGTGCTGGTGCATCTTCACTGAAGATTAAGGCATGGACATCAAAAGGGAAGGGGACTGAAGCACTGCTGAGTTCGTTAATCCGATCCATTGGTTCTAGCCGTCTCGTCATACCAATTTTAAAGATATTTTCACCGAATGAACCAATATTTGAAATGATATATACAAAGCCAGCTTTAGGTGTTGCTTCCAAGTTAGAAACTTTTTCTTTTTCAGCAGTTAATTCATCTATTTTTACTTGGAGTTCCTTAATCTTATCAGCATAGATTTGAGTTTCTACATCATTACTGGATTGACTCATATATTTCAATAAGCGAGATAATTCATTATTGAATTGTTTTTCGTCTTTTTCGATTTTCTTTTTCTGGGCTTGCAATTCTTGCTCAGCACGTTGCTGCTCACGAATTTCTTCTTTTTTAGCTTTCAGTAATTCTTTTTCTGTCATTCGTGCCACTTGATAACGATATGTTAGTTCAAGTTTTTCTAATTTTATATCCAAGAATTCTTTCGGAAGACTAACTGAATCAATTTCATAAAGTTTATTCAGTTGTTCAAAACTCCTAACAATCCGTTTTCTTACTGTATCAATATTTTTAGTAGTGACATTAGAAATTTGATGATCAGTCTCTGCATTAAAAGCTCGTGTAATTTGTTTGTTATGCTTTTTATCAGATTTGTTTCGATTAGCTATACTCTTAGAAAGTTCCTTTTCTTTTAGCTTTATCTTTTCAAACTCATTTTTCAATTCACTAGAAGTAAACTCTTTCGTATAATCAAAACTGGTAAATTCATAAAAGGTATCTGCATTAAGTAATTTGTTTTCCTCAATTAATGAGCTTTTTTCGTTTTTCAATTTTTCAATCTGTTCCTTAATAGATTGGAGTTGTTCTTCTGCTTTATTTTTATTATCAGAGCACTCTTTCTCAAATTCTTTCTTTTTCGCTTCTATTGACTTTTGAATCTCTAAGTCACTTTCATAAGCTTTTCTATATTCTTTAGGTACAAGTCGATTATCCATGAGGTTTTTAACAACATAATAAATTAGTGCAATAACTGCTAATACAATGCCTAATTCAGGACTACTGACAAAGACAACAAATATTAGGATGGCTGCACAACCTAACATGGTGTCATTATTTGTTTTAGATTGATTTTGCTTTTCATCATTATTTTGATTCACTTTTTAATATTCCTTTCTGATTATTTAGCTGGTCCTAATTAGATTTCGATAATATTTATAAAACAATACTGCCTATAAGTTGGATGGCATTGTAATTTTTAAAAATTAAGTCATCATATTTATCATTTAATGATACTAGGCGTAATTGATCATCGTCTATGTACGCCTTTCTGAGATAGGCTTCACTATCAATACTGAAAATACCGATTTGACCAGTTCGGATATCTGTTGCTTTTCTAACAAAAATGTATTCATCATTTCTAAACATCGGTTCCATTGAATCTCCATCAACCTGGACAACAAAATCAAATTCAGTATTTGGCAAAATATTTGTTGGTAAAGAAATAGTTTCCTGGTGTTCACTATCTAACCATTCTCCAGTTTCTGCAGATACAGGACCGCAGAATAAGAGATCTTGATAGTCAGATAAGAGGTAGGTATTGGAATCTTCTCTGATTATATCTTCATTATGTTCCTGTTTCTGTGCTTGAGCAAATGAGTAGACTTTGTTTTGTTGAGTGGGTGAGAGGATTTTAACAGTATCCGTTATTTTATCAATAATTGATTCTATATCATTTGTAGTTAGATCCTTATTCATTAAGTCATCTAAATCTACATTAAAAATTGAAGCAATTTCTGATAATACTTTTATTTTGGGAGTATAAGTTCCTTTCTCCCATTCGCTAATGGTTGAGCCACTTTTTCTACCTAGTTGATTTGCCAGTTCTTCTTGTTGAAGGCCAAATTTATTTCGTAAATATTTTAAATTCGAGTTAAACATTTCACACCTCCAATTTATTAACATAATATCATCATTTCAGAAATAATGAAATAAATAGCAGCATAAGAATTCAGAAAAACTGAAATTAGACGTTTGTCTTCATAAGACCGAAACCTCTAGTAGATTTAGAAGTCAAGAAGGATGATGATGCGATTGGAAACATATACTAGCCCAAACCAATTTCAAAAGCTCTCGTCTTGTGATTGTTTATTTAGCAGCTTGTTCTAGAGACCAAATTAATGACTGTCGGGTCAGTATTAGAACACGTCGAGCTAATTTTTGTGTAGTCAATATAAATTGGGTAAATAATATCCATAAAAAATTCAGCTTTCAATTTAAAACTTTCTTAATTATTGATATACTGGATTTATCAAAAGAATAGGAGGAATAAGAAATGGATGCGATTAATGCTTTTTTAGAGCCGATTCTTTCGGCTATTCCTAATATTTTAGGAACGATCTTACTCTTGCTTGTTGCTTGGATTATTGCGGTGATTATCCGTAAGCTAACCTTCAAAGGTCTTGAAGCTATCCGTGCCGACCAACGCTTTATAAGTTGGGGTGTAGCACAGGATGAAGCAGATGCTAGAGGACTACTAAAGACGATTGCTAAGACTGCTTACTTCTTAGTCTTTGTCTTCTTCCTGCCTGCTATCCTACAGGGCTTGAATATTGGGGGCGTCATGGAACCTATTACCAATATGTTTGATAAGTTCTTTGCCTTCATCCCCAATATTATTGGTTCAATCCTTATCTTGGTACTGGCCTTCTACTTCTGCGGCTTTGTCCGCGATATCGTACAAAAGCTCTTAGAGCGGGTCAATGTTGACGGCAAATTAGCCGGTCTCTTGCAGACTGATCCAGAAGAAGGACAGACTCGAAGCAAGGGCCAACAAGTGGCTAAAGGGCTTTCCATGCTCGTTTATGTCTTACTCTTTATTCCTTTATTGACAGCAGCCTTAGAGGTTTTAGGGATCGAATCGATTGCCAGACCTATCGTTAACTTGCTCAATACGCTATTGGCGGCGATTCCAAATATCTTGGTGGCTTTAGTCTTAATGGTAGTAGGGGCACTTCTTGCCAAGTTAATTGGTGACTTAGTCGAAAATTTATTGGCTGCAGCTAATATTGACAGCTTCACCAAATATCTCAATCTTAAAGCAGATGCTAATTCTCTTCAGTTGAGTGCTATCTTGGGCCATGCGGTCAAGGCAGTTATCGGCATCTTCTTCCTAGTCCAAGCCCTAAATGTTTTAAAGCTTGATGTTCTGACCCAAATTGGTCAAGCCATCATTGCTTACTTGCCCTTGGTGCTTTCAGCCTTAGCTATTCTCTGCCTCGGTGTAATTGGAGGGAACCTGTTAGCAAACTTCCTCAAAGAATCGACAGGCTCTAAGTTCCTAGCGAATCTGGTGCAATACGGCTTAGTGATCTTAGCCATCTTTATGGCTTTAGACCAGTTAGAATTTGCTGCTTCCATCGTTAATATCGGTTTTATGCTAGTAGTGGGTGGCGCTTCGGTTGCCTTTGCTCTAGCTTTCGGTTTAGGAGGACGTGACTTTGCGCGTAAGCAATTAGAACGACTCGATCAAAAAATCAATCAGAAGAATGAACATTAAGTGAATGACTAGCCTAATAGCCTGGTGCACAGAGAGTGTGCACCGGCTTTTTTTATTGAAATAAAACATTTATTGTTTCGCTCGGAGTACTTGATAGGGGGTAAAAAATACAATAGTGTCTCAGATGCAAATGATGAAAGCTTGATATTTAAGCTTTCTTAAACAATATTTAAAATAACTTTTAGCAAAAGGGTGACAAATAGATTTTAGGGGCTTAAACTATAGGTAAGAAATGATACATAAATTGTTTCTTTTTTGTTTTGGAATATCCTTGTAAGCGCTTAGGATAATTGCTGGTGTTATTGCTTTTTTTCGTGAACTTAGGAGGAAGATGAAGATGAATAAATCTACAGCTCATTCACACACTATGTTAAGTCGTAAAGTTAGTTTAGGTGCCGCTTCCTTGGCATTTGGGATTGGCTTACTCTTTGCTTCACAAGAAGCGGTATTAGCGGCTGATCTAGACCAATCAGCTCCTAATCAAGCAGGAGTGGAATCAAGTGTAGAACTTGACCAAGTTAAGCCTGAGCTTCCAGAAAAATCACAAGCTATTGAATCAGAAGCAAAAGCTGAAACAGCCTTGCCTGAAGAAGACATTAAAGCACTGGAAGAAGAAATAGCTGAAATCTACCCTGAAGAAGCGCCTGTCGAAAAAAAAGTCAGTGAAGCGTCTGCTTCCCTTGAAGATCAAGCTGAAAATAAAAAAGAGGACAAGCTAGAAGACCAAGCCCGTCCAGAAGCTTCCAGCGAAGAAGGGACAGATTCCTTAAAAGAAAGTAAAGAAGCTGAAAACAAGGCGGCTGACAAAGAAAGCCTTCCTGAAGTAAAAGAAGAGACCGCCTCATCTGTCGAAGTTGAAAAAGATAGTCTGTTATCTGAAGAAAGCAAGGCTGACCAAAAAGAAGCGATTGATTTTGCTGCCTTAGAAAACTTCGCCAAGGAGAATCCTGAAGGCTTCAATAAAGTTCTCTCTGTTGCCATTGCTGTATCCGTTCAAGATGAAGACCGCGCAGCTAACGAAGACGTCTTGAAGACTCTAGGGGAAGTTCTTGTTGATAATAAATTAGACCATGAACTCCTAGAAGAGCTCTCTAAATTTGTTATCCGCTACGGCGAGTTAGGACCAGATGAAAGTGAAGTTCAGCATATTGTTGCAGGCCAACCAAGTGTTAGCCGGGCAAGCGACTTCTCCTTCTATGCAGCCGGCGAAGATAAACCAGCTTTTTCTTTCGATGACTTTGAAAAATTAGTAGGCAGAGTAACGGGAACAACGGACAGTGTCTTGAGCCTCTTAGAAAACCTACAAAAAGGTGAACGGCCTGCTGCTGGTATTGGAGCGATTATGGACTCCATCTTACCCGTTAACTTAAACTTCACCAAGATTGGTGAATTAATCCAACGTATTGCCGAACTCAAGGCAGAAGCTGTCCGCCAAGATGTTTACCTTTCAACAGAAGTAGTGGGTGCTATCGCCGAATTAATTCCTTCTGAAGTTACCTTCAATGGGACGCCAGTTAACTATGTTTTGGATAAGTTAGGGCAAATGGCTATGGATATCGGCCGCAGTATTGCAGATGGTATGGTTGTGACCTACCACCCTGGCAGCTTCTACAATCCTAACACCTACCGTTTACGTGCTCGTGTCCTACGTAAAGGCGCTGAACTTATTAAAACAGCGACTACCGAATGGCGGATGAAACCACAGATTGTCCACTCTAAGGCCGGCTTAGAAATTACCCACGCCTTCATGTCAGTTGTCGATCCTTTCTCTACAGCCGAACGTTTGACTAAGCGTTTGAATGAATTGGAAGCCTTAGAAGTCTTCGGTAATGCTTACCGAAACATTACACCTAAGGATATTGCGACAACTTACGTTAAGGAAAAACTGGACAAGGCGATTTGGGATACCCGCTTCAAACGTGATGAATACATTCTCTCTAAGGTACCCTTTGAGGTTTACCATAATTTAAATAAAGCCATTACACGGGCTGTTGGGGTTCAATTGTATTCTGAAACCCGCGTTTATCAAATCGATGAAGCGGTTGAAGCTCTAAATGCCGCTTATGGTGAAGCCATTGCTTATCTTGAAAGCATTCCAGCTGACCAACAAATCGCGCCAAACGCCCTCAAGCGTGAATTGAAAGATCTGATTTGGAATACCCGTTTTGAACGTGATGGCTCTATCTTAGGTAATGTCCCAACGGAAGTTTACACCGCTCTTAATGCGACATTAACTAAAGCGGTTGGCCTCCAATTAGACCTTCATGCGAAGACAGTAGATGTACAAGCTGTGATGGAAGAAATCAAGGGCCAATTAAATGAAGCACGTGAAATTGCTCAAGCTACATTGAATGCACGGGCATCTAAAGAAAGAAAACTAGAACTCCGTGACCTGATTCGTGAAGTTCGTAGCATCCGCGATAGTGAATTACTTGGTAAGGTTTCCTTTAAAGCCTACAATAATTTAAACAAAGTGATCACTAAGGCTGTAGGAACTCGCCTCAGCCTGAAAGCCAGCAATGCCGAAGTTGATGAAGCTGCTAACGCTCTTCGTCAGGCACTTGCGCAGGCTCGAGCTGAACTCGCTTAATCGATTCACTCCAACTAGCAGATTAGCCTCCTAGGTTGATCTGCTAGTTTTTTGTTTGGCCCAGGCGATTAGGGGCGTTCGGAAAAAATCATCGCGGGAATTGGAGGCTTATAGCTTGACCTGGGGAAAGATTCCATCTACAATAAGAACAACTAACAAAAAATAAGTTAAACTTAATGAGGTGACCTAAATGATTTACAATAATGTTTCTGAAGCTATTGGCCATACTCCCGTCATTAAATTAGACCAAGAAGGAGAAGCTGGCGCTAATATTTATGTCAAGCTGGAATCCCGCAACCCAGGCGGTTCGGTGAAAGATCGTCCGGTTAAATATATCCTACAAAGTCTAATTGATAGCGGTGAAATCAAAGAAGGTGGCGCCATTGTCGAGTCAACTTCCGGCAATACCGGTATCGCTCTGGCTATGCTCGGGGCGGCTTTGAACTTGCGCGTGATTATCGTGATGCCTGAAACCATGAGTATCGAACGCCGTAATTTAATGAAAGCTTATGGCGCTGAATTGATCCTGACCCCTGGTGCTGAAGGGATGAAGGGAGCAGGAGCTAAGGCTGAAGAAATCGCTGAAGAGCTAGGAGCTCCTGTCTTTGGTCAATTTGTGCGCGAAGCCAATGTCCAAGCCCATGTGGAAACAACCGCACGTGAAATTCTAGAAGACCTGCCAGAGATTGATGGCTTTGTTGCTGGAATCGGCACTGGTGGTACAGTGACAGGGGTTGGCCGGGTCCTCAAAGAAGAGAAAGCAGATGCTAAGGTCTGGGGGGTTGAACCAGAAGCTTCGCCATTATTGACTGAAGGAACAGCAGGTTCCCACAAGATTCAAGGCTTGGGGGCCAACTTTATTCCTAAGATTCTTGACCAATCGGTTATTGATTATATCGATAAGGTATCCAATGAAGATGCCATTGCTGGAGCTGTTGAACTGGCTCATAAATATGGTATCTTAGCTGGCTTCTCCTCCGGTGCGAACTATGTATCCGCCAAACGTCTGGCTAAAGAATTAGGGGCTGGCCACCATGTCCTAACCGTCCTACCAGATACGGGCGAACGTTACTTATCATCTGGAGCTTATAGCGATGAAGACTAAGGACATGGAGGATTCGCGCTGGATAGAACTTGCTCAATATATTTATGAGGAAGATCCTGCTGCAACCTCTTGGCAAGAGGTTTATGAGCTCTATCCAGGTATCCATGCCTTACGCGACCATGCCCAAGCCCACGCCCTCTACTTGGAAGGGGAGAAGTATGAAGCCCGTCGCTTGTCTGAGAAGAGCAAGCGGGAGACGGGGATTGAAATTCACCCAGGAGCAGAGATTGCAGACCATGTCTTCATTGACCATGGAATGGGTATTGTGATAGGGGAAACGGCTCAGATCGGAAGCTATGTCAAAATTTTCCACGGGGTGACCTTAGGTGGAACTGGTAAAGAAAAGGGCCGTAAACGCCATCCAACGATTAAAGACTATGTTGAGATTGGTACCGGGGCAACTATTCTTGGTAATGTAACAGTCGGCCACCACAGTAAGGTGGGCGCTGGAGCCGTTGTCTTGGAGGATGTGCCCCCCTATGCTACAGCAGTAGGCGTCCCTGCCCGTATCATTCTCCATGATAAGAACTGGAACCGGATTGGCGAATATGAAATTTAGACTTAATAGAAAGAGGATGGAAGGACATTTCATCCTCTTTTAACATATATAGGAAAGCCTCCAATTTTTCTAAGAGGATTCTTCTATCCGTTAGCCTCACAAGCTGACAGTGCTTCAGACTCGCCGCAATAGTTCTCCTTAGCTTACGCATTAGACCTGCTATTTGTGGGCAAATATGCTATAATCGAGAAGATAAAGGAGGCTAGTTATGATTGGTAAAGTAATATTTGGGCCAAAGAAGGCCAACACCTGGGTCAATATCCAGGTTGAATCCCCCAAGGTGCTCCAAAAGCACTTGGTCACTTATGGGATTGATGCGGAAATGGCAGCCTATGCCTTAGACCGCAATGAAAGGGCTCGGGTAGAGTACGATGACGACCACGATTGCCTGCTTCTCATCTACAATGCGCCCAAGCGTCGTTTGGCTAACAGCTTCAATGAAACTTTTCCGGTCACTTTTTTTATTAAGGACCAGCGAATTATTTCGATTTCTAATGAACAAAACCAGTATATTATAGATGGCATGCGTCAAATCTTAACGACAAATAAGAATTATTCCATCCATTCTTTCTTATTTGAATGCCTGTATTTTATAACGACCTCCTACTTTCCCATTGTTGAATCCATGGTGCAGGAGCGTAACCGACTGACTAAGGAATTACGAGAACGAACCACTAAGGATAACTTGCTTGGCCTATCGGACCTGGAGACAGGGACGGCTTACTTCTTGACTTCAGCCAAGCAAAATGTTCTCCTTCTTGAGCAATTTCGTTTAGGACGGGTCGCCAAGGCCTTATCAGATGATGAGATCGACGAATTAGAGGACGTCCAAATTGAAGCCAAGCAGCTGGTTGAAATGACAGAGCTCTCTTCACAAATCCTGGAACAATTGGGCTCCACCTTCAATAATGTCTTAAATAATAATTTGAATGAAACCATGCGGGTCCTGACAGTTTTATCTATCATCCTTACAATTCCAACTATTGTGACGGGCTTTTTCGGGATGAATATGCCTTTGCCAGGTGTTGATTCGCCCCTGAGCTGGATAGGAACCATTATTTTTAGTATTATCGTCGGTTTTCTTGTACATATACTTATCAAGTTTTACTTTAAGGATTAGCAAGCAGCTAGTCCTTTTATAGTTTGCTTTATGTTTTACGGATTAATCATAGTGAATGGCTATGAAAATGATCTGATATCAGTATTGGCTAGGTCCAGGTTTGGCCTTATAAGAATTGACAAGCTAGAGAATAATTGATAATCTTTTAACATTAGAAAATAATAAGAGGGGGAATGTCTGAGTGGATTTAACGGGCACAATGGAAGAAAGAAACAATGAATTGTTTATTGGAGGAGTGGGGGTTAAAGCACTAAAAGAAAAATATGGAACTCCTCTTCAAATTATTGATCAAAAAGCCTTAAAAGATAAGATTTCTTGCTTTAAGGATAATTTCCAAGTTGAAGGTCTCGATTGCCGGGTCGTTTACGCGTCAAAGGCCTTCTTGAATGTCTATATGGTTCAATTGGTTAAAAGCCTAGGCCTTCATATCGATGCAGTCAGCGGGGGGGAGCTTTATACGATTCTTGCTGCCGGCATGCCGGCTGAACGGATCTACTTCCACGGTAATAATAAGTTGGCGGCTGAGATTCGCCAAGCGCTTGATGCAGGTGTCGGAAGCTATGTAGTGGATAGTGCCGCAGACTACCAGCACTTAAGAAGTATCGCAGCAGAAGCTGGGCAAAAGATTCGTTTGCTTCTGCGGATTAATCCTGGGATTGCGGCAGACACGCACAAATATATTCAGACAACCACAGAGGATTCTAAGTTTGGGATGTCGATGACCGATCCACGCACCGAAGTCTTGATTGAAGAAATGTTGGCTGATGCTCAAGTTGACTTTGTAGGCTTCCACTGCCATATCGGCTCCCAAGTTCTAAAAGAGAACTTCTTTTTCGAAGAAGCGGAGAGCGTGATTGCATTTGCCAAGCGAATGACTGACCGCTATGGAATGAAGGTCCAGGAATTGAATCTTGGCGGTGGCTTTGGGGTCTACTATGCTGAAGGGGACCATCCCTTTGATTATGCGACTTTCCTCCAGAAATATGCCAAGTATATTAAGGATGAAGCAGGTAGACAGGGCTTAGAGGACCTCGCCGTGATTAGCATTGAGCCCGGCCGGTCTTTGGTGAATGCTTCTGGATCAACTCTCTATACAGTTGGTCAAATTAAGCGAACCAAGGCAGGCTTACCCTTTATCTTTGTGGATGGGGGGATGTCAGATAATATTCGTCCGGCCCTCTACCAAGCCGAGTACGAAGCGGTCTTAGCTAACCGCTTAAAGGATCCTGTCCAAGCGACTTACCGGGTAGGCGGAAAGCTATGTGAGAGTGGTGATGTCCTATTGAAGGCAGCTCCTCTACCTGAAGCGGAAGCTGGCGACCTCCTTTTGATGCCAAATACGGGAGCATATACCTATAGCATGAGCTCAAATTATAATCGGATGGGACGGCCAGCAGTGGTCTTTGTAGAAGCTGGTAAGGATCGTTTAGCGGTCAAACGGGAAACTTATGCGGACATGATGCGCAATGATCTCAGCTATGAAATCGATGAATAGAAAGTAGTGATAATAATGGCAAACATTGGAATTGTAGGTTATGGGAACTTAGGACGGGGCGTGGAGGCTGTTCTAAAGACAGCTCCGGATTTGGACTTAGTCGGTATCTTTAGCCGGCGCGAGCCGGCTAGCCTGGATACAGAAAGTCCAGCTTATGCTTTGGCGGATATTGACCAATTTACCGATCAGATTGATGTCTTAATCTTGTGCGGGGGATCGCGCTCCGATATTCCTGAACAGGGACCAGCCCTAGCTGCTAAATTCAATACAGTTGATGCTTATGATAACCATGCAGAGATTCCAGCCTATTTCGACCAGATGGACCAGGTCGCGAAAGAGAATCAGACGGTTGCCGTCATTTCTACCGGATGGGATCCCGGTCTCTTCTCTCTAAATCGTCTACTGAGCGAGGCCATTCTGCCTGAGGGGAATACCTATACCTTCTGGGGCAAAGGCGTTAGCCAGGGCCACTCAGACGCGGTGCGACGGGTTGAAGGGGTCAAGGATGCCGTTCAATACACCCTCCCTAACCAAGCCCTGATTGAAGCGCTCCATGCAGGGGAAGCTATCGATTATCAGCAAGGGACTGCCCACAGCCGCTTGGTCTATGCTGTCCTAGAAGAAGGGGCAGATGCCGACCGAGTGAAAGAAGAAATTGTCAATATGCCGGATTATTTTGCGCCCTATGAAGAAGTGGCGGTTCACTTTATCAGCCAGGAAGAATTAGACCGTGACCATTCGGGGATTCCTCATGGGGGAACCGTGATCCGCCAAGGGCAAACAAGCTCTGACCACAAGCAAGTTTATGACTTCACCCTAAAATTAGACTCTAATCCTGAATTTACTGCTGCTGTTAATGTAGCCTATGCTCGGGCTGCAGCTCGTTTAGCTAAGGAAGGGCAATACGGGGCCAAGACGGTCTTCGACATTGCACCGGCCTATCTTTCAGCTAAAGATGGTCAGACCCTGCGCCAAAAGCTTCTATAAAAGCCGTATAAGAAGCGTGTTGATGAGGCTTAAAAGTCAGCCTTGAACTCGTCAGATGAAGGATTTATAATGGTCTTTCTTAGCTAATTATGTTATTCTAAGACTGACAATACTTGGAAAGAGGCGTATATATGAAAGAGACTTATTTATCAATTAGTCCAGAAGTAAAAGAAGCTCAAGCTGCAGGAAAACCAGTCGTTGCCCTCGAATCGACGATTATCTCTCACGGCATGCCTTACCCACAAAATGTGGAAATGGCTAAGCAAGTGGAACAGATTATCCGCGACAATGGGGCAACTCCAGCGACCGTTGCGATTATGGATGGAAAGATCAAAATCGGTCTGACCGAAGAAGATTTGGAACGCTTAGCCAGTGAAAAAGACGTGGCAAAGGTTTCTCGCCGGGATATGGCGGAAGTTATTGCTAAGGGCGGCCTCGGTGCGACAACCGTCACGACGACCATGATAGGTGCCCACATGGCGGGAATCGATGTCTTTGTGACAGGCGGTCTTGGTGGGGTTCACCGCGGCTATAATGACCATATGGATGTTTCTGCTGACCTTGAAGAACTTGGCCAAACCCCTGTCACTGTCGTTTGTGCTGGAGCTAAGGCTATCTTAGACTTGCCAAGAACTTTAGAATACCTAGAAACCAAAGGGGTACCTGTGGTTGGCTATCAAACAGATAAACTGCCAGCCTTCTTCTCATCAAGCTCAGACTATGAGCTCAATACCCGTGCAGATTCACCTGAAGAGATTGCACGCATGATGAAGATTTCACGTGACCTAGAATTAGGTCAAGGGATGTTGGTCACCAATCCAATCAAAAAAGAAGACGAAATCCCTCACGAAGAAATTGACCAAATTATTGATCAAGCCATCCGTGAAGCGGATGAAGCTGGGGTTCAAGGTAAGGATATCACGCCTTTCTTATTAGCTAAAATTGTTGAGCTGACCGATGGACGCAGCTTAGATGCCAATATTAAATTGGTTTATAACAATGCGGTTGTAGGTGCCCAAATTGCGGTAGCCTATAATGAAATTGCAAATTCATAAGCCAACACATAGGGGCTGGGCGTTGAGGCCCAGTCCCTTTTTTTCACATAAAGGAGCCAACCAATGGAGATTCAGCCAATTGCTTATATCTATACGGCCTTCAAAGAGAAATTCGGAACGCCTAGACAGAGTTCTTTGGCAACTGATTTGGAAGGTCGAATTGAATTTACGCCGGCTTACCGGCAAAAGGACTATATCCGGGGCATCGAGGATTTTGATTATTTGTGGCTTATCTGGGGGTTTTCCCAGGTGGCAGCTAAGCAGACCAAGGCTACCGTCCGCCCACCTAGACTAGGAGGCAACCAGCGTTTAGGGGTTTTTGCGACACGGTCGCCTTTCCGCCCCAACCGTTTAGGCCTTTCCTCGGTTCGATTGGACCGGATTGACTGGACTCAGGATAAGGGGCCTATCCTCTATGTCAAAGGGGTGGATATGGTAACAGAAACACCTATTTATGACATCAAACCTTATTCTGTGGAAGCGGATTCGCATAACCAGGCAGCTTCAGGTTTTGTCGACCAAGAAGCCTTTGAACAATTAGAGGTTAACTTCCCTGAAGCCGAGCTAGAAAAAATCCCTGAAGCTAAGCGCCCCGGTGCCTACCAGGCCTTGGCCTTAGACCCCCGGCCAGCCTACCAACAACATAAGGAAAAACGCTATGGGATGCGTTACTATGAACAGAATATTATTTTTACCGTAGCAGACGGTCAATTACAGGTTATTGAAGTACAAGAACTATCGGAAAGATAAGAATAGAAAGAGGATTATTATGGGAATGATAATTGGACTCATTGTCCTAGCTCTCATTGCATTGCTTGTTGTATGGGGGATCGGACGTTATAATCAAATGATTGGAACGGCTGAAATGGTGGATAATGCTATGGCACAGATTGCGGCTCAAGTAGAGTCGCGCTGGGATGCCTTAACGAATCTTATTTCAGCTACTAAGTCCTACCAAAGTCACGAAGCAGACACCCTAAAGCAGATTGTCCATGAACGATCTGGAGTCAGCCGGCAATCAAGTGTAAGTCAAATTGAAGAAGACCAGGCACAGTTTGAACGGGCTATGCGGGCGATTGATGTCGTAGTGGAACAGTACCCCGATCTTAAAGCATCGAATGTTTACCAGCAAACGATGACCAGTGTGGATAAATACGAAAACAATGTGCGCCAATCGCGTATGGTCTTTAATGATATGGTGACTAAGTTTAACCGCTTGATTAAGGTTTTTCCTAATTCGATTATTGCTAATTTGACAGGCTTCCAAGCTAAGGACTACTTTAAGTCCAGCCCTGAAAAAGCGGAGATGCCCCAATGGTAAAAGCTGGACGCCAGCGCTTCCTCCTCTTCTTAGTCAGCCTTATCCTAAGCCTCATAGTCATTCCAGGAGAAAGGGTATGGGCTAACGAAAATAAGGGCATCCAGGTAGAAGTGACCCTCCATCAGGATGGCAGTGCCAGTATCCGAGAGGTCTGGGATATGGTGGTAGACGAGGGGACAGAGCTGTATAAACCGATGACCATGCTTGAAGACCAAGAGTTGGTTAATTACCAAGTTAAAGTTGATGGCCAAGCCTTGACCTACCAAGACAACTGGGATGTGGATGCTTCCCGAGAAGATAAGGCCGGCTATTACGGCCGAGCAGATGGCGAATTGAATTGGGGCATTGGCTCTTACGGTTCCCATTCTTATGAAATTTCCTACCAAATTAATAATTTTGTGGCCCAGAGTCAGACAGAGCAGATGGTCTTCTGGAAATTGGTGAACGACTCCATGTCACCTGCCCCGGAGAAGATTCAAATCCGCCTCAAGTCAGAGCTGGAACCCCTGACCTTGGAGAATAATTACCGGGCCTGGGCTTTTGGCTTCAGAGGCAAGTTATCCTTTGAAGACGGGCAAATATTAGCCCTCAGCCAAGGCGATTTTGATAGCTCCAATTATGCAACCCTCCTCCTGCGTATTCCTTCCGGGACCTATCAGACAGGCCTCCAGCTAGACAAGCGCTTTGAAGACTATCTCAAAACAGCTTTTGAAGGCAGTGATTATAATTACGAAGACTATGATCCAGAGGCTACCTATGAAGACCTGCAGACCGGGAGTTTAAATGCTAAGGGCCCGTCAGATTTTGATCGCTTTATGGACCGGCATTTAGGTAAAATCATCCTAGCAGGCTTGGCTTTGGTTGGCGTGACCGGAGCTATGGCAGCCTACCATATCCATAAGCAACGCAAGTTAAAAGCCCGTTACTATCCGACTATGGCCCAGGCGGAAGACCGCCTGCAAGGCCACTACCATAGGGAAAGCCCGGCAGAAGATGTTTACCAGCTCTATGCTCTACTGGAAGCTATGGAAGTCGAAGACCTTAAAGAAAATTATCTGACAGTCGCTCTCCTAGACCTGGTGGCTTCTGGCGCCCTAACAATAGCGACTGACCAGGAGAATGGTTTCTTTCGGACTAAGGAAGAGAGTTACTTTAGCCTAGTCGCTGACCAGGAAGTCTCCGGCCCTGCAGCAAGTATCTACCAGTTAATGGCTAAGGCTAAGGGCAAGAGAGACCAGCTGAGTCAGACTGCTTTCAGCCAATACGTCGAAAATCACCCTGAAAAATTCACCCAAGCCCTAGCCAAGATGAAGACGCACAGCAAGTCTTATCTCAAGGAAGCAGGCTATCTAAAAAGCTTGCAGGCTAAGCCAGCCAAAGAGCAGACAGAACGCGACCATGCCGATGAATTGGCTGACTTACCCCTGACGGATGCGGGCTTTAGCTTTAGAGACCAAGTTGTGGGCTTTAAGAATTACCTTGCTGATTATTCGCTTTTGAATGAAAGGGGAGCCCAGGAAGTCGCCCTCTGGGACCAAATGATGCTCTATGCGGGCGCCTATGGGATACTGGAAGCGGTAGAAAAAGAATTTGAAAAAGTCTATCCAAACTACTACCAATATTCCAGCTTTAACCAAGTACCTTTGATGAATTATTATTGGATCAGTCGGTCGATTAATAATTCCTATATCAAGGCAACGAGTATGAGTGCCGTTTCCAGCAGTGGGGGCGGTGGCTTCACCAGTATCGGAGGGGGCGGTGGCTCCTTCGGTGGAGGTAGTGGAGGGGGCGTCCGTTAAAGGCCCTCCACCAGCTCTCTTTCCTAGCAAGGGTCTAGGGAGGAGAGCTTTTCTATTTTATAAATTTTTAGCCTTCTTTAAATAAATTTAAGGGACTTTCATGTATAATTGAGAAGATCGATTAAGTGATATAAATGGAGGTTTAACTGTGAACAATCAATTACAGACCAATGATTTATTTTCTAAAGATTGGTTTTTTAGAATATTTAAGGGTGCTTTGGTAGGGATCGGTGGTATCCTGCCTGGTTTATCGGGTGGGGTCCTTGCTGTCATTTTTGGTCTTTACGATGAAATTTTGAGCTTTTTAGGCAATATCACAAAGAATTTTTGGCAAAATGTCCGCTACTTTATTCCGGTAGGGATCGGTTTTGTTTTGGGCATCTTGCTCTTCTCATTTGTGGTTAAAGAAGCCTTTGGAGCCTATGAAGGGCTTTTTACTTGTTTGTTTATTGGCTTTGTTATCGGGACCTTTCCCTCGCTCTACCAACAAGCTGGCGAGCAAGGACGCTCAACAACTGACCTAGCTATTATGGGGGTGAGTGCGCTCATACTCTTCCTACTGATGGTTGTTGGCGGTAGTGCACTCACAGCAGTGGAGCCCAATTTCTTTGTTTGGTTACTATCTGGGGCCCTCATTGGTCTCGGTGTCATTGTGCCTGGTATGAGTCCAAGTAACTTTTTGATTTATTTTGGCCTCTATGAGAAGATGTCTGCGGGAATTGCCGCTCTTGATTTTTCGGTGATTATTCCCTTGGCTTTGGGAGGCTTGATCTGCGTGCTCGCCCTAGCTAAAGTTGCGAATTGGCTCTTTGAGCACTTCTATTCTAAGATGTACCACTTTATCTTAGGTACAGTGATTGGGTCCTCGCTAGCTATCTTCCCAACGGTTGTCTTCCCTACCTTCACAGCGGAAGGTTTAGCAGCTTCAGGTTTGAGCTTCTTTTCCAACTTGCTCCTATCTTTGGTGATGCTTTTGGCAGGCGTAGCCTTCTCTCTCTGGTTTGCTAAGGTGGAAGCCAAGTACTCTAACTAGGCTGACGATAAGGCAAGCGGGGACTAAATTTAATTTTATAAGTGTCAATAAAAAATGGCAGCCGCTAGTGTAGAACTAGGGCTGCCATTTTTATTATTTCTCTGCAAGGTAGCGGGTTAGGAATTCCTTAGTCCGCTCGTGTTTTGGATGGTTGATGACTTGATCAGGGTCACCGTCTTCAACAATATATCCCTTGTCCATAAAGCAGATGCGGTTAGATACATCCCGGGCAAAGGCCATCTCATGGGTAACGACGATCATCGTTAATCCTTCTTCTGCGAGTTGAGTCATTGTCTGAAGCACTTCGCCAACCATTTCGGGGTCCAAGGCTGATGTTGGCTCATCGAAGAGGAGTAATTCGGGATTCATCGATAGGGCTCGGGCAATAGCAACCCGCTGCTGCTGGCCACCCGAAAGTTGGTGGGGTTTGGCATCCCGGTAAGGGGCCATACCCACTTTCTCCAAGTTGGCTAAGGCAACTTGTTCAGCTTCTTGACGGCTGCGTTTCATGATTTTTTCTTGACCTATTACACAGTTTTCAAGAACATTCATATTTTTGAAGAGGTTGAACTGTTGAAAGACCATGCCAACTTTGGCCCGAAACTTATTTTGATCAAAGTTGTTGGCTAGGATGGACTGGCCATGGAAGAGGATATCTCCTTCCGTAGGGTCTTCGAGTAGGTTCAAGCAACGCAGGAGGGTTGATTTCCCAGATCCGGATGAACCGATAATGGAAATAACCTCTCCTGGATGGACGGAGAAATCAATATCCTTGAGGACAATATTCTCGCCAAATGCTTTCTTTAAGTGGTTAACATTTAAGATTGCATTAGTCATGGATTTCCACCTCACTTGTTGATGATTGATAGACAGTATAGGAATCGCTGCCGCTCATCTTGTGTTCAACGAGACGCAGGATACGAGTGGTTGTGAAGGTAAGAACGAAATAGATGATAGAAGTAATGAAGAAGGTTTGGAAGGTCAGATAAGTGGTCCCAGCGGCTGAGCGGGTAACGAAGAAGAGCTCGGTAACCGCAATTACATTAAGGACGGAGGTATCTTTAATATTAATCACAAATTCATTACCTAGGGCTGGCAAGATCGACCGGATGGCTTGGGGAAGGACCACATAGGTCATGGTCTGGAAGTGGTTCATTCCGATTGCTTTAGCGGCCTCACTCTGCCCATCATCGACACCAATAATCCCACCCCGGATAACTTCAGCCAGATAGGCTCCTGTATTCACCGATACAATCAGTAAGGCGGCGAACATGGAGCTCATATCGATGTTAAAGAAGAGCTTGGACCCGTAGAAGATTAACATGGCCTGAACCATCATTGGGGTTCCGCGGAAGATTTCGATATAGGCCATAATGATGAAGTCCACCACTTTATAGATGGCTTGTCCTAATTGGTTGTGTTTAGGTACTTTAATGGTTCGATAGATAGCTACTAAGAGCCCGATGAAGAAACCAACCAGGGTTGAAACCAGGGCGATAAACATGGTGTTGGCTGCCCCTTTGATAAATTGTGAGCTGTAGGTCTTCCAAATACCTGCCACCTCGCCCCAGAAACCAGCTTCTTGGTTTCTTTGGTTAAGGTCCACCATCTCTTCCATAATTTGGTTCCGTTCGTCTTCAGGAATAGTCGCTAAAGCCTTATTGATTTCTGAAGTGAGGGGGGATGACTTGCGTAGGCCAACGGCAATGACGCTTGTTTGCTCACCCAGGTCAAAGCCTTGACCTTCTGCAAAACTTACCATGCTAAGCTCATCATTGGCTGCCAGAGCCGCTAGGGCACCTGGGCGTTCAGAAATATAGCCATCGATCTTATCACTGAGGACTGATGAAATCATAGTCGGGAAGGAGTCCATAGCGGTTTCCTTTTGAACATTAGGGACCTGGTCAATGAGGTCATAGTGGAAGGTGTTTAACTGTCCGGTAAGCCGGGCCCCCTCAAGATCTTCCAGACTCTTCGCATTGGCATAGGGGCTATCCTTACGGGTAACAACGACGATATCTGAATTATAATAAGGATCAGAAAAGTCAATTTGACGGAGCCGTTCAGGGGTAGGCGACATCCCCGCAATGATGGCATCGATCTTGCCAGATTCTAGGGCTGGGGGAAGGCCATCCCAATCCAGTTTGACAATTTCTAGTTTCAGTCCGAGGCTATCGGCTAGCCGTTTAGCAATTTGTAAGTCATAGCCATTGGCAAATTGGCCTTCTGCATTAGAAATTTCAATGGCTCTATTGTCAGCGGAAGTTTGGGTCCAGTTGAAGGGCGCGTAGTTGGCTTCCATTCCGACTCTTAGGACACCCGGGCTTTCCAAACCCTGTTCAATTTTTTCTTGGTTAAACTGTGTGCTTGCTTCTGATTGAGCAGCTTGGGCTGGCTGGGGCAAGACACTTGTTATCGCCAGAAAAACTGTCATTAAAACAGCAAAAAAGGACAATACCTTTCTTGTCATATGTATTCTCTCCAATCTTGATGAAAATTCAACCGTTAAAACCGGTTGACATCTAGTATGTCGTTCTCAATGATACCATGGAACCCCTTGTTTTTGTCAAAAAAATTCAAACAAGTCAAGTTTTTCTAGGCTTAAGAGCTGAGGAAATAGAGGCGGTGGACTAGCGCCTTGAAGTGACTCATGCTAAAATAGATAGAGAATAACAAGTTAAGGAAAGAAAGGATGCCTATGACGAGAAATAAAAAAATGCGTCATCAAGTCGTGATTGCTAACCAAGACTATACGATTGTCAGCGATAAGTCGCGGGCGCATGTCGACCAGGTAGTAAAAATTCTTAACCAACAAATGAAGGAGATGCAGGCGAGTCAGTTTGGCATTTCAACGGAGGAACAGGCTTTGCTAGCAGCTGTCAATGCGATTTCGGACCGCTTAGACCTTGAACAAGCTAATGACAGCAGACAAAAATCGGGCGCCGAAACAAGTGGGAACATTCAGCAGCTAGAAGCTGAGGTCAAGGCCCTAAAAGAAGAGATTCATTTTCTTCACAAGAACTTTGCCAAATTTTTTCGAGCTTTGTTAAAAGAAAGTAATGAAAATGACCTTATGAGCTCAGCAGCTACCCACGATCAATTACAAGGCGCTAAAGAAGGGCAAGCTAGTCCTTCAAGGGACCGGAAGCAGGGCGGCTTAACTAAGACGCGACGCCATTAAGACAAAGGAGCACATCGGCCCATGTTACTTATCTTATTTTTATTGTTCAGCTTGACGAAGGCTCTAGTCTATTGGCAAAAACCTTATTTATTGAATAAGAGAGGCCTCTTGGTCAATGCACTGACTTTAGCTTTCGCTTTGCTTATTGCGCGTGGCTTGGGTCCAGTTTTGGCGGTACCACTCGAGCTTTTCCTTCCTATGCCAGGTCATGCTCTGGACACGTCTTATGCTTTTTATCCAGCAGAGCTCATTCCCGACCTAGACACTGCCTATTTTAGGCTAGCGGCTTTCTGTTTGCTTCTAGTCTTGGCTCTGTTTCTATTACGCCGCTTGCTTAAGCCCTTGCTTTTATTCTTCCAGCCTGAGACTGAGGAGAAGTTGAGTCGCTACCAGGCGGGATGGGCTGGTTTTTACGCCTTGGTAGATACTTATTTATTATTTTTTTTTACATTACAGTTACTGACCTTTATTGGCCAGGATAAGTTACAGGAGTATTTGGCTAGTGATTTTTGGGTTTCTGGACTTTTATTCCAAAGTCCTGTGTTAAGTCAGTGGACTTTTTCCTTCATTTTTGAAGGGCTGGCTTATGGTCTCTAGTTTAAGCGAAGGAGGATTCTCTGTTTGAATCAGAAAATATTTGAAACATTGGAATTTGAACGTATTCGTCAGGAAGTCAAGGGCTACTGCCAGCATCCCCTAGCTAGTGAGCAGGCTCAGACTCTAACGGCAATGACCAGGCGAGAAGATATTCAGCAAGCCCTCGATGAGGTCGAAGAATTTTGCAGACTGGATGCCCTGACTCTCGATCCTCCACTGGGCCGGGTAAGCGATATCCGACCGAGCTTAAAACGTCTAGAGATTCAGGCTGCCTTGAATGGCCAAGAATTGGCAGCTATCCTACAGCTCTTGAACCTGGTCAAGGCCTTACTCGATTATCGAGAACGCCTCCAGGAGGAAGAGGAAGACTTTGAATGGCTCCAAACTTATTTGGACCAGCTGCTAGCCTTAGCCAGTGAACGACGAGCTTTGGCTGATGCGATTGAAGTCGACGGTAGCGTGAAAGATGGCGCAAGCGGCCGCTTAATGCAGATCCGACGCCAGCTCCATAATGAAGAGAGCAATATTCGCCGCCAGTTGAACCAGATCATTAAATCAAACAAGAGCAGCTACTTGAGTGATCAATTGGTGACCATCCGTAATGACCGCTATGTCCTTCCTGTCCAACATTCTTACCGCCATGCCTTTGGGGGGATTGTCCACGACCAGTCGGCGAGTGGTCAGACCCTATATATTGAACCCCAAGTAGTGGTGGAGAGCAATAATCGCTTGCAAGCCTTAAGAAGAGAAGAGAAGGAAGAAATCGAAAGGATCTTGGTTGAATTATGCGCGAGCTTAGAGCCGGTTCTGCCGGACCTAGCTAGTAATAATGAAGTCCTCGGCCACTTGGACTTTATCCATGCTAAATTTCAGTTGGCCAAGCACTACCATGCGAGTAAGCCCTTGCTGGCGGAGCCCGATGACCAGCTCGCCCTGAAAGAAGCCTATCATCCCTACCTTGATGCCGAGACGGCTGTCGCTAATGATATTTATTTTAGCTCAGACTATCGGATGATAATCATCACAGGTCCGAATACGGGTGGGAAGACCATTACCCTCAAAACTGTGGGCCTCCTCCAATTGATGGCCCAGTCTGGTCTCTTTATTACTGCTAAAGAAGGTTCTCGAGTAGAAATTTTTGCGGATATTTTCGCAGATATTGGAGATGAGCAGTCCATTGAACAGAACCTGTCGACCTTCTCTGGCCATATGACGAATATCATTCAAATCCTAGACCAAGTCGATGCTAAGAGCTTGGTTCTAGTCGACGAACTGGGTTCAGGAACGGATCCTCAGGAAGGGGCAGCCTTGGCTATGGCTATCCTCAATCGACTGTCAGATAGCCAGGCCAAGGTGATGGCAACTACCCACTATCCAGAACTCAAAGCCTTCTCCTATGAACACCCAGCTAGTATTAACGCCAGTGTTGAATTTAACGAAAAAACACTGAGCCCCACTTACCGGCTCTTGATCGGGGAACCTGGACGCTCCAATGCCATTGATATTGCGAGTCGTCTCGGCCTGGACCAAGACATTGTTCAAGAAGCGCGTTCCTATCTGTCAACAGATAGTCATAATCTTAATGACATGCTCCTGTCGCTCGATGAACAAAGACAGAAGTTTGAACGTAAGTCCAAGCAACTCAATCAGAATATGCAGAAAGCCGATGACCTGCTCCACGACTTAAAATTAGCCTACCAGGCCATGCGGGAAGACAAAGAAAAATACCTGCAGCGGGCTAAGAAAGAAGCTAATGAGATTGTTGAAAAACGCAAAAAGCAATCGGATCAAATTCTCCAAGACATTCGCCAATGGCAGCTTGACCAAGGAAAATCTCAGATTAAAGAACATCAAATGATTGATAAGAAAAAAGCCTTGGACGACTTAAGCTACGAAGAGCAACAACTAAAAGACAATAAGGTATTGAAGAAGGCTAAAAGGGAAAAAGCTGCACAGGAAGCTGCTAAGTCGATTGAAGTTGGTGATGAGGTTAAAGTTATTCCTTATGGTCAAGACGGTGTCGTTATGGAGGAAAGAGAGAACAACGAATGGGTTGTTCAAATGGGCATTTTGAAGATGACTTTACCGCGTCAAGATCTCAAGCTTCTACGTAAGGGGAAACAAGCAGCTACAGATAAGCAACCCAAGGCTAGTGTTAAAGCCTCAAAAGCTAAATCGGTAGCTTCGAGCCTCGACTTGAGGGGAGAACGCTATGATGATGCCATGCAACGCTTGGATGCCTATATTGATGCGGCCCTTTTGGCTAATTATGGGCAAGTGACCATTATCCATGGCCATGGGACAGGAGCCTTGCGTAAGGGCGTGCAAAATTACTTGAAGAGACATTCACGGGTGGTTGATTTCCACTTTGCACCTTATAATATGGGCGGCAATGGGGCAACTGTTGTCAAATTTAAAGAGGACTAGACTTAAGCAAATCGTATCTTAAATGAAGGAGCCTATGTTATACTAATCGTATAGCGTAAAGAATTTATCAAGGAGGTATCTCATGGTACAAGCATTAAACGATGCAAACTTTGAAGCTGAAACAAAAGAAGGCCTTGTCCTGGTTGATTTTTGGGCGACTTGGTGTGGGCCTTGTCGGATGCAAAGTCCAGTCATTGAACAATTAGATGATGAAATGGGTGACCAAGTGAAGTTCACTAAGGTTGACGTGGATGAAAACCAAGAAACTGCCCGTCAATTTGGGATTATGTCCATCCCAACCCTGCTCATTAAAAAGGATGGCGAAGCTGTTGAAACCCTAATTGGCTATACGCCAAAAGAAAAGCTTGAGCAAATTCTCGAACAATACTTATAAGCGAATAAGCAAAAAAATTGAGCGGTTGGGCCAAGCCTAACCGCTCAAGTGCTTAGAAATGCTATGAAAGTGTGATGGAAGTCTATTTCTCCTGCTAGTCTGCAATCATTCAAGTTTAACCGCTCTTGCTCACACCCTTTAGTTGGGTTCGGGCTAGCAGAAGTGGCTCCTCTTCACAAAGACCCGCCGAAGACTAACAGTCTTCTCTGGCTCTTTGCTCCAGAGGTCTATTTCTCCCGCCAGCCCTCACACCCTTTATTTGGGTTCGGTCTGGCAGCTTTCCTGTCACTTCACAAGTCTCCGCCGCAGTCTGTGAGACTGCTCTGGTGACTTGCTCCAGTGAAGGAAAGCTAGGCGCCAGCCCTCACACCCTTTTTAGTCGGGTTCGCAAAGGCAGAAAGGGAGTGACTTCAGCAAAGTGGAACGATCGGCTTGCAGCCGCTCTTATCCTCTTTGCCTCCAGTCATCCCTTTATAGACGCCTTTGCTCACACCCTTAGTTGGGTTCGAGGATGCAGAAAGGGCTCCTCTTCACAAAAGTCTGCTGAAGTCTTTCAGACTTCCTCAGCCTTTTGTTCCAGAGCTCCCTTTCTCCCGCATCCTCTCACACCCTTTATTTAATTGGGCGATTGGGGTCGCCGTGGGCTAGGTTGGCCAGGATGTCTTTGTTGATGGCGCCGTTGTCATATTGGGAGCGCCAGTCTAAGAAGCCGGCTTCAAGGCCACGGATGAGGACTTCTGCCGTCCCAATATTTGTTGCTAATGGTACATTATAGACGTCACAGAGACGGATGAGGGCATTGACATCGGGCTCGTGAGGCATGGCAGCTAGGGGATCACGCAAGAAAATCACTAGGTCCATTTCATTTTGTGAAACAGCTGCACCAATCTGCTGGTCGCCACCCAGGGGACCTGATTGGTAGCGGTGGACATCCAGTCCTGTCGCTTCTTGAATTTTCTTTCCAGTCGTACCAGTTGCAAAAAGCTCATGATCTTGTAAAATCTTCTTATAGGCTGTGGTGAACGCAACCATTAGATCTTTCTTGCTATCATGAGCAATTAAAGCAATTTTCATTTAAAAGCCACCTTTCCATTAAGTAATAATAATTACCTTCTAATCAATTGTAACATGAATTTGAATATAAAGGATTTGTGAAATTTATGAATTTACCTATTGCCTTTTTAGACTCGGGGGTCGGGGGCTTAACTGTTGTCAAAGAAGCCATGCACCAGCTGCCGAATGAATCCTTGCTCTATATTGGTGATAATGCGCGCTGCCCCTATGGCCCTAGACCTGAAGAAGAGGTCTGCACCTTTACCAATCAATTGGTTGATTTCTTGCTAAAGCAAGGTGCTAAAATCTTAGTGATCGCTTGTAACACGGCTTCTGCTGTTTGTTTGGAGGAAGTGCGAGCACGTCTAGAGATTCCTGTGATTGGTATGATCCAGCCAGGCGCCCGAGCGGCCAATAAAGCTAGCCAGAATGGACGGATTGGCATTCTAGGGACCCAGGGAACCATCGAGAGCGGCGCCTACCAGGAAGCCTTGTGGGCTAAGAACGCTCATTTAGAGCTTTTCCCTCATGCTTGCCCCGCCTTTGTGCCCTTGGTTGAGAGCCATCAATACAAATCGTCTTTGGCCAAGAAATTAGTTTCTGAGACTCTGGCTGATTTACGTAAGCAGAAGCTAGATACGCTAATCTTAGGTTGTACGCATTTTCCGCTTTTAGAACAAACCATCCAGCATGTTATGGGCAAAGAAGTGACCCTGATTAATTCAGGGGCTGAGGCTGTGTCAGAATTATCCATCTTATTAGACTATCTTGGCTTAGCTGAGACCCAACCAGGCCAGGCAAGCCATCAATTCTACACGACAGGTTCGGTCCGTTTATTTAAAGAAATTGGCCAAGACTGGCTCGGCCAAGAGATGGCGGTTCAACAAGTTAAATTAAGTGATTTATAGGAGGACATACGATGAAAAAAATTGTTATTGCAACCAAAAATCCAGGTAAAGCTAAGGAATTTCAATTGATCTTTTCCGATTACCAAGTAGAGACCCTCTTAGACCACCCTGAAATGGATGATATTGAAGAGAATGGACGGAGTTTCTTAGAGAATGCGGGGATTAAGGCACGGACAGCTGCCCTAGCTTTGGGAGAGATCGTGATAGCCGATGATTCCGGTTTATCCGTAGATGCCTTAGATGGGGCACCGGGAATTTATTCCGCGCGTTATGCAGGTCCGGAAAAGTCTGATGCGGCAAACCGAGCTAAACTACTCGAAGCTTTGGCAGACGTAGCTGACAGTGACCGGCAGGCTGCCTTCCATTGTGCCCTAGTGGTAGCCGCTAGCAATGGCGAGATTTTAGCTGACTATGAGGGGCAGCTCCAAGGAGAGATTTTAAGAGAAGAGCGGGGGTCCAATGGTTTTGGCTACGATCCGCTCTTCTATGTTCCAAGCAAGGGCAAAACGACGGCTGAAATGACAGCAGAAGAAAAAGCTGCAATCAGCCATAGGGGGCAAGCGCTGGCTGCTCTTCAAGCCGATCTTGACCAGGGCAAGTTAAAGCTCTAGTTTTTAGTCCCGAGCGCTTAATTTTTCAGATAAAAAAGCAACTCCCTTGCATTTTGGGAGCTGCTTTTTGTATTTTTAGGCCTCTTCATTGTATTTTTCTTCTCGGGCTTGGAGCATGGCCATGGAGGTATTATATTGTGATTCCGGTTGGCTAATGCCTGCCTGGTCTAAAGCATCTGTTAACTTGTTGTAGTACTTACCTTCAACATCAAGTTGTTTGCCATTGACTGCAAAGAGGCGGACCCGGTAAATCAGGTTGAAGCGGTTGCTATCGCGGAAGACCCCTAGGTAGATAGGATCTTGAGCGAGTAGAGCATCTGGCGCTTCTTTTTCCATGGCTTCTTTGAGCACAGCTTCAATCTGATCGGCATTCGAATCAGGATAGATACGTAGGTCAATATCGCAGCGGATGGGGTAGCGGGACCGGTTGGTGACATCCGTGATATTCCGGTTAGAGATAAAGTGTAAGTCCCCATTAAAGTCCTTAATCACCGTTGTCCGGATGCCCAGCTTAGAAATTTCACCCTCATAGTCATTGATGAGAACCGTGTCGCCCACATCAAATTGGTGTTCTAAGAGGATGAAGAAGCCGTTGACAATATCATTAACCAAACCTTGGGCCCCAATACCAATTGCCACACTAGCAATCCCAGCCCCAGCCATCAGGGTAGCCATAGGAACACCCAAGATGGCAAGCACCGAATAAATAACCACGAAGTAGTAGGTGTATTGGATGAAGTTCTGGATCAGGGTGCGAAGGGTTTGCTGGCGAGCTGGGTTCTTTTCGAAACGCTCCGCCTTATCATAATAAAAATCAACTGATCGTGCTAACAAGCGGCGGACGATAGAAAGAATTAAAACCGTAATAATAATCTGCATGAGATTCCCGAACCAAGAGCTAATCAATTGCTCCCAGTCGATGTTAGCAAGGTAATTGCTAATAAAATTTTTGATTTGCGACATGTTTTCCTCCTTGTATCTTTCAGATAATTTAATTTTAAGGAGAATGGGAGCAAAAGTAAAGTTTTCTGACTGCTAGGCTTGATTGCGACTTGGAAAAAAGGATTATTTTTTGTATTCTCTAAGAAAAAATGGTATCATTATCCTATGAAAATGGGAAGCAATAACTATAAATTGAAGAGCTTACCCGATAATTTAAGGGGTGATGTGCAAGATGACATGGGGCGGAGCTGCAGCCTTAATTGCTGCGATAGCTTTTGCAGTCTTGGTTGTATTTTTAGTCTTACTAGTGAGAGAGCTCACAACAACGATTAAGAATGTGAGTCAAACCGTTGAAGAAGTCAATGATAGTTTAGCTGTATTGCGACGGGATGTCGATGATCTATCGATTGAAGCGCAGGGGCTTTTGAATAAGGCGAATGTGCTGATGGATGATGTTAACGGTAAAGTGAGCACTGTGGATCCTTTATTTAAGGCCATCGGTGACCTGGGCGTATCGGTTTCGGATGTCAATGACGCGACCCGGGACTTGGTGGTTAGCATCCGGCAAAAAGACCAAAAAAGCCAAGATAAGTCGGCTAGCCAAGTTAATAGCCAACTTGCGGCAGGACCTGCTAAAGAAAAACCAGGTGCTGTGGAGAAGTTGGGCCAGACCGCTAAGCTACTCAAGCAAAAACGTTATATCCGTAAGGTAAAAGAAGCTTCAAAAAGTAAAGCATTTTAAGAGTTAAAGGAGTTATTATCATGAGTAAAAATAATTTAGGATCATTCTTATTAGGCGCCTTGGTTGGCGGGTCAGCAGCAGCAGTGGCAGCTCTCTTATTTGCACCTAAGTCAGGTGAAGAGTTGCGTCAAGATTTAAATGAACAAGCGCGCCAAGCTCGCGATACAGCCCGTGACTACAAGGACCTCGCTTTAGAAAAAGGGGCAGCTATCTACGACACTGCTTATGTTGCAGCAGATGATATCCGCATAAACTTGAAAGAATCAGCCAGCAATATCAAGTCACAATTAGCTGAAACAGGCGAAGAAGTTAACCAACAATACCAGGCAGCTAAGCATGATATTGCAGAAGCTTACAATGAAGCTTCAGATTCAGTTAAAGCAAGTGCTGAAGAAGGCAAGGAAGTGGCTAAAGAGGCTGGCCAAGAAATTAAAGAATCAGCCAAGGCTGCTGGCGAAGAAGTAAAGGCAGAAGGCAAAGTAGCCAAAGATGAAGCGAAAGCAGATGCTAAGGCAGCTAAGGATCTTGCCAAAGAAGAAGCTAAGGATGCCAAAGACCAGGCAGAAGCTAAGGCTTAATGGCATAAGTAAATACTAGCATTTAAAAGTCCAGCTGATAGGCTGGGCTTTTTTGTAATATTTTCATTAATGAATGTAAAAGTTTTCAAATTTAGGCACTTTACTATTGTATTAATCGGCAATTAGTGTCAAAATAGTATTTGTGCTCATTTTTAGTGAAAACGCTATAGCTAATTTGAAACAGTGATGAAAGCTGATAAGATTCTTTTAGTAAACGCTTGCATTTCTTTAAAGACTTGCTTATACTTACAATGACTGCATGTGGAATAATCGAGGAGGGAAAGCATGAACAAACAAACTGTAACAATTTATGATGTTGCGCGTGAAGCTGAAGTCTCCATGGCAACAGTATCGCGTGTGGTTAATGGCAATACCAATGTCAAACCATCCACTCGCGAAAAAGTAATGAAAGTTATTGAGAAACTGGACTACCGTCCAAATGCTGTGGCTAGAGGTTTAGCCAGTCGGCGGACCACTACAGTTGGGGTGATCATTCCCGACATCACGAATCTTTATTTTTCAAGTTTTGCGCTAGGTATTGATGATATTGCGGCTATGTATGATTACAGTATTATTATGGCCAATGCTGACCAGGGGCGGGAAGAAAAAGTCGTAACAGATATCTTATCGCGCCAAGTTGATGGGCTGGTTTACTTAGGGCATACCATGACCGATAAGATCCGCCATGAAGTGGAACGGACGCGGACACCGATTGTCTTGGCTGGCATGATTGATCCTGAAGGCACTATGCCTTCCGTTCATATTGACTATGAATCAGCTGTTTCAGAATCTGTTTCGCGTCTCTTTGACCAGGGAATTGAAGAGGTCGCCTTTATTTCAGCTCCTGAATACCAGGTAGATGACGAATTAGGACGCTTTAATGGTTATAAAGATGCCCTAGCTAGCCATAACAAAACATTGGATCCGGCCTTGGTGCTAACCGCTGAAAACTCCCGTTACCGGGCAGCAGAAGAGGTGGGGCAACAACTCATTGAGTCCAAGGCTCAGGCAGCTATGATTATCGGTGATGAGCTAGCCGCCGGGGTCAGCAATTATGTCCAAGACCATGGCCTCAAGGTACCAGAAGATATTTCCATTGTGTCATCCAATAACTCCATTATTACGGAAATTGTCCGTCCTCAGCTCACAACGATAGCACCGCCACTCTATGATATCGGGGCAGTGGCTATGCGGATTTTGACCAAGTTGATGGGTGAAAAAACAGCAGAAGATGAAATTATTGAGAACAAAAATATCCTGCCCTACAAGATCATTGTACGGGATTCAACGAAATAGCTAGTTCCTGCTGGGACTGCTTCTTGCGCTTATATAAAGCTATGAAAAAGGCCCTCAAACTGTTTTTAAGAACGGTTTGAGGGCCTTTTTGGACTTAAGGCTGGTCATTTCGATTGGGCTGCTGATTTTCCTGGTTTTCATCCTCGTCATCCTTAATTCCCTTAATGGCTTTAAAAGAACGGTTAAAAGATTTTTCCAAGCGCTGGCGATAGCCCTGGAGGATGGAACGGAATCGGCGATTAATTGCTTCTGAGTCTTTTAAGCGGTAGTCTTCTAATTCATAGGCGATTTCATCCAGTTCAGCCCCAATAGCATAATTAAAACTAGCGTCAGGTCGGGGCATATGCTGAGGAAAGATTTCTGTTTTCATCGGTGCTTCTGCGGAAACCTGATAGCGACTCTGATAGGGGCCGGGGAAAGCTCCGGGAGCTTGGCCGGTCTTTTCTACAATTGAGTATTCTTGGACGCTTGCAGGGCGCTCAAAGCTTTGTCCGGCACCAAGAAGCTGGGCATTACTGGCATAGAGACGATTCATAGCGCGAGCATGGCGGTCTGAAGGACGGCCAAAAGCCTGGTTATCGTCTGCTTGGTCAAGACTTTGTTGGATTTCGGGATTGTCATAACCAATCCAGGAAGCCAGGCTAATACTTGGTGTGCTACCAACCACCCAACTATCGATATAGCCTTCAGAGGTCCCGGTTTTGACCATCCAGTCTAGGTCTCCGGCTAAGACATGCTGGTGGTCCTGCCAGAGACCTTCTGTCTTAACTGACTTAAGCATATCCACTAAGATATAGGCCACATCAGGGTTAAAGGCACGCTCTTCTTGACTGTTGACTTGGTAGTAAAGATTGCCATGCCGGTCCCGGATGCTCTGGATAAGATGGGGCTTATGGTAGACTCCTCCGTTGGCAATAGCCGCATAAGCAGCTGCCATCTCAGCGACTGTGGGCCCCGTTTGCGTTCCCCCTAGACTGAGAGCGAGATTCTGATACTCATGGTCAGCGATTGCTTGGTCGAAGCCTAGGCGGTCCATATAGGATTTGAGGTCTGCCCCTTGCTGGAGGAGGGCATGGTAGAGGTGGACGGTTGGGTTATTTAGCGACTGGGCCAGAGCCTGCCTAGCTGTGACCATTTGATTGGAGATCGTCTGGCCATAGTTACTCGGCTCATAGTAAGTGCCGTCTTCTTCTTGACTTCGAATGTAATTATCCGCAAGTCGGCTGGCAGGGCTAATCAAGCCTTCTTGGAGGGCTGGGCCATAAGTAAGCAGGGGTTTGATCGTCGACCCAGGCGACCGCCGAGTCGAAAAAGCGTGGTCAGTTTGCTGGTGCTCGTAATCAATTCCTCCAGTGAAGGCAAGGATAGCTCCTGTATGATTATCGATTAAGACCGTACCATTCTGAACCACATCGCCATGCCGAGGACTGCCCAGACGGCTTGCAGTTTGTTCAAGATTAGATGCTAAGGCCTGGTGGAGGTCCAATTGAATCGTAGTTTGAATCTCTAGGCCACGATTCTTAAAGACTTGTTCGGCTTCATCATAGTAGTTTACTAAACGGTCGGGCTGACTTTTTATGCTTTCCCAATCTTCTCCCCTTGCTTCGACGAGTCGTTGGGTTAAAATATGTAAGCTTTCCCGTTTCAGGGCTTGGAAGAGATAGGTGTTGGGGTCTTCTTGAGTCGGAGTGCGTTCACTTGTTTGGATGAAATCTTGGCGGATATTATAAGTCTTAGCGGCTTGGTATTCTTCTGCTGAGATCACTTCTTCAATCCGCATCCGCTCTAGAACTTCTTCCATACGGTGGAGGCCTTGTTCGTTTTGTTCGTCAGATTTGAAAGAGCCATCCTGCCTATAGGGGGTATAGCTATAAGGATTCTGTGCCAGACCAACGAGGAAGGCCGCTTGGGGGAGGTTGACCTCGGCTGCTTTTTTGCCAAAGAGGCCTTGGCTAGCCGCTTCAATTCCTGCGACATTCTCCCCTTTAGCATTGCGGCCAAAAGAAGAGAAATTGAGATAGGCTTCGAGAATTTGTTCCTTGGAGAAAAACTTCTCCAGGCGGATGGCAAGGAGTAATTCTTCTGCCTTGCGGGCTATAGACACTTCATTTGTGAGTAAGCTTTGCTTGATTAATTGTTGGCTGAGGGTCGACCCACCGGAGGGATTACCGATGCCCAGAATGTAACTAACGGCTGCACGGAGGATGGCACTTGGAACGAAGCCAGGGTGGTCAAAAAAATACTCATCTTCAGTGGCGACAAGGCCATTTACAATGAGCGGATTGACCTGGTCTAGGGGGATATTTTGTCGTCGGATGTCGGGCTGGACCTGGGCAATGACTTGGCCATCTTGGCTAATTAGCTGAGAAGGGGCTTCCGTGTTAATCATTGCTTGGGCCATTTCTTGGCGGCTGGGAATAACCTGGTCTTCAGTGAGCCCGAGAAGATAACCTAGCCCCAAACCTAGAGCAAGGCAAACGAGGGCGCAGCATAAGCCTAGACAGGCTTTTAAGCCAAGCTGGCCTAGCTGAACGACTTGACTCAGACGATGAATGAGGGAAGAATTTTGTTTTGGATAAGGGGTTGGCATAAGTCACCTCCAAGGACCTTTTTCTCTATTATAGCAAAAGACTTTGACTCAAGGAGCTTTAGCTCGGTCAAATTTTTAAATTTTTAGTATAATAGGGCAAAGGAGGTTCGTCCATGGAGAACTGTTTACTCATCATTAATCCTGCCGCTGGGAATGGTCTGGGTCGGGCCGTCGCCCCAGAATTAGATTGGATTTTAGCCAAGAGCTTTGCCCATACCCGGCTGGTTTTTACCCGGGGAGAGGGGGATATGGGGCGGATTATTGCCCAATACCATGACCAGGCAGATGCGGTTTTTGTAGCTGGAGGGGATGGGACTTTGAATGAAGCGGTCAATGCCTTAGCAGCTTATCAGTTTGATTTGCCCCTGGGTTATATGCCCCTAGGTACAGTTAATGATATCGGCCGGGTGTTAAAGATCTCCCAACAGCCTAAGGAGGCTCTCAGGCAGCTTTCTCAGTTGACCCTCCAAGCGGTGGACATCGGACGGCTCAATGACCACTACTTTATGAATGTGGTAGCAGTCGGTCAGATCCCTGAAGCGGTTAAAGATACTAAAGCTGAGGCCAAGAAACGTTTGGGGAAATTGGCCTATGTAGCAGATGGCGTTCAGGCTTTCTTTCAATCCAATGCTCAAAGCTATGAGATCTGGCTTGATGGGCACCAGCAGCTAGTTGAAACGGAATTAATTTTGATCTGCTTGACAAATTCTGTGGGTGGCTTGGAACATATGGTAGACCAAGCCCGGATAGATGATGGTTGGCTTCACCTACTTATTCTCAAAGACCGGCATAGCCTAGAATTCGTTCCTGAGCTCCTCCAGAATGCCATCCAAGGCGATATCTCAGCCTCTAAGTTTGTCCTCTATGAGCGGGCTAAGCACATCTCCCTCAAGGCTTTGGACCACTCCATAAGTTCGAATGTCGATGGGGATGCTGGACCGAGCCTACCTATTCAGGTGGATGTTTTGCCGGGCCAGCTTAAGCTCCTAGTGCCCAAGTCAACAACTTAAGTTGCTAAAAGTCTCAAAGTTTGCTATTATTGATACGTTAATTTGAAATACTTTTAGGAAAGAAGGGGCTTTTGTGGCAGGACATAATAAATGGAGTAAAATCAAACACACTAAGGGTGCTGAAGACGCCAAACGTGCCAAAGTTTTCCAAAAATTATCACGGGAAATTTATATGGCAGTCAAACAAGGTGGGCCAGAGCCTGAATCGAATCCCGCTTTGCGGATGGTGATGGATAAAGCGAAGTCCGCCAATATGCCAAAGTCTAATATTGAGCGCGCCATTGATAAGGGAACCAACCAAAACAGTGGTGAAGATTACGACGAAGTGACCTATGAAGGCTACGGCCCTAATGGGATCGCGGTATATGTCGAAACCCTAACAGATAATACCAACCGTACCCTGACTAATGTGCGGACTATCTTTAATAAGAACGGTGGCAGCCTGGGTGAATCAGGATCAGTAGCCTATATGTTCGACCGCAAGGGGTATATTGCTATTGAACGTGAAGGTTTAGATGTGGATGAAGACAGCATGATGATGGAAGCCTTAGAGGCAGGGGCTGAAGATTTACAAGTTTCGGATGACGTGTTCGAAATTTATAGCCAAGCTGAAGATTTCGGGGATGTTCGTGATGCGCTAAAAGAAGCAGGCTACGAACTGGCCAGTGCCGAGTTAACGATGGTACCTAAGACTTTGATTGATCTACCAGCTGATAAGGCCGAAAGCTTTGAAAATCTTATCGACAAGCTCGAAGACGATGACGACGTGCAAAATGTATACTATACAACTGAATTAGCAGAAGATTAGGTAAGCGGGCCTGAACCTGGCTAGTTACAGCTTGTAAAATCCAGGATTGACTTTCCAATCAAGTCTGCTTGTGAATAGAGACTAGGCATGAAACTGGGCGCTAAGCCCAGTTTTTTCTTTTTGTCCTAGCTTGAGACCGACTTGTAAATTTGCTATCCTAGGATTAATCTTTAACGAATAGAAGGGGAGTCAGCTGGCTATGCGTGTCATTGATGTGTTGAAAGAGAATAAGGGCCGGGCTTTGACGGGTTTTGTCTTTAAAAGCTTAGAAGCTATCTTGGAGCTACTGGTGCCATTCCTGATGGCCCATATCATTAATTACGGGATTCATCCAGGCAATCTAGACTATATTAAGAGCCGGGGCATCTTATTATTTGTTCTTCCTCTCTGTGGCTATCTTTTAGCCTTAGTCTGTCAATGGTTTGCCTCGATCGTTTCTCAGTCAACGGGGACTAAATTGCGGGCCCTCTTATTCGACCAAGTCAACCGCTTGGACTTGCAGCAGAGCCAGACTTTAGGGGCGAGCTCAATCGCAAACCGCATGATTAATGATACCCATAATATCCAAGTTTGTATTGCTATGGCCATTCGTTTGGCCTCAAGATGTCCGATTTTACTTGTCGGAGCTATGGTCATGTCCTTTGTTGTTAGCCCCCAGCTTGCTCCGATCTTTATTGTGGGCGGCTTAATCTTAGGAGCTATCCTTGCTCTCATTACCCTAGCTTCTAACCGTATCCTAGCTGTTATCCAAGATAGCCTAGACTATCTGGGCCAAGTCTTCGCAGAAAATTTATCGGGCATGCGTGATATCCGCTCTTTTGCGAGTCAAAAACGTGAAATTGAACATTTTGACAGGGCCAACCAATCTCTTGAAGACCAGCAGACTTTGCTTGCTCGTGCCCAGTCCCTGGCCAATCCAGCCAGCCTCTTTGTCGTCAACCTCTTAATTGCCTTGATTTTATATTTTGGTGCGCCCTTGGTTAACCTGGGCGCCTTACAGCAAGGGGAAATCATTGCCCTAGTGAACTATATGAATACAATCCTACTAGCCCTTAATGTCTTAGTTCAGGTGCTCGTCATGATCAGCCGGGGCTTGGCCGGCATCCAGCGTGTCGATGAATTATTAGCCCTCAAACCAAGTATCCAAGACCCAGACCAAGCTAGCCAGGCTTTGGACCAGTCCCCGACCCAAGCAGTGGCGGTTGAGATGAAGGAGCTTTCTTTTGCCTATGGGGAAACGGAAATCCTTAAAACGATTAACCTCAGCTTGGCTCCTGGCGCTTTCTATGCCATTGTAGGTCCAACAGCTGCCGGAAAGACAAGTTTACTGAATTTACTTGAACGCTTCTATGAGCCTACAAGGGGGCAGATTTATTTTAATGGACAAGCTATTCAAACGCTCAGTCTTGAAGACTTGAGGCAAATGGTCAGTCTGGTTCCCCAGCGAGCTGCCTTATTGAGGGGGACGATTCGCTCTAATTTGCTTATGGGCAAGGCGGATGCCAGTGATGACGACTTGTGGCAAGCGTTAGAGGAGGCCCAGGCGGCTGATTTTGTGCGCCAGCTCGATGGTGGGTTAGATGCTAAGGTGAGCCAGGGAGGAAGAAACTTCTCTGGAGGGCAACGCCAACGTCTGACCATCGCTCGCGCCCTAGTTAAAGATGCGGGCCTTCTCATCCTAGATGATGCTCTGAGTGCTCTGGATTTTGCAACGGAAGCCCGGATCCGCTCACAGCTGGCCCAAAAACCCGCAACGGTCTTATTGGTCTCCCAGCGCCTCGCATCCGTACTTGATGCAGACCAAATTATTGTCTTAAACTATGGCCAAGTCGAAGCCGTTGGTCATCATGAAGAGCTCTTAGAGACCAGCCCCAGTTACTATGCCATGGCTAAGTCCCAAAAATTAGTGGAAGGAGGGAGCCCAGTTGCTTAGTTCCTTACGTGCCTTATTGGCCTATTTAAAGCAAGAGAGACTGCTTTTATTCGTTATTTTAGTTTTAGCCAGCTTGTCTGTCGCCTGTCAAATTTTAGTCCCAATTCAAATCGGTCAAGCTGTTAACCAGGTCCTAGGCCAGGGGCAAGTTAACTTTTCCGCCTTATACCGTCAGCTGATTTATTTACTCGTCACAGCTAGTCTAGCAGCCATCTTCATGTGGGGGCAGAACCGCCTAATCAATCGAGTCTCTTACCGGCTTATGGGACGTTTGCGGACAGATCTCTTTAAGAAAATCCACAAGTTACCCTTAAATTTTATTGACCAGCACGCCCATGGGGACTTAGTTAGCCGGGCCATTAACGATGTGGACTTGGTTGGAAATGGGCTGATTCAAAGTTTTACTAATTTTTTCTCGGGCCTAGCGATGATTGTAGGGGTTCTTCTCATGATGCTTTCAATCCATGTGAAAACAGCCCTTATTGTTATTGTACTGACCCCTTTGTCCATTCTTGTATCTAGTTTTATTGCCAACCGCACCTACCGCTTCTTTCAGACGCAATTAGCTCTTCGTGGCCAGCTGCACGCTTATACCGAGGAATTGGCAGATAACCAGCTCTTAGTAAAGAGTTTTACTTACGAGAAGCAAGCCGATGAGGATTTCACACGGCTAAACCAAGAGCTCCACGAATCCGGGGTCTGGTCTCAGTTTTATGGTGCCTTAGTTAATCCGAGTGCCCGGGTGGTTAATAGCTTAGTCTATGGGGCAGTGGGCCTATACGGCGCCTTTGCAGTGGTTTCGGGTCAGCTTTCAGTGGGTATTTTTTCTAGCTTTTTGGCCTATGCTAACCAGTACAGCAAACCTTTTAATGATATTTCAGCAGTGGTTAATGAAATGCAGACTGCCTTGGCTGCTAATGAGCGTATTTTTGATCTGCTCGAAGAGAAAGAGTCAGCTAATACCTACCAAGTTGGCCAGATAGAAGATTTTCATGGTCAACTCACTTTTGACCAGGTCTCCTTCGCTTACCAAAAAGATCAAAAACTGATCGAAGATTTCTCTCTTGAAGTCCAAGCTGGGCAAACTGTGGCCATCGTTGGACCAACTGGGGCGGGCAAGTCTACCCTAATCAATCTTTTAATGCGCTTCTATGAAGTTGATAGCGGTCGAATTCTGATTGACGGCGTCGATAGCCGGCAATTAGATAAAAACTACTTGAGACAGCTTTTTGGGATGGTGCTTCAAGATTCCTGGCTCTTTGAAGGGACGGTTTATGACAATATTCGCTATGGTAAGCCAGACGCTTCTTATGAGGAAGTCATAGCTGCCAGTAAAAAAGCCCGCCTCCACCCCCTTGTCCAGCAGATGGACCAGGGCTATGAGAGTCCAGTTCATGTCGCCGGGGCTAATTTGTCAGCTGGTCAGCAGCAATTAATTTGTATTGCTCGCATTCTCTTAACGGATTTCAAGATGCTTATTCTTGATGAAGCGACTAGTTCGATTGATAGTTTGACGGAGTCCTTGGTTCAGGAGGCTTTTGACCATATGATGCTAGGCCGGACCAGTTTCGTCGTGGCCCACCGTCTATCGACCATTCAGAACGCCGATGTTATCCTCGTTCTCGACCAGGGACAAATTGTCGAACAGGGCAGGCATGAGGACTTACTCGCCCAGCGCGGCTTCTATTATCGACTCTACAATAGCCAGTTCAGTCAATTTGATCGACATAAAAGTTAAGAAAAGCCAGGTAATCAGCTTCAAGTACTGATTGCCTGGCTTTTGTCATAGATTCTAAAGGCTTGCTATTTATTTTTCTAGGATAGTTTTGTTAACAACGTTAAGATTTTCATCTAAATCGTAAACAATTGGTTCACCTGTAGCAATTTCAACGGAAGGAATGTCTTCGTCAGAAATATTTTCTAAGTATTTAGTAATGGAGCGGAGGCTGTTGCCGTGAGCCACAACTAAAACATTCTTGCCTTGTTTTAATTCAGGAGCGATGTGATCTTCCCAGTAAGGCAGGGTACGAGCTAAAGTATCTTTCAAGCATTCACCAGCAAGTAGACGGTTTTGGTCTAAGTCGGCATAGCGTGGGTCATCAATACCTTCTTCTGCTAATGGTGGGCGAACATCGAAAGAACGACGCCAGATGTGGACTTGTTCATCCCCATATTTTTCGGCAGTTTCAGCTTTGTTTAAGCCTTGGAGGCCCCCATAGTGACGTTCATTTAGACGCCAGTTTTTGTTAACTGGTAAATAAAGACGGTCCATTTGGTCTAAGACATTATAAGTGGTTTGAATGGCACGAGATAGCATAGAAGTGTGCACGGTATCGAATTCAATCCCTGCTTCTTTAAGGTCTTGACCAGCTTTTTGAGCTTCTTTAACCCCTTTTTCTGAGAGGCGAGGGTCTAACCAACCTGTGAAAACATTGGCTAAGTTTAATTCACTTTCGCCGTGACGGATGAAAACTAATTTCATTATAAAATTCCTCCTAAAATAATTAATGAACAAGCATTATTATTCATCAAAGCAAGTTTTGCTTTGCTATCCTATATTTTACGCTATTTGAAGGGAAGGGGCAAATGCTTTTCTTAATAAGCTTAAATTAAAATCGCTTTCATAAAATATTATTAAATTTTAATAAATTTCCACGTGAAAAGTGTAGCAATCTGTTTGGTAAGCTGTTATAATAATAGACAGATCTGTTATATTGTGAAAAAAATTACAAAAGGAGATGAATTAATAATGGATACGACTAAAGCATGGAAAGGCTTCACTGGTAAAAAATGGCAGGAAGAAGTTAATGTTCGCGATTTTATCCAAAATAACTATACAGAATACAAGGGAGATTCTTCATTCCTGGAAGGCCCAACTCAAAATACCACAGAGTTATGGGACCAAGTGATGGACTTAACCAAGAAAGAACGTGAAAATGGTGGCGTCCTAGACATGGATACAAAGATTGTATCAACTATTACTTCCCACGATGCAGGCTATCTCGATAAAGATAAGGAAACAATTGTAGGGGTTCAAACGGATGAACCATTCAAACGTTCATTACAACCATTCGGGGGGATCCGGATGAGTGAACAAGCGGCTAAGTCTTATGGCTATGAAGTAGATCCTGAAATCTCTCATATCTTCCGTGACTGGCGCAAGACTCACAACCAAGGGGTATTCGATGCTTATACACCAGAAATGCGTAAGGCACGCCACAACAAGATCATCACTGGTTTACCAGATGCTTATGGTCGTGGCCGTATCATCGGGGACTACCGCCGTGTGGCTCTTTACGGTATTGACTTCTTAATGGATGAAAAATTACAAGAATTCAATGATGGTGACGGCATGGATATGTCTCAAGATGTTATCCAACACCGTGAAGAATTATCTGACCAATACCGTGCTTTAATTGAATTAAAAGAACTCGGTAAGACTTATGGCTTTGACTTAAGCCGTCCAGCAGAAAATGCGCAAGAAGCCATCCAATGGTTATACTTAGCATACCTAGCTGCTGTTAAGCAACAAAACGGGGCTGCTATGTCATTCGGACGTACCTCTACTTTCTTGGATATCTACATCCAACGTGACCTTGAAAACGGTACTTTAACCGAAAGCCAAGCGCAAGAATTAATCGACCACTTGATTATGAAATTGCGTATCGTTAAATTCGCTCGTACCCCTGAATACAATGAGCTCTTCTCTGGTGACCCAACATGGGTAACTGAATCAATCGCCGGTATGGGCTTAGACGGACGTTCTCTAGTTACTAAGAACAGCTTCCGTTACCTACAAACCTTGAAGAACATGGGGACTGCACCAGAACCAAACTTAACTGTGCTTTGGTCTAAAGACTTACCACAAGGCTTTAAGGAATTCTGTGCGGAAATTTCAATTAAGACAAGCTCAATCCAATATGAAAACGACGAAGTGATGCGTCCACAATATGGCGATGACTACGGCATTGCTTGCTGTGTGTCTGCTATGGAAATTGGTAAACAAATGCAGTTCTTCGGTGCCCGTGCTAACTTAGCTAAGACATTACTTTACGCGATTAACGGTGGGGTAGACGAAATTTCTAAGGTTCAAGTTGGCCCACGTTACCAAGCTATCGACAGTGAATACTTAGACTACGATGAAGTGATTGACAAATTCGATGACATGATGGATTGGATTTGTAAACTTTACGTGAATACTTTAAATGTTATCCACTACATGCATGACAAGTATTCTTATGAAAGTCTTGAAATGGCGCTCCATGATTCTCATGTTAAACGGACTATGGCAACTGGTATTGCTGGTTTCTCTGTAGCAGTTGACTCCCTGTCAGCAATTAAATACGCTAAAGTTAAACCAATCCGCGATGAAAATGGTATTGCGGTTGACTTCGAAATCGAAGGCGACTATCCAAAATACGGTAACAACGATGACCGTGTTGATGAAATTGCGGTTAAACTCTTGAAGAAATTCATGACTAAGATCCGTAAGACACCAACTTACCGTGGCTCAGTTCACACCACTTCCATCTTAACCATTACTTCAAACGTTGTCTATGGTAAGAATACAGGGTCAACTCCAGATGGTCGTGAAGCAGGTGTTGCATTCGCGCCAGGTGCTAACCCAATGCATGGACGTGACTCACACGGTGCGCTTGCCAGTCTTTCATCAGTGGCTAAATTACCTTATACCTACTCAATGGACGGTATCTCTAACACCTTCTCAATCGTACCTAAAGCCTTAGGTCGTGACGAAGAAACTAAGATTGATAACTTAGTATCAATGTTAGATGGTTACTCTAAACAAGGTGGCCACCACCTAAACATTAACGTCTTCGACCGTGATACCTTGCTCGATGCTATGGATCACCCAGAAGAATACCCACAATTAACCATCCGTGTATCTGGTTATGCCGTTAACTTCGTTAAATTGACACGCGAACAACAATTAGAAGTAATTAACCGGACCATGCACGAAGGGATGTAAGCTCGACGACTTAAGTAATGAAATGAGGAATCATGATGACAGAAACTATTGGCTATGTCCACTCTCTTGAAAGTTTTGGTTCTGTAGATGGTCCTGGCATACGCTTTGTTTCCTTTATGCAGGGCTGTCGCTTAAGATGTCAATTCTGTCATAACCCAGATACTTGGAAGATTAATGCGGGGACGCCTTATACAGCTGAAGAGCTCTTCCGAGAAGCTGTCAAATATCAGCCTTATTGGGGGAAAAAGGGTGGCGTCACCGTTTCTGGGGGAGAACCCCTATTGCAGATTGATTTCTTAATTGAATACTTCAAATTATGTAAGAAAAATGGTGTTCATACGACTCTGGATTCTTGCGGGGGGCCTTTCACCCGCGAGCCAGAGTGGTTGGCTAAGTTTGAAGAACTTTTGGAGTATACCGACTTAATTTTGATGGACGTCAAGCAGATTAATCCTGAACGCCATCTAAAACTAACCACAGCACCTAATGAGAATATCTTAGACCTCTTCCGTTTCTTACAGGAAAAGGGTCAACCGATCTGGATTCGCCATGTCTTAGTGCCAACTCGGACGGATTTTGACGAAGACTTACAGGGACTCTCAGACTTTATCCAAAGTTTAGGTGATATTGTTAAGAAGGTTGAGATACTTCCTTACCACACCATGGGCGTTTATAAGTACCATGAATTAGGAATCCCTTATAAACTTGAGGGTGTGGAGCCACCAACAGAGGACCGGGTGGCCAATGCTAAACGTATCCTAAAAGTTGATGACTACCAAGGCTACCGGTCCATGTAATTGCTAGGATGCTTGCATCTAATCAATTCGTAAAGACGTCTCCAAGTAAACGTAAACGGTTTGCTTGGGGATGTTTTTATCTTTAGAGAAATATGATTAAATATAAGAATATTGAGTAAATTTAAGAGATTTCTTAAAATAATCAAAACAAATTGACAAATATCTGCTATAGTTAATAAGTAATGATTAATGAATAGGAGGAATTTAATGGAAAAAGGTAAATTATTTTATGGTTGGTGGATTGTCCTAGGAGCTATTTTAATCCTAGCTTGTATGGGACCAGCTTCTGTTGCAGTTGCTAATCTTTTCCAGCCACATGTAGTTGAAGAATTCGGAATTGCTAATAGTGCTTTCGCTATTGTCAATTCTATCGTACTCGGTATGGGAATCTTTGTATCACCCTTTGTTTCCCAAATGTTTGCCAAACGTGGCAATTTTAAACGTTTTTATTTGATTGGTATTTTGGTCTACGCTATCAGCTATGGTCTGTATGGTTTTGCACCGAATATCTATGTTTTTTATTTTTTGTCTTTATTTGTTGGCTTTGGCTATACGGCTACGACAATTATTCCGGTATCCATGTTGGTTAATAACTGGTTCGTTAAATCCAAAGGGACTGCCTTAAGTTTATCTTTTGCAGGACTAGGTGTAGGCGGCATTATCTTTAGCCAATTGTTAACCTACCTGATTCAAGCAATTGGCTGGCGGATGTCTTATTTAACTTACGCTGTTATTATGCTTGTTGTCTGCCTACCGATTGTTCTCTTCCTCTTCGTTGAGAAACCTGAGGATAAGGGCATGCAAGCTCTAGGTGCGGGTCAAGCTGATACAGATACTGCAGCGACTAGCAAGCAATCAGGCGTTGCCTTACCGATGGCTGAGATTGTTAAGAAGCCATTCTTCATTATGCTTCTTGTCGGAACAGCTTTTATCGGTATTTCTAATAATGGGGGACTGGGCCAATTCCCACCAGCGGTTCAGAACTTGCATGGGGCTGAAAAGATGGCCTTGATGGTTTCGATTTATTCCGGCGTGGGAATCTTAGGGAAGCTCATCTTAGGTATCGTTAATGATAAATTTGGTGTACGTTTAGCGACTATTTATGCTTCAGCTCTCTGTGCCTTGGCTTATCTTTTGATGATGCTAGGTAGCAATTATAGCTTTGTATTGCTCATGTCTGTTTTATTCGGCTTAGGCAATGCAATCGGTACGGTCCTACCACCGCTTATGGCTTCTGCAATCTTTACTTCTGAGGATTACCCTAAGGCTTATGGGTATATGCAGAGTGCCTTGATGCTAGGGATGACATCGGGCTCTCTACTAGCAGCTACAATTGCTGACTTGAGCGGGTCTTATAATTACTCCTGGTTAACCTTAGCCATCCTATCTGTCTTGATGGGTGTCCTTTGGGTAGGCGCCTATCAACGCTCACAAAAATTCATGACCAAGTAAATAAGCTATCAAAGTAAAAAAGCGTAACAAATGAACTTGTTACGCTTTTTGTGTGGGAAATTGTGCTTGTCTCTGGTCAGGCCTCTTCAGCCTTATTGGCTAAGATTGCTTTGACGACTTTCAAGCGGGTAAATTCTTCCCTTTCTTTCTCTTCCAGAGCAGAGGAGATTGCAACTTGGGCCTCTTCTAGTTGAGGAATGGTGATATTTTGAAGGGCGTTGACCCGCTTTTGCGTTTTTTGAATATTATTAGCTAAACGGTAGGCTGAGTTCTCAATTTCAGCTAGTTTAACTTGTAATTTTTTGACTCTTTCAAAGGCAATCCGTGCTTGATCAACCGCAATAGTCGTATCAAAGAGCGAATAGTGGGGTTCTAAGCTTTCTTCAGCAAGGCGGGTCTCCGGGATCTCTGTGCCCATGACGCTACGAATTTTAATATCGAGGGCATCGGATACAGGGACACCGTAAGCCGCCTGCTCAACATTGAACATCCCAATTTCTCCCGTTGCCGTGCTTAATTGCTTGTAAGCTTCTTCGTAAGCTTCTTTTAATTCTTCTTGAACTTGACTGGCTTGCTTAGATAAGGTCATAATTTCGTTCATGAGAATCATCCGCTTGCGGTCCATTAAATTGTAGCCGTTACGGGAGAGTTTGAGTGATTTCTCTACCTGCATCAAGTTACCCCGAGTGGGGGCAGCATTAATATCCATTAGGCCTCACCATTTTCTTCACTTTCAGTCTGATGATTGTTGGGGTCATAGTAGCGGTCCAAAATCTTAGTATCCATCCGGTTCAGTTCGTCACGTGGGAAGGCTCTTAGGAGTTGCCAGCCAAGATCAAGACTTTCTTGGATGGTCCGTGTCTCATCGGCCCCTTGTCCAACAAATTCTGTTTCAAATTTTTCGCCGAATTCCAGATATTTTTTATCGATGTCAGAGAGTTCTTCTTCCCCGATAACTGAGGCTAAGCTCCGAGCTTCGGCAGCACTGGAATAGGCGGCAAATAATTGGTTGGCTACATCTTCATGGTCTTCTCGGGTATAGCCTTCCCCAATCCCGTCTTTCATTAAACGAGACAAGGAAGGGAGGACGCCAATCGGTGGAAAAATATTCTTCCCATAGAGGTCCCGGTCAAGGACAATTTGTCCTTCTGTAATATAGCCCGTTAGGTCGGGAATCGGGTGAGTGATATCGTCGTTTGGCATAGTAAGAATAGGAATCTGAGTGACAGAGCCCTTGCGTCCTTGGACGATACCCGCCCGTTCGTAAATAGTTGCTAGTTCAGAATAGAGGTAACCTGGATAACCTTTACGAGAAGGGATCTCTTGTTTGGCAGAGGAGACTTCACGTAGGGCCTCGCAGAAGGAGGTCATATCGGTTAGGATGACTAAGACTTGCTTGCCGAGATCATAGGCTAAGTACTCAGCGGTGGTTAGGGCAACACGAGGTGTAATTAGACGTTCCATGGCTGGATCATCTGCTGTGTTGACGAACATGGTGACGTGGTCAAGGGCACCACTCTCTTCAAAAGATCTTTGGAAGAATTCAGCGATATCGTGTTTAACTCCCATGGCTGCAAAGACAATAGCAAATTCTTCATCACTATTATCACCTAATTTGGCTTGCTTGACAATTTGTGCTGCTAATTCATTATGGGGCATCCCATCTCCTGAAAAGATTGGAAGCTTTTGTCCCCGAATCAGAGTCATGAGTGTATCGATGGCAGAAAAACCGGTTTCGATATAGTTTCTTGGGTAGATACGGGAGACGGGATTTAAAGGGGCCCCGTTGACTTCGCGGGAAATATTCGAGTGGATGGCACCTAGGCCATCAATCGGTTCCCCAATCCCGTTAAAGACCCGTCCGAGGATCTCTGGAGCTAGTTCAATTTCCATACCGTGCCCAGTAAAGCTAGAGTGGGTATTGTCTAAAGACATGGAAGTTGTCGCATCAAAGACTTGGACCATGGCCCGTTCACCCTCAATTGCGATCACTTGGCCTTTCTTCAATTCACTGCGGTTCACCCGAAAGTTAACAATGTCACCATAGGCAGCGCCGCGTACCCCATCAACAACTACAAGAGGGCCGTCAATGGACGCTAAACCGAGATATTCTATTGGCATGTATATTCCCCCTTATCCATTTTGTTCGATTGCTTGGTCGTAGAATTGGTCAATGCTTTGATAGTACTGGTCAAAGGCATCTAGGTTATCATTGGGCACATTAAATTTCATGTTGATGACTTCGTTAAAAATGGCAGATTTTTGTAGGTAAGACATGGGCATGCCCCACTGGATCAGTTGTTTAGACCGGTGGTGGAGGTAGAGGATCACGTCTAACATTTTATCTTGCTTTTGGATAGGCACATCTCCATCAATATCATGGAAGGATGATTGTTGGAGGAAGCCTAGGCGGATGACCTTGGCCGTCTGCAAGACTAATTTTTGGTGGTCGGGCAAGATATCTGACCCGATTAATTTAACAATTTCGTTGAGTTGGTCTTCTTCATGCAAGAGGGCCATCATTTCTGCTCGATTTTTAATGAAGTTTTCACTCACATGTTTATTGTACCAGCCAGATAGTTCGTCCACATACTGACTATAGGAATTCATCCAATTGATAGCGGGATAGTGACGAGAATGGGCGAGGTTGGAGTCGAGTCCCCAGAAGCAGCGAACAAAGCGCTTGGTATTCTGGGTAACCGGCTCGGAGAAGTCGCCCCCTTGAGGTGAAACTGCTCCGATGATAGAAACGGAACCATTCTGGTTGTTCAAGGTTTCCATGTCTCCCGCTCTTTCATAGAAGGTTGCAATCCGACTAGCCAGGTAAGCAGGAAAGCCTTCTTCAGCAGGCATTTCTTCCAAACGACCCGAGAGTTCACGCAAGGCTTCTGCCCAACGTGAGGTAGAGTCCGCCATAATGGCGACATCATAGCCCATATCCCGGTAGTATTCCGCAATGGTTAGGCCAGTATAGATGGAGGCTTCCCGAGCAGCTACCGGCATGTTAGAGGTATTGGCGATTAGGACAGTTCTTTCCATCAGTGGTGCATTAGATCTGGGGTCAATCAGTTGACTAAAGTCTTCCAGTACTTCAGTCATTTCATTGCCCCGTTCACCACAGCCGATATAGACAATGACATCGGCATCGGCAAATTTAGCAATCTGGTGCTGCATGGTGGTTTTACCCGTCCCAAAGCCCCCAGGGATAGCGGCTGTCCCACCCTTAGCGATAGGGAAGACACTATCAATAATCCGTTGACCGGTAAGGAGGGGCTTGGAGCTTTTCAGGCGTTTAGCGACTGGACGTGCTTGGCGGATAGGCCACTCTTGGTAGGCTTTGATCTCATGGATCGTCCCGTCAAAACTACGCACTTTGACTAAACTATCACTAACTTTATAATTACCGCTTGGAAGGACTTCGGTCACTTCACCGATGATCCCAGAGGGCACCATCACTTTGTGGACCAAGGACCGGCTTTCAGGAATTTCGGCAATGATATCACCCGCACTCACTTGGTCTCCAACTTCAACTAGGGGTTTAACCGGCCATGCTTTCTCTTGGTCTAAGGCATCCACTTGGACCCCACGTTTAATGTAAAAGCCAGTTTGCTTTTCAATTTCCTTCAGTGGGCGTTGGATCCCGTCATAGATGTTGCCGAGCATACCGGGTCCTAGGGAGACCTTGATTGGCATCCCTGTTCCGTGGATGAGCTCGCCGGGTTTTAGACCTTCTGTTTCTTCATAGACTTGGATGGTGGTGTAGGCTTGGTCAATCCGGATCACTTCACCGATTAAGCCTTGTTCGCCAACATAGACCATCTCTTGCATGGAGAAGTTGGTCTTGCCTTTGACCCGGACAATAGGACCATTGATTGCAAAAATCTCACTAGCCATTAATTAATCACCTCTTTGATTGTAAAATTCTCATCTTCTAGGTTAAGCAAACTTGAGAAAGAGTAGTCGAGGAGGATGTTGCGTTCACGCATGACCCCACGAATCCCTCCCAGGAATTTGCGGTCGGAGAGGCTGATTTCATGGTCAACCGCTTCTTTTAGCTCAGCTTGTAGCTTGGCGTCGGATTGGTCGATATAGATATCGCATTTCTCACCTTGGGCAAAGTCAAGAATATTGCGAATGACTTCTTTGAGCTGGTCGAGATAGGCGGTGCTTTTTTTATATTCTATAATAGCCGCTTCAAATTCTTTAAAGAGAGCTTCTTTTACCTTATTTTCACTTAAGTAGAGTTCTCTTTGTTGCTTGATTTGTAACTCCGAAATATCTTTATTATATTCTTTATGGACAGCTTGCTTATTGGCTTGTAATTGCTCATCAAAGTCCTGGTCAGTCTTTTTGATGAAATCATTGAAATCAGCCTCTAAGGTTTGGCGATATTGGTCGACTTGGTCATCCACATGCTCTTTGACTTGGAGCTTAACTTGTTGGTTGAAATAGTCGATTTTTTCATTTAATTCCAAAGGGGACACTCCTTACTAGATTGATATGCCAATAGCTTGACGGATGGTTTTTGCAATTTGGTTTTCGGCGGTTCTATACTCATTGGGACCTTGCAATTCAACGATCAGAGGGGTAGCTTGGTTAAAACGAACCTCATCAATCGCGGCTTGATTTGCTTCAATCAAAGCAGGAGAAATCATCACAATACCGTAGTCCTTATTCTTAATGACTGCATCAAAGTTAGGACGAAAGGCTTCTGCTTCTTGGACAAGAACCCCATCGATCCCTGCCAAACGCATGCCCGTTAAGCTATCGAGATTATCACTTATAACGAATTGTTTCACAGGGCAGATCTCCCTCCTAGAGTTGACCTAAGATCATAAAGGAAATAATCAAACCATACAGGGCCACACCTTCGGCCAAACCAACAAAGATCAGTGAACGACCAAAGATGGAATCATCTTCACTAATGGCGCCCAGAGCTGCACTAGCTGCACTGGCAACGGCAATCCCGCCACCTACACAAGAAAGGCCAGTGGATAGGGCAGCTGCGATGTAGCCTAGGCCAGTTGCCAAGCCATCGCTAGCTGCAGCTGTCTCGGCTGCTGCCACGCTTTCTGGGTGATAGGCTAGGATTAAGGCAATGGCAACGCCAGAGACCAATGTTAGGATATTGCTAGCAAGGGTTTTTTTGTAGCGTCTGCGTGATGCTTTGCCAGAGAAGTAGTAAGAGAAAGGAAGGACAAAAGCTAGTACGAAAGTAGCAGTAAGGGTTACTTTAATCATCATTTCAATTGTCATTTGTAAAAACTCCTTTTTAATCTAAATTATTCCAGATGCTTCTAAATTCAATGCCGTTACCTTCATAGAAATGGCTGAAAATTTCATAGAATTCAAGCCGCAAGACTTGGATGAAGACAACGAGTCCTTCGAAACCAACGACAAATAAATTGCCGAGAATAAAGACCAACCAGTTGACTTGGTCTAAACCTGCTTCGGCATTAGCGAACATAAGCACGACCCCCATCATGGCACCGTGGCTGAGCGCAAAGGCGCCGACCCGGACGAAGGAGATGGTGTTGGAGAAGTAGGTCAGTAAGGTTTCGAAACTTTCAAAGAAAATTGAAAGTAAGGTAATAACAGGGCCATCTTGACCTTGACTTTTTTGTTTTAAGATAAAGTCTTTAATTTGTTCATTAAAGGCAATGGTGATAAAGCTGAGCGCTAAGATGACTAAGAGCAGGCCTAGGGCTGGTATAGCGTGACCGCTCATATACATAACCAACATAAAGACGAGGATCCCATAGAAGATGAATCCAGCAATCCCGTTGCGGTCGAGGATAGCTTCGAGCTTTTCGCCATTCTTTAATTGTTTTTGAATATTTAAAAGCATGGTCATTAAGATGAGGAACATCCCGAAGGCCACTGATACAATGAAGACCGTATTTAATTGGCCAAAGAAAGGAACTTGGGTCATAGCCCCCATAGGACGTAGCCAGATGGCGTCTAAGATATCTTCAAAGCCAAAGATTGTCCCGTAAAGGAAGCCGAAGATCATAGAGGAAAGGCCAATGGGGATAAACATCTTGGCTAAGGCCAATTTGGGCCGTAAATAACCGATCAAACCGAGCAACATCAGGAGGAAGCCGTGTCCAACATCCCCAAACATTGCTCCAAATAGCAGTGAATAAGTAACTGCGACTAACCCCGTTGGATCCATCTCGTGATAGTTAGGGACACCGTACATGCGCGTGATCAATTCAAAGGGTCTGACGAAAAAATTGTTTTTCATTTTGGTCGGAGGTGTCATGCTGGAAGAAGAATCTTTCTCATCTTCAACATACATAGTGACTTGGTCATCCTGTGCGACGGCATTCTCAAAACTCTGTGTTTGGTCGCTAGGCATCCAACCAATGAGCAAATAGCGGGTTTCTTTTTGGGCAAATTCTTCCCGAGTGATCGCTGCATACTTTCTCACGCCATAAGCTTGAGAGAAGTCTCTCAGCCGATGTTTGGCCTTGATTAAGCCGTTGATATAGGGCTTGGTTAGGTCATGAAGGCGGTGTTTGGATTGATTTATTTTTTGTTCAAGGATGCCAAGCTCTTGACCGAGGTCATCAACAATCTCTTGGATGGTTCCACTGCCTTCTGGGAGGCGAATCCGTTCCCAGGCTAGGGAGTAGTAGAGGGCGTCCACCCGTTGCCGGGCTTCGGTGGTGGTGAAGTAGACCCCGTAGACATAGTCAGCGAGCTCTTTTGATTGGACAAATATTGAGGGAACCATGGCATCGATATACTTTTCGAATTTGTAGAAATTTTCTTTAGTAAAACGCCCAAAACGGAATTTCAAATGGGTCATCTTTAGAATGTCTTCGAGGGGGTAGTCAATGCCAGTGAAAGGTTTAAAGATATCATAGTGGTCTTTTAATTCTTGATAGGACGCTTCATAGCGAGCAAGCTCTTGGCGTTGACCCGATAATTGTTCTTCCGTTTGCTCAATCAGGTCCTTAACCCCTTCAAAGGTAAGTTGCTTATCTTGCATATTGTGATAAGTTTCTTCTTTGTAATTGGCATTTTGTAAAAGCTTATCTACCCGGTCTTCCCATGGTTGGTAGGGGTTAGGGGAAGTATAAGACTTTAAAGTTTTTATTTCAGATAATTCTTTTAGTGCATTCACTAAATGGATATCATAGTGACTGAGATACTGGTCAGCCATGCGATCAATGTCATCGCGTGGTCCAGTAATGTTCACTAGATTCATCTGTGTGATCATCTATTTAGACTCCTTTCTTATGCGGTCAGATGAGCATAGCTGATTTTTTCTAGCTCTTGAATGAGTAAACGAGCCTCTGTCTCCTTATCCTCTAAGTATTCAAAGATTGTAAGCATGGAGTGGGGCAGGGCTCGGACATAGCGCCTAAATAACTGGTCCACGAGTTGATGTTGGGCTAGGAGAGGGAAGTAAGCCTGGGTAAAATCTAAAGTTTGGCCATAGCCTAGGTCATCAACAATAGCTTGGAAACTTGCCAGGTCACTGGTCAATAATAATTGGTCAAGAACCCGGTCTGTCAAGCGATGGTGGGTTTTGAAAAGGGCCGAGCGGATGTCGTCATTTTCGTAGTGGAAGAGGAATTTTAAGCGATAGATGATACAAATATTCATCAAATCATAACTTGTTCCATCCAGCTTTTTAAAGTAGCTGAGCTCCTTAGCCTTTAAAACCCGACGCGCCTTACGATCAACATATAAAGCAATAAATTGATCGAGTGCTGATTCTAGTTCATAGTGGTTGTAGGAATCCACTTGGTTATTGAGTGAAAACTTCTCAAAAAAAGGCGCATAGATGGTATCCCTAAAGCTATGGATGACATCGTGGATAGACTGAGCAAGCAGCAACTCTGCTGTATGAAAATGACGGCTTTTATCCAGGTAATCCGTAAAGGGATTGAGGCTTAGCTTCAGCTGGTGGAGATTGTCCACTTGGTGCATGACTTCCTTAATAAAGGAGACTTCATAGCGAACGCCAAATAGTTGAAGGGCCCGTCGCTGCTCAATACTTGCAAAGCGGTAGAGTTTGATAAAATCAAGCTGGACGCCATGCATGATGATGGTTTCAAGTTCATCGCGGGGCATTTGCCTTGGTAATTGTTCAGGCATCACTTGCCGGTATGAACTTTGACTTGAAAGAAAGCGGTAAAATTCATCAACACTATTAGCTGTCAAATCTTCCTGGATAAAAGAAGGTGTCAAAAGTTTAGCACGCATGGCTCGAATTTTGCTTTCAATAGCAGTGTAATCATTCATTACGGCTTCACCCCTAGTTTTTTCACTTTTTCCATGAAATCATTAACATAACTTGCTTGTTTTTGCTCAACTAAATTCTTAATGGTATTGACTTGTTGGTTGAAATGCTGGGTGAGTGCAGCTTTTTCGTCATCACGACGTTGCAAGAATTTTTGCCGGTAATTTTCCAACTCATCTTGGTAAGCTTGTTTTTTTTCGGCTTGGTAGTTAGCCTTGCGTTCCTCATAAGTTTGACGCAATTGGACTTTTTCTTCTTGAACCTTAGCCTCACTATTTTCAGCGTTTTTTTCAATCGCGACAAGTCGTTCAATGACCTGATTCACTTACTATCGCCTCCATTTCTATTTGAGATCAACTATTCTTTTCAGAACATGAGTATATTATAGGTAATCCAAGATATGATAGCTTTGTAAAAAGGAGATAAAAATGCAAAAGCAAGCAATAAATCTCTTAACCAATAGATTTTTGCACGAAGAGCTGTTTGGTGTTTTTATCCTAAAGAAAAAGAGCTAGCGCTTGCTAGCTCTTTGCCTGTGGTATGCTTGGCTGACCAGAAGGCAGATAATTGAGTCAAAGACGGGGTTCACTTAGTAGCTGAACTGATAGGTCTCGTCATTCTTATAGAGGATGACCCGACAATGCTTAGCTTTCTCTTCTTGTCTGAGTTCTACTTCTCCTAAGTTAAAGCGATACATAACCGCTTCCTTATCTAACTTGTCGAGCTGACTGAGCATTTTTTTCAGCTCTGCTTTCTTTGCCCGGGCCTCTTTTAAGTCTTTTTTGACTTGGTTGATGTCTTTTTCACTAGCTAGCTTCTCTTGCTTCCATTGCTCTTCTAGAGCCTGGACTTCCTTACGCTCATGTTCGATACTTTGGACGAGATCATCGTGGCTGGCTAGCCAATCCGACTCTTCTTCAGTATCTATAGGAGAAGAGTTGTCCTCTTCATCAACTATGTCTCTATCATAGGCTATCGCGCTGAAATAAGCAAATTCCATCTCCAATTCCTGCAATTCCTCGTTTAAAGCTTCGATTTTGTTTTCTTTTTCAAGCTGCGCCTCTTCAAATTGGTCTTCTTTATTATTTTTTTCTTTCTCCAAGTCTCTTATATTTTCTTTTAGTTTGTCTATTCGCTTTGACTCTTCTTCTAGGAGCTCTTGCGTATTTTCTTTTTCTTCGCGCCACTTGTCGGTCTGGGCTTCTTGGAAGCTTATGGCGAGAAGTGCTAAACTTTCTGCCTTTAATCCTTCTTCCATAGTTACCAAATTTTCAAGCTTGGCTTGGTAGAGCTGGAGATTGATATGATAGAGGAGAAGGATAGAGAAGAAACAGGTCAGACTAGTTAAGAAGATGGAGGCTCTTTTATTGACTGTCCGCTTCATCAGAGCTTCCTCCCCTAAAGTATAGCCGACTTTGATAGCTTTTCCCATTAGTGAAAGTGACTTGGATTTGAATGCTTTGTGGGCCGAGCCGTTGGCAGTTAAAATCTTGGACCTCCATAAGTTGGGGTTGGTGGCCTTGACGGTTAACACGCAAGCGGATCATTTGGCTAACAGCATTCTGATAATATTCATAGCGGTAAAAACGCCCATCTGGCAGACGAAAGCTGAAGGCCCGGTCCCGGCATGCGACCAGTTCTCCCTGGTAGCTCTGCCTTTGGACCTTAATCAGGAAAAAGGTCCAATCATCTACAAAGTTGGACTGCAAGCTATTGAAATAAGTCAATTCTTGGTCTATGATCGCAGTGAAAGCATGGAGGAGGAGGGAAAAGCAGAAGAGGCTTAGGCAAGCTTCTAGGAGGGTAAAAGCTTGGCGCGATCTAGTGGGCTTCTTTGGACAAGAGTTGAATATAGACGCTTTCTTCATAGCCAAGCTCCTCTCCCAAGTTATAACCCTCTTCCCTTAACTGCTCAAGCCAGTTTGGGTCCTGACTTAGGCTTTGAAGACTTTGAAAATGATATTCTGCGAACTCAACTTGCTCTTGTGCACGATGAAGCTGTTCAAGCTGAAGCTGTGTTGAAGTGACTAGATAATGGACTAATAAACTGAGCAGAAAAAGCGAAGCGGCTGCTTCAACTAATAAGTAAGCTCGTTGATTAGTCGAATTCTCGAATAACATACTGACTCCCTCCCATCTGAATACTCACCCGAATATGACCTTGGGGATGTATGAAGTAAAGGCTAGTGGGTGCAAGCTGGGTTTGGTAACCGTCCATCATGAAATAAGCTGGTCGATTTAGCTTAAGCCCGCCCTCCAATTTGAAACTTTTAATCGGCAGGCTTTGGGCCGAGTCCTGATAGAAGCTGACCTGGTCTGCCATGGCGACCAGTATAATCCGCTCACCGTTTAAGTAGGCCCGTTTATAGCAGCGGTCGTAGTAAGACATGATGCTTTGGATTTGACTCCTGGCGTGGAACTCATGGCGCTTTGCTTGAAGGCCATGCCAAGCAGCTAGGCTAATGACAGCGACTACCAATAAAGTCAGGGCCATTTCGACCAGGGTAAAGGCAGATTTAGCGTTGGATTTCATTGAGGCGGTCAGCCTGTTCCTGGCTGAGATAACCGGTTTCAACCAATTCCTGGATGCCGTTAGCCTCTCGGCCTTCATTGGTTAGGAAGAGGGAAGATTGGGTTTCATAGGTCGTGAGCAAGGCTTCATCCCCTTGGCTGCGAATATTGTCCCTTTGCTGGGCAATATTAGGGATAATCAGTAATAAAAGGACAGCAATAACGAAGAGCACAATTACCATTTCTAGGAGCGTAAAACCGCGCCGATCGCTGGTCTTAAGCCGTTTTAGATAGTTTTTGAATGTGTGTCTCATAGGTGTAAACCTCCTAATAAATTGAGCATGGGGAGCATAAGGCTGAGATAGACTAAAAGGATTAAAAGGGCGACAAAAACAAATAAGAGATTTTTAGCTATTTGGATAGCTTGCTGACTCTTTTCGAAGAATTCTTTAAGGCAACCTTGGCTATAAAGCCGCATCTTGACTGCCAATTGATTCAGGTATTCTCCTTGCAGGACGATAGCAGGAAATTCTCTGGTAAAGATCCCTGCTCGCCTTAAAATATCATTCGTCGCCCGACCCTCTTCCAAATGCTTGGCCATAAAATTACCGAAACTTTTAAGAAAATTTGATTCATTTTGTTTTTGAAAGCTGTGGATAATTTCCTGAATTGAAAAGCCAAGAGAAAATAACTGGCTGAATTCATAAGCAAAGAAATAGGTATAGTAAAGACGAAAATATTGACCGATAAAAGGGAAGCTAACAAATATTTGCGCGCGTTTAAGGGCAGTTAATTTTTTTAAGTATAGATAGCTAGCCATGGTCACTAAACTAAGAACTAATCCCGTATAAAGAAGGACGAGGGGCAGGTTCTCTAGAAAAAAATGGAGAAAAAGGACGAAGGGAGACGCTTGGCCTAGGCTCATATCTTGGATTTGAGGGAGGAGGAAGGAGCGGATGACAAAGAGCATGCCTAGGATGAGAAAAACTAAGAAAATCGGATAAGTTAAGGTTTGACGGATGCGCTTAGTATTCTCTTCTCTTAATTTCAGATAGTTAGAAACTTCCATCAACTTCTCCGCAAAGGCGCCATGGCCTTCAGCAATCTTAATTTGAAAGCGTTGATTGCCGTGAAGCTTTAGATGTAAGCAAGCTTCAGCAAAACTTTTTCCCAAGAGAATATCTTCCTCCATAGCCTGAAAAGTAGCGGCTTGTTTAGGATAGACAATACTCAAAAAGGGCAGGGTGTCTTGTAAGGAGAAGCCTTCCTGTAACATCTCTGAAATGTAGCTAAGGACATTAGCTTGGAGCTGGCTAGTCCACGCTGAAGTGATTTCATAGTGGAGAATTTTCTTCCAGGTAATATTCTTCGAAAGTGCTTTGGCTGATGACATGGTGATCAAGGGCCTCCTTTAATTTATGGTTCAGGGTGGTCATGGTCGGAGGAACTTGGCCGTGAATAGCGACGGAAGAAATAGCTTGGCCAGTCATCCATTCGATTAAACAGATGCGGTCATTATGACCTGAGTAGTCTTTTAAGCAAGGAAGTAAACGTTGGGAAGAGACAAGGAGCAGGGTTTGAATCAATTGCTCATTACTGATCCCTAATTCCTTTAAACGTCCGATAACACCCAGGCAATTTTTGGCATGGATAGTAGCTAGAACTAAGTGACCAGTTAAGGCTGCACGAATGGTCATCCGAGCAGTCTGACTGTCGCGAATTTCCCCAATCAGCAAAATATCGGGATGGTGGCGTAAACTCGCCTTGATGAGTTGGTCATAGTCTACCCCAGCAGCTCGATTAATCTGCGTTTGGAGAAAGCGATCATCCTTAATTTCGACCGGGTCTTCCATGGTAATGACAGACCGGCGCTTTTTTTCATAGCTTTCTCGTAAAAGTTCATACATGGTCGTGGTTTTTCCTGAACTTACCGGACCGGAGAAGATGATGAGTCCGCTTTGCTTTTGCATGGCTTTTGATAGTGCATGATAGCTAGCAGGGTCTAGCCCTTTAAGAAAAGCGTGATCCCTCTTTTGGGAGTAGAGCAGGCGGATCACTAAGGATTCCTCTAGGCGGTAATTGGCAATCGTCGAGAGTCTTAATTCAAGCTGTCCCTGGCGATCTTGGTAAACGAAGCTACCATCTTGGGGGATACGGCGCTCGCCGGTATCCATATTACTGCGGTATTTCAAAAAACGGATGAGCCGCAGTCCTTTTTCATTGGATAGTGTCATCACTTCTTCGATGCCCGCAATTGTTCGTAAGAGGACCTGGTAGTGGTCCCTCTGAGGAAAAATTTGGATGTCTTCTGACTGAACGTCGCGGGCTAAGGCAATCACCTCTTCAAATAAATTTTCCATAAGAAACTCCTTTCATTTTTATCGGTCATAGATATATAAACGGTGAGCCTCATAAATTCACTAAGTCATATAAAAAAAGTAAAAGAACGATTCGATTTTTTGTCGAGGAATGATCTATGTTATAATGAGCCTATAGATGTTTTAGAGAAGAAGGTGTCTTAATGGAGAGACGAATTAATCAATTACAAGACTTACTAAAAAGTGAAGGCATCCCCGCCCTCTATGTCAGCAATCCTTATAATATCCGTTATCTTAGCGGTTTTACGGGGACCTCAGCTAAAGTTCTCGTCAGCCAAGAGAAGGCCTATATTATCACAGATTTTCGCTACCGAGAGCAGGCTGAGAAGCAGTGCCAAGGCTTAGAAGTGGTGGTGGCGGGAGGATCAGCTAGTCAAGATTCCCCGCTTGCCTTTATTCAACGCACCCTCAGCCAAGCTTGCTATGACAAGCTAGCCTTTGAAGATGAGGATGTCTCTGTGGCAGCTTATATGGCCTTAGATGAAGCTTTGGATGTTGAACTTATTCCATTTTCAGGGGCCATTGAAGTCTTAAGACAATTTAAAGATGATGAAGAAATTGCCCTGATTGAAAAAGCTTGTGACATTGCTGTTGAAACTTATGATTTTATGCTGAATACGGTCAAAGCAGGCATGACTGAAATTGAACTGGCAAATGCCATTGACTTTCATATGCGCAGCTTAGGAGCTTCAGGCGTTTCCTTTGAAACGATTGTGGCTTCGGGCTTACGGTCAGCCATGCCACATGGTGTTGCTAGCCATAAAGTCATTGAACAAGGGGACTTAATCACGGTGGACTATGGCTGTTACTACCAAGGTTATTGTTCCGACATGACTCGGACCTTTGCCTTAGGGGACCCAGGTGATAAGTTGAAAGAAATTTATGCCATTGTCCAAGAAGCTAACCGCCGGGTGAGTGAGGTAGCGCGTCCTGGTCTAACTGGGCAGGAATTAGATGCTGTTGCCAGGGACTATATCCGTCAAGCAGGTTATGGTGAGGCATTTGGTCACTCCTTAGGGCATAGTTTTGGCTTAGAAATTCATGAAGCACCTAATGCGAGTCCGTCTTATGATGAAGAACTTCAGGCCGGACAATTGATTACCAATGAGCCCGGTATTTACCTCGAAGGAATCGGTGGTGTTCGGATTGAAGATGACCTGCTCCTAACTAAAGATGGCAACCGTATCCTGACCCCAGCCTCTCGCGAATTAATAATTCTCTAATAAAATAGGGATATTTGTTCGCTAGTTAGCTTTTATATGATAAGATTAATAATAAAGTATTTGAATTGGAGGACGAGTAATGATTACAACTAATGATTTTAAAAACGGCTTAACAATTAAAGATGGCGATACGCTCTACCGTATTGTTGACTTCCAACACGTCAAGCCAGGTAAGGGGAGCGCCTTCGTTCGCTCAAAATTAAAAAACCTACGGACAGGTGCCTTATTGGATAAAACTTGGCGTGCTGGCGAAAAGGTTGAAACAGCTCATATCGATAACAATGCCATGCAATATCTTTACGCTTCTGGCGACATGCATGTCTTCATGGATAATCAGACTTTTGAACAGATTGAAATTCCAAGCGAACAGATTGAAGATGAATTGAAATATTTGTTAGAAAATATGGAAGTTCAAGTGACCTCCTATGAAGGAGAAATCTTAGGCGTCAGCCTACCAACGACTGTGGAATTAGAAGTGAAGCAAACAGAACCTGGTATCAAAGGGGACACAGCTTCTGGTGGTAGCAAGCCAGCTACTATGGAAACAGGGCTTGTGGTTAATGTGCCTTTCTTTGTCAATGAGGGTGATCATCTGATTATCAATACCAATGACGGAGAATACGTATCACGCGCTTAAGCTTGTTAAAGAAAGTGGGGAAATGAGAACATGGCAGAACGTACTGGAATGGTGACAGCTGAAGACCAAGCGTGTCTCGGTTCTTTCAACATCGCACCGAAAGTTATCGAAGACATCGCAAGTCAAGCATGCAGAGACTTTAAAGAAGTCAGCTTGCTTTCTTCCTGGCGTGCTAATTTTAATGACTGGATGAACCGTGACCAGGCGGTACTTCTCTATCAAAATGAGGACCAGGAAATCTTTTTAGAAATTGCTCTTTCCTTAAAATATGGTGTGAATGTGCCGGAAACCATGACCCGCTTGCAGCAGCACGTATTCGAAGAAGTTTATTTTATGACAGATGTGCAACTTGACGCTATCAATATTAAAGTTACCGAGCTCACGATTTAGGATAGGGTCAGAAGGTTAAAGGATGAATAAAGGAATGAAATTAGGCACTTCACAAATTCGAGAAATTGCTCTCTTAGTTCTCTACCAACAAGCCTTAAATCCCGACTTATCAGCAGAAGATTGTATGACCTTTGTCTTGGCAAATGCCGATCAATTAAAACAGGTTACCAAGTATGAAGAAGTTGATGAAGAAGGACTGGAAGCGCTCAAGGATAAGGAACAGTTTTTCGAAAACAAGCAACAAAGTCCAGCCAAAAGGAAAGATTTTGGCTCGGTTAGTTTTGAAGAGGGAGATGAACTCCCACCCTATCTTCGACAGTTAGTCTCTGGCGTCTTAGCCAACCAAGAAGCGATTGATGCTAAGCTAGACCAGTGTATCTCTGGTAAATGGTCAGTCAATCGTCTTGAAAAGATTAATTTAGCTATTTTGCGTTTAGCTATCTATGAAATGTTCTATGTTGCAGAAGACCGGGTTCCTAAGGTGGTAGCTGTTAATGAAGCCATTGAGCTTGCTAAGCGCTACTCCGATGACCGGTCCCGACGTTTTATCAATGGTGTGTTGTCAAATACAATGGAAAAATAAAAATGACCTTGAGGATTAATTCAATCACTGGCAAGTCTCAGACTGCTTTTAAAACAAAAGAAATGAGGAACGGAAAATGATTGAAATTTATTCCAAAGATTATGTCGCAGAACAAAAAGCAAAAATGGCTGATCGCGTTGAGACCTTAAAGAAAAAGGGGATCCAGCCATCGATGACGACCTTCTTGGTCCAAGGCCGGTCCGCTAATGCGCAATATGCCAAGGTAAAGGGACGTTTTGCGGAAAGCATTGGTGTGGACTACCATTTGGTGGAATTGGATGCTGATACGACAACTGAAGATCTTATTCAAGCAATCGAAGAGAAGAATCAAGATCCAAATACGCATGGGATTATGATTGAAATGCCTCTACCTGAAACAATTGATGAAAGGCAGATTCGCATTGCGATTGATCCGGATAAAGATGTCGACGCCCTCCATCCTATCCATTTAGGAAATTTATTGCAGCAACGTCCTTCGACCATTCCCAACACCCCATTAGCTGCAATGAAGCTAATGGAATTGGCGGATACCGAATTTAAGGGGAAAGACTGTGTAGTTATTGGAAATAGTGCCGTTGTAGGCCGTCCACTAGCTGAACTTTTAGAACAGAAGGAAGCGACTGTGACGCTCTGTCATATCTTTACTAAGGACACCGCTAAATTTACGCGCCAAGCAGATATTGTTTGCTCGGCAACAGGAGTCCCTCATTTAGTAACCGAGGATATGATTAAAGAAGGCGCTACAGTTGTTGATATTGGAACGACTTATACAGAAGAGGGCAAGCTCCTTGGTGACGTCGATTATGAAAATGTCGCCCCCAAAACCCGTGCCATTACGCCTGTGCCAGGGGGAGTGGGGCCAGTCACTCAAGTGATGCTCTTTGACCAAATGATTACTAGATTAGAAAAAGAGGCGGATTAATGACGCAAAGTAAATACTTGACGGTGAGCCAGCTGACCCAATATATTAAAGCAAAATTCACACGGGACCCTTACTTAGAGACAGTCTACCTGACAGGTGAAATTTCAGGCTATCGATCGCGGGGAAAGGCAAGCAATCAGTATTTCAGCATAAAAGATGATAATGCGCTGATCTCGGCTGTGATTTTTCGCGGCCGATTTCAGCGTATTCCTTTTGATTTGGAAGAAGGGATGAAAGTCCTAGTAAAGGGGCGGGTCGGCCTTTATGAAAAGCAAGGCTCCTATCAACTTTATGTGGACGATATCCAACCTGATGGCATTGGCTCATTTTATATTGCCTACCAACAATTGAAAGAAAAATTAAGTAAGGAAGGACTCTTTAATTTTGAACGCAAGCCGATTCCTACTTATCCAAAAAAAATTGCGGTAGTAACTTCTCCTACCGGTTCTGTGGTTCGTGACATCATTACGACTGTACGCCGTCGCTATCCTATTGTTGAAATTGTGGTTTATCCGACGGTCGTCCAGGGCGATCGAGCCAAAGCGAGTATTATCAAAAATCTTCAACGTGCTGACCAAAGCGGTGCCTATGATGTGATTATTGTAGGCAGGGGGGGCGGTTCGATTGAAGACTTATGGTGCTTCAATGAGGAGGAAGTTGCTCGGACGATTGCTGCCTGCCGGACGCCTGTTATTTCTTCTGTTGGCCACGAAACGGATTATAGTCTGGCCGATGAAGTTGCTGACCGTCGTGCACCGACTCCCACAGCAGCAGCTGAACTGGCAACGCCGGTGCTCTTGGCTGACCTTATCTTTCGAATTCAGGAGCTTCGCAAGGGTCTCTATACCGTCCAAGGCCAGCGCTTGAAGTATTACAGGCAGCGCTTGGCTAATAGTCAACAATCCTACATCTTTACCCAGCCACAGAAGCTTTATGATGGCTACCGGATGAAGTTATTGGGATTAGAAGGGGACCTGCAAGAAAATATCCGACAAGCGCTTCACTCAAAGAAAGACCAAGTGAGGCGTTTGGAGGAAGTATTGGCTAAGTACAATCCACGCTACCAACTCTTGCAGGGCAAACACCTCTACCAGCAGGCCAACCAGCAGTTAAGGCAAGCTTACGCTGACCAAGTCAAAAAGAAGGGACAGGACTTGCACCAATTGATGACTCAATTAGACCTCCTGTCTCCTCTCAAGCGTTTGTCAGGAGGTTATGCCTATCTGAGTAAGCAAGGACACCATGTGCGAAGCGTTCAGGAAGTTAAGACAGGTGACCAGTTAGAAGTCCAATTATTGGATGGTCGCATCTATGCCCAAGTTGAAGGAACAGAAAGCAGCCCTTTATTGAAGAAAGACGATAAAAAGGAGGACTAGAATGGCGGTTGATTTAGAGAATTTAAGCTTTGAACAAGCAATGGCGAAATTGGAAGAAATCGTGGCGAAATTGCAGAATGGCGACATTCCTCTGGCTGAATCCATGACTTATTTTCAGGATGGTATGGCCTTAAGCAAATACTGCAACGACAGCTTACAAGAAGCTGAGGAAACCATGGTGAAATTGATGAATGATAATAATGAACTTGAAGACTTTGACAAGCAGGAGTAGAAATGAAATGAATTTAAAAGATTTTAGTCAGGCTTATGCCGAAGACTTTGAGGAGGCCTTACTGGCGGAATTTCCTGACCAGGAGGCGACCAGTATTCATCCCAGCATCCGTTACAGTTTGACCAATGGTGGCAAAAGACTCCGTCCTTTCTTTATTCTGGCGACTGTCCAAGCTTTTGGTCAAGATCCCAAGCGGGCTTTTAGCCTAGCTAAGGCAATTGAATACATCCATTGCTACTCCCTTATCCACGATGACTTACCAGCCATGGATGACGATGACTATCGGCGGGGAAAACCAAGCAACCACAAGGCTTTTGATGAAGCGACAGCTATCCTTGCAGGAGATGCCCTACAAGCTAAAGCTTTCGAGGTGGTTAGCCGAGATAGTGGTTTAGCTGCTGAAAGCCGGGTGTTTTTGATTAAAAAACTGGCCCAGGCAGCGGGTGATCGGGGGATGGTAGCTGGTCAAATGAAAGATATTGCCTATGAAGGGCAGTCAGTCAGCTTGTCTCAGTTGCAAAGCTTGTATGATGAGAAAACAGGGGCCTTAATCCGTTTTAGCCTCCAAGCTCCACTTGAATTGCTGGAAGTTAATGACCAAGTTAAAGAAGAGATGGCGAACTTCGCCCAATCCTATGCCTTAGCTTTCCAAATTCAAAATGACCTCCAAGAAGTCTTATGGACAGATGAGGCTCGCGGTAAACACTCACATTCCGATCAGAACTTGGAAAAGAATACCTATCCGGCGCTATTGGGCTTAGATGCCGCCAAAGAGGCCTTGGCAGCGGAAGTTAAGCGGTGTGAGGATAGTTTGAGTCGTTTAGAAGGAGTCATGGATACGCAGCTAATCCGAGATTTTCTGGATTATTTGAAGCTTTAAGTAAGAGGAGATAAGAAGATGGGCAAAGAACGTGTAGATGTCCTAGTCGTCCGTCAAGGCCTGGCTAATTCTAGAGAGAAGGCCAAGCGCTACATTATGGCAGGACAAATTTATAATGAAAAACATGAGCGCCTGGATAAGCCGGGAGAGAAGATAGCAGATAGTTCGATATTAGAATTAAAAGGCGAAGACATGCCTTATGTCTCACGAGGTGGGCTGAAATTAGTCAAAGCCCGGGATTGTTTTGGGATTGACTTCAAGGATTTGATCCTCCTAGATATTGGGTCATCGACAGGGGGCTTTACGGATGTCGCCTTGCAATCGGGAGCTAAACAATCCTATGCCCTGGATGTAGGCACTAATCAATTGGATTGGAAGCTGCGGTCTGATGACCGGGTCATCGTCATGGAACAGACGAATTTTAGGCATGCTAAGCCAGAAGATTTTGACCAGGGCCAACCTGATCTAGCAAGCATTGACGTATCTTTCATCTCGCTCGCCTTGATCTTACCACCCTTGGTTCCTATCCTTAAAGAGAGTGGGCGTGTTATTGCCTTGATTAAACCGCAATTTGAAGCTGGGCGTGACCAAGTGGGAAAGAAAGGGATTGTTAGAGATCCCAAGGTGCACTTGGAAGTTTTGGAGCGAAGCTTTGAAATGGCTCAAGGATTGGGTTATGATATCCTCAATCTGACCTATTCCCCGATTACGGGTGGATCAGGTAATATTGAATTTCTTGCTTTGCTTGAGAATAGTCGACGAAGTCAGGGTAAGAACCTACTAGAGCTATCTGTAGAGGAGGTCGTCCAGGCGGCCCATGAGCACTTTCATGCTTAGATCTTAGTCGGAAGGGAGAGGAAGATGACATCATGCTACAGCATCTCACCATTCGCAATTTCGCGATTATTGAAGAATTAGAGATTGACTTTGAAGAAGGGATGACCGTCCTAACGGGAGAGACAGGGGCTGGTAAATCAATTATTATTGATGCAGTAGGCCTCCTGATTGGGGGCCGAGGAGCCTCGGACTTTATCCGCTACCATAGTGATGCCTTCTTCTTATCGGGAATCTTCTTTATGCCGGACTTGGCCGAAGAGGCGCGCCACTTGCTGGAGGAATTGAAGATTCCTTTTGAAGATTCCCAATTGCTGATCAGCCGGGAGATGCACCGGTCGGGTAAGAATGTAATCCGTGTCAATGGTGTTTCATTGACTGTCGCCTTGTTGAAGCAGATTGGTAGCTATTTAGTGGATATCCACGGTCAAAATGAACACCAAACTTTAATGGATGCTAGCCGTCATATTGACTTTTTAGACCACTTTGCGAGTCAAGCTATCCAGAAAGATCTAACGGCTTACCAGGAAGAATACCAGCACTATCAAGAACTCCAAAATGAATTCGACCAACTCTCTTTAAATGAACAAGAACTCGCTCAACGCTTAGACTTGCTTCGTTTTCAAATCTCAGAAATTGATGCCAGCCAGTTGACGGTGGGTGAAGACCAAGCCTTAGAAGAAGAAAGGGAAGAGCTTCAAAATTATCAAAAAATTGCCGAAGTCTTACAATTTGTCGCGGCTGGCCTTTCCTATGAAGAGCTGAATGTCCTTGACCAAGTCGGACAAATGTCAGGCGAATTAGCGCGCTTAGCTGGAATGAACCAGCAATTTGACCAATTTATTGAGCAGATGGATGCCGCTTACTATGGCTTACAAGACTTATCTTCAGATATCCACCATTACATGGAAGACATGGTCTATGACCAAGACCGGCTCAACCATATAGAGGAGAGGCTCAATGCCATTCAGAAACTAAAGCGTAAGTATGGGCAGACGATTGAAGACATTCTAGCTTACGCTGACCAGGCCCGAAGTGAACTGGAAAGGCTAGACCATCAGGAAAGCCACCAAGAAGAACTGGAAGTCAAGCTCCAAGCCTCTAAAGATCGCCTGCTCGAGTTAGGCCATAGCCTGCACGAAGAAAGAAGTCAAGCCGCTAAAGAACTGGAACAAGTGATTATGGACCAGATGAAAGAGCTCTATATGGCTAAGGCCAAATTCAAGGTGCAAATTGATCTATCCAACCGCTTCTACCAAGATGGGATGGACCGTGTAGAATTTTATATTACGACCAACCCTGGAGAACCCTTTAAAGCCTTGACCAAGGTGGCCTCTGGGGGCGAGCTGTCACGCTTAATGTTAGCCATGAAAGCTGTCTTCCAAGAGGCAAAGGGCGTGACTTCCATCGTCTTTGACGAAGTTGATACAGGCGTCAGTGGTCGCGTAGCGCAGGCCATTGCAGAAAAAATGTATCAAATTTCCTTAGGTGCCCAGGTTCTCTGTATTAGCCACCTTGCCCAGGTAGCTGCTATGGCCGACCAGCAACTCTATATCCATAAGGCAGAGAAAGATGGTCGAACGCTCACTCAAGTCAAAGACCTCAACCGGGAAGAACGGATCGAAGAATTAGCCCGCATTTTGGCGGGGGAACAGATAACAGAAAGTTCGCGCCTAGCTGCAGAAGACCAGCTTGACCAAGCCTCTAAAGATCGCAAAACTATGCATGACAGTTATGAGGAGAGACTATGACCAAAGAAAAACTTATCGTCATTTGTGGGCCAACCGGTGTTGGAAAAACAGCATTAAGTTTGGATCTCGCTCAAAAATTTTCTGGTGAGGTGGTTAATGGGGACTCCATGCAGGTTTACCGCCATTTAGATATTGGAACAGCAAAAATTACGCCAGCTGAGCGAGGCGATATCCCCCACCATCTCTTTGATTTAAAGGAAGTCTATGAAGACTATAGCGTGGCTGATTTCAAGCGGGATGCAAGCACTGCTATCGCCAAGATCCATGAAAGGGGTCAGCTGCCTATCCTAGTAGGGGGGACGGGACTCTACCTGGAAGCTCTCCTCTATGACTTTGATTTAGGGGCAGAAGTTGACGATCACCCAGAATTTAGAGAAGAAATGGCCGCCTATGCAGCGCAATACGGAGCCTTGGCTCTCCATCGAAAATTACAGGACGTGGACCCTAATGCAGCTGAAACAATCCATCCCAATAACCAGCGGCGGGTGATCCGAGCGCTTGAAGTTTGCCGGTTTTCCTCAGGTAAATTTTCTGACCAAAAGCAAGCCCAAGACCATGACAGTCCCTATGACCTCTTGCTTATTGCCCTGGTTAGGGACCGGCAAAAACTCTATGAACAGATCAACCAACGTGTCCTTGAAATGGTCAAGCAGGGGCTCTTAGACGAAGCCAAGTGGCTTTACCAACAAGGCTTGCCAGAAGATGCCCAAGCAATGAAGGCTATTGCCTATAAGGAATTATTCCCTTATTTAAGAGGGGAGGAGGGGCTTGAGGACGGCATTCAACGCTTGCAAAAAAATACCCGTCATTATGCCAAAAGACAGCTGACTTGGATCCGCCATCGCTTACCGGAAGCTGAGATTTACGATCTTGTGGACGATCCTCAAAAGACAAACTATCAGCGTTTGCAAGAAGCAGTTAAAGCTTTCTTGCAAAGTTAAGAGTGACTAAAAGAGAAAGGAAGCTTGTATGCAAGAAGTCATTGCCGTATTATTAGAAGATAAGTCAGAGCCTGCTCGCGATTTTCAGATGCGGTTGGAAGAATGTCAAGAATTGATCAAAACGGCAGGTGGCAAACTCGTTGCGACCTTGACCCAGGCTCGTGAACAGCCTGATCCTAGAACTTATATTGGTCAAGGGAAGTTGCAGGAGTTGAAATCTTTAGCAGAGACCCTATCTGCTGATCTCATTATTTTTTATGATGCTTTGAGCCCTTCCCAAGTTCGAAACATCGAGTCTGCTTTGGATTGGCCGGTGATTGACCGCGTCCAGCTGATTTTGGATATCTTTACCCTGCGTGCCCATTCCAAGGAGGCTAAGCTTCAAGTCGCTCTTGTTCAGAATGAATACCTCCTTCCCCGCCTGGCCGGTCAGGGCTTAGCTCTCTCGCGTTTGGCCGGGGGGATCGGAACTAGGGGGCCAGGGGAGAGCCAGTTAGAGCGCGACCGCCGAACCCTCCGTGATGCGATTAGTCGGATTAAGAAGCAGTTGAAAGAAGCGGAGAAGCACCGGGAAGTTAGCCGGGAGCGGCGGACGACTAGCAGTCAATTTAAGATTGGTCTAGTTGGCTATACTAATGCGGGCAAGTCTACCATCTTGAATGGCTTGACCCAAGCTGAAACTTACGAAGAAGACCAACTCTTCGCCACTTTGAGCCCTCTGACCCGGAGCTTTACTTTAGAGAATGGCTTCCAGATGACCTTAACGGACACGGTGGGTTTTATCCAAGACTTGCCTCCTATGGTCATTGATGCCTTCCATTCAACTTTGGAAGAGAGTCGAGATGTTGATCTTCTATTGATTGTGATTGATGCGTCTTCAGCTCATGCCCAAGCGCAAGAGAAGACTGTCTGCCAGCTTTTAGAGGACTTGGACATGCTCCAAATTCCACATTTATTTGTTTATAATAAGATGGACCAAGTTGAGAGAACAGACTGGCTTAATCCGTCGTCGCCTAATGTGGCGATTTCTGCGCGGTCTCCCCAGGGTCTGCTTAAGTTAGAGGAAAGTATTGTTGAACGTTTGCGCTCAATCTATGATTATTTTGAACTTAAAATTCCTAGCCAGAATGCCTCTTACTTTCTGGGAAATGCCGATCGGATATATATTGAATTATTTGATTATGACGAGGTCTCCAATGACTATTTGATCAAGGGGTATAAGCGTCCCCACACCCATTTGAATCCCTAAGAAATGAGCGGCTTAAATACAAGGCTTTGGTTTGGAATAAATGCCCAAGGAGAAATAAATTCAAGCCGGCATATCTTGCACTTTATAGCAGTCAATGCTATCCTGAGTACAGCATAAGGAGTAGTTTTGAGAAGAGGAGTTATTAGACATGAAAGGAAAATTTAAAGCCTTTTCCACTTCACTGATGGGTTCCTGGCCGCGCAGTGAAGAATTATTGGAAGCAAGCCAGGCTTATCGCCAGAAAAAAATATCTGCGGAAGATTATTTTTCTTTAGTTAATCAAGAGACAGAAAAATTAGTCAGAGCCCAAGAGGCTGCTGGAATTGATGTGATTACTAATGGGGAACTAGCCCGGGATAACTATATCTCTTTTGTCGCAGATAAGGTTGATGGCATTGATTTGATGTCTGTTGAGGAAGTTATGGCCTTAACAAATGAAGATGATAAAGACCAATTACAAAGCAGCTTAGAAGAAAGAGATGTCCATAATACGGGAATGAATAATCCTATCTGTACTGGTAAAATAGTGACAGATGTCAAGTTAGATACGGATGAAATGCACGCTCTAAGGCAGATGACCAAGCAAGCCTTGAAAGCTACCTTACCCAGCCCTTATTTATTAACCCGGTCATTGTGGTTGGAAGGGGTCTCGGATAAAGCTTATGCTAGTCGTGAAGACCTGGGACAGGATGTTTTGACCCTTATCTTAAATGAGACGAAACGTTTGATTGATATGGGAATAGAGGTTATTCAAATTGACGACCCGATTCTTGCAGAGGTTGTCTTGTCTGAGGACATGAAACGGGGCTTTTACTGAGGGGTCTTGTCAGAGAAAGTCAAGTTTGACGAAGAATTAAAATTTGCCCAGTCCTTAATTAAACCTGTTTTGGACCTTATTCGATCTAGCCAAAGCTTAAGCATGTTGCATGTCTGCCGGGGTAATTATACGCGCGATGAGTCCGGCTTACTAGAAGGCTCTTACGCTCCCTTATCTGACTTTTTTGAAGCAGTGGCTCCTGATATGTTGACTTTAGAATTTTCAACGCCAAGAGCTGGGGAATTAAAGGATCTTTTCCGGAATGAACACTTAGCTGACCATGTGATGTTAGGACTTGGTGTGGTCAACCCAAGAACGGATGAGATTGAGAGCGTCGATAGTATTGTTGCACGTGTTGAAGAAGCCTTAGCTTATTTACCTGCTGAGCGCATTTGGTTAAACCCTGATTGTGGTTTCGCTACCTTCTCTAATCGCCCAATGAACCAGGACCAAGTGATTGAAAAGAAGATGCAAGCGCTTGCCCAAGCTAGCCAGGTGCTAAGGGACAAATACGCTTAGTTAGAAGCAGTGAAGATAAAATTGAATCCAATGGCTAAAGGCTTTCTAATAGGAATTAGGGAAGGACTTTAGCCATTTTTTAGAAATGAGGGAAATTGATGATTTATTTAGATAATGCTGCGACGAGTATCCAAAAACCTGCTTGTGTCATTGAAGCGGTGGTCGATGCCATGCATCATCTAGGAAATGCCGGTCGCGGAGCCAGTGAAGAGTCACTCGAAGGGTCGCGGACCTTATTTAATTGTCGGAGTCAGTTAAACCAATTGATGCATGGGGAGTCGCCTCAGCAGATTGCTTTTGCTTTAAATTCTACAGAAGCTTTGAATACAGCTATCCGCGGGCTCTTTCAGCCTGGTGACCATGTGATTACTTCTGTGATGGAACACAATTCGGTGCTCCGCCCCCTCTATGCCTTAAAAGACCAAGGCTTGGAACTCAGCTTGTTACCCTGCGATGACAAAGGCCGCCTCGTCATCGAAGACTTGCCCGCTTACATACGTCCTAATACGAAGGGCCTTGTGCTTACCCATGCCTCTAATCTCACGGGCAACCTAAACCCTATTGAAAAATTAGGTCAAATTGCCCATAACCATGGCTTGTATTTTGTCGTAGATGCTTCCCAAAGCCTAGGGGCCATCCCTATAGATGTCCAAGCTGCCCAGGTGGATGTGCTTTGCTTTACCGGTCATAAGAGTTTGCTTGGGCCTCAGGGAACAGGAGGCCTCTATGTGCGTCCAGGCCTTAACATCCGTCCACTCAAGGCAGGGGGAACAGGGATCGATACCTACAATCATTATCAACCGCAACGTATGCCCGAGGCTCTTGAAGCTGGGACGCAAAATGGCCATGGTCTAGCGGGACTTCGTGCAGCAGTTGAGTATATTCTTGACCAGGGAGTAGCCAACATTCATGACAAAGAACTCGCTTTAATCCAATATTTTTATCAGGCCTTAAAAGATATTGAAGGTCTTCATATTTATGGAGACTTTACAGCTGATCGGGCGCCAGTTCTTGCGCTTAATATCTGGGATATCGATTCTTCAGAAATTGCTGAAGACTTAGAAGAAGACTTTGACATTGCCGTACGCTCAGGGGGACACTGTGCACCACTCATGCACCAAGCTTTGGGAACAACTGAACAAGGGGCCGTACGCTTTAGCTTTGGCTACTTTACAAGCAAAGAAGAAGTCGACCAAGCCATCACAGCACTTAAAGTTTTAGTCGACCGTTATCGTCCTGAATAGGAGGTTTTTAACATGGAATATATCCGCTTATATACCCGGCAACATGAAAATTCGCTCTATGAATTAGAGCGCACAGGATCTATTCGAAACAAAAGCATCTACGTTCGTTTGCACATGGGGCCAGATGCTGATTATTTTGCTGAAAGGTATCGCAGCTTTGTCGAGATGGCAGAAGAGCGAATTCCTAGACCAGAAGGAGTGGAATACCCGATTTGGTGTGCTATAAGTAAGGATACCGCCCGGCTGCCGATTAAAGGCGAAGTGCTCTATTGCCTAAGGGTGCCCAAAGATCAAGTTATTTTTTTCGATGGACAAAAATGGGATTATGTCTTGAACTATTTGTATATTCCAAGTGACGAGGCTGATCAATCTGCCTTCAAAAAAGAGTTACAAGCCCGAGGCCTGCCATCTGCCTATAATATTATAAAGGGTAAATATGCTGGCTTTTATCCAGATCTTGAAGAGAAAATTCGTGCCTCTTGGACAAGAATATTTGACATTGATGAGCCGTCGCGCTTTAAGGTCCAGGCTAATCTTTGGGAGATTCAAGAAGAATGGATTGAAACAATTATTTATCCAGGGGAAGACTTAGCTCAAAAAACGCAAGAAAAATTAGATGCTTTTGGACAGTGAGGTGCCTTATGCAAACAATTGCTCTTTATACCCGACAGAATGAAAAATCTTTGCAAGAACTTAAACGGACAGGGGTGGTGCGTAATAAAGAGATTTATGTCAGACTTCATATGGGTGTGGATGCCGATCATTTCTCTGAACGTTATCGCTGCTTTGTTCAGATGGCGGAAAAATTTGTGCCCCGACCTAAAGGTGTTGATTACCCAATCTGGTGTACAGCAAGTAAAAATTATTGTAAGCGTCCTATTCAGGGAGAACTTATATACTGCCTTAAAGTTCCTCGGGAAGACATCATATTTTTTGACAGCCTAAAATGGGATTATGTCCTAAATTATCAATATTGTCCTAAAAATGAAGCGGATGCCCGAGCTTTCAACAAAAAATTAGAAGCTTTAGGTATCCAAAACATTGTCAATTTATTTCAAAGAAAATATGATGGCATGTATGATGAGATCAAACAAGAGATTAAGGATAGTTGGCAGAGGATATTTGATTTAGAAACGCAAGATCCAGGGATTATTGAAGCTAACATCTGGCAAATTAAAAAAGAATGGATTCAGCATATTGTGTATCCAGGAGAGCCATTTTTTGAAATCGTTAAGGATATAGAAGACATATATTAAATGAGTAAATATTAAAAATAATACAATAAAATGTTAGAGTACTAACATTTTATTAAGCAAACATATGGTTAAATATAAGTGTAGAGGAAAACATTCGGAAAAATGTAAGCGCTATATTTAATTTGAGCCTTGCCCAAGTGTTTACTTCTCGGAGGCGCTTTCGTAATGCTGTGATATCGGCTTTTGATTTTATTAGGAGGAAAACTAATGACTGAGAAACAAAATCCAGATTACAAATATGTTGATGAGTATGGCTTCGATGAAGCAGGTTTAAAAGAAGCTTTTGAAGAAGCACGTAAGATTTATAAAGAACGTGGTTTCATGCGTGAAATGGGTGTAGGGAAAGCGCCAGCCATTACAACAGTTGATATGGCTAGGGCTTGGATGACAGAGGGCCATCCCTTCACTTGTGATCACTCTGAAGAAGTCTGTGCTGAAGCACTTAAAGTATTAAATGCTGGGCGTAAAGCCGGCATTCCAATCTTCCATACAACGACTGGCTATTGGGGTGAACAGCAATGGGATCTACCACGTTGGGATGAAAAGATTCCTATGCACACCTTAGATATTCATGATGATTACTGGATGGCTATTGATCCTAAATTAGATCCTCAGCCAGAAGAACCAGTTATTCACAAGAAATATGCTTCTAATTTCTTCGGCACCCATTTAAATCAAACCTTGAATTTCTTAGGGGTAGACACTTTGATCGTAATGGGAGCAACGGCATGTGCCTGTGTACGTCACACCGTAATGGATTCAACAGGTTATGGCTATAAAACATTAATTCCTCGTGGCACAGTTGGCGACCGTGTACCTGGAGTTATTGAATGGAACCTCTTTGACATGGAGGCTAAATTTGCTGATGTTTGGGAAGTTGATGAAGTCGTTAAATATTTAGAAGGCATTGATCCTAGCGTTTATACCAAGCATGAACGTGCTAACGATTAAATTAAGACAAATTGCATAGCACTTGGGGCTGTGCCTTAACATATGAACCCGTAAGGCCCTTAAGGCATGCTTGCGGGTTTTCTTATCTAAATATATGGCAAGAAAGGAAGGCAGAATATGGCTTTACTAATCAAGAACGGAACAATTGTTTCTTCAACAGCTGAATACCAAGCAGATATCCTCATTGAAGATGAAAAAATTAAAGCGATTGCAGAACATATTGACCCAGCAGACCACGAATTGGTTGATGCCAGTGGGAAATATATTTTCCCTGGTGGGGTTGACGAACATGTCCATATGGGGCCTTTTGATACTTACGGTTTTGAAACTTCTCACGCAGCCTTGGTAGGCGGGACGACAACTATTGTTGACTTTGCTCCCCAGGACAAGGGTGATACGGTGATTAATTCTTTCCACCGCCATAAGGATGAAAAGGCTCAGGGCATTGCTTCTCCAGATTTTTCCTTCCATGGGATGGTAATGGATACTAGCGAAGCTCTATTAGATGAAATTCCTAAGATGGTTGAGAATGGTATTGTTAACCTCAAATTCTTTATGGCCTATAATGGCACTCCCTTCCATGTAGAGGATGATTTAATTTTTAAGGCGATGCAAATCTGTAAAGACTATGGCATTACGCCTTGGGTTCATTGCGAGAATGGGGATATGATTGAGGTCCTGAAAGATGAATTAGTGGAAGAAGGCGTGACTAAGCCGATTGGTCACTATCTCTCTTCACCTCCAACAGTAGAGGATGAAGCGGTTCAGCGTTTAATTTATCTAGCTAAGTTAGCTGACTCCCCTATTTTTATTGTTCACAATACGACAGCAGGTGCATGCGCTAATATAAAACGGGCTCAAAATGAAGGACAGTCTGTATATGGTGAAACTTGCACACACTATCTAGCTATTGATACTTCTTACTTGGAAAAAGATAACTTTGAAGGGGCTAAGTGGGTATGCGGTCCTGCTATTCGTCCAAAAGAACATATTGAAGCGGTCTGGAAGGCCATAGAAGATGGCACTCTGATGAGTATTGGATCCGACCATGCAGCTGTTGTAGGGGGATTTGAGAAAGCTAAAAAGCGTGGAATAGATGACTTTACGAAAATTCCTAATGGTGTCCCTGGTATGCAGGACCGGCTTTACATGGTATGGACACAAGGCGTCGAAAAAGGACGAATTTCAAAACAAGATTTTGTGCGTCTTTGTATGGAAAATCCGGCCAAACTATGTGGAATATACCCTCAGAAGGGAGCTTTGCTTCCCGGCTCTGATGCTGATATTCTCATCTGGGACCCAAGCTATGAAGGCAAAATTTCAGTAGAAAATAGCTACGAAGGCACTGACTATAACACCTTTGAAGGTTTTGAACAAAAAGGAATTGCCGACAAAGTTTATCTTAGAGGTCAATTAATGGCTGAAAGAGGGAAGCTAGTTGGTGAGAAAGGGCAAGGTAAGTATATCCGCCCTAAAGCTTATACGGTCTGCTATGACAAATACCATAAAGGAGAATAGCAAGTTAGGAGTTGCAATCCGTGAAATATATCATTGTATCCAATAATGAAAGCTTATTAAAGCATGTTGATTATTTGCATTTTGTAGAAGGTGGCTTTTGGGATGTATTAATTGAAGTACGCAATCTGATTCATATCGGTTGGCGTCCTCTGACACATCCCTTGCCGGCTTCTCTACGGATGATGCTATCTCCTGTACGATCCGTTATCTTAGCTGATGTGAGTCACGATAAGAGCTATGAGATCATTGAACAGTCAATGGATCTTTATCAAAGGACTCTGGGAGAAAGACAAGCTGACTTTAAAAATTTAACCGACTACCAGCGACTTGACCAGGAACTTTTGATGGCAGCCTTAGCTGACCTTTAGGCCGATCATCCTGTAAAGAGGTGTGAAAATGAAACTTGAATTACAAAATGTTGTTATTGAAAAAATTGATTTTGGCAAAAAAACAGAGATCAAAGACGACCAACTCTATATTAATCGAGATGAAATGATAGCTGAATTAATGGCGATTGACCAGGTCAAAGCGATTCAAATTGACTTGGCTCGACCGGGTGAAAAAAAGCGTTTAATTCCTGTCAAGGATGTGATTGAGCCTCGCTTGAGAATAGGTCGCGGGAATCAATTTCCCGGGATAACTGGAGAAATTGAACAATTAGGGCAGGGAACTACCAAAAAAATGCAGAACGTAGCAGTAGTTACTGTGGGCGATATTGTTGGCTTCCAAGAGGGAATAATTGATATGTGGGGTGAGGGAGCTAAGTGGACACCTTTCTCACAGACATTGAATGTGGTTGTTAATATTGAGCCAGAAGAAGGCCTTGAACCGCACGAACATGAAAAAGCTTGCCGGCTAGTTGGGCTTAAGGCCAGTGAATATTTGGGAGCTGCTTTAGAAGGCGTCAGTCCAAACTCAAGGGAGTCTTTTGAGATTGAAGATGTGAAAACTAGTTTGGAAAAATACCCTGATTTACCACGAGTTGCCTATGTGGAGATGTTAATTGCTCAGGGTCTCCTCCATGATGGTTATATATATGGAGTGGATGCTAAGCAAATTTTGCCAACTTTGTTGAACCCATTGGAGGAATTGGATGGAGCGGTTATATCGGGAAACTGTGTGGCGGCTTGCGATAAGATAACGACCTACCAACACCAAAATAACTCTGTTATCTTAGAATTACTCAAACGTCACGGCAAAGACTTGGTTTTCGTTAGTTCAATTCTTGTGCCAGAATTAACCATTCTGGATGGCAAGTTTAGAACAGCTGACTATACCGTGAAATTGTGCCAGTTGCTTGGTCTGGATGGTGTCATTGTCTCTGAAGAAGGCTATGGCAACCCTGATTCGGACTTAGTAATGATTGCCGAAGGATTAGAGAATTCAGGGATAAAAACAGTCTTGATTACGGATGAGTGCTCGGGTTGGGATGGTGATTCTCAACCTCTAGCAGATGCTAAAGAAGAAGCTAAGGCAGTGATTTCGACCGGAAATGTTTCCCATCTTATCCATTTGGAAGCTGCTGAAGAGGTTTTAGGAGATGCTAAAGCCATTGCTAATCTCTCAGGAGGTTGGGAAGGTAGCTTAGATGAGGCAGGAAATATTAGTTGTGAGCTAAATGCGGTAATTGGAGCTACATCTGAAATCGGTTACCATAATCTTACTGTCGAATTACACTAGGGAGGAGGCTAATAATGAAAAAAGTACTTTATTATTTAAACCAGTTCTTTGGTCAAATTGGGGGCGAAGATCAAGCTGATATAGAACCGCGTTTAGTTGAAGGTGCCATTGGACCAGCTATGGCTTTTTCCCAGCAATTAGAAGACGGGGAAGTGACCCATACGATTATTTGCGGGGATAATTACTTCAATGAAAATTTAGAACTTGCCCAGCAATTTGTTATGGAAAGCTACAATGAGCTCCAGCCAGACTTAGTAGTCGCTGGCCCTGCTTTTAATGCTGGGCGTTATGGGATGGCATGTGCAGGTGTCGTAAATACTCTAAAAGATAAAACGACGGTTCTTACTGGGATGTACCATGAAAATCCAGCGGTAGATCAATGCCGTAGCCACGCTTATATCGTTCCCACCGGTGATTCAGCAGCTTCTATGCGTAAGGCCTTACCTGCCATGGTTGAGCTAGCAACTAAAATCTTGGCTGGTAAAGAAATTTCAGCAGAAGAAGATGGCTTTATGATGCAGGGCCGCCGTTTAACGGTCTTTTCTAATCAAACAGGAGCTGAGCGAGCTAGCGAGATGCTATTAAAGCGCTTGCGCAATGAAAGCTATGAAACCGAGCTTCCCATGCCTGAATTCGATTATGTTCAAGCAGCGAGTCCAATTACAGATATGGCGCATGCAACAATTGCTCTTGTCACGACTGGAGGAATTGTTCCTGAAGGTAACCCAGACCACTTGCAATCCGCTTCTGCCCAGAAATGGGTTAAATACGATGTCTCAAATCTGACTCAGCTTGCAGGTGAATTTATTACTGTCCATGGGGGCTTTGACCCAGTCTATGCGAATGATAAGGCCGACCGTGTTGCACCTTTAGATGAATTGCATCGTCTAAAAGAGAAGGGGATTATCGGAGATATCTACAAGTACTTTTACTCCACAACAGGAACAGGAACTTCTGTCGGAAATTCTGAGAAATTTGGTCGAGAGATCGGTCAAGAACTTTCAGATGCAAAAGTAGATGGCGTCATCCTAACCTCTACCTGAGGGACTTGTACACGTTGCGGTGCAACGATTGTTAAAGAAATTGAACGTTTTGGAATTCCTATTGTGCATATGGCAACGATTACTACTATTTCGGAGTCTGTAGGTGCTAACCGAATTGTACCAACTGTAGCTATTCCTTATCCTGTTGGTAATCCTGAATTGGATGACAGAGAGGAAGGACTTAGGGACGAATTAGTAGATCGAGCGATACGTGCCCTATCAACGGATGTCGCCTCACCGACTGTTTTTAAGAAAGAATAACTTAGAGGGGAGAGTCTGACTCTTCCCTTATTTAAATTTATTTTTAAAAAATCTATTTATAATAATAATTCAGTTTTTAAATGATAAAATAAACTTATCATTTATAAAACATTATTTTTAAAACCGGCTTAGAGGTGTGAGGATGTACTATAAGGAATTAGCAAATTTTTCACTATTTCAAAATGTGAGTAAGGAAAGTGTTGACCTAATCAATGCAATGGATATAAGAGTAAAAAATTTTAAAGAAGGTGAACGAGTTAATTTTTTGGGGGATCCGATTCAATATATCTATGTCATTGCATCGGGCTGCCTTAAAACAAATGAATATTTAATGAATGGAAAGGAAATTGTATCGTCTTATTACTTTGGCTATGATGCTTTTCCCTTGTATTTGGTCTACGGGGGAGCAACAACTTACCCTTATAATATTTATTGTCATAAGCAGGCTCAAGTATATTGCTTACCCGTTGAGGAGCTGAAAGCTTGTATTGACGCTGATCCAAAACTTATGTCAAATGTATTGGTATTTGTTTCTAAATATTGTTTAAAAAACAAGAAAGTCATTCAAACAGTTAGCTATCCTAAGGTGTCACAGCGCTTAGCTTTTTGGCTACTGACTTCGAGCGACCAGAGGGATAATTTTAGGTTACCAGGAACCCAGGCCCTTTTTTCAGACATACTTTTAGTGAATCGGTCTTCTTTGAATCAAGAACTAAAACGTATGGCTAATAAAAAAATTATTTCTATCTATGGTCGACGCATCCACATTAATGACCGGATAGCTTTAAATGAGATTTTAGAAAACGCTTAAAAATAAGGCATTAAAAAACGACTCGAAAACGAGTCGTTTTTGTGCGTATGATCATGATTAATTTAAGTTACAGTGGTTAAGAACACTTATTCAAAAATCGTTTGTTCGCTAATTTCAGTTTGAAGAGCATCTAATGCTTTATCAACTAAGCCTAGGCGAAGTTTGTGTTCGTCTTCTGGACTTAAATCAGGATTACCGAGTGGGTGAGGGATGGCAATTGTAGGTACAATCCGGTTAGCCCCAACAGTTTGTGAAATTGGGGTTACTGTACACATGTGAACAATTGGAATGCCTGCACGTTCAATTTCTTTATACATCGTTGCTCCGCAACGCGTGCAGGTACCTCAGGTGGAGGTGAGGATAACAGCATCTACGCCATCCTCTTTCAATTGTTTAGCAATTTCTTCACCGTATTGACGGGCACTAGCTACTGCTGTACCATTACCAACCGTGGTAAAGAAAGTATTGTAAACCTTACCAATTTCGCCTGCTTCTTCTTTTTCGCGTAAGATATCTAATGGCAGAACACGGTTAGCATCTTCATCGGCATAAGTGGTGTCATAACCACCGTGTGCAGATTCATAGCCATCTTTAAAGCTCTTAACACCTTCAATATTGTAAGCACCAAACTTAGATGCTGAAGAAGATTCGATGTGGTCAGGGTTTCCTTCCGGTACAACCCCACCTGAAGTTACTAAAGCAATAGTTGCTGATTTCAGGTCTTTCAAGGCTGGAGCAGGATCCACATTATCAAACTCAGGCATTGGATATTCGGTTTTGAATTCTTCGCCCTTAAGTTTCTTGATTAACATATTGACAGCACGTAAAGAACCACGCTCTTCAGCCTGATAATTTTGGCGGTGACGTGGGAAGTAACCGTCTTCATCAGGAGTGACATCTTCACCTGCTAAAATTTTGTTAACAAGAGATGTAATCGCTGGAATAGCTTTACGCATTGAAGCAGCAGAGTTACCGGTTGGGACAATATAAGCAGTCTTGCTATACATTTCCTTCCCTGGGTTTTCTTCATACATACCGGTTACAGCAGGAATGCCTAATTCTGTAATCACTTCGCTAGCAACTGCGCCGGCAGCCATACCATAACGCCCAGCATTGAAGGCAGGACCTGCAATGACAAGGTCTGGTTCATAAGATTTAATCATCTCAATAACTTCTGGTAAAGCTGTATCAATATTTTCATTAAAGTAAGAGTCACCGCAGACTACAGTGCCGACAATTTCAGCATCTTGTAAAGGACCATTTAAGCCAAGACCTGGGCCTTTAGGACCATCTTCTTTAAATGGTTTAGTGTCTGCTTTTTCTTCGCCACCAATCCCAGCATAGAACTGGTTGATGTAGTGAACAACACGTTTAGTCATTTATAAACCTCCTTTTGAATACTGGTCAGACTTATACGTAACGAGCTGATTGTTTATTAAAGCCTAATTCATTGGTAGCGCCTGTAATGGCTTGAATTTCAACCGTAATTTCGCCGTTTTCCTTCAAGCTTCCTTCAGCACCACCGGCAATAATATCAACGTATTCTGTCGTACCAATAATGCGATCCATGGCAGGTAGGGTAATCACTTCGTTCGCATTCCCGCCTGTAACAGCTGCATCAGCAAGTGGATCAGCATCTGCTAGAGATTGGGAAGAACCGTCGCGACCAGCATATTCGTCGGTAACGATAACTGTTTTAACCCCAGCTTTTTCGAGCTTGGTACAGTTCATGATCAAGTCTGTATCTGGATTACCGAATCCTTCTTGGGAAACGATAGCACCATCAAGGCCGAGATATTGAGCAAGTTTCGCCGTAAAGTCGCTCGAACGTTGCTTATCAGCCAGGTAAACAGCTTCATTAGTAATAATGACACCCATGAAGTTAATGTCTTTACCGTGACGAGCATAGAGGTCTTTAATGATTGGATTATTTAAGTGGTGGTAGGTTGTGTTTTTGTCACAAGCTGACACACAGTTCCCTGAAATAATCGCACCATCCATGATTTCAGTAGGGTAAAGAATGGTTGGGACGATATGCTTAGCATCCGTACCGTAAACGTAGGTATCATGAAGTAAGCCTTGGGTTTGTAGCATATAAACGTAACCAACTTTTGGTAGGTCAGGGTATTCATTAGCCTGTTCAAAAATAGGTTTAGTTTCATACACTTCAACATTATCTGGCTGAACATCAGTCCCTAATTGGCCTAAGTAGTTAGCTACTTTCAAACCAGCCAGGCGTAATGCTTCTTCGTGAGCATGGGTTTCAATGCCTTCAACTGGTTGAGCAACTAAAACAATATTGATATTCTTAGAGAATGGTGTTAATTCTGCGCCAGGACCACTCATATCTACGATACCTTCTTGGAAGCGAACAAGTTTACCAGCTGTCATAACTTCACAGCCTTTAAGGGCAACTGTTTTACCTTCTCCAACAGTATCTACGCGATTAATTACGCCAGGGAATACACCTGCTTTAGAGTCAACTTTAGCACGTGGCTCAATGACATCTTTAACAGGAGTAATACGAACGCTTTCCCCAGGTTTAGCAATTTCAATTTCAACCGATGCGAAGCGGTCATCTTCAAGCACTAAGTCTTTGACTTCTTGCTCATTAATGGATAGAACAGAATTTTCAATTTTAGATTCATTTGTTAAAATGACATCTTTAATTTGAATTTCTCCAAATTCTAATTTCATAAACTCACCTCTCAATTGTGTTAAAAAGTTACATAAAATGTGGCGGAATTTGCATCCGCTCGAGTGCATGTTGAATCAGATCAAAGTCAATTAAACTAAAATCTCTAAGCGTTGCTTCATTCCATTCAGGTGTTTTTTCCTGAGATAAAAATTTATCATATACAGAAAGCGCATTCTCCATCATCTCTAAGCTTTCTAAATCTATGGCTGTTTTCGCTTTGTCTGTTAGGGCGATTGACTTATAAAAGGTTTCATTGGGTTTTAAACTGCTACTTAGGGGATGAGTTAATAAAGAGACCTTGTCGTCAACGACTACCTCCCTAGCTTTCTCCAAAACATCACGATAGTCACCATCGATATAGCATATAGTTAGAGACGGAGCAGAGATTTTTTCTTTGACTTGTGGATTGTTAGTAATAATTTGCATATATACCTCTCAAATTTTAAAATTTAGCCCTTCAATTATTGAAAGGTAGAAAACGCTAACAAACTTGTTCACAAATCTGGTCAACGTGCACGACGTTTTAAATAAGTATTATTCACGGTGAGACCTCCATAAAAGTTTTATTGGTGAGTTATGAGATTTATTTAATAAATAGAGATCATGTGCAAACATAATCATTCACATAGTTATTGTAACACGAAATAAAGAATATTCAATTGCTTTATCATTTAAAAATCAAGTAATGATTGTAAAATACAGAAAGAAACCCCTTACTTAAAGGTTTTTTAGGTAATAAAATAGATAAATAATATTATTAAAAGAATCACAAAAAGCAAAGTAATTCGTTTGAGTCTGAGTGAGAAAAGTGGTAAATTAATAGGTGAGACTGGCTAAATATTTAATTATTCGGCACGATGTCTGTTAATATTATAATCAAGGAGTTGATGCAATGGTCGATCATGTGAAATACGAAGAAGATAAACTTGAAACTTGCGGAGGTTGAGGGGCAAAAATAGGTGCGGGGCACCTTTCTGATTTGCTAAGTAAGTTACCGAAGAATCACGATGATCAGTTACTGGTCGGCTATGATTCTGCTGATGATGCAGCTGTCTATCGTGTCAGTGATGACCTAGCGGCGATACAGACCTTAGATTTCTTCCCTCCAGTTGTTGATGACCCTTATTTATTTGGTCAGATCGCAGCAACTAATGCCTTGAGTGATGTCTATGCGATGGGAGGACGAGTGGCTACAGCCATGAATATCGTGGGCTATCCACGGAATAAATCTTTTTCAGATTTAGATAAAATCATGCAAGGTGGTGCTGAAAAAGTTCTTGAAGCTGGCGGGGTTTTAGCTGGCGGACATTCTATCCACAATGATTCAGTTCTCTATGGCCTGTCGGTTATGGGCTTGGTGAGTCCAAGTCGGATTTTACAGAATAATCAACCGCATAGTGGAGATGTACTCGTTCTTACCAAAAAATTAGGTGTAGGAATTATTACTTCTGCCCACAATAAAGGGGAATGCAGTTCAGCTGCTTTCGATGAGGCGGTAGAATCTATGTGTACGTTGAATAAATATGCGGCAGAAGTGATGGAAAACTTCCCAATCTCTTCCTGCACAGATGTGACAGGTTTTGGCTTCTTAGGTCATTTAATGGAAATGGTAGAAGAAAATGTTACGGCTATAATCGATAGTCGGGCGATTCCTTACATTGAAGAAGCTTACGACTGTGCCAATAAGGGGATTCGTACGGGAGGCGCTAGCCGCAACTTCAACCATTTTGGCAAAGATGTGCTTTTGAAGACGGAAGATCGTCTTTTGACAGATATTTTATATGACCCACAAACCTCTGGTGGTCTTTTAATTAGCTTACCGCAGGATAAAGCTGAAGCATTTATGGCCAGTCTAAAAGAAGCCAGAGTGCCTGCTTGGCAAGTCGGTCATTTTGTAGAGCGAGAAGACTATGCCATAGTTGTCGAATAAAGTTTAGAATTTTGAAAGGAAGATATATAATGAGTGAAAAATATATTGTTGTTGTTTCTAGCGATGAAATGGGTCACGGCGAACCTGAACTCGGCAAATCCTTAATGAAGGCTTTTATTCATAACTTAACTGAACAAGAAAGCCTACCTGAAAAGATTTTATTTTACAATACAGGTGCCTTGTTAGTTGAAGAAGGGGCAGATACGGTCGAAGATTTGGAAAGCTTAGTGGAAAAAGGTGTCTGGATTGGGACATGTGGAACTTGTGTCAATTACTTTGGCTTAGAAGATAAGGTCGCAGTTGGAGATATCTCCAATATGACAGAAATTGTCAAGAACATGTATTCATACGACCGTGTAGTTAAACCTTAAACCAGCATATGAAAGTGTTTTTATTAACTTTTGATGGGGCTCAAGCAGCCATGTCAGGAGAAAAGGAATTCAAAGAAGCGGGCTTTTCAGCCCGCTTGGTTCCTACTCCCGAATCTATTTCGGCAGCTTGCGGTTTAGCCCTAAGAATAAAAAATACGAATGCAGAAGATATAAACCAGTTTTTCCCCGAGGAAAGAAGGGAAGGAACTGGTTTATATCTTATTGAAGGTGAAGGTCGATCCAAACATTATTCAGCTTTGGACTGGAATTAGGGGGGCACGCTTTGGAAAAATTTGTCATGGGAACGGCTGGTCATATCGACCACGGAAAAACAACTTTGATTAAAGCTTTAACTGGGATTGAAACAGATACAACCGATGAAGAAAAGAAAAGGGGCCTATCGATAAATTTAGGCTTTGCCTATATGGATCTTGCGAATGGGGAACGTTTAGGAATTGTCGATGTTCCAGGTCACGAACGTTTTATCAAAAATATGGTAGCGGGTGTGAGTGGCATTGATTTTGCCCTGCTTGTTATTGATGTCAATGAAGGTATCATGCAGCAAACGCGAGAACATATTGATATTCTAACCTTGCTCGGACTTAAAGATTTTATCATTGTTTTATCTAAGGTTGATGGCGTTGATCCTGACTTACTTGAAATTGTTAAAGAAGACATTCATGAACAATTTCAAGGTACTGTGCTGGAAGAGGCGCCAATTGTTGAGACAGATGCTGTGACAGGTTATGGCATCGAAGAATTGAAAGCATTGATTACAGAAAAATGTGAACACTTAGAAAATAATGATTTAGATCTACCAGCTCGTATGAATGTGGACCGTGCTTTCTCGGTCAAAGGTTTTGGGACAGTCGTCACAGGTACCTTAATTGAAGGTCGCATCCAGGTCGGAGATGAATTGACGGTATATCCTAGCGGTCTAAAAACAAAAGTTCGTACAATTCAAATTCATGAAGAGGACCAAGAATTTGCCCAAGCAGGAAATCGTACGGCGCTAAATCTCACAAAATTAAGTTTGGATGATATTTCAAGGGGAGATGTCCTTTCTGCTGGCCCACTTGAACTATCTTGGATGCTAGATGTTAAACTGAAGTGTTTAGAAGACGCAGAACAAAGTATTGAACTTTGGGATCGTGTGCATTTAAATATCGGAACCAGAGAAGTTCTCGCCCGTATTGTGCCCCTAGGCGTAGGCGCAATCCTTCCAGGAGAAGAAGCCTTTGTTCAATTACGATTAGAAGAACAATTGACGGTAAAAAAAGATGACCGTTTTATTATTCGCTCCTATTCTCCTGTCTATACAATCGGTGGGGGAATTGTATTGGATCCAAACCCCAAGAAGCATAAACGCTTTAATGAGGAAGTCATTGAAAGCCTTAAAATTAAAGAAGAGGGCGACACTGCTGATATTTTAATGGATTTTATGAAGCACCGTGCGCATGGCTTAACCACAGTTAAAGAAATGAGCGACTACCTTAATTTACCATTGGCTTCTTGTCAAGAAATTGTAGGCGGACTCTTAGATGATGGACAGCTCTTAGCCTTTGGTCATTTTTATATGGCGGTTGACCGATATGAAGAATTAGCCAATGAAATGTGCGATAAACTGAAACAATACCATGAAAAAGAAAGCCTGCGTCGGGGCATGCCTGTGGAAGAATTCCGTTCACAGTTTAATAAACTTTCTGCAAAAGAATTAGATACTATCACGAAACAGCTTGAAAAAGATGGCAGAATAAAAGTTGAAGACGATATTATTCGCCTAGCTGATTTTGAAATTCAATTAACTGCTGAAGAAGAGAAGATTAAGGAAGAAATTCTTAAGGTATTGCAGGAAAGTGCCATGGCACCACCAGAAGTAGAAGAATTGACGCATCAAGACCCAACTTATCAAAATGTTTTAAATATGCTGGTGGGAGACCAAGTTTTCCAATTAGATCGCTACACCTATTTAGATCGGACGATTTATGACAAGGCAGTTGATCAAATTATAGCGTTCATTCGCAAAAATGGCAGCATTTCCCTTGCTGAATGCCGTGACTTATTCCAAACAAGCCGGAAGTATGCGCTGAAACTTCTGGAACATTTAGATAAGGCAGGCGTCACCAAACGGCAAGATGATGTTCGGGTCTTGAAAAAGTAAAGGAGGCTATATGAAGTCTAAACTATCTAATCTACCAGCGATGAATCGCTTACTAAGTCTAGATCAAGTGGCTGAATGGCAGGAGAAATATCCATACTATCTCATTAAGAGGTGCTTAGAAGAGAGCTTGGACGAACTTCGAACGAGGATTCTAGCAGGCGAAGATCTGCCAGTAAGTGAGGCGGAAATCCTTAAGCGGACTAAGGAAGGCTTAGCTTCTATCTATGAGCCTAGCCTGAAGCGTACAGTTAATGCGACAGGTACAGTTATTCATACTAACTTAGGACGTTCTCTTTTGGCTCATGATGCGGTAGATGAAGTGCTTAAGGCCGCAAGAAGTTACAGTAATCTAGAGTATGATTTAGACGAGGGGCACCGAGGCAGCCGTTATCATCATATTCGACAGATCATTGTGGAATTAACAGGTGCTGAAGATGCGCTTTTAGTCAATAATAATGCTGCTGCCGTTCTGTTGATGTTAACGGCTCTTACCAAGGGCAAAGAGGTCTTGATTTCGCGAGGCGAGTTAGTCGAAATCGGCGGAGCTTTTCGCATACCAGATGTTATTCGGAGTTGCGGGGCCTATCTTGCTGAAGTTGGGGCCACAAATAAAACACACTTAAAGGATTACCAAGCAGGTATTTCTGAGCAAACAGGGGCTATTTTAAGAGTCCATACGTCGAACTACCGCCTAATTGGCTTTACAGAAGCTGTTTCAGACAAAGAACTGGTTGACTTAGCTAAATCGCACGATCTGCCTATCTTTAATGATTTAGGCAGTGGTTTGCTGGTGGATATGCAAGAATATGGTCTACCTTATGAGCCAACGGTATCCGAGATGATTGAAGCTGGCTATGATTTAGTTAGCTTTAGCGGGGATAAACTATTAGGTGGAGCCCAAGCAGGCATTATCGCCGGTAAGAAAGAGTATATCGATCGCTTGAAAAAGCACCCGCTCCTAAGAGCCTTAAGGACAGATAAGATGTCGATCGCTGCTCTTGAAGCAAGCTTACGGCTCTACTTAGATAAGGACCGTGCCTTGAAAGAAATTCCTACCCTGGCTATGATTACAGCTTCACAAGAGGAACTTTTGTCCAAAGCAAAAAGACTAAAAGAAGAGATTGATCAATTAGATCTTGGCTTTAAGGTGAGTGTTACTAGCGGTAAATCTCAAGTAGGAGGGGGCGCCTTCCCAGGTGTCTATCTGGATACTTCTCTTGTTTGCCTTCAACATGACCAATATTCTGGCACAGAGCTAGAAAGGCAATTGCGTTTAAGCCCAGATCATATTATTGCGCGTTTAAATGATGGCTTACTTTCTTTTGATGTTAGAACTTTACAAGAAGGCGAAAACGCTTTGATTACAGCTTGCTTAAAGGATATCGCAGCTAAAGGGTAAGCCCTTTCTTTCAAGTAAATAAGATAATAAATTAACTATTATTCCTGTGAAAAAGTTGACATTTTAAAAATGCACGTTATAATAAGATTGTAAGATAATTTAATGGTTCACATAATTATTAACTATTGCAAGTTATTAATTATTTGAATTAAGTTTTAAAGGAGGAATTGATATGGCTATTGATTGGAACGGCAAAAAAGTTCTTATCATTGGTGACCGTGACGGTATTCCTGGCGAAGCTATGGAAGAATGTTTAGCGGATACACCAGCAGAAGTTATTTTTTCATCTACGGAGTGCTTTGTCTGAACGGCTGCGGGAGCAATGGATTTGGAAAATCAACGCAGAGTTAAAGAAGCAGCTGAAAAACATGGTCCTGAAAACCTTATCGTGTTAATTGGGGGTGCGGAAGCAGAATCTGCTGGTCTAGCAGCTGAAACCGTAACCAACGGTGACCCGACTTATGCAGGCCCATTGACAGGAGTACAATTAGGTCTGGCATTCTGCCATGCAGTAGAACCAGAATTCAAAGAATCCGTAAATGAAGAAGTTTACGATGATCAAATTGGAATGATGGAAATGGTATTGGATGTCGACGCTATTTGTGAAGAGATGACATCAATTCGCGATCAGTTCTCTAAATACTAAGATTATCACTACAATTTTAAAGTAATTTTTTAAAATGGGTGACCGGCGTGAATCTGTCACACCGGTCACCATTTTTTATTCTTAGAATTTATTAGCTTTCGATAGCGAATCATTCCACTTATTGTGAAATAAGTAACATATAGTGCAAGGAAAAATTTTTAGTGCATTTTGAATGCGCTTACGATAAATCGGCTTTAAAAGATAGGAGAATGACAATGAATTATGCAAGTTTAAAAGCAGCTGGCTATGTCTTAGTACACACGCCTGACATGATTATGGCAAATGGTTCCACCCAAACGACAGAGCGTTTAGTCAATCCTGATAGTGAATATTTAAAGAAAGCTCCAGAGCATATCCGCTCCTATGAAGAAGTGGTTAACTATGCGCCAAACCAAGTCTATATTGGTAACATGACCCCAGACGAATTAGCTGAACTTGAGTTTCCATGGTATGACAAAGCTGTTGAAGGCAAGCGTCATGGTCGTTTCGGTGAAATTTTACCTGAAAAAGAATTTTACGGCTTACTGGAAATAGCTGATGTTTTTGAATTAGTCTTCTTAGAAGAAGCTTTTGCTGAAGAAGTCAAAGAAGCGCTCAAAGCGAATGATTTGTTCAAAGAAGATGCTGATAGCATTAAACAAGTCGATAGCCTTGAAAATATTCAAAAACATATTGATGAATTCGAAGCTGAGCCATTATATTATGAAGATAAATTAGTGGGTTGCGTCCATCGGGCACACGAGTATGACGTCAATTTAAATGCGCATACCATGCTTGAAAACTTGGTGGTTAAAGCTTCTGGTATCCTAGCTTTGCGCCACTTACTTGCAGATTCTCATATCAAGCCAGAAGATGTTGATTATGTGATTGAATGTTCTGAAGAAGCCTGTGGTGATATTAACCAACGTGGTGGGGGCAACTTCGCCAAATCGATTGCTGAAAAATGTGGTTGTGCTAACGCATCCGGTTCTGACGTTCGCGGCTTCTGTGCAGCTCCAACGCATGCTTTAGTTTCAGCCGCATCAATGGTAGCAGCAGGGACTCACAAAAATGTCGTAGTGGTTGCTGGGGGCTCAACAGCTAAACTGGGTATGAACGGTAAATCTCACGTTGAAAAAGATATGCCTATTTTAGAGGATGTTGTTGGGGGCTTTGCAGTCCTTGTAGGTGAAAATGATGGAAAATCACCTATTCTCCATACAGATTTAATTGGTAAGCATACGGTATCAAGTGGCTCAAGCCCACAAAAAGTTATGACAGCTTTAGTCGGTGATGCTTTAGACCGTGCAGGTTTAACTGTCAATGATATCGATGTCTATTCTTCAGAAATGCAAAACCCTGATATTACAGTTCCTGCCGGAGCAGGTAATGTTCCTGAGGCCAATGTGAAGATGATTGGGGCCCTAGGGGTTATGCGTAAAGAAATGGAACGTTCTGAACTCCCTAACTTCTTGAAGGAAAAAGCAATTCCAGGTTGGGCACCTACCCAAGGTCATATTCCATCAGGTGTGCCATACCTAGGCTTTGCTATCGATGATTTAACCTCAGGCGATAAGCAACGCGCTATGATTATTGGTAAAGGCTCTCTCTTCCTAGGTCGGATGACCAATTTATTTGATGGCTTATCCGTCATTATTGAACGCAATAGTGGAGAAGTTGAAGGCCAAGATAACGGGGACTTCAAGGAAATCGTTAAGTCGGAATTAGCTCTTGCTTTACGTGATTTTGCAGCGAACCTTTCTGAAGAATAGGAGGTGAGACAATGTCAGAACAAGTAAAATCAACACTTAAAGAAGTTTTTGAGGAATTAGCAGAAGCACTTGAAAGCGGTCAAATGGGCCCCAAATGCAAGATTGGTCTAACAATCAATGGTTCAGAGCATGGGGACCAAGTGATGAAAGAAGCTGCTCAAGCCGCGAAAAAGGAGAATCTTTTTGACCTCGTGTTAATTGGTTCAGCTTACGACTGGACCGAGGGCTTTGAATTATATGAAGCAAATGATGAGCAGAGTGTATCAGATAAGGTTGAAGAGCTCTTAGCTGAAGGTACGATTCAGGGTTGTGTTACCTTGCATCATGCTTTCCCTATCGGTGTATCCACAGTTGGACGGGTTCAAGCCCCCGCTAACGGTAAGGATGTGTTTATTGCAACGACAACAGGAACAACAGCAACCAATCGTGAAGAAGCCATGGTGCTTAATGCCATCAATGGACTTACAGCAGCCAAAGCTTGTGGCTATGACAATCCAACATTGGGTATTCTGAATGTCGATGGCGCAAATAAGGTGGAACGCGCCCTGAAAGATTTGCAAGCAAATGGCTATGACTTTAGCTTTGGTGAGTCGAAACGCGCTGATGGCGGTGCCATCCTTCGCGGCAACGATCTCTTGCAAGCTGCTGTTGATGTTGTGGTTACGGATACCCTGACAGGCAATCTTTTAATGAAAGTCTTCTCAGCCTTCAATACAGGTGGTAGCTATGAAGCCACTGGTTATGGCTATGGTCCAAGTATCGGTGATGGCTACAAGAATAATATTTGTATTGTGTCTCGTGCCTCTGGTGCTAATGTGATTAAGAATGCTTTGAAATATGCTTATGAAGTAGCTCAGGGAGGCATCATTGCCATTAGTGAGCAAGAGTATACTGCAGCTAAAAATGCAGGCCTAGATCAGATTCGAGCTGACCTCCAAGCTAAACCAAGTCAAGCGGCAGATGAACAAGTTACTGCACCTGAAAAAGAGATTGTCTCCGCATCTATTGCTGGGATTGATGTATTAGACCTCGAGGAAGCAGTTCAAGCTTGTTGGAAAGCAGGCATTTATGCTGAAAGTGGGATGGGCTGCACGGGTCCGGTTGTTATGGTTAATGAAGCTAAAGAAAATGAAGCCAAGATAGCAATTAAAGAAGCTGGCTTCATTTAGTGGACTTGCCCTCTAAGGAGCTTCCAGAAGTGTAGTCGGACTTGTATCAAATCTGTCCATGCCAGAAACTGGCTAGGCTTTGAACAGCTAAAGTTCATCGAGCAGATTGTCAGGCTCCTTCATGGTACAAATATGCTATTAAAAAATTAAGACCTCCTAACTAGGTTTTCGCTAGTTAGGAGGTCTTTTGCGCTACTTAACAAAGGGCTTGGACTTAGTGTTAGCAATTGGAAAATGTTTATTTTTTATATAATGGTTTCTTGCTTCAAGGCCGCAATTAAGTCGAAGAATAGCTGCGCTGCTTTATTGGCGACTTGGTCCTTGTTGTCTAGATATAAGTGGGCGGGGTCTTCTTGGCTATCGGAATGGTCACTAATCGTCTTAAGGGAGAGGAAGGGGAGGTTATAGCTATAGGCTACTTGGGCGATGGCTGTGGCCTCCATATCAGCGACTTGGCCTTGGGGGAAGTGACTTTTTACCCAGTCAATGCGTTCAGGGTCAGCCATGAAGGCATCAGAGCTTAAGAGTAGACCTGTTTCTAAGTCATGTTCTTGAATGAAGCGATCAGCAAAAGCCTTGATGCTAGGATGAAGGGGGTAGGAGAGGGGCATGCGTGGAACCCGACCCAGGGGGCTCCCAAAGGCGGTATCGTCCGCGTCATGATAGCAAAAGTTATTAGGAAGGAAGACACTGCCTATTGTTAAATGGCTCTTGAGCGCACCCACAACGCCAAAGTTTAAGAGCAAATCTGGCTGGAAACGTTCGATAGCTAAAGTAGCACCCATAGCAGCATTGGCTTTGCCGATTCCAGACTCGATGACATAAATTTCTTCTTTGTCGATTTGGCCTTTTTGAACTGTGACATGGTGGAAGTGGTCCACTATGTCAAGCTGAATAGCTTGGCGGATGGGCGCAGCTTCTTCTTCCATCGCAATAATGATGGCAATTTTCATTTATTGGCCTCCTTCTAAGCTTTCATCAATGACTACCTTACTGCCTTTAAATTTGTCTTCAATAAATTTAACATTCTCTGGTGCATGGTAAATTTCCGCTAACTTTTTCAATTTTTCATCCTTAGCACGGTCTTTTTGGCTAACAATCACATTATAGTTTTCCTTAGAGCTGTGAGCAGGATCCTCTTTGAAGAGGGCATCGTTTTGGACGGACAGGCCGCCTTCCATAGCGAACGTATTCCCAATCGGGGCAATGTCGACATCTTTTAGGACACGGACACCAAGTGTGTCGTCAACTTCGATGAATTCTAAGTTCTTAGGGTTAGTTTGTATATCTTTCAAGTTAACCAGGCCTTCCTTTTTGTTAAGCTTGATCAGATTAGCGTTAGCCAAAAGCTTTAAGGCTCGGGCTTGCTGGGAAGGATTATTGGCAATGGCAACCGTCGCGCCATCCTCAAGCTCATCTAGGGAATTGATCCGTTCGGATAGGGAATTGATCCGTTCGGAGTAGATGCCCATCGGCTCGATATAAGTCGTTGCGACAGGGGCCAGGCTATTACCATGGTCAGCATTCCAGGTCTCTAAGAAATCCAAAGTTTGAAAGGCATTGACATCAACGTCTCCTTTAGCGGTATAGTCATTGAGCTGGGCATTCGACGTGATATCCTTGACTTCAATTTCTAGTCCAGCATCTTTGGCAGCTTGTGATTGGGCAACATGCTGCCATATCTCTAGGTCCGAGCCAAAACTAGCAACGCTTACCCTATTGTTTTCTTGATTTTCATCTGATGAAACTTGTTTGTGGCAAGCTGTTAGGACTAAAAGGGCTAGGCTAAGTAAAGTAAGTATTTTTCGCATAGTAACGACCTCCTTTATGCCATCTTAAGCTAAATTGAGGCCTCTGCCTAGGTTTAATCTAAGCTCATTAGATATCAAAAAGCGACCAAGGCTGATCAAAGGAGTGAAAAAGCTTCGCCAAGACCAGCTAATTAATAGTGCTAAATGGCGAAGCTTTTAAAGGAGAAAATGTTTTGAGAATGGCTTGATATTTACTTTCTAATTAAAGAGGGCGAGCTTATTGAGTCGTTTCACTAGGATGAGGACTAAGAAAGCCTTGATGGAGTCTCCAATATAGAAAACCAGGGTGCTGGCAGCTGCCGTTAGATAAGGCATATTGCCAAAATGGCTTATCCCAATTGCTCCGATTAAATTAGTGAGTAGGACACCAGGAATCCAGATTGCTAGGTATTGGATAAGGAGCGGGCGCTTAGGGCTTAGTAGCTGACGATCTCTTGCTTGGCCAATGAGAAAGGCTGTGATGAGGTAAGCAAGAAGGTAGGTGGAAGAAGGCCCATAGAAGGCTTGCAAGCCCCCATTACCACCCGTTAGGACGGGGAAGCCAATTGCTGCAAGAATAAGGAAACCAGCGACAGCGGCGCTTCCTTTCTTAGTTCCCAACAAGGCCCCGGAGAGCATAATTCCTAAATTTTGCAGGACAATAGGGACTGGGAGAAATCCGAGTGGGATGGGAGGGAAGAGACCAAGGACAATGATAATAGCGATCATAATAGCAATGCTTGTCAGGTCTTTACTGCGTTGATTATTCATTTAAGGACACCTCATATAAGTTGATGTCTATATTATAAACAGATAAACAAAAATCGTCAACCTAAAATTAAATTAAGTTAACAATTATTTGGATTTATTAGATATAGAGAAACATTTTTAAGTGATTGAATTACAATGCAGAGAAAATAAATACAAGTTGTAGGCGTCGCAGCTTGAATAAGTTGCCGACTGTGTTTTACTGCGATGGTTTTCAGACTGAGATCAAGGTGGGGAGAAGGCTTTTCTTTAAATTTGAAAAAATATTTTACAAAGGCTAAAAAAAGGCGTATAATAGAAATATCGTTTCGCTGGATTAGCTCAGTTGGTAGAGCATCGCATTCGTAATGCGGGGGTCACAGGTTCGAATCCTGCATCCAGCATAGTGTCAAACGAGTGAGGAACGCTTGACTCGTTTTTTGTAAGATTTTAATATAATTTTGATCTTGTTCTAGAAGAGAAAGGAGCCTTTATGGGACTCCTTTTTTCTTTTATCAGCTATTCTAAACAAACTAGCTTTCATCTCAGGTCCTTAAGGTTTATGCAAGGTCAATTAATGGTATAATGGGACTAAATCTTTTGCATTAGGGAGAGACCATATGACGAGTGAACATTTATCGAAACGTTTGGCGAAAGTTGCTGATTACGTGCCCCAGGATGCCTGTCTAGCGGATATCGGCTCGGACCATGCCTATTTGGCGTCTTATTTAGTAGAGGCCGGCCGAGTGCATAGGGCAATCTGTGGTGAGGTGGCCCAAGGTCCTTACCAGTCCAGCTTGGCTACTGTCCAGGCTAGGGGCTTAGAGGACCGTATTCAAGTGCGACTAGCAGATGGCTTAGCGGCTATTGAGCCAGAAGACCAGGTGACTTGCATCGTCATTGCAGGTATGGGGGGCTCGCTGATTGTAGATATTCTAGCAGCAGGTCAGGCCCAGGGAAAGCTGGATACCCGGCCACGTTTAGTTCTCCAAGCCAATGTCGGGGAATTTGAATTGAGACGCTGGTTAGGACAACATCACTATCAGATTAATCAAGAATATATACTAGAAGAAAATCAAAAAATTTATGAAATTATTGTAGCTGATTATCAGGAAGTCCCTGTTAGCCTAAGCGAAGAAGACCTGGTTTTTGGCCCTTATACCAAGGACTCTAATCCAGAAATTTTTCACAAGAAGCTCTACCGCCGGCTCAAGCATGTTCAGGGGATTAACCAGTCCTTGGCTCAGTCCACGAATGAGGATAAAAAAGAGAGCTTTAGGCACTACCAAGACTTAATTGAAGCGCAAATTCGTATGATGGAGGAGGAAACAGCCCATGACCAAAGTAACAGTTAGCGATTTGATTCAAAAATTTCAAGACTTTGCTCCAGAATCCCTAGCTATGGGGAAAGATCCAGTAGGCTTGCATTTTGGCTCTTTGGACCAGGTGATCCATAAAGTCCTTCTGACCTTGGACGTGCGACCGGAAGTGGTGGAGGAGGCGATTGAAAAAGACTGTGATATGATTCTCGCCCACCATCCGCCAATCTTTAAGGCGCCTAAACGCCTGACTGAGGATGATCCCCAGCAGGCCATGTATGCTAAGATTATCCGCCATGGTATAGCAGTCTATGCCGCCCATACCAATCTTGATGCCGCTTGGGGTGGGATGAATGACTGGTTGGCTGAAGCCTACGACATTGAAGAGACAGAGGTCTTGTATAGCTACCAGGAGAATAAGAACTACCGCCTCAAAGTTTACCTGCCCCAAGAGGATCTCGCTACTTACCAAGCAGGCATTTTTGCTGGAGGCTTTGGCCAGGTCGGAAACTATGACCATGTGGCCTTCACTTCTACTGGCCAGGGGCATTTTCGTCCGCTTGCCCAGGCCAAGCCACATATTGGGAGTCTACAAGAAGATAGCGCGGTTGACGAAGTCGTCTTTTCTTTCTTAGTGGACCAAAAGGAATTACCAGCTGCTTTAGACTTGGCACGTCGGCTCCACCCCTATGAAGAAGCGGTGATTGATGTCCTTCCCCTAGCCAACCAGGGCCAAGCCCAAGGTATTGGGCGGATTGGCCAGTTGAAGCAGCCTATGTCCTTTAGAGACTATGTGAACTTGGTGAGGGAAAGAACGGGCGTCGATGCTTTGCGTGCTGTGGTCTGGGACTGGGACCAAGAAGTCAAACGGGTCGCCGTCCTTGGCGGTTCTGGAGCCGACGAATATCCCTATGCCCTAGCTAAGGGAGCGGATGTTTATATCACAGCCGATGTATCCTACCATACCGGCCATGATATGATAGCGAACCGCTTGAATGTGATTGACCCCGGCCACCATATGGAATCGATTTGTAAGGAGAAGCTAGGCCAAGTCCTTGCAAGTTGGATTGAAGCGGAAGACTGGACCTTGACTTATACGAGCAGTCAGTTAAATACAGATCCCTTTACATTTGTTTATTAGGAGGAATTGATATGACCCCAAGTATTTCTAGTCAAAACATTATTGATCGTTTTATCCGTTACGCTAAAATTAATACCCGCTCAGACGAAAGCTGCGCGGACCAAGTGCCTTCCACCGAAAGACAGGTGGTCTTTCTTAAGGACTTAGCGGAAGAGTTGAAGGAGCTGGGCCTATCAGATGTTGCCTACCATAGCGATGATAGCTATGTAACAGCTTTATTGCCAAGCAATGATCCAGACCACACGTATCCTGTGATCGGCTTCTTTGCCCATGTGGATACAGCTGATTTTAATTCAGAAAACATCCAACCCCAATTGGTTAAAGCCTATGATGGGGGAGTCCTTCCCTTAGGCAATAGCCCTTATCGCTTAGATCCTGAAGTCTTTCCTAGCTTAAAGAACTATGTTGGTGACAGTCTGATTACAACAGATGGGACCACCCTCTTAGGGGCAGATGATAAGGCAGGGATTGTGGAGATTATTGAAGCTGCATGCTATCTCCTCGACCATCCTGAGATTAAGCATGGCGATATTAAGCTCGCCTTTGGACCAGACGAGGAAATTGGTATGGGAGCGACACGCTTCAACGTGGAGCGCTTCGGGGCTGATTTTGCCTATACGATGGATGGAGGACCCCTGGGGGAATTGCAATATGAAACCTTTAATGGGGCGAGCGCCCTCTTGCGTTTCAAGGGTAAGAATGTTCATCCAGGAACCGCTAAGGACCAGATGATTAACGCCTTGCAGGTGGCGGTGGACTTCCATTCCGCCCTACCAGAAGGGGCGCGTCCCGAGAAGACGGAAGGTCGGGAGGGTTTCTACCATCTCTTGTCCTTGTCCGGAACGGTGGAAGAAGCAGAGGCGGCCTATATTATTCGTGACCATGACCGTCATGCCTTTGACGCGAAGAAGGAGAAAATGCGATACTTGGCCAAGGCATTCAACGCAGGTTTTGACCAAGAAGTGGTCCAGCTTGACCTAAACGACCAGTATTATAATATGGGCAGTATCCTTGCTGAAGATATGCGGCCAGTTAAACTTGCGGAGCAGGCCTTCCAAGCAGTTGGCATTGAAGCCAAAATTGAGGCTGTTCGTGGGGGAACAGATGGGTCCATTTTGACCTATCGTGACTTGCCCACTCCTAATATCTTTGCTGGCGGAGAGAATATGCACGGGCGTTATGAATATGTGTCTGTCCAAACCATGGAGAAAGCAGTCCAGGTCATCTTAGCTATCGTTTCTTTGGCCAAGGACTATGACCAATTCAGTAAGGAGGCTTAGGAATGACCTTGCAATTCCTGCGTATGACCGATACCTATTCGGATAAATCAGCGGTCTATGCAGATCTTGTTGCTGACCTGACGGAGCATCCAGACCGCCAAGTTTATTACTTGGTGCCTGACCATATGAAGTTCGATATGGAAGTCAAGGTCTTGGAGGCTATCCAGGGCCTGCGGGTTAAAGAAGGGATAGAAGAAGATGGGGCGAGTGGGATGATGCGCTTGCAGGTTTTAAGTTTTGAACGACTTGCCTGGCTCCTGCTTAAGGACGACTGGCCCCATGACAAAACAAGCTTGTCCTCAGTGGGGACCATGATGCTCTTGCGGAAGGTTCTCCATGATGTCTTTGATGACCTCAAACTCTACCGTGGCGAATTCAATAAAATAGGCTTTCTAGGGGAGTTGGCAGAGCTCTTCCATGAACTAGAGATGGGCAATATCGATCCCGATACTTTGGATGAGATTTTGAGCCAGGAAGATTCAAACAGCTCCAAGTTAAAGGCCCGGCAATTCGATAAGTTAAAGGAATTGGCGATGATTTACCGCCGTTATGAAGCGGACCAGGGGCGTTTTACCCTGGCTAGCCATGCGGTCTATGAGGCTTTGGATGCTTATGTCCGGACGGAAGATATGAGTCAGGTCCGAGTAGTGATCGATGGCTTCTACCGCTTTACAGCCCGGCAATTACAGGTCATTGAGGCCTTCCTGCTTAAAGTTCCTAAGCTTGAGGTCTTCCTTACAGCGGACCGGGCCTATCGCAAGTCTGGTCCTGCCTGGGATGACCTCTTTACCATTACTGGAGAGGCCTACCACCAAGTCTATGCCTTAGCTAAGAGTCACGATATTCCAGTTGCTGATGACCAGTTAGCAGGGCCTAACCTAGCTTTTGCGCCAGCCTTTGCAGATTTGGATGCTTACTTGCGCCAGCGCAACCGTCAGACAGGGCTGCCAGCGGCTAGGTCTTCTACGGTATGGGATGACCACTTAGAAATCTGGAAGTGTGAATCGCCCTATGTGGAGAGCGAGCAAGTTGCTAATAAAATTTATCAATTGGTGGCTAGCGGACGCTATCGCTACAAGGATATTCAAATTCTCACTCGGGATGTGGACAAGTACCGCTATCAAATCTTGCCCTATTTAGAGCAAAACGAGATTCCCTACTTTATCGATAATGCGGAAAGTATGCAGCGCCATCCCTTGTCCCGCTTCTTGGACAGTTTGTACCGGATTTGGCGCTATAATTGGCGCTACCAGGATGTCTTTAATCTCTTGCGCAGCGAACTCTTAATGCCGATGAACTTCCTAGAAGAGGAAGACCGGCAGGCTAGTCAAAAGGCTTTTCGGCGGGTGGTTGACCAGACCGAGAATGTTGTTTTAAAGAACGGCTATGAAGGGCGTCGCTTTTGGCAGGCGGACTATGAATGGTCTTATTTGCAATTAGATGACCAGGGTCAAAAAATTGCTCGTCCTGCTGACAAACGGATTGAAGAGGAAGCCAACCGCTTAAAGAATTTCCTCTTTAGGAGTTTAGATCCTTTGTTTAAAACTTGGGAATCTTCATCTTCAAGCCAAGATGTCTTGACCACTTTTTATCGTAGCTTGGAAGATTTGGGTATCCCTCGCCAGCTCTTAAATTGGCGGGATGACCTGGTGGATGCGGGTGATCTTGAGCTAGCCCGCCACCATGAACAGGCTTGGCAAGCTTTTATTCAGATTCTAGATGAATATGTTTTACTTTTTGGAGAGGAAGACTTTGATAGCGACCTCTTCTTTGATCTGATGCAGGTTGCCTTCCGTGAGGCTAAATATAGTATTGTTCCGCCTAGCCTGGATAGTGTCAGTATTTCAGGTTTGGATAGTCAGCGTTCTAGCGCTAAAGCAGTGACCTTTGTACTTGGTTTAACCCGGCAGACCCTGCCTCGTCAATATGAGAACCACAGTCTTTTTAGCGATGAAGATCGTGATTTGATTAGCCAGGGCTTGACAGAGCTCCAGTCCCTCGCAGCCTCTACCCAACAAAAAACGGTGAACGAAGCCTTCATTGCTTATAAGACTTTCTTGTCAGCTTATGATAGGCTCTTTCTTAGCTATCCTTATAATGAATTAGGGGAGAAAGCTTCAAATATCTCACCTTTCTTGGACCAGGTGCGTGAGGCTTGTGGCTTGGAAGAGAAGATCCATACTTCCCAGAACCTGCAGCTTCAGGCTCATGAAGAAGTCTATTTGGGCAATTGGCGGAGCCAGCTCCATCACTTGGTGACTAAGCTTTCCCTTGCTAAGATGCGTCGGGAAGGCTTACCAGCAACTTACACGCCCCTCTATCATCAGATTCAAGGTCTGGTCCAGACTCATCCAGAGATTAAGCAGGTCATGGCAGGGCTTAATTACAGCAACCAGGTCAAAAACTTGCCTGCTGACCTGGCCCAAGCCCTTTATGGCCAGCCTTTATTTACCTCTGTCTCCCAGTTGGAGCTCTTTAATAAGGATCCTTTTTCTTATTACTTGGTTTATGGACTGAGACTGCGCGAAAGGGAGCGGATGCGCTTGGATGCAATCCAAACAGGAAACTACTACCATGGCTTGCTCCAGGCTTTCTTTGACCAAGTGCTCAGAGACCAAGTAGCTCTAGAAGACTTAAATTCTGAACAAATTGCCAGCTTACTTGAAAAACTAGTCAAACAAGCCCTGGAAGATGAAGCTAATACCATCTTTACAAGCAATGCGCGCTTTAAGTGGATGAATCAGTCACTCAATCGCACCCTCTACCAAGTGATCCAGCAAATTATTCGCCAGCAGCGGGTAACTAAACCGCGCATTCAAGCTAATGAACTTTCCTTTGGCTTAGCAGGGGCTTCGCCTAATGACTTGCCCGCTTATGAGTTGATCTTAGATGGGGGACAGTCTGTCTTTTTACGCGGAAGGATTGACCGTTTGGATAGCTGGCAGTATGAAGGAGTGGACTATTTACAGGTAGTGGATTATAAGTCATCCAAGCAGACTTACCAGTTCAGGCATATCTATGAAGGTTTGTCTCTTCAACTCTTTGCCTATGCCCAGGTCGCCTTGGCTGCTGACCAGGGAGGGACAGGAAGTGCGATCTTTGGGACCTTCCACCAGCTTGTGGCTGACCAGCTTCGCCCCATAAAGAAAGAAGCTGACTTCCAAGGGACAGCCCTGGAAACCATGCCGAAAGATTACCAGCTAGCTGGCTACTATTTAGCTGATCCAGACTTGCTCCAAGCCATTGACCCAAGCACGGATGAGAAAGAATCCTCACTCAGCTATCCTTATAAGTGGAACAAGAATTTTGTCTTGAAAAAGAATACGAACGGTCTGGACCGGCAGGAATGGACCTGGCTTTTAGACTTTGTAGATACGAAGATCAAAGAAACCGCCCAAGCCATATTAACTGGTGAGATTTCCCTGGCTCCCTTGCGTCAAGATAAGGAACTTCTCTATATTCCATCCCTCCAGTATCCCCTAAATGCCATCGCTTGCTTTGATCCCATTGATGGCGGTAATCGTTATCGGGATTGGCGGCTAAGGGACAATGACCGGCAGAGTTTTTTTGAGCAGGTTCAAGAAGCACTAGAAGAGAAAGGAGCCTCAGACGATGAAAGATCCTAAGCGTTTAAGCCAATTGCCCTTGCAGAATGACGGGGACCGGCAGACGCCCGAACAATGGCAGGCGACCTACCAAGAAGGGGACAATCTGCTGGTCGCTGCTTCTGCCGGATCAGGAAAGACCCGAGTCTTAGTAGAACGTATCTTACAAAAAATAAAGCGTGGCTATGGGCTCCTTGATTTCCTTGTCGTGACCTTCACGGAACTCGCTGCGAGTGAAATGAAAGATCGGATTGAGGGAGAAATTCAATCAGCGATTAACCAGTCAACAGATGAAGAGATGCGGCGCCATCTCACCGTGCAGTTGGGACAAATTAGCCAAGCTAATATTTCAACGATTGATGCCTTCTGCCGGCAAGTAATCCAGCGCTTCTATTATTTAATTGACATGGACCCTAACTATCGCTTGGTAACAGACCTGACAGAGAACTTCCTCATCAAAGATGAGATCTGGCAAGGCTTAAAAGAAGAGCTTCTGGCAAGCAATGATGCGGATTATTTGTTAGTTGCTGAAAATTTTAGCGATGGCCGCCGTGATGATGGCATTGACCAATTAATCTTTGACCTCTATGATAAGGCGCGTTCACACGCTGATCCCAAGGCCTGGTTGGAGTCCCTAGTCAGCTATTATGAAAGTGCTGATTCCTATGAGCAAAGTGCGCTCTACCAGGAGGCGGTGAAGCCGGAGATTGAACGTCAGCTGACCGATCTCAAGCTGCGTTTGATGCAAATCGATAATGACCTGCCGCGTCATTTGGCAGTTGGCTTTGAGAAGATGTCTAAAGACGGCATCCAAGTCCAGGTCCAATATTTGACTGCCTTATTGGAGGGTCTGGATCAGAAGACCTATCAAGAGCTCTTTGAAAGTTTTCAAGCTTCTTCCTGGCCCTCGCTTCCTAGAAGAAGTAAAAAAGACTTCGAGGAGGATGAAGCGCTTTATGACCTGAGCAAGAGCTATAAGGACCGGGTCGACCAGGTCAAGGCAGATTATGAGAAATTACAAGCGGATTGGTTGGCATTTTCAGACCAGAGCCAGCGATGGATGCTCGACCAAGCTGGCCAGCTCGCTAAGGCCTTGCTGGCTACCGTCAGTGCCTTTATCGATGCGATGGCAGCCTACCGCGACCAAGAAGCAGTCTTAGACTTTGCGGAAATTGAGCTGAAAGCCTATGCCATTTTGACCGCTAATGGGGGTGAAAATGAAGCGAGGGCATATTATCAAGAGCGCTTTTCCGAAATTATGGTAGATGAGTATCAGGATGTCAATGAACTCCAAGATGCGATTCTGACAACTATGTCCCGCCAGGGCTACGATAATAATATGTTCATGGTAGGGGATGTTAAGCAGAGCATCTACCGCTTCCGCTTCGCTGAACCGGGACTCTTTGTTAGAAAATACAAGGCTTATGCTGAGGGGGAAGGGGGACAGCGGATTGATCTTTTGAAGAACTTCCGTAGCCGCCATGATGTGCTCCACCTGACCAATTATGTCTTTAGGCAGGTGATGACAGATGATATTGGCCAAGTCCTCTACGATGACCAAGCCCAACTGATTACTGGTTTTACCGATTATCCAGACCAGGCTCAGATGATTCCAGAGCTACTAATCTTTGATAGTCAAGACCTGGACCAGGTTGGGGATGAATTAGAGGATAGTGATGCTGGTCAAGCTGAATTGATTGCCCAGCGGATTCAGACTATGATTCAGACGGACTTTCCGATCTATGATAAGGCGCTCGGTCAAGAGCGGCCGGTGCGCTATGAGGATATCGTCATCCTGAGCCCAACACGCAAGCACCACTTACAAGTAGAAGAGGTCTTTAAACGCTATCGAATTCCCTTAGCACTGGATAAGATGACCAATTATTTTAAGCGGACAGAGATTATGATCATGGTCAACCTGCTCAAAATCATTGACAACCCCTACCAGGATATTCCCTTGGTTTCAGTCTTGCGTTCAGCCATTGTCGGCTTAGATGAAGTGGACCTAGCTAAGATACGCTTGGTCGATAAGTCGGTCAATTACTATGAAGCTCTCTTGACCTATTTAGAGACGGCTGACCGCCGGACTCGTCTATTTAAGAAGGTTAAGCAGTTCAGTGAGTCCTTGGAAAGCTGGCGGCAGTATTCGCGCCAGCAAGCCATTGCCGCTTTAATTTGGCGGATCTACCAGGATACGGGCTTTCTCTCTTACGTGGCGGCCATGCCTAATGGAATTCAGCGGCAGAGTAACCTCCATGGTTTCTATAAGCAAGCTGAACAGTTCGAAGCCCAGCAGTATCGAGGTCTCTTTCAATTTATTCGCTTTATCGAGATGATCTATGAGCGGGATAATGACTTAGAGAGCCCCCAACTTGTAGACCCAGAACAAAATGTGGTTCAATTAATGACGGTCCATGCTAGCAAGGGACTGGAATTTCCTGTGGTCTTCTACTTGAACTTGTCCAAGGGCTTTAACCGCCAAGATTTCCAAGCCAACGTAATTCTGAATGACAAGATAGGACTAGGTATTAAAGTGAATGACCGCCAGCAGCAGATTAGCTATAGCAGTGCCTTGCATAAAATGGCTAGCCTTGAAGCCAAGGAGGAGAGCCTTGCTGAGGAAATGCGTAAGCTCTATGTCGCCTTTACCCGGGCTGAACAGAAACTAATCCTAGTCGCCAGTGTTGACAATGCTGAGAAGAGTCTAGAAAGTTGGGCTCAGGCTGCACTGGGTGGTGAGCAATTGTCTAAAAGTTACCGATTAGGAGCTCGAAGCCCCTTAGATTGGATTGGCCCCGCTTTAGTGCGTCATCCCGATATTAAGGCGGACTTCAGCCAGAGCCTTAGCGATTTGCAGTCCCTAAGTCCTCGCGACCCCTTCCATATTAAATTAGCTTTTCTCACGAGCCAAGAGCTGGTCGCCGATCGTGACCGCTTCCTTTATGCTGGCCCTAAGGCAGAGGACCAAGAAGAGAAATCGCTAGGGTCTGAACAAAGCTTGTATGTACCTGAAGCGGATTATCAGTATCCCTACCAGCTAGCGACTCAAACAGCCTCTTACCAATCGGTTAGTGAATTGAAACGGCTCCTGCAAGAACCGCTAGACCATGAAATGGCGGTTTGGGAAGATGGACAAGTCCGACCCCGTAAGGCAGCCCGCCGTTATGTGACAGAAGATTGGGAACGTCCTCACTTTATCCAAGCTGAAGACCAATCAGATCCACGGGCGATTGGATCTGCTGCCCACTTGCTCATGCAGTGGGTAGCCCTTGATCAGAAGCCTAATGCCCAAACTTTTGAAGCACTTTTTGACCGTCTGGTAGACCAGGGGGCTCTTGAAGCTTCGCTTAAGGCTGACTTGGATTTTGCAAGTTTGGCTGCATTTTATGAAACCGAGACAGGGCGCTGGCTGCTCAGTAGAAAAGCTCACTTGCATAGGGAAAAAAGCTTTTCCCTCCTTTTGCCGGCGAGAGAAATCTTCTATGACTTAGAAGCTTCAGATAATTTACTGATCCACGGGACGATTGATGGCTTTGTCATTTTAGAGGATTCCATTGTACTCTATGATTTTAAGACGGACCGATTGGCCTATCTTTCCATGGACCAGCAAGCCGAACGCTTTGCGGAACGCTATCAGGTGCAAATGGATATCTATGCTCGAGCCCTGGAAAATATCTACCAAAAGCCGGTTCAGGAGAAGTGGATCATCGCCTTAGAAAATTTAAAAACATTTTCTTTAAAATAGACTTGTTTTCATAAAAGTATATGTGCTATAATACACTTGTTGTTATTTATAGCACATGCGGGTGTAGTTTAGTGGTAAAACAGTAGCTTCCCAAGCTATCGTCGCGAGTTCGATTCTCGTCACCCGCTTAATAAGACGGATACAAGTGAGGAAGACTTCCTCACTTTTTTTCATAGGAGGAGGCTTTTGATGAAATATTATGCTGTGCGTAAAGGGCGAAAGCCGGGCATTTATCGTTCCTGGCCGGCTTGTCAGGACCAAGTATCGGGCTATCCTAATGCAGAGTATAAAGCTTTTAAGGACCTGGCCGAAGCTGAGGCCTTTTTGGGCGAGGCAAGTGAGAATAAAGCAAGCTCCGCTGAGATGCACGCCTATGTGGATGGCTCTTACCAGCCGAAGACAAAGACTTATGGCTATGGGGGAGTCATTCTCTACCAAGGTCAGGAACTGACTTATAAGGGTGGGGGACAGAAAGCTGAATTAGTTAAGATGCGTAATGTGTCGGGAGAGATGATTGCTTCCATGAAGGCTGTTGTTTATGCTATTGACCAGGGCGTCAGCAGTCTAGCCATCTACTATGACTATGCAGGAATTGAAAAATGGGCGACTGGTGCTTGGCAGGCTAAGAATGCCTATACCCAAGCCTATCGCGACTTTATGCAGGAGAAGGGAAAGCAGGTCCAGATTGACTTCCATAAAGTTGCTGCCCATAGTGGAAATCATTATAATGAAATGGCAGACCAGCTGGCTAAAGCAGGTAGTCAGGAAGTCTAGTTGAAAGAGCGAAAGGAGCAAAAAGATGTGGATTGCTTGCTTAATTATTGCCTTAAGCCTTGTCCTTGACCAAGTCGTAAAGGCATGGACTGTGAATCATCTGGCCCTACTTGAGAGCCAAAGCTTAATTCCCCATGTGCTTTCCCTGCAGTATATTCAAAATCGTGGGGCAGCTTGGGGTATGCTTGAAGGTCAGATGGGCTTTTTCTTTATCATTACCTTTGTTGTCGTAGGGGTTCTGACCTATACCTTATATAAAGAAAGAAAACAGTCTCTCTTGCTAAGGACAGCCCTCAGCCTCATGATTGGCGGGGCCTTGGGCAACTTTATTGACCGACTCAGATTAGGCTATGTGGTGGATATGTTCCGCCTGGACTTTATCGATTTTCCTATTTTTAATCTGGCAGATGTCTGCTTGACCCTTGGTGTTTTTCTTTGCCTGATCTATTTATTATTTTTTGAGGAGGCTGACCATGGCAAGCATTCACGATAAATTTTGTGTGGACCAAGATCAGGGACGCTTGGACCGCTACCTGGCTGAGCTTTATCCCCAGCATAGCCGTAGCGCAATTAAGACTTGGATCCAAAAGGGGGAGGTTAGGGTTAACCAAGAAAAAGTTAAGGCTTCCTATCGCTTAGAAGCTGGCGACTGGGTGTGTGTGGACTTGGACCAACAAGAAGACAGCCTGCACTTAGAAGCTGAAGCTATCGATTTGGATATTGTTTATGAAGATGCTTCGATTCTAGTGGTTAATAAGGCCCAGGGGCAGGTGGTCCATCCTTCGCCAGGCCACCAAAGCGGAACCCTGGTCAATGCCTTGCTCTATCACTGTGACCACTTATCTGACTGCGGGGAGAGTTTTCGTCCTGGCATTGTTCACCGCATTGACAAGGATACCAGTGGCCTCCTTGTTGTTGCTAAGACCAACCAAGCCCACCAAGCCCTCAGCCAACAAATTCAAGCCAAAACGCTCAAGCGGGAATACTTGGCCTTGGTCTATGGCCAAATTTTTGAGCGTACAGGGACGATCGATGCAGGCATCCGCCGCCATCCCGTCCACCGCACCCGCTTTGAAGTAGCGGAAGAGGGGCGACCTGCACGCACACATTTTCGCTCGCTCAAACAATATGCTAAATACAGCCTGCTGGCCCTAGCTTTAGAGACAGGACGCACCCACCAGATTCGCGTCCATCTCGACTTTATCGGCCATCCAGTGGTAGATGATCCGCTCTATGCTAGAGACCATAAGCAAGATTTTTTTGATCAAGAGGGGCAACTGCTCCATGCCCACCGCCTGATCTTACAGCATCCTGTTTCAGGGGAAGAAATGAGCTTTGAAGCGGAATTACCTGAGCATTTTAAAAAGATTTTAGCCAGCCTCTAAGGGCTAAATTCATTTTACAAGTCTAAGGAAGTTTAGTAGAATAATGAAGAACATGTTTTGTAGAGAGGAGAGAAAAGAATGACAACAGGAGTTTGGATTTTAATTGTAATTTTGGCCTTAGTCGCTGGAATTGCTATTGGTATTTATATTGCACGTCGCACGATGGACAGCTATTTTGAAAAAAATTCACCCATCTCAGAAGATATGATTCGTCAAATGATGGCATCTATGGGCCAAAAACCATCTGAAAAACGCGTACGCCAAATTATGAATTCGATGAAAACAAGCCATAAAAAATAAGAATGGATCACTTGCCAGGCTGTAAGCTTGCCTTAAGCCCAGTTTGCTTGCCAAGTGGATGTTCTTTAATCAAAAGGGGGCCGGTCACTGATGTACCGTTTTTTTGTGATTTTGATTCGTTGCCTTTTGCGCGTGGTTAATGGTAAGCCGCATTATGAATTTCATCCGGACTATACAGCTGATGAAACTTATGTGGTGGTGAGCCCCCACCGCTCTTTATTGGATCCGCCGGTGATTGCTGCTGCCTTATACCCAGATACTGTTTTCTTCTTAGCCAAGAAGGAACTCTTTGATATTCCGGTATTCGGTTGGTTGATCCGCAAGGCGGGTATGATCCCTATCGACCGGTCGAAGCCAGGGCGGGCGGCAATGAAAGAATGCTTGACTGCCTTAAAAGAAGGCCACAATATAGGTATTTTTCCTACCGGTTCTCGCTACTCTTCAGAAATTAAGGCCGGCGCCTCTATGCTAGCAGGCCTAAGCAAAAAGCGACTCTTACCAGTTGTCTACCAAGGCCCTCTGCAAGTCAAGGGGCTCTTTAGCCGTAAAGCGAAAAACCGGGTTAAAGTGCGTGTCGGAGCACCAATTGACTTGCCTGATAAAAAACGCTTAAAAGATGATGATTTAAAGGCCTTGGATGAAGCGATTGCGAGGGCTTTTGAAGCAACCGATGCGGCTCTCGACCCAAATTATTACTATGATATCGAAGCTGCCAAAGCCCAGCATGCCCAAAAGAAAAAATAACATTCAGCCAGTTTCTCAAAACGAGGAACTGGCTTTTTAGCTTTTTGCCTATTCTCAGGCTAGCGCCAGGGCCTTCTATTTGTGTTATAATGAATTAATAGGAATAGAATTTGGGGGAATGAGCATGAAGTGGAGTATTCCGACGAAAACTATAGCAGAAGGACGTAAACTCTCAGATGAAGGCCGGGTAACTAAAGTTTATCCGGTAGAATCAGAAAATATTTGGCGGGCAGAAGTGATTGACGACCAAAAATACTATGTGATCTTGGATGGCTCGGGCAAGGAGGAAGATATCTGCCAGTGTGACGAGTGGTTTAAGAAGCATTTTTGTGTCCATACCGTAGCCGTTGAGTTATTCTTACAAGACCATTCAGTGGTTCGGGCCATGAAATTTAGCCAGCGGCCCTTGTTCTATTATCCAGAGGACCTCTATGATGAAAGCGAGACGAGTGACCAGGTCTACCAGGAATTCTACCAACGCTTTATTGAGGAAGAAACAGCCGATTACTTTGGACCCCTCATGGTTGAAATCGAACTTTATGATGAACAAAACTTGCCCTTCACCCAAGATAGTGATAGTCTCTTCTATCTGCGTCTGCGGCTAGGGATTGATAGCAGCTATTATGTTAACGATTTGGAGAGTTTTTTCTCAACCTTTCTTAGCGGGGGGACCTTTAACTTACAGAACCACAATAATGACCAAGTCTGCTTGCGTCAGGAATGCTTCGAACCGGAGATCTATAATTTCTTAAAGAGTCTAGCTGGCGACTTCTTACGCCATAAGCACTGGGAGAATACCATTGCTCATGTGCCTTCGACCAAGAAGAACCAGCAGCGTCTCTACCTCAATGAGGAGGAATTGATTGACTTGCTGAGTCGTGACCTCGCGGACCATGTCTTTATTGCTGACCAGGAAGTAGAGGACTTCAGCTTAATCGAAAATGACCGTCCCATCCTCTTTAATATTGCCTATGATGGTGAGATTTACCGCTTGAGTCAAGTTCAATCGGCTAAGTGGTACCGTTACTACGGTTTAATTTTTAATGGCAAAGATTTTTATCATATTGAAGCGGATGATCAATATTTTGATGCCATGTCGATTATCCAGGATAATTTTGTTCTGAACCGCTTTAAACTCGACTTTAAAGCAGAAGAAATGAAGGCCTTTTTCTCCTTATTTGGCCGTCTCTTACTTGAACACAGCCTGGTCAAAAATGTGACGGTTTTGGATTTTGCTCCGCTCTACGACTTGGAATGCCAATTAGAAATTGGTGCCAGCCAGGGGCGCTTGGAACTCGCCTTAACCTTCCACTATGGCGACTATAGGCTGTCGGATGACCCGATAGCAACCCAGCTGCCTGAAGATAAAATTCTTTTGCGTCAGCTAGGGGATGAATTAGATGCTGAAGCTTTCTTGCGGGCCTATGGTTTTACTAAGGAAAACTACTATTACTGCAAGGACTATCTTTCTATTGACCAAATGATGAAAGACCTGCAGCGCTTCGAAGGCTACTTACCGGAAAGTTGGAAGATTAGCTATACCAAGAATTTGGAAAGCTGGCAGTCCAATGACATTGAAGTTGAGGTCGTTACAGAACAGAATAAACAGCACCGCTTCTTGACGATTGATTTCGAAACCGATGATATCAATGAACATGAAATCGACCGTATCATCGAACGCCTCCAGGCTAATGAGCGCTTTATGCAGCTTGAAGATGGGCGGATTATTAATGTCAACCAAGTTTTTTCAGAAGACCAAAATCGCATGCTAAAACAATTAAAACAGCAGAATAAGCAATGGAAGAATGGAGACCCTATCCCTATCTACCAGAGTCTGCTTTTCGCCGACCTATTGAACAGTCAGAATGATTTTGAAGCCTTCTACCAAGATATCATGCATCCGGATAAGGAAGAATACCAACCTAATCCACGACTCAAAACAGAGCTCTCAGATTATCAACAATATGCCGTCCAGTGGTTTAAGGTCCTGGCCAAGTACCAGCTGGGGGGGCTCTTAGCAGATGAAATGGGCCTCGGTAAGACTGTCCAAACGATTGCCTTCTTACTCGATTATCTGGAGGAACATCCTTCTGGCCAGGTCCTTATCGTCGCCCCCGCCTCGGTGCTCTACAATTGGTACCATGAACTGGACCGTTTTGCGCCGAGCTTGGAAGCTGTGGTGATCGATGGATCAGCCGAAGAGCGCGAGCAAATGCGCAAAGAAGGGCAAGGAAAGATTTGGATATCTTCCTACTCTTCCTATCGCAATGACCAGACCGCCTACCAGGAGTATTTCTTCGATGTCTTAATTCTGGACGAAGCCCAAGCTTTGAAAAATAATCGAACGGTTCTCTACCAATCCTTCATGCAACAAAAATCAGGCCTACGAATTGCCTTGTCGGGGACGCCTTTAGAAAATAACCTGCAAGAATTTTGGTCCTTGATGCAAATTATCCTACCGGGCCTCTTGCCCAACCGTCATGATTACCAACAATTATCGGTCGATCAAATCCGTAAACGGGTCCAACCCTTCGTTCTCAGACGGACCAAGGCTGACGTTTCTCTCGAACTGCCAGAAAAACGCAGTTCTGACCGCTATGCAGGGATGACGCCTGAACAAAAAAATATCTACTTGGCCTATCTTAAAGATATCCAAGAACAGCTGGCAGAAGGTAACTTTGATAGTGGCCGGACGCGGATGGAAATGTTAGCAGCCATTACCCGCTTGCGGCAGATTTGTTGCCATCCTCGCTTAATTGATCCTGAAAGTGAAGCGGGTTCGGGCAAATTCGACTATTATCGTAATCTGCTGGACCGGGTTCTCCAGGATGAGAAGCGGGTCTTGGTCTTCTCCCAATTCACCTCCATGCTAGATATTCTAGAAGAAGACTTAAAGGCTGAAGGGGTGACTTATTTTAGGATCGATGGTCAAACCAAGAAGGGGGACCGGCAAGAACAAGTCGATGCCTTCAACCAAGGCGAAGGCTCCGTCTTTCTCATCTCCTTAAGAGCTGGGGGTGTGGGGATTAACCTGACGGGGGCCGATACGGTCTTTCTCTACGACTTGTGGTGGAATCCTTCGATTGAAGAGCAAGCCATTGGTCGGGCCCACCGCATCGGGCAGAAGAAGAACGTCCAAGTTTATCGGATGATTACTGAGGGCACAATCGAACAAAGAATTGCCGAACTTCAAGAAGAAAAACGGAATCTCTTTGAGCAGCTCTTCGACGAAGGGGCTAAGGAAAGCGACCGCCTCTCCATGGAAGAACTGAAGTATATCCTCGATTTTGAAGAAAAATAAAAGGAAGGCTTGCCTTCCAATTCCCTTTATGCTATAATCTTTTAGTGCCTTTGAGGCATCAAATGTCACACCCTATGGATTGGAACGCATGGTGCTCACTGAGAGTTGCGTTCAATTGAAGTAGGGGCGGAATAAAACCAAATAGGAGGAATTTTTAATGGCAGTTGTAAGTATGAAACAATTATTAGAAGCAGGGGTTCACTTCGGACACCAAACACGTCGCTGGAACCCAAAAATGGACCGTTACATCTTTACCGAACGTAATGGAATCTACATCATCGATTTACAACAAACAGTTAAATTAATCGATGAAGCCTACAACTATGTACGCGACCTTGCAGCAAACGATGGTGTTGTTCTCTTCGTAGGGACTAAGAAACAAGCCCAACAATCTATCGAAGATGAAGCCACACGTTGTGGTCAATTCTACGTTAACCATCGTTGGTTAGGTGGGACCTTGACTAACTGGGAAACCATCCAAAAACGTGTACGCCGCATGAAAGATATTGACCGTATGGAAGAAGACGGTACTTTCGATGTTTTACCTAAGAAAGAAGTTCTTGAACTCGAAAAAGAACGTGAAAAATTACAAAATAACCTGGGCGGTATCGCAGACATGCCACGCATTCCTGACGTTATGTTTGTGGTTGACCCTCGTAAAGAACATATTGCAATTAAAGAAGCACATAAGTTAAATATTCCTGTTATCGCTATGGTTGATACCAACTGCGACCCAGATGAAGTTGACTATGTGATTCCTTCAAACGATGACGCTATCCGTGCGGTTAAATTAATTAGCCAAACAATGGCTGAAGCTGTTATTGAAGGACGCCAAGGCCTTGACGATGAAGAAGCTGTAGAAGAAGCTGCTGTATCTAGTGAAGACCTTGAAGCCGTTGCAGCTAAGATGCAAGGCGAAGAAGAAGCTGACCAAGACTAATTGAGCCTAAGCTACAGGCTGTTAATCTTGAAGTCTGTAGCAAAATAGAGTAAAATTAGTTTGGAGTATAGAGCTATCTTGTAAGGACGATGAAGCTGGGACTAGGCTGTACTTATAAGATAGCTCTTTTTAAAAAGATGACAAAGAACCGAGGAGGATTTATAGATGGCAATTACTGCAAAACAAGTTAAAGAATTACGTGATAGAACTGGCGTTGGGATGATGGACGCTAAGAAGGCCCTCCAAGAAGTAGATGGCGATATGGATAAGGCTATTGACTACTTGCGTGAAACTGGCCAAGCTAAGGCTGCTAAGAAGGCAGGACGTATTGCTGCTGAAGGTTTAGCTAAAGTTCTGATTAAGGGTAATGACGCAGTGATCGTTGAATTAAACGCTGAAACTGACTTCGTTGCTAAAAACGAAAAATTCCAAAACATGTTAAATGCAATTGCTGAAGCACTCTTAGAAGCAAAACCTAGCTCATTAGAAGACGCTATGGCTAATGTTCAAGTAGAGGGCACTCAACTTGAAGAATACATGAGCCAAATGATTTCTGTAATTGGCGAAAACTTAAACCTACGCCGCTTCACCATCTTCTCAAAAGAAGATGGCCAACACTTCGGTCAATATTCCCACTTAGGGGGTAAAATCGCTGTATTAGTTACAGTTGACGGTGGTGACGATGAAGTAGCTAGCAATGTGGCTATGCATATCGGCGGAATTAACCCACAATACATCGATGAAGATTCTGTACCAGAAGAAGTGGTTGAACATGAACGTGAAGTTCTTACCGAACAATCACTTAACGAAGGTAAACCAGAAAAAATTGTTCACAAGATGGTGGAAGGCCGTCTCCGCAAATTCTTCTCAGAAATCTGCTTAGTGGACCAAGACTACCTATTAGATGGTGATCAAACAGTGGGACAATACCTCAGCTCAAATGCAGCTTCAGTTGTTGACTTCCGTCGCTATGAAGTAGGCGAAGGTATTGAAAAAGAAGAAGAAGACTTTGCCGCTGAAGTTCAAAGTCAAATGGGTAAATAATTAGATGTAATCAGCCGTTTCGACGGTAGCAGATGGGTTGGGAGTTCTTTCCCAACCTTTTTCATAAGGAGATTGAAAAATGGCAGAACCAATGTATAAGCGCGTCGTATTAAAGTTAAGTGGTGAAGCTTTGGCTGGGGATGAGGGCTTCGGCATCAACCCCGCCGTTATGAAAAAAATCGCCAGTGAAATTAAAAGTGTCCATGACCTAGGCGTTGAGATCGCTATTGTTGTTGGTGGTGGTAATATTTGGCGTGGCGTGACGGGTGAACAGATGGGCATGGACCGGGCCCAAGCCGACCATATGGGAATGTTGGCAACAATTATGAATGCCCTGGGTCTCCAAGACTGTCTACAAAATGTCGGGGTACCTTCTCGCGTCCAAACCTCTATTGAAATGCGGGAGGTTGCCGAGCCTTATATCCGCTTGCGCGCTATCCGTCACCTAGAAAAAGGCCGTGTGGTTATTTTTGCAGGGGGAACCGGTAATCCCTTCTTCTCAACCGATACAGCTTCAGCCCTTAGAGCGGCTGAAATTGAGGCGGATGTCATCTTAATGGCCAAGAATGGCGTAGATGGGGTCTATTCAGCTGATCCCCAAGTGGATACAGATGCGATCAAGTATACGGACTTAACCCATCTCGATGTGATTAACAAGAACTTACGGGTGATGGACTCCACTGCTTCAACGCTGAGCATGGATAATGACATTCCTCTTGTCGTCTTTAATTTAAATGAAGCCGGAAATATTCGCCGAGTTGTTATGGGCGAACCAATTGGTACAACAGTAAAGGGGTAGAAATTATGGCAATCAATACATTAATCAAAGATACTGAAAATCGTATGAAAAAGTCTGAAGAATCTTTGCGTGGCGAACTCGCACGCATCCGGGCAGGGGTTGCGAACGCAAGCTTACTGACAGGTATTGAAGTAGATTATTACGGTGCGGCAACACCCTTACAATCTATCGCTTCCATTACCGTTCCAGAAGCTCGGATGCTAGTAGTGACACCTTATGATAAGTCTGCCTTAGAGAATATTGAACATGCTATTAATGCGTCGGATATTGGCATTGCACCAACTAACGATGGGGATAAAATTCGTTTAGTGGTTCCCGCTTTGACGACTGAACGCCGTAAAGAGCTTTCTAAATTAGTTGGTAAGGACTTAGAAGAAGCTAAGGTAGCTGTCCGTCACATTCGCCGTGATGCGATCGATACCATCAAACAGGCTGAAAAAGATAGTGAAATTACGGAAGATGACCAACGTCGGATGGAAGAAGATATCCAGAAGGTCACAGACCAAAGCATTGCACGCTTAGAAGATATTGCTAAAGAAAAAGAAGAAGAAATTATGAACGGCTAATTGTTTGAAGAAGAGAGTGTGACAAAAGTCGGTTAGCCCTGAATCTGCTAACGCATACTATATCTGTAACTCGCTTCGCTTCGAACAGCTATAGCAACTGTCCGCGAATTATGGAAGAACCTTGTCAAAGGATCTTCCATAATTCGTAGTTGGGTTCACAAAGGCAAAAAGGGAGTGACTTCAGCAAAGTGGAATGATCGGCTAAAGCCGCTCTTATCCTCTTTGCCTCCAGTCATCCCTTTTTTTGACGCCTTTGTTCACACCCTGTATGAAGTGGATGTCAGGGCTGACTTTTGGAGCACGTTTTTAAAGAATAATTCGTATTTTATATAGAGGCCGGGACTTTTGTCCCAGCTTCTTTTTAATTTTCAGTAAATTTCGCTTAAAAGTTTAAGAATAATTTTTTTTGCTAAGAATCTATGGTAAGATAGACAAGATATAAGCAAGCAGCTTTTAATATTTTTAGCAAAGGATGGATGATCAATGACACAGGCGAAAGAATTAAACCCAGAACTTCCCTTGCCTCAACATGTGGCCATTATTATGGATGGTAACGGGCGTTGGGCAGAAGAGCGTGGCCTGAAACGGACAGAAGGTCATAAGGAAGGACTGAATGCTCTCAAACGGACCATTGTGGCGGCTGCTAAGTTAAAGCTGAAAGTATTAACGGTTTATGCCTTCTCGACTGAGAACTGGGCCCGTCCCAAAAAAGAGGTTCAATACCTGATGTCTCTTCCTCACTTGCTCAATCAGAAAGTCTTGCCTGAATTAATGGAAAATAACGTCCGCGTGTGCCTGACCGGGAACCGTGAACATGTGCCTGATAAGACCTGGTCTTATATTGAGAACGCGGTGAAGAAGACAGCTAACAATGATGGGATGCTTCTGAATATCGCCTTTAACTATGGCTCACGCCTAGAAATTGTTAAAGCCTGCCAAGCTTTGGCCAAAGAGGCAGCGGCAGGAGAATTAGACCCAGACCGTATAGATGAAGAATACTTTAGCCAGCACTTGCAAACCGCTTTCTTAGGAGACTTACAGGATCCTGATTTATTGATTCGGTCAAGTGGCGAAATTCGCTTAAGCAATTACTTGCTCTGGCAATTAGCCTACAGTGAATTTGTCTTTACCGATACCAAGTGGCCAGATTTTGATGAAGCGATCTTTTATGACTGTATCGCTGAATTCCAGCAACGCCAGCGCCGTTTTGGTAAAGTTTAAGAGAATAGGAGACCGCTATGCGATTAAGAATACTGACAGCCCTAGTGGCACTTGCTATTTTCCTTCCTTTATTGGTAATGGGCGGTAGCGCTTTTGAAGTGCTCGTGATGCTTATAGCAGGGATCACCCTCTTTGAATTACTCAATTTACTAGCTGTCAATTTTTTTACTTTAGAAACTTTATTTGCCTATTTGTTGATGTATCTCGCCTTGCTTCCCCAGCACTATCTGGCTTTCTTACCCGAGCAATTAGATCAAATGACCCTCTTTTATACGGCCGTTGTGATCTTTCTGTCTTCAATGGTCTACCGTCCCCAGCAATTGGACTTTGGCTTGATTGCTAAGTTAACTCTGGCTGCATTGTATGTTGGCCGTGGCTATCATTTTTTAATTCTAGGCCGAGAGCTAGGTCTATTACCGATTCTTTTTGTCTTAGTGGTTATCTGGTCTAATGATAGCTTTGCTTATTTGACTGGACGTGCGATTGGCCGCCGTCCCTTAGCGCCAGCCATATCTCCTAACAAAACGATCGAAGGTTCAGTCGGGGGGATCTTGGGAGCCTTCCTAGTCTCCTTAGTTTTTGACTTTTTTTTCAATATTTACCAACTTAGCTTTTGGGGGAACTTAATCCTGGTGGTCCTCCTTTGCCTGGCGGGACAGATGGGAGACTTGGTGGAGTCTTCGATTAAAAGACAGTATCACGTAAAGGATTCAGGTCATTTACTGCCCGGTCATGGGGGCTTTTTAGATCGTTTTGACAATATCTTATTTGTCCTGCCTATTTTTTATTTTTTGATGGCCTTCTTTTAAGTCGGTTAAACGAAGGGAGTTTTTTATGAAAACCATTATTACTTTCTTGCTTATATTCTCAGTCATTGTGATTTTTCACGAATTTGGCCACTTCTATTTTGCTAAGAGAGCGGGTATCCTTGTCCGTGAATTTGCCATTGGGATGGGGCCCAAGCTCTACCAATACCAAGCCGAGGAGACGACCTATACGCTCCGCCTCTTACCCATTGGGGGCTATGTCCGAATGGCAGGCTTAGAGGAGATAGCTGACAGTGTCGAAGCGGGGATGCAAGTTTCCCTGACCTTTAATGAGGCGGGGAAAGTCAAGGAAATCTCCCTGGCTGAGGATGAGCTGGCTGCTGAAGCCTTGCCAGTGGAAGTGATCCAAGCTGATCTTGAGCGCGATTTGATTCTCCAAGCCATTCCTTATGGTGAGACAGAAGCTAAGACCTATCGCATTGACCGCCAAGCGGACTTTGTCGAAGCCGATGGCACCCACTTAAAGATTGCACCCATTGACCGGCAATTCCAATCCGCTTCTATTCCCCAACGGCTGATGACAAATTTTGCGGGTCCTATGAATAATTTTATTTTGGGGATCCTAGCCTTTACCGTCCTAGCTTTTGCCCAGGGAGGCGTTCCTTCTTCGGAAGCAATTGTGGGTCAGGTGGTGGACGATTCACCAGCCCAAGCCGCCCAGTTAAAAACCGGTGATCAGATCCAAAGTATTAATGGCCAGGAAGTGGCTTCCTTTGCGGACATGCAGGCCATGGTTTCCGCTTCAAAGGGCCAGCCCATGGAAGTGACCTACCAACGGCAGGGTCAAGAGCGAGAAACACGCTTGCAAGCTGAAGCAGTGGACTATAATGGCCAAAAAATTTACCAAATTGGGGTGGGCCGCTATAAAGACACCCGCCTGCTATCCAAGCTAACTTATGGCTTTAAGGCCAGCTGGGCCATGATAACAGGAATATTGACGACTCTCGCAGGGATGTTCAAGCATGGCTTTAGCCTCAATCAATTCGGCGGCCCGGTCTTTATGTACCAAGCCACGGGAGAAGTCGTTAACCAAGGGGCCTTGGCCCTTATTTCCTGGACCGCTATGTTAAGCTTAAACTTGGGGGTAGTAAACCTCCTCCCAGTCCCAGCCTTAGATGGGGGCAAGATCCTCTTTAATTTCATTGAGGGGATTCTGGGCCGACCTGTCGACCAAAAAGTCGAAGGCGTGATCAATTTAGCAGGGGCAGCTTTATTATTCCTTTTAATGATTGCTGTGACTTGGAATGATATTCAACGTTTATTTTAAATGAAGTAAAGTAGAGCGTGAGACAAAAACTTGTTTCGTCCGGATGCTTTCGTGCTATCGGGCAAGACCGTGTTAACGGTTAGTTTAACTGGGTCGATTGACTCACGCCCTGCCTTGCCATGACTCGAGTCAAGGGTAGGAGATGGAAGTAGTTGATGAGTGTAGCTTATCCTAGGACCAGGCACCTACCCTTCTTTTATTCAGGAAAGGAGAGCTCCATTGGAAGAGAAGAAAGAAGCTTTTAACCGTTTGCTTAAGCAAATTAATTTTATGGATTCAGATGCCAATTTCCAAGCAGGTTGGATTGACCAGGTGACGGTCCACACCAAGTCCCGACTATACCAATTTAGCCTAGCTTTCCCCAAGCAATTAAAGGCTGGTCAATTTAAGGCTTTGGAAGCTGCCTTAGAGACAGGCTTTAAATCGATTGCCAGAGTGGACTTGCGGATAGCTTGCCAAGAGGCGGGAACTTGGGAGGAAGAGGAGGTCTTAGCCTATTGGCCTCTCGTTGTCGAACGGAGTCAGATTTCTAATGGCCTGGCCCAACAGATACTGACCCAACAATTGCCAACTTTTGAACAGGGGAAGTTTATCTTACGGGTAGATAACCCACAAGTCCAAGCTTTCTTAGAAAGTAACTACTTAGATGTCATCAAGCAGAACTATTTTGTTCTGGGATTTGCAAACTTAGCTTTCCGGGTGATTGTGGATGAAGCAACGGCTAATGACCGCCAGGCTCAATTTGACGCCCGCCAGGAAGAAATTGAACGCCAACAGCAAGAATTGGCTAAGCAGGCTAGTGCCCGTCAAGCCAAGGAAGCTAAGGCCAAAGCAAGTCCTAGCAAGCTAGCCATTGGCCGGCCTGTCCCTGTCGATAAGCTCCAACCGATGCGCTCTTATGTGGAAGAACAGTATGGCGCCGCTATGGAAGGGGTCATTTTTGATGTGGAAGTTCGTGAGTTGAAGACGGGTCGACGGATCTTATCGCTGAAGTTTTCAGACTATACCTCGGCTTATTTAGTGACCATGTTCTCACGCAATGATGAGGATATTGCGGTCTTTGAGGCCCTCCAAGAGGGCATGTGGGTCCGTGTCCAAGGCGAAATTCGCATGGATGATCGTTTCGCTCGTGATTACGTGCTCATGGGACGTGACCTCGAAGTCATCCACAAAGAAGGGCGGAAGGACCAGGCTGAAGAAGGGAAAAAACGGATTGAGCTCCACCTCCATTCCAACATGTCCGCCTTGGACGCTACGAATACAATTTCGGACTTTGCGGCCCAAGCTAAGGCCTGGGGACATCCGGCTATTGCTGTCACAGACCATGGCAATGTTCAAGCCTTTCCGGAAGCTAGCCAAGCAGCTAAGGCCAATGATATCGCGATGATTTATGGCTTGGAGGCTAATGTAGTGGATGATGGGGTGCCGATTGCCTATAATCCCCAAGACGTCGACTTGAGTGAGGCGCACTATGTGGTCTTTGACGTGGAAACGACGGGCCTATCTGCCGCCTACAACCATATTATTGAATTGGCAGCGGTGAAGATGTACAAGGGTAATGTGGAAGAGACCTTTGAGGAATTTATCAATCCTGGCTATCCCTTGCCCCCACATATTATTGAACTGACCAAAATTACCGACGCCATGCTCCAAAATACGCGTACCGAAGAGGAAGTCATGACAGACTTTAAGGCCTTCTGTGAGGGCTGCATCTTAGTAGCTCATAACGCTTCTTTTGATATGGGCTTTATTAATAAGGCCTACAGTCGCCATGGCTTAGCAGAAGCAGCTAACCCTGTCATTGATACCTTAGAGTTATCCCGTTTCCTTCATCCTAATATGAAGTCCCACCGTTTAAATACCCTGGCCAAGCACTACAATGTCTCTTTGGAGCAGCACCACCGGGCAATTTATGACTCGGAAACAACGGGGGCCCTGGCCTGGATCTTTATTAAAGAAGCCGCTAAGAACCACGGCATCCATTCCCACAAAGAACTCAACCAGGATGTCGGCAAGGGAGATGCCTATAAGCACGGCCGTCCCTTCCATGTGACGATCTTGACTAAGAATCAGGCAGGCTTAAAGGACCTTTTCAAGCTAGTGTCGGCTTCTAATGTGGACTATTTTTACCGTGTGCCCCGGCTACCCCGCTCTCTTCTGGCAGCCCACCGGGAGAACCTCTTGCTGGGCTCAGCCTGTGCATCCGGTGAATTCTTCGAAGCTGTGATGCAGAAGGGCAAGGAAGAAGCTAAACGCATCGCAGAATTCTATGATTATTTAGAGCTGATGCCAAAAGGCGTTTATAAACCTCTCATTGAAGATAACTTGATCCACAATGAATCTGAATTAGAAGAAATCATGCGGACGATCATTGAGATTGGCGAAGAATTAGACAAGCCAGTAGTTGCGACTGGGGATGTTCATTACCTGAACCCCCAAGATAAGCTCTACCGGGAAATCTTGATCAATTCCATTAAGTCTAACCGCACCAAGTTCTTCCCTGAAGCTCATTTCCGGACGACGGATGAAATGCTGCATGACTTCGCCTTCCTGGGAGAAGACAAGGCCTATGAAATCGTGGTTGAAAATACCCATAAAATTTTTGACCAGATTGAATTTGTGGAACCCCTTAAAGATAAGCTCTATACCCCTAATATTGATGGGGCAGAGGACGAAATCCGTGAAACGTCTTATCGTGAGGCTCATGCCCTTTACGGCGAGGACCTTCCTGAGATTATTGAACAGCGCTTAGAGAAGGAACTAACCTCGATCATAGGTAATGGTTTCTCAGTGGTTTATTTAATTTCTGAAAAGCTGGTTAAAAAATCGAATGCAGATGGCTATATTGTGGGGAGCCGGGGTTCGGTAGGGTCTTCCTTCGTAGCAACCATGTTAGGGATAACGGAAGTGAACCCCTTGGCGCCACATTATGTTTGCCCAAATTGTTTTTATAGCCACTTCTTTACAGATGGGAGTGTCGGCTCGGGCTTTGACCTGCCGGATAAGGCATGTCCGGAATGTGGCCATGCCCTCAATAAGGATGGCCACGACATTCCTTTTGAGACCTTCCTCGGTTTTGCTGGGGACAAGGTGCCTGATATCGACCTGAACTTCTCTGGGGAATACCAGCCCCAGGCCCATAACTTCACCAAGGTGATGTTCGGTGAGGACCATGTCTACCGGGCGGGAACTATCTCGACAGTGGCGGATAAGACGGCTTTTGGTTATGTCTTGGGCTACGACCAGGACCATAACTTGAACCTCCGCCGAACTGAGAAAGATTTTCTTGCCAAGCAAACAACTGGCGTTAAGCGGACCACTGGCCAGCACCCAGGGGGGATTATTGTTATTCCCGAATACATGGATGTCTATGACTTTACCCCGGTCCAATACCCTGCGGATGACCTGAATTCAGAGTGGAAGACGACCCACTTCGACTTCCACTCTATCCATGATAATGTGCTGAAACTCGATATCCTGGGCCACGATGATCCGACCGTTATTCGGAAATTGCAGGATCTATCAGGTATTGAACCTAAGGACATTCCCATGGACGATCCCGACGTTTACCAGCTCTTTAATGGGACTGAGATACTGGGAGTTAGTGAGAAGGATATCTTCTCGAAGACAGGCACTCTTGGGATTCCTGAATTTGGGACTTCCTTCACCCGGTCCATGCTTGAAGCAACCCATCCTTCTACCTTTGCAGAGTTGCTACAAATTTCGGGTCTTTCCCACGGGACGGACGTCTGGTTGGGGAATGCAGAAGTCTTAGTTCGTGAGAAGGGGATGCCCCTGTCTGAAGTGATTGGCTGTCGGGATGACATCATGGTCTATCTCATCCACCAGGGAGTTCCCGAACGCGACTCTTTCCAAATCATGGAGAAGGTCCGTAAGGGGAAGGGGCTCTCTGATGAACATAAGGCCATTATGAATGAGCACCAAGTCCCCCAATGGTATATGGATTCCTGCGAGAAGATTAAATACATGTTCCCTAAGGCCCACGCCGCAGCTTATGTTATCAATGCCATCCGTGTGGCCTGGTTCAAGGTCCACCATCCCATCTGGTATTACTGTGCCTATTTGAGTGTGCGCGCTAATGACTTTGACTTGGTCGCTATGGCGAACGGGCTCCAGTCGACGAAGACGGCCCTGCAAGCCATCTATAACAAGGGCAATGATGCTACCGTTAAGGACCATGCTGTCCAAGTTGTCTTAGAGATTGTCAATGAGATGTGGGAACGGGGCTTTAAATTCAAGATGGTCGACCTTTATAAGTCGGATGCTCAAGACTTTGTTATTGAAGGAGAGGATACCTTGATTGCTCCCTTCCGAGCCATTCCAGGTTTGGGGCTCAATGTAGCCAAGCAGATTGTCAAAGCCCGGGAAGAATCCGAATTCTTATCGAAGGAAGACCTTAAGAAACGCGGCAAGGTTTCCCAATCGACCATTGACTTTATGTCCGAGCAAGGGATTCTAAAGGATCTGCCGGAAGAAAACCAACTGTCTCTCTTCTAGGCAATGCCCGAGCGGATTGTTCGCTTTTGATCAAATATGTATGCTATGATAGTTACGTAGGTCTATTAATAAAAGAAAAAGCCAATTTTTAGGCTGAGATTAAAAAAGTAAAAGAAAGGAGTTGTGAAGGTGAGCGCAGATAAAGAAATGCTCATGGTCATCGTAGACCGTGATAGCAGTGATGAAGTGATTGAGGTTGCCCGCCAGGCAGGTGCTAGAGGGGCAACCGTTCTCCATGGCCGGGGAACCGGAGAAGAGGATAAGTTATCGGCCTTCCATATCCATGTGGAACCACAAAAAGAAGTGGTTATCATGGCGGTTGAAGCCGACCAGGTCGATACGATCAGCCAAGCAGTAGCTGAAGCTCTTGACTTTAGTGAGCCAGGCACTGGGATCCTCTTTAGCCTACCGATCAATGAAACCACCGGTCTGTATGAAGGATAAATTGAAAGACGATGAGAGAAAAAGGAGGACTTTATGGATGTTTTAATCGATAAGTTCAAAGAGGTAGCTTTTTCTGTCATTCCGCTAGTTGTTATTGTGTTGTTAATATCAATGTTTGCTGTTAACGTACCATCGACGATGATGATGAGCTTCGTTATTGGGGCAGTATTGATTTTAGTGGGATTGACCATCTTCCTCTTTGGCATTGAAATTGGGATGACCCCTATTGGTAACCACCTAGGGGCCCATGTAGCTGGGAATCCCTCGCGCTTAGCTATTGCCGTCTTGAGTTTTATTATTGGTTTTGCTGTAACTATTGCGGAACCGGACTTACTGATTCTCGGTCAGCAGATAGAAAATGCGACGTCGGGGGTCCTACCGGGTACAGTGACCGTGGTCTCTGTTTCCGTTGGGGTAGGGGTTATGATTGCCTTTGGTGTATTTAGGCTCTTGAAAAAATTTCCCTTGAAATATTTCTTTGCAATTGTCTATGCTTTGATTTTAATCCTAGCTATTTTTTCGGATAATTCAGCGATTGCCATGGGTTTTGATGCGTCAGGAGCCACAACAGGCGCCCTAACGACCCCCTTTATCTTGGCCTTATCTGGTGCGCTAGCAGCGAAAGCTGGGGGGAAGGAGGCAGAAGAAAACTCTTTTGGTCTAGTTGGGGCTATGTCAACCGGACCGATTCTAGCTGTCCTCTTCTTGATCCTCTTTTCACAGACGGAATTAGAGGCTGCCCAGTCTACCGTCGAGTATTCGAATAGTGTCATCGGACCGATCCTCGCTGCTATCTGGCCGACTTTAAAGGAATCGCTCATTGCCCTCGTCCCAATCGTTCTCTTCTTTATTTTTATGAATTGGCGTTACTTTAAACTGAAGGGACAGGAGCTGGCTGATATATTCAAAGGGATTCTCTATACTGTTGTCGGCTTGACCCTCTTCTTAGTCGGTGTTAACCAAGGCTTTATGGATATGGGTCACTTCCTAGGACAAGCGATTGCGGAAATGGGCGACTGGTGGTTGATTGCTGCCGGCTTTATCCTCGGTATGGTTGTAGTATTAGCTGAACCTGCCGTTCACGTGCTCGGTGAGCAAGTGGAAGATATCACAGGGGGCCACATTCACAACAAGGTCCTGATGGGGGCCCTATCGATCGGGGTTGCCTTAGCAGTTGGCCTTTCCATGGTAAGAATCCTAAACAGTAACTTGGCTATCTGGCACTTCTTATTGCCTGGCTTCGGTTTAGCCATCATCCTAGCCTTTATGGTGCCAAACCTCTTTACGGGGATTGCCTTCGATGCGGGTGGGGTTGCCTCAGGACCGATGACAGCCACCTTTATCTTGGCTTTCGCTCAAGGAGCTGCAGATTTCTTACCGAATGCCGATGCCCTCGATGCTTTCGGCGTGATTGCTTTTGTTGCCATGGTGCCGGTTGTTATGGTAGAATTACTCGGCTTAGTCTTCAAGATGCAAACGAAGAAGACAGGTATTGAAGAATAGAAAGGGGTTGTCAATTAGCCTAATGGAAACCGTATTATTCTTAGCAGTTGTCAAGGCCGGCAATGCCAGCCAACTGATTAAGGCGGCCAAAGCAGTTGGGGCGCCGGGAGGAACCGTTATCCGCGCAGAGGGAACGATTAGCAGCCCTCTTGCTCACGCCTTGGGCTTTCATGATTCCAAGCGTGAAGTTGTTCTGATCGCTGTCGATAAATCACTTGAAGCCCGCCTTCACGAAGAATTGAATGATAAATTGAAACTCGACCGCAAAGGTAAAGGGGTTCTCTTTTCCTTTGATATTTCGAGCTTCCAGGGGAGTAAGCAGATCAACTGCTCATTTGATGCGAGCCAGGTTGACCCCACGACAAGCCAGCTGATGACTGTCATCGTTGACCGGCAGATGGGGGACCAGGTAGTTGAAGTCTCTCGACAAGCTGGCGCTCAAGGGGCAACGATTCTGCACGGGCGCGGCACAGGTGTGCACGAAACCGGCAAGGTCTTTAATTTCCCCATCGAACTTGAGAAAGAGATTGTCGTTATGGTCCTGCCAAGTTCTCTGGTTCAATCAGTTTCAGACCATATCATTGCTGAAACCGAACTTTGCAAGCCGGGACGCGGGATCTTATTCACAGTCCCAGTGAATTCTAAGCGTGGCCTAGTCCCGCTTAAAGCTACAGATGACGCCAAGCCATAGCTTTAAAGGTAAAAACATTGCTATTTGGAGCGTATCATGTTAAACTATAAATGTAATTAAGGGACCAGTGAGGAGTGAGCGGGAACGCTCACTCTTTTTCATGAAATAGAAAGTGGGGGATTGTGTGGCAAGAGTCATTGATGAAGTCAGAACATTAATCGAACCTAAGTTAGATGAACTAGCTTATGATTTGTTCGATATGGAATATACAAAAGAAGGAAAGAATTGGTATCTGCGCATTTATATCGATAAGCTCGGCGGCGTCACCATCGAAGACTGTGTGACGGTTTCTGAAGTTTTATCGGATATTCTAGACCAAGCGGATCCCGATCCAATCCCTGGCGCTTATTATCTGGAAGTATCTTCGCCCGGTGCTGAACGCCCATTGAAGAATGAGGAAGATATCCAAGCTTCCATCGGCAAGTGGGTCCACCTCAAGCTCTACCAAAATTTTGAAGGTAATAAAGAACTGGAAGGGCGGCTCCTTCAAGCTGATGAGGAAGCTTTTACAATAGAAATTAAAGACAAGACGCGCCGCATTGAAAAAACGGTTCCGCGTCAACTTGTGGCCTTAATTCGCTTGGCCATTGAATTTTAATTGAGGTAAAGGGGATTAGAATGGGAAAAGAATTAATTCAAGCCTTTGAAACATTAGAAACTGAAAAAGGCATTTCAAAGGAAGTTATTATTGATGCCTTGGAAGCTGCCTTGGTTTCTGCTTATAAGCGTAACTATAAGCAGGCACAGAACGTAGAAGTTCACTTTGATGAAAAGAAGGGCGAAATCAAGGTTTATGCGGTCAAAGAAGTCGTTGACATGGTCATGGATTCGACCTTGGAAGTTTCCCTGGAAGAGGCCCATGAACGCAATACGGCCTACGAAGTGGGGGATAAGATTCGCTTTGAAGTTACCCCTAAAGATTTCGGCCGGATTGCTGCTCAAACGGCTAAGCAAGTGGTGACCCAACGTATTCGTGAAGCTGAACGCACGATTATTTATAATGAATTTATCGATTATGAAGATGACTTATTGACAGGGACTGTAGAACGTCAGGACCGCCGCTATGTCTATATTAACTTAGGGAAGATTGAAGCTGCTCTTACGCCAGAAGGTCAGATTCCTGGCGAACACTTTGAATCCCATGACCGGGTCCAAGTCTATGTGGAACGGGTTGAAAATACGACAAAGGGGCCACAAATTTATGTCAGCCGGAGCCATCCGAATATGTTGAAGCGTCTCTTTGAACAAGAGGTACCTGAAATTTATGATGGCACGGTTGAGATCAAGGCGATTGCGCGTGAAGCTGGCGACCGGTCCAAGATGGCCGTTTACTCCCATGATCCTAATGTGGATGCTGTAGGGACCTGCGTTGGGCCACGGGGATCACGGGTTCAAACCATCGTAGATGAGCTCCATGGAGAAAACATGGATATTGTGGAATGGACAGAAGATCCAGCCCAATTAATTAAGAATGCCCTGAATCCGGCAGAAGTCCTAGAGGTTCACTTTGTTCCTAATGAGCGGTCCTGTGTCGTGGTTGTCCCTAACCATCACCTCTCTTTAGCGATCGGTAAACGGGGACAGAATGCCCGCTTGGCAGCTAAATTGACCAATTATAAGATTGATATTAAGTCTGAAGAAGAATTCGATGCTTTCCAAGGAACAGAAGAATATGAAGCCCTCTTCCATCCTGAACTAGTCGAAGAAGAAGTGACAGCGCCAAGTGCAGAGGAAGAAGGGCTGACCCCTGAAGAACCAGCAGAAGGCGGGGACCTTTTGGCAGTTGCAGATGAAGTTGAAGCGATCGAAGACGAAGTAGCAGCTGAAGACTTAGATGACCAGGCTCTACGCGCTGATGATATCGAAGAAGGTAATCTTGGGCCTGACCAAATGGAAGACGCAGTTGCGGATATTGAAGCTGACAGTGAAACCTCGTATGAAGAACTTCAAGAAGACTTTGAAAATTAGAGCAAGCTTTAGCTTTTGAAGGAGGGACAGCCTTGAAGAAGAAAAAAATTCCCATGCGTAAATGCGTGGTATCCAATGAGCAAGTTCCAAAGAAAGATTTGGTGCGTGTGGTCCGGACGCCTGAACAGAAGGTAGAGATTGATCCGACAGGCAAGATGAATGGTCGGGGGGCTTATGTCAGCTTGGACCCAGACCTGGTACAGAAGGCTTGGGACAAACACCTCCTGGACCGCCATCTCAATGTAGACATCTCAGATGAATTCTACGAAGAATTAAAAGCCTACGTTGCCCACCAAAAAGCACGTAAGGAATTATTTGAAAATGAAGCATTCTAAGTTGAATCGTTTGGGCCTAGCCCAAGTGGCGGGGAAACTGGAGAGTGGTGAGGACCAAGTGCTCAAGGCCATTCGTTCTGGCCAAGCCAAGCTCGTCTTTGTCGCCCAGGATGCCAGTCCACGCACACAAAAGAAATTTAAAGATAAATGTTCATATTATAAGATACCTATTAACTTAGACCATGATACGCTAGCCATTAGCCAGGCATTGGGCAAGAAACGATCAATTTGTGCCTTAACTGATCCTGGTTTTGCTAAAGCATTTTTGGACTAAGCTTGATTAAAGTAAGTATAGGAGAGAAAAATATGAGTGCATAGATAAAGGGAAGGTGATGACATGTCAAAAAAACGTGTCTATGAGTACGCAAAAGAAAAAAACTTATCCAGTAAGGAAGTCTTGAAGAAAGCCAAAGAAGCTGGGCTAGAATTCAAGAGCCATATGTCTTCGATGTCTGATGACCAAATCAAGCAACTTGACCAAGCCCTGGCTAAGAAGAAAGACCAGGACAAGCCTGCTCAAACTAAGAAAAAGACCCAGAAAAATGTTAAGCAGGCCAGCGGGAAAGACAATAAGAGCAATACAAAGAAAGATCAGGCAAAAGGGAATATGAGCAATAACAAAAACAAGAAGAAAAATCAAAATAAAGGTCAGCGTAAGCAGAACAAGAACCACAAGAACAACCATAAGCATCCTAACTACAATAAACGTAAGAAGATCCACCATGACCAACCGAAGAACAATAAACCTAAGGAACTTCCAGAAAAAGTGGTCTTCACCGATGGGATGACCGTTGCAGAACTGGCTAAGAAGATTAAACGCTCACCAGCCGATATCATTAAGAAACTCTTCATGATGGGAATCATGGCAACACAAAACGAATCCTTGGAACGTGATGCCATCGAATTAATCCTCGATGACTATGGCATTGAAGCAGAAGAAAAGGTGATTGTCGACCGCTCCGACTTCGACCACTACTTCGAAGAAGCCGCTAATGAAGAGGAAGATAAGCTAAAGAACCGCCCAGCAGTGGTTACTATTATGGGCCACGTTGACCATGGGAAAACAACCTTATTGGATTACTTGCGTCAAGCGAATGTGGTTGAAGGTGAAGCAGGGGGCATTACCCAACACATCGGGGCCTATCAAGTCAAGGCCAATGATGAATTGATTACCTTCCTTGATACACCAGGGCACGCGGCCTTTACGACAATGCGGGCTCGTGGAGCGGATGTTACTGATATTGTTATCATTGTTGTGGCAGCTGATGATGGCGTGATGCCTCAGACCGTAGAAGCCATCAACCATGCCAAAGCAGCGGATGTTCCAATTATTGTGGCAGTTAATAAGATTGATAAGCCAACAGCTAATCCTGACCGAGTAAAAAATGAACTGATGGAATACGGTTTAGTCCCTGAAGAATGGGGTGGCGATACCATCTTTGTCAATATTTCTGCTAAGTTTGGGGAAAATATTGATGAATTATTAGAAATGGTTCTGCTGATCTCTGAAGTAGAGGAATACAAAGCCAACCCAGATACCTATGCAATCGGATCAGTTATTGAAGCCCGCCTGGATGCTCATCGCGGAGCCATTGCAACCGTTCTGGTTCAAAACGGGACCCTCCATACTGGAGATGCTATTGTGGTTGGGGATACTTACGGCCGGGTACGGACCATGGTCAATGACCAAGGGCGTCGTATCCATGATGCAGCCCCATCCACACCAGTTGAAATTACTGGCTTACAAGAAGCCCCTTCAGCTGGCGACCGCTTCGTCGTCTTTGAAGATGAGAAGACAGCGCGGACGGTTGGAGAAGAGCGTGCCTCTCGGGCCCAAGAAGAGCGTCGCCAAGCCCATACTAAAGTTACCCTTGATAATCTCTTCGATACCATTAAGGAAGGTCAAATGAAGACCGTTAATGTGATTATCAAAGCGGATGTTCAGGGGTCTGCTGAAGCCTTGGCAGGTAGTCTGCGTAAGATTGATGTTGAAGATGTCCGTGTTGATATTGTCCACAGTGCTGTGGGGGCAGTCAACGAAAGTGATGTCACCCTAGCCTCTGCTTCTAATGCCATTATCATCGGCTTCAATGTGCGGCCAACGCCTCAAGCGAAGACCCAGGCCCAAGCTGAAGATGTTGAAATCCGTCTGCACAATGTCATCTACAATGCCATCCAAGAAATTGAAGATGCTATGACAGGTCTCCTCGATCCTGAATACGAGGAACAAGTAACGGGCGAAGTGGTAATCCGTGAAACCTACAAGGTATCTAAAGTCGGCACTATCGGCGGGGCCTATGTGACCAATGGTGTGATTCGCCGGTCCAGTAAAGTCCGTGTCATCCGTGACAACATTGTCATCTATGACGGTGAATTAGCTTCCCTGCGTCGCTTTAAAGACGATGTCAAAGAAGTCAGCAAGGGCTTCGAATGTGGCTTAATGATTGAAAACTACAACGATATTAAAGTTGATGATATTATTGAACCCTATGAAATGGTCGAAATTAAACGCAAATAAGAGGTGAAAGTTTATGGCTAAGTACCGTGTAGAACGTGTCGCTCAAGAAATTCTCCGAGAAGTCAATGACATTCTGCAAAAGCGTGTGAAAGATCCACGGGTTGAGAATGTGACAATTACTGATGTTGACTTGACAGGAGACCTCCAACAAGCCACTGTTTACTACTCTACTTTAGACAAGTCTGAGCGTAAGCGAGAAGAGGTACAGAAAGGTCTAGACAAGGCATCTGGCCTCATCCGCAGTGAAGTTGGCAAGCGACTGCAGATCTATAAGACACCTGAATTAAGCTTCAAGCGCGATAGCTCCCTAGAATACGGTGAGCATATCGACGCCTTGTTGAACAAAATCAAATCAGAAGAAAAATAAAAAGCCCAAGGAAAGTTGAGGGGCCTGAAATAGCTAAGCTATACTTCTTAACCGCTCGGCTTATCGGACTAGATACGTTTCTGAATGAAGGTATAGAAAAAGCAAGCAGGGGCTGGTGAAATCCAGTCGTCTGCTTGCTTTTTTGCTTTTAGGCCTGGGCTAAATGGTCATAGATTAACTGATAAGACCGCCGTCTGGCTGCTTGGTCCGCCAGTGGGGTGTAGACCATTATTTCATCAAATTGATAGCGTTCCTTCTCTTCGAGGAGGATGTCGCGAACTTCTTCGGCGCTTCCCTTAACTAAGATGCGTCTTTTGCTTTGCTCTTGGATAAATTGCTGGGCCTGGGCTGATAGCTTAATATCTGCCGCTTCTTCAGCCGATAAGATGGGATTAAAGCGGTTTTGTGCTTGTTCAAAGCGGGCGATTTCTAAAGCTTTAGCCTGGTAGTCCGCCTCTTCTTTGCTATCCGCTGCTATGACCATATAGGTTGACATGGTTTGAGCTTCTTGGTGGAAAGCACTCGGCCTAAAGTTTTGACGGTAATGGGTAAAGATATCGTCTGGCGCCTTGACCCCGAAGAACTTAGCAAAGCTATAGCCCATACCCAAGCGACCAGTATAGGCGGCTGAGTTACCACTTGACCCTAGCATCCAGGCTTGGGGGAGGTAGTCAAGGCCACGGGGGGAGGCTTCAATTCTCTGATAAAGAGGATCTGTCCTTTCCTCTTCGCTAATCAATTGGAGGATGGTGGCTGTCTTCTGGTAGAGGTCATCTGGCCAGTGGGGGTCTCCCTGGCCCAAGGCATAAATCGCTTCAGGCCCTCCCCCTGGAGCCCGACCGATACCAAGGTCAACACGGTCAGGGGCGAGCGTGGCGATGGACTTGAAGACTTCTGCGACCTTTAGAGGGGAGTAGTGCATAATCATGGTACCCCCAGTTCCCACCCGGATTTTCTGGGTAGCGGCTGCTATATAAGCAGCGAGGATTTCGGGAGCAGAGGAGCCATGGGTGTTTGAGCCGTGGTGTTCGGCGTACCAGATGCGCTGGTAGCCCATTTGGTCTAGGGCTTGGGCGAGTTGAACACTATCTTGATAGGCTTGGCCTAGGCTCTTAGCCTTGGGCCGACTGATGAGATCGAGAGCAGATAATTGCATGTATAGGCCTCCTTACTTTTTGATGATTGTAACAGTTTATCTGTTTTTAAGCAAAAATCTCAATTCCTTAGCAGATGCCTTCAGCTTTTTTGACTAATTTGTTATAATGGCCTAGATACGGTGAAGGAGGACGATTTATGGACGGGATTATTGCACTATGGAAAGAAAAAGGGATGACCAGTCATGACTGTGTCTTTAAACTAAGGAAGATTTTACAGACGAAAAAGGTTGGCCATACGGGGACCCTGGATCCGAATGTGGATGGGGTCTTGCCTATTTGTGTGGGCAAGGGGACCAAGTTGGTTGACTTTATGATGGACAAAGACAAGGTCTATCGGGGTGAAATTTGCCTAGGTTTTGCAACGGATACCCAGGATTTAGATGGCCAAGTGATTGCTGAAAGTTTCCTTGACCGTCCACTCAGTCAAGCCGAACTCGCTGCAGGCTTGAAATCTCTGGAGGGCTGGATTAAGCAGGTCCCTCCCATGTATTCGGCGGTCAAGGTAAAGGGAAAACGGCTCTATGACTATGCCCGGGCAGGGGAGACGGTTGAACGTCCCGAACGCCAGGTCCGGGTCGATTATTTTGCGCAGACCGGCCCCATGGCTTACAATAAAGAAAAGGGGCGCTTGACTTTTCCTTTTGAAGTGAAGTGTGGCAAGGGGACCTATATCCGAACGTTAGCGACAGACTTAGGCGCCTATTTCGGCCAAGAAGCAACGATGACCCAGTTGACCCGGATAGCATCGACACCCTTCCAGGCGAGCGATTGTTACCGCCTGGATGAGATCGCCGACCTAATGGCAGCCGGTAAGAAGACCTTCCTCCACCCGCTCGATGAGCTCCTGGTCCAATATCCCACTTGGCAGGTACCCGCTCAGCTTACTAAATTAGTAGCCAATGGAGCGGTTTTGAACCAGGAAAACTTGCCTGCTGACCTAGCTGGTCGCTTGCCGGTGAGAGCCTATATAGATGGCCAGCTGAAAGCTGTCTATGGCCAGCACCCAGACTTATCAGAACAAATGAAACCATTAAAAATGTTTTAGTGAGGGATTCTATGAAGACAATTAAATTGCACCACCCATTCTCTGAAGACCAAGTCCTAAAAGGCCCTATTGTCTTAGCTCTGGGCTTCTTTGACGGGGTCCACCGTGGCCACCAGCGTGTCCTGGCGGCTGCCCGGCGTGAAGCCAGTAAGCGTCGCCTGCCCTTAGTGGCGATGACTTTTGACATGGCGCCGAGCATCATGTACCAAGAACTCAAGCCTAGTGAGGTAAAATACCTAACGACAATCGAGGCAAAGGAAAGATTGATGGCCCATCATGGTGTGGACTACCTCTACCTGGTGCAATACACCAGCAAGTTTGCCTATCAAAAGCCACAAGAATTTGTCGACAACTATATGGTAGGCTTGCATGCAGAAGTAGTGGTTGCAGGCTTTGACTATACTTATGGCAAGAAAGATATCGCCAATATGCAAAAGCTAGGAGACTATGCTAGGGGGCGTTTTGACATCATTGAAGTGCCTGAACTTGCCTTCCAAAATGAAAAAATTGGTACGGGTCGGATTAAAGGCTTGCTCGAAGAAGGCCTGCTTGAAGCAGCTAACCAGGCTTTGGGACATCCTTACTTCTTTAAGGGCACAGTGATCCATGGCGAGAAGCGGGGGCGGACTTTAGGCTACCCTACAGCTAATCTGAGCTTTAGCGATGAAATTCTAATTCCTGCAGTTGGGGTTTATGCGGTTGAATGCGAGCTCAACCACCGGCTTTACCGGGGTATGGCCTCTATTGGCTATAATATAACTTTTGGTGATAACCGGGAACAAACGGTGGAAATCAACTTATTGGATTTTGAAGAGGAAATCTATGGGGAGACGATGACTGTTTTCTGGCATGCCTATCTGAGACCAGAGTTGAAGTTTGATTCAGCTGAGGCCCTAGTTGACCAGCTCCACCAGGATGCCCAAGATACAGCAGCTTACTTCGACCAACAGAATTTAGAAGAAATGAATGAGGGATAAGTTTGGCACAATCGATTTATATCCATATCCCTTTTTGCAACCATATTTGTTATTATTGCGACTTTAATAAGGTCTTTATTGAGAACCAACCCGTGGATGACTATGTCTCTGCCCTAGGGCGAGAATACCAGGCCTTTGCTGAGGACTTGGGGCAAGAGACGATCCAAACCATCTATGTGGGTGGGGGAACGCCATCCAGTCTAAATGAAGAACAGATTGCTCAGGTTTTTGAGCAACTCTATCCCTATATCCAGCTGAGTCCAGAGCCGGAAATTTCTTTTGAAATCAACCCAAATGATATTACTCAAGACAAGTTGGCCATGCTCAAAGCCCAGGGGGTTAACCGCTTGAGCATCGGCGTCCAGACCTTTAACAATGAGCTCTTGAGAAAGATTGGGCGTAAGCATACAGCAGAAGAAGCGATAGCAGGGATCCAATTAGCTCGCGACATGGGCTTTGATAATCTCTCCATGGATTTGATCTTTGCCTTACCGAATCAGACCCTAGCGGACTTCAAGCAGTCTTTGCGCCAGGCTTTGGCCCTAGACCTTCCCCATTATTCCATTTATTCGCTAATTTTAGAGAAGAAGACGGTCTTTTATAACTTGATGCGCCAGGGCAAGTTGCCCCTGCCTAGTCAGGACCTAGAAGCCGAGATGTTCCAAGTGGCGATTGATGCTATGGAAGAGTCAGGCCGCCGTCATTATGAGATTTCGAATTATGGACTGCCAGGCTATGAATCCCGGCATAACTTGGCCTATTGGGATAATGCCGAGTATTTTGGTTTTGGGGCTGGCGCTCATGGTTACCTGGATGGTTGGCGCTACCAGAATCATGGCCCTATCCAGCACTATCTTGAAGCGGTGGCTGACCAAGGCCAGGCGGTCTTAAGAAGGCAGGAGTTATCCTTAGAACAGCGTATAGAAGAAGAAATGTTTCTCGGTTTGAGAGAGGCGGGAGGCGTTTCCCGGGCCCGCTTTAAGGCAGATTTTGGTATCGATCTCTATGACTTGTATAGTGAGCCTATCGACCAGCTCCTTGATATGGGCTTGATTACTTTGGACGAGGACCACATTGCCCTAAGCCATCACGGACTCTTCCTCGGCAACGAGGTCTTCCAAGCTTTTCTACTGTCGGATGAGATGGACTAACGACTTATTAGCAACAAAACAAAAAACGTATCCAATTTTCCTCGACGGATTTGGATACGTTTTTATTTTTAATTAGACTTCTTGCTTACCGGCAGGTACGCGGATAGGCTTTTGGTCGTTTAAGAGGGGATCGTCTGGGCTCAGATAGGCTTTTTGACGCTTGCCAGAGATCCAGTAAAGCGCGAAGATAACGGCTGTAATGATCGCACCAACAATATAGGTCGTGGTTGATAGAGACATTCTGAAGCCGATCGGTTCGCTCAAGATATAAACAACGACTGCCAATAACATGAAGAGGCTTGGAATAAGTGTAATCAAGTAGTTGCGGCTCTTAAGGTAGAGGTAGCGGGTGGATACCAAGAGGGAGATTACAGCAGTTACTTGGTTGGCCCAGTTAAAGTAACGCCAGAGCACTTGGAAGTCCACAAAGGTGAGGACAAAGGAGATGGCGTAGAGAGGGAGGGTAACCGCAAGTATCTTCTTCAAGGTATCTTGCTTGATGTTGAGGTAGTCAGCTAAGATAGCCCGCAGACTGCGGAAGGCAGAGAGTCCAGAAGATAGCGGGAGAACAATAACCCCCATGATCGCTAAGGTACCGAAGATATTACCAAGAAGGAGGTAAGAGACCTTATTGACAACTACGGATGGGGTACCTGAGGCAATCATTTCGCTTAGGGTTTGCCCATCAAATAAGGCCATCGAAGCAGCTAACCAGATCATAGCAATGACACCTTCTGCAATCATCATGCCGTAGAAGGTATAGCGCCCTTCGCGTTCATTGGTCATGGTCCGAGAGACCATAGGCGCCTGGGTCGCATGGAAGCCAGACAGGGCCCCACAGGAGATGGTAAAGAACATCCCTGGGAAGATGGCTAATTTATCTGGGTGGAAGTTTTGTAAAGTAGCCAGGCTCAATTCAGGCATGGACGCATGGTCCACCATGATCAGACGTAAGCCAATAGCAGCTGTCGAAATAATGAGGATAGCACCGAACCAAGGATAGACCTTACCCAGGGCTTTATCGATTGGTAAGATCGTTGAAATCAAGTAATAGATGAAGATGGCAATGACAATACCCATCAGAGGAACGCCAGCTGGCAGGATTAATTTAATCAGACTAGCCGGGGACATGACAAAGACTGTACCCACTAAGAGGAGTAAGAGCATGGCGAAAATATTAACCACGTGTTTGACAACATTGCCTAAATAACGACCGGTCAGTTCTGGTAAGTGGGCCCCGTTATTGCGCAGGGAGATCATCCCAATCATATAATCGTGGACAGCACCCGCAAAGATACAGCCTACCACAATCCAAATATAGGCTACTGGACCGTAGAGGGCCCCCATAATCGGACCAAAAATAGGGCCCGTACCGGCAATATTCAGTAATTCAATGATGGCATTCTTCTGTTTGGACATCGGAACGAAGTCTAAGTTATCCCGCAGTGCCTCAGCCGGGGTGGTCCGGTTGGGCTCAATTTGGAAGTTCCGTTCGACAAAGCGCCCGTAAACAAAGTAACCAACGAGTAACAGCACAATGCCAGCTAGAAATGTAAACATATAAAGTGCTCCTTTCTGATGTAATCGCTTTATATGTTGTTAGAATAGCATGCTTTAAAGAAATTTAAATCTTTTTTGGCTGAAATGACTAGGAGGGCTTGCGAATTAACTAAATAGGCCAGTGAAATGCGGCCGCTTTTGATCGCTTATTTAGCCGTTAAAAGCCCAGTTTCTCGCGGAAAATTTTAGTATAGGAGCGACTAACGGGAACCTTTAATTGGTCTAGGCTGAGCATATAAGTTTGGTTGAAATAGGGCTCAATCCGCTTAATGGCTGACAAGCGAACGATGTAAGAGCGGTGGACTTGGAGGAAGTCTTGACCGGATAATTTTTCTGCAAAACTTTTCAGGGTATCGGAACTGCTATAGGTCCCAGTGCTGGTGTAGAGAATGGTATTACCTGCTTCCGCAACAATGGCCTGGATATCTGTTTGGTCGAGCAGGACGATCGCTTCATCTTCCTGGACGGGAAAACGTTTAGGTCCCGATTTTTGCACGGAACGGGGGCGGTCCAAGAGCTGTTCGATCTTATGGATACACTGTTGGATCCGCTCTTCTTCAAAAGGTTTCATAATATAGTCGACAGCATCCAGGTTGAAGGCATCGAGAGCATATTCCTGGTAGGCGGTAGCAAAAACGACCAGAGGCGGCTCTGGCATCGACCGGATCACTTCAGCAATTTTGAGTCCGGTCTCGCCGACTAACTGGACATCCAAAAAGACCAAGTCAATCTTCTGGCTCAAAAGGACAGTCAAAGCCTCTTCAACGCTAGCTGCTTGGTCAATTTGCCAATCCTTGCGTTCTTTTAGGATAAGGAATTGAAGTTCATCGCGGGCTAGGGGTTCGTCATCAACAAGTAACAGATGCATTAATCATTCTTCCTTTCGATAGGGATCAGGCAGTGGACCCGGGTGCCAGCTGGGGAACTGTCGATCTTGAACTGGGCCTGGTCATTGTAGAGCGTCTTTAGGCGCTGGCGGATATTATTCAGGGCAGTCCCATTGCCCTTGCTCGGAACGCTCTCATTATTAAAAATAGCAGCCAATTTAGCCTCGGCAATGCCGGTCCCATTATCACTCACACTCAAACTTAAGGCCTGGTCTTGCAGGTGAACCCTAATAAGCAAAGCTTGGTCTGCCTTGTTTGCTTTATTTTCAAAGGCGTGCTGGATGGCATTTTCGACGAGCATCTGCAGGACAAATGGCGGAATCAAGAGGTCCAGGCAAGCGGGATCTATTTCCTTGGTCACTTGATAGCGGTCAGGAAAACGGGCTTGGATGATGGAGAGATAAGCTTGGACATGTTCAAGTTCCTGGGTCAGACTAATTTTTTCACTGCGAGCGCCATTTAAATTGGCGCGAAAATAATGACTTAATTCAATTAAGAGTTGCCGAGCGCGGTTGGGATCTAAGCGGACCAAGGAGCTAATCGTATTCATAGCGTTGAAGAAGAAGTGGGGATTTACCTGAGCCTGGAGGGATTTAATTTTTGCATCCTTCAAAAGCCGGGTATTCTCTTCCGCTAGCTTTAATTCATACTGCATGGAGAAGATTTGGGACAAGCCAATAAGGATTTCTTCAAGTAAGGAGCTCACATCAGATAAGGCCTTGAATTCAAGGATGAAGAGGGTTTTTAAGTCTTTTTTGACAAAAATGGGCAGGGCCAGGAAATTTCCTTTCTTCAGTAATTTTTCAATCTGTTCTTGGTCTTGGTAGCTTTGCCAAAAGTGTTTAATGGCTTCAGGCCCTAAGTCTAGGGACTTGGGGTAGGCATAGAGCTGACTCATCGAACTATAGACAGCAATCGCTTGGAGCTTAAAGTTTTCGTAGAGTTTAAGCGAGATGACTTCAGCGCTCTCCTGGCTCATCTGCTGGGAAAAATAAGGCAGGATCTTTTGGGTCATACGGAATATATCTTTTGTTTGGGAAATCTTTGCCCATTCTAAGTCGCGTAAGCTCTGCTGGATGATGCTCAAAAAGAGCCAAACCCCCATACCATCGGTCACTAGCATGGGCAGGGCAATGACTTGGAGGAGGCTGTTAGCTTCCTGGCTAGAAGGAGAGAGAAGGGCAATCAAGCCCAATTGGATCAATTCCAAGCTCATTAAAGAGAGGGCTGCCCGGTTGCTATTCATTGTCTTGAGTGAGGATGGGAAAAAACGAGCCAAGTAAGCGCTGGCCAGACCAATACAGAGAGAGGAAATGACATAGATATAAGCAGTATCCCCACCCTGGAGCCAGCGGATACCAGCCGACAAAGCAGCAATTGGTAGGCTCAAGGCAAAGCCGCCAATTAAACCGGCAATACCGATAATGACCACCCGGAAGTTGGCAATGGCAGAGCCTGCCTGGATAGACCAGGTGTGAACGGGGACAATGTCTCCCGAGCTTAGAATTTCAATGCCACTCAGATTAGCGAAGACAGCAAAAGCAGCAAAGACTAGTAACAAGAGCAAGTAATCTTTCTTGGCTTGGCGGTTAACCAGGGCCTCTTTGAAACGGGGAATATAGAGCAAGACATAGGCCAGGAGGACCATCAAGCCAGCGCGCTCCATTAATAAGAGAAAAAGTTCAAGCATAAAGCAAGCCTCACTTCTTAAGGATTAGCTAAAGGGCAATCAAGAAAGAAGAGGCGAAAAAGCGGTTTAAGGTCTCTCGTCCTCTGATTTCTTCCATCTAACAGTCCTAAGTTTAACAGATTCCTAGCTAAGCAGCTAGCCGCTGTCAAAAAGAGATTGCCTCTTACAATTTTTAGCTTTTTCATTATAATAGAACTAAAGTGTTCATTAGAAAGGAATGATGGTATGCTAAGAAAAGGCTGGCACTTGCTTGTCCTCCTTTCCCTGCTTTTCTTATTGGGAGCTTGTCAAGGACAAGGGGGGCAAAAGAAGGTTTTAATTGGCTCTAAGGCTTCAGATGCTGAAATTTGGCGCTATATTGCCAAGTCTGACGCGGCCAAAGAAGCGGGCTTTGCGATTGAGGTGAAGGACTTTGTGGAAGGTCCGGTGCTCAATACAGCAACAGCAGAAGGAGAGGTTGATCTGAATGCCTTCCAGAACTTCGCTTACATGAATAGCTTCAACCAAGAGAAGGGGGATTCCCTAGAGGCCTTGGGAACGACTTATTTTGAACCCATGGGCTTGTATTCGGCCAAGTTAGACCGCTTGGAAGACCTGGACAAGGGAGCTCATATTGGTTTAGCAGACTATCCTTCTGACCAGTCCCGGGCTTTAATCATGCTCCAGGCAGCCGGCTTGATTCAACTAACAGATGAAGAGAAGAATCTCTACAGCGTCGATGATATCCAAGCCAATCCCAAAGACTTGCGCTTTGAGGTGATGAATGAGAATACCCTGCCGCGCAGTTTAACTGACTTAGATGCGGCCTGTATTGGGAATACGATTGCCATGGAAGCCGGTTTGTCCTTGGCAGAGGATACGATTTATAAGGAAAGTGTTAACGATGAGACGCTATCGAGTGTTAACATCTTAGCCATTGCCAAAGACCATCCACAAAAAGAGGATTACAAGAAACTTCTCGACCTCTACCATTCGGAGGATGTTCAAAATTTTATCAAGGAGAAGTTTAAAGGCAGTAAACAGCCTGTTAAATTAAATGAAGACGAGATAAAAGCAGCAAGTCACTATTAAGATAAAGGCCTGGCCCTGCCGCTCTTGGTAGACTAGGGCATTGAAGCGTGCGTTTCCATTGGTTTTGCCGACGAATGGAGACGCACGCTATTTTTATTATTTCTTATAGGAAAAGGTCAAAAAAATGTTTGACTATTGTTGACATTCATTTGGATCCATGATATATTATATGTGTTAGCAGTTGAAGTCGCCAAGTGCTAAAGAGGTGAAAACATGTTAACGGAAAGACAAATGCTAATCTTGCAGGCTGTTATTGATGCCCATGCATCCTTAGCGGAACCAGTGGGCTCTAAAAGCCTAGCTGAGGATCCGCACATCAATGCAAGTTCGGCAACTATTCGTAATGAAATGAGTTATTTGGAAAAGCTTGGTCTGTTAACCAAGATGCATTCGTCTTCAGGACGGGTGCCAACGGAGGCAGGCTACCGCTACTATATCAATTACATTTTGCCCCGCTACGGTGGGCTAATTGATCGCGGTTTGAGCCGGGACCAGGCCAAAAGGGTGGAAGAAATTTTTGCTTCCCCTTATACCCAGCTGGCAGAGATTATTGCTCGGTCAACTGAGGCGATGGCTGAATTAACTTCTTATGTAGCTATCGCTTTGGGCCCCCAAGTTACCCACCATCGCTTAGCAGCCTTTCGTATTGTTGGCATGACCCAGCACAAGGCCATGGCGATTCTAATTACTGACCAAGAAGCAGTTGAGAATCAAGTCTTCACGATTCCTGAGGGATTGGACGAAGGAGCGCTTGACCAACTCGTTCGTTTAGTGAATGAGGAACTTGTGGGACTACCCCTCTATGAAGTGGTCCTGCGTTTACGCCAAGACTACCTCCATTACTTGGATCGTTCAGTCCAACATTTACTTGAGGAAGAATTACTGATCCAAAGCTTGCTGATGAAATTGGATGAAGAAAGGCTCAATATCCAGGGCACAGATAAGTTTTACCAAACTTTATCTGAGAAGGAAGAGATTGATCAAATCTTAAGCCTCAATGCCTTGTTGAGCGACCAAGATGTGCTGACCCAGTTGATGGAAGAGCCGCATACAGGCATCCAGATTCGCATTGGCAAGGAGTTAGAAGACAAAAGGCTCAAACATATGAGCCTAATGACTTCAACCATCGGTGAAGAAGACCCTGCTAATCAAATTACATTTGCTATTCTCGGTCCTGAAACCATGTCTTACCTGCAGGTAGCCCAGCTTTTTAATGGGATGCGATCTGCGATTCGTCGGTATTTGGACGAGAGCAATGAATTTAGAAAAAACTAAAAAGGAGGCTTTACTCAAGTGTCAGATCAGGAAAAAGATTTCGAAACAGAAGAAGAAAAAGAGAAAGTTTCTAATGAAGAAGTCGATGAACAAAGAGAAGAAAAGCTAGAAACAGAAGATCAAGAAGACAAGCAAACAGATCCGCTGGCGGAATTAGAAGATAAAGTCGCTCAAAAAGACGAGCAAATCTTGCGCCTATCCGCTGAGATTAAAAATATCCAGCGCCGGAATGCAAATGAGAGGCAAGATGCCGCCAAGTACCGGTCACAGAGCTTAGCTCAAGCTATCCTACCTTCTTTAGATAATTTGGAACGCGCATTAGCTATTGAAGCGGATGATGAAGCGTCCAATAACTTGAAGAAGGGGGTTGAAATGGTCCACCAAAACCTGTTGGAAGCCTTGAAGGCAGAAGGGGTTGAGGTGATCGACCCAGTTGGTGAGCCCTTTGACCCGAACTTCCACCAATCCGTTTCTTCAGTCCCAGCTCAAGAAGGCCAGGAGGCTGAAGAAATCGTTGAAGTTTATCAAAAAGGCTATGTCTTGAAGGACCGCGTCTTAAGACCTGCAATGGTTATCATTGCACAATAAAGAGCTTATTCTTAAGCGGTCAAGTAAAATAATCGAAGAAAAGGAGAATTTAAATTATGGCAAAAATTATTGGTATTGACTTAGGGACAACAAACTCAGCCGTTGCAGTTCTTGAAGGTGGCGAACCTAAGATTATCCCAAACCCAGAAGGTAACCGGACCACACCATCAGTTGTATCCTTTAAAGATGGCGAATCTTCAGTGGGTGAAGTAGCTAAACGTCAAATGGTAACGAACCCTAACTCTGTGGCTTCTATCAAGCGTCACATGGGGGAATCTGGTTACAAAGTTCACTTAAACGATAAGGATTATACGCCTGAAGAAATCTCCGCAATGATCCTCCAATACTTGAAGAAATATGCGGAAGATTACTTAGGCGAAAGCGTCAGCAATGCGGTAATTACCGTTCCTGCTTACTTTAACGATGCCCAACGTCAAGCGACTAAAGACGCTGGTCAAATTGCTGGCTTGAAAGTTGACCGGATTGTTAACGAACCTACCGCTGCAGCCTTAGCTTATGGCTTAGACAAGACCGATTCAGAAGAACAAGTCCTCGTCTTTGACTTAGGTGGTGGGACCTTCGACGTTTCCATCCTTGAATTAGGTGACGGCGTCTTTGAAGTCCTATCGACTGCTGGTGATAATGAACTCGGTGGGGACGACTTCGATAACAAGATTGTTGACTTCTTAGTTGAAGACTTCAAGAAAGAAAATGGGATTGACCTCTCATCTGATAAGATGGCTATGCAACGGCTAAAAGATGCTGCTGAAAAAGCTAAGAAAGACTTATCTGGTGTCACTTCAACCCAAATCAGCTTACCCTTCATTTCAGCTGGTGAAGCCGGTCCTCTGCACTTAGAAACGACTTTAACCCGGGCTAAATTCAATGAATTAACAGCTGACTTGGTTGAACGGACCAAGAAACCTGTCCAACAAGCCTTGGCTGATGCAGGCCTCAAAGCTTCAGATATTGATGAAGTCATCTTAGTTGGGGGTTCAACCCGTATTCCTGCCGTTGTTGATGCTGTGAAGACCCAAACAGGTAAAGACCCTAACCGTTCAGTGAACCCTGATGAAGTAGTGGCTATGGGTGCTGCTATCCAAGGTGGGGTAATTACTGGTGACGTGAAGGACGTTGTACTCTTAGACGTTACGCCATTATCACTCGGTATCGAAACCATGGGTGGTGTCTTCACTAAGTTAATTGATCGGAATACGACAATTCCAACTTCTAAGTCACAAGTCTTCTCAACAGCTGCGGACAACCAACCAGCCGTAGACATTCATGTTCTCCAAGGGGAACGTCCAATGGCTGAAGACAATAAGACTTTAGGTCGCTTCCAATTAACCGATATCAATCCAGCCCCACGTGGTGTGCCACAAATCGAAGTAACCTTCGACATTGATAAGAACGGGATTGTTAACGTTAGCGCCAAAGATAAAGGGACTGGTAAGGAACAAGCCATTACAATCCAATCCAACTCCGGCTTAACGGATGAAGAAATCGATCGCATGATGAAGGATGCAGAAGCTAACGCAGCTGAAGACGAAAAACGTAAAGAAGAAGCAGACTTGAAGAATGAAGTGGAACAATTGATCTTCCAAACTGAAAAGACGACGAAAGATGTGGAAGGCAAGGTTGACCAAGCTGAAATCGACAAGGCAAATAGTCTTAAGGATGAATTGAAGGCTGCCCAAGAAGCCAATAACTTGGATGACATGCGTGCTAAGAAAGATGAATTGAATGAAGTCCTTCAAAATCTAACCGTTCAACTTTACCAACAAGCTCAAGCAGAAGCCGAAGCTCAAAACGGTGAAGACGGTGGACAAAATGATGATGGTTCAGTTGATGCTGACTTCGAAGAAGTTGACAACGACTAATTCATTCGAAGATTATCCCCTGTTCTGCGCTAAGGGCAGGGGCTTTTCTTTTGAAAGTTAAGGGATAATACAGTGAGATAGGAGGGAAGCTTGTGGCAACACAACGTGATTATTATGATATCCTAGGCGTTTCTAAAGACGCCAGCCAAGCAGAAATTAAAAAAGCTTACCGGAAGCTATCTAAAAAATACCATCCTGATATCAGTGATGCCCCCGATGCTGAGGAAAAATTTAAAGAAGCAACCGAAGCTTATGAAGTGTTAAGTGACGAACAAAAACGTGCCCAATACGACCAATTTGGCCATGCAGGAGCCCAGGGCGGCTTTGGTGGTTTCGGTGGTGGTGGCCAGGGCAGCTACCAATCATATGGCGGAGCAGACTTCGATGATATCTTCTCCCAATTCTTTGGTGGCGGCTCCAGCTTTGGTGGTTTCGGTGGCTTCTCATCTGGTCAGCGCCGGAATCCGAATGCTCCACGCCAAGGTGACGACCTTCAATACACAATTGACTTAAGCTTTAAGGAAGCTGTCTTTGGGGTAGAGAAGACCATCAAGTACAAGCGTGAAGAAGAATGTCACGTATGTAATGGTAAGGGAGCTAAGCCAGGGACAGCTGCCAAACGCTGCCAACAATGTAATGGCTCTGGCGTTGTCAACCAAACCCGCGATACACCATTCGGTCGCATGCAAACGCAAACGACCTGCCCCAACTGTGACGGAGAAGGGGAAATTATCGAACACAAGTGTGACAACTGTCATGGTTCTGGCCGTGAAACGGTTACACATACGGTGAAGGTCAATATTCCTGCCGGGGTAGATGACGGACAAAGTATGCGCCTAGCTGACCAAGGGAATGCTGGCTATAACCGAGGGCCAAAAGGAGACCTCTATGTGGTCTTCAGGGTCCAAGAAAGTGATATTTTCGACCGTCGAGGGGCGGATATCTACTTTGAGTATCCTATCAATTTCGCCCAAGCAGCTCTCGGTGATGAGGTCGAAATTCCAACGGTTCACGGCAAGGTCAAGATGAAGATCCCAGCTGGTACCCAGTCCGGAGATAACTTCCGCTTGCGGGGGAAGGGAGTGGCGAAAATTAACTCCAATTCTACGGGCGACCAACACGTTACTGTCAAAGTCGTCACACCGAAAAACCTTAATGATAAGCAAAAAGAAGCCCTCCGCCAGTTTGCTCAAGCTTCAGGTGACAATATCACTGAAGAAGAAGAGAATTTCTTTGAGAAATTAAAAAATCGCTTTAAAGATTAAGGCTTTAAAGTTAAGGCAAGACAGCCGCCAACATTGTGTCGATATGGCACAGTGGTGGGGGCTGTTTTTCTTGTTAAATTTTTCCTTAGTTTAGCGCTGGATTTTATGACTAAGCTTCTCATCTAAGCTAGATATGACCAGCTGGACAGCTAGCTTGTCCCCCAATTCTCCGGAGATTCCAACTTCAGTCAGATAGTCTGTATGAGGATTCACTAAGAAAGTGACAGAGCATCTTAACTTTCATTTTTTTCGATCAAGGCTTAACGAAAATTGATAGTTTAAATGCTGATAAGTTTGTACTATGATTTAATTAAACAGTTTGAATTAAATTTTAAAGGAGGCTGAGTGATGGCAGAAGAAATTAACGAGGAATGGCTCAGTCAGTTGAGTGAAGCGGACCTTAAAGATCTAGAAGCTAAGCCCAAGAGTCAAGCAGAGAAAGCTTGGAACCGGCTAGTCTGTTTCTTTCCCGTCCTAGCCAGTTTATTGCATCTATTGGAATACCTCTATGTCCCCAACCATCCGGGGAATGCCAATACTTATTTGTATGCAGGCTTTATTGGTATTTTTCTGGCTTACTTTTTAGTCCGAGGCATTTGGGCACAGGTCAGTGACGACCAATTTAGACGCTGGCGGAGAGCTGCACCCTTTCAAAGTTTGATCTTTATCCTCTTAATGATTTACGACTTGTTAACTTTGAAGACAGCTACTTTACTCTTACCCTATTTCCCTTGGGCGGATAAGATTCTGAACGCCATGATTGCAGATGCGGCGTTTTTAGCTGAATCGGCCAGCGCTTCGATTAGCCTGCTCTTTCAAGGCTTCATTATTGGTGCAGTCTTAGGGATTGTGACGGGCGTTTTCTCTGGTTATAATAAGAAGATTAATTATTGGATCTCACCTTTCGTGACAGTAATTGGGTCGATTCCGACGACCACCTGGATCCCTATCGTTATGGTCTTAGCCGCCTCACTTCAGAAAGGGGCCATGTTTATTATTGCTTTGGGCGTTTTCTTTTCCTTACATAATGCCACCTTCTCAGGGGTTAACCAGATTGATAAGGCCTACTATTCTGTCGCCAAAACCCTAGGAGCGAGTCAAAGGCAACTGATTAGCTCAGTCACAGTCCCCGCTATGTTGCCGACTGTTTTTTCAGGCTTGATTCAAGGGATGTCAACAGCTTGTACTTCTTTAATTGTTGCAGAAATGATGGGGGTTGAGTCGGGCCTAGGTTTCTATATCACCTGGCAAAAAAATTGGGCCGAATACGATAAAATGTACGCTGGTATTATTGTCATCTGTGTCTTGTTCCTCGCTGTGCATTTCATCCTCAATTGGCTGTCTGACCGCACCTTGAAATGGAAGGAGGATTAGATGACACAATTAAGTTTAGAAAATATTTACAAGGCCTTTCCCAAAACGGAGGGGGGCATCCAATTAGTCTTAGCAGATATTAATCTTAAAGCAAGTGACCAAGAGTTTATCTGCATTGTGGGTCCCTCTGGATGCGGTAAGTCGACCCTCCTGAATATGATTGCAGGCTTAACCCCCTCGACTAAGGGGGAAATCCGCCTGAATGATCGACTGGTTGAGGATACGGATCCTAACCGGGGCATGGTCTTTCAAAATCCCACTTTATTTCCCTGGCGGACGGTGGAAGAGAATATCAAGTTTTCACAAGATATGAAAAAAGAAGTGGACCAGGCTGAAGTCGACCGCATCATTCAACTGATTGGCTTAGAAGATTATAAGAACTATTACCCGCATCAATTGTCGGGTGGTATGGCCCAGAGAGTCAGTCTAGCGCGCACCATGATCAACCAACCGGAAGTATTTCTCCTAGATGAACCCTTGGGCGCTCTAGATGCTTTTACTCGGGCAAGCCTTCAAGATGAATTGATTAGTTTGTGGCAATCCAGCCAGAATTTAATGATTATGGTGACCCACGATGTTGAAGAAGCGGTTTATATGGCGACGCGCGTGGTGATCATGCAGCCCCATCCTGGGCGTTTTAGTCAGATCGTTAACATTGACCTGGACTACCCGCGCCGACGGACCAGCCAAGCCTTTATCAATTACCGTAATGAAATTTTACAAGCACTCGATTTTTAAGTAGTAGGAAAGGAAGAGATCGTAATGAAACGTTCAATCAAGCAATGGTTAACACTTGGCCTTTGTGGGCTCGCCTTGGTGGGCTGCCAGACTTCCGTTAATGAGAGTCAATCAGCAGGCCAAGAAACAAATGAGACCAGCCAAACCACTGCGTCTAAGCAAGAGGGACAAGCAGGAAGTGCAGAAGCAGGTGGCGGCACGGAAGCTGTTGCCTTAGAGCAAGTTAATGTTGATGATGACGACGCCTGGAAGAAGGAGCCGGCTTACGGGCAAACCATCAAAGTGATTAACTCAACGGGGTGTACGGCTCCAGTTAATGTGGCGGAATTGAAGGGCTACTTCGATGACGAAGGCTTAGATGTTGAAGTTGTTAAAAGCCAGCAAACAACAATTGATGCTGTGGGAACAGGCCAAGTAGCACTGGGAGCAGGTTTAATTACACCAACTTTAATCCCTATTATCAATGGGGTTAATGCCCAATATTTGGGGCCTATGCATACAGGCTGTAAGGGACTCTATGTTGCAGCTGATTCGGAGGCTGAGTCTTCTGCTGACCTCGCTGATTCTAAGATTGGGATCCACGGTGGCCTCGGTGAATCCGACCATAACGTTGGTTTACGTTTCTTCTTAAAATCAGGCGTCGATACTGACTCAATCGATTGGGTGAGCACAGATTCAAGTGCATCCCCACAAGCCATAGCCAATGGGGAATTAGACGGGGCCATCTACGATGAGAACGTAGCTGATCCTTTCGTTAAGAATGGGACACTTAAAGAATTAGATTCGACGACTGAGACGCCAGAATTTAAAGATGAAGTATGCTGTGCTTATTATATTAATAAAGATTTTGCGCGAGAAAATCCCATTACCGCTAAGCGCCTAGCCCGTGCGCTCTACAAGGCCAATGCTTGGGCGGAAGAAGATTCCGATGCCTATATTAACTATCTCTTTGAAGAGAACCTCCTAACGGGTGATAAAGACATTTCCTACGACTTTATCGATTCCTTAGACTACCATCCAAGCCAAGATCAAATGTCTGAGACCGTTAAGGAAATTGTTGCTGACTACCAAGAGCTAGGTATCGTTGATCAGTCGCTAAATCCTGATGACTTATACCGTCAACTCTATGCCCCGGTAGGCTTCAATATTGAAGACTTTGTTGGTCAAGACTAAGCAGCTTTAAAGGCGGCTTCTCATTTTGGCAAAAGCTCTGCCACCAGGCTAAAGACTAGCCTAAGAAAACTGAGCAGACAATAAAAAGTCCTGATTTAAAAGGAGACTGAAATTTTTCAGCCTCCTTTTTTCCATAAAAGTCAGAAGATGTTAAGGCAATACTTGCCTAATGCTGCCTGTTTACATTAAAATAGAGTTTAGTTATTAACGAACAATGCTTATAAGGATGTGAATATTTAGGTGTCAAATCAATTAGATATCCAAAAGTTAAAAGAAAGGCAAGAGCGGATTCGAAACTTCTCGATTGTGGCCCATATCGACCACGGCAAGTCTACCTTGGCTGACCGTATTCTCCAACAGACAGGGACAGTTTCCGATCGTGAAATGCACGACCAGCTGCTTGATTCGATGGATCTCGAACAAGAGCGGGGAATTACCATTAAATTAAATGCTGTTGAATTAGAATACCAGGCAGAGAATGGGGAGACTTATATCTTCCATTTGATCGATACGCCTGGTCACGTCGACTTCTCATATGAGGTATCCCGGAGTCTAGCCGCCTGTGAAGGGGCCATCCTGGTGGTGGACGCTGCCCAAGGAATTGAAGCTCAGACCCTGGCCAATGTCTACCTGGCCCTAGAGAACGACCTGGAACTATTGCCTGTTATTAATAAAATTGACCTGCCCGCAGCAGATCCGGAGCGCGTTCGTAGCGAAATCGAAGACGTTATCGGCTTAGATGCCAGCGAAGCGGTCTTGTGCTCTGCTAAGGCAGGCATCGGGATTCCTGAAATTCTCGAACAGATTGTCCATAATATTCCTGCGCCTCAAGGTGACTTGGAGGGCCCCGTTCAGGCCTTGATTTTTGACTCGGTTTATGATGCTTACAAGGGCGTTATTCTGAGCATCCGTGTCCAAAATGGTATTATCCAAAAAGGGGATACCATTCAGCTGATGAGTAATGGCAAGACCTTCGATGTGACGGAGTTGGGGATTATGTCTCCCCAACCGATCCCAAGAGATTATTTGATGGCTGGCGATGTGGGCTATCTTGCAGCTAGCATCAAGACGATCCAAGATACCCAGGTGGGGGATACCGTGACCTTAGCTTCTAATCCGGCTGCCGATCCTCTACCAGGCTACCGGGAGATGCAGCCGATGGTATACTGTGGCCTTTATCCTGTCGACTCTTCAGAATATGTCGACCTGCGCGAAGCTCTAGAGAAATTGCACTTAAATGATGCCTCCTTAGAGTTTGAAGCAGAGAGTTCGACAGCACTCGGATTTGGTTACCGCTGTGGCTTCCTCGGTCTCTTACACATGGACGTGACCCAGGAACGATTAGAGCGTGACTTCGGCCTGGACTTGATCATGACAGCACCGTCTGTTATTTACCAGGCCTACAAGACGGATGGCGATATGGTTTTAGTATCCAATCCTTCCGAAATGCCGGACAATACGGAAGTCGACCATGTGGAGGAACCCTATGTGCGGGCTGAGATCATGGTTCCCCAATCTTTTGTTGGGGCGGTCATGGAACTTTGCCAGCGCAAGCGTGGTGAATTTGTAACCATGAACTACTTGGATGATATCCGTGTGACCGTTATCTATGACATGCCCCTAGCCGAAGTGATTTATGACTTCTTCGACAAATTAAAGTCCAATACCAAGGGCTATGCTTCCCTCGATTATGAAATCACGGGCTACCGTCCGAGTCAGTTAGTGAAGCTAGACGTCCTCCTAAATGGTGAGGTTGTCGATGCCTTGTCGATTATCGTTCACAAGGATTTCGCCTATGAGCGTGGCCGTCAATTAGTCAGCAAGTTGAAGGAAGTCATTCCTCGCCAACAATTCGAAATTCCTATCCAGGCCGCTATCGGCAATAAGATTATTTCGCGGACGAATATCAAAGCCCTACGCAAGAATGTTCTTTCCAAGTGCTACGGTGGGGACGTGTCGCGGAAGCGCAAACTGCTCGAAAAACAAAAAGAAGGTAAGAAGCGGATGAAGGCCATTGGTTCAGTCGAAGTCCCTCAAGAAGCCTTCCTCGCCATCCTCAATATGGATGACGAGTCCTAAGTTTCTTGTCAAAGAGAGTGTGACAAAAGTCGGTTAGCCCTGAATCTGCTAACGCATACTATATCTGTAACTCCCTTCGCTTCGAACAGCTATAGCAACTGTCCGCGAATTATGGAAGAACCTTGTCAAAGGATCTTCCATAGTTCGTGAAGTGGATGTCAGGACTGACTTTTGGAGCACGTTTTTAAAGAATAGTTCGTATTTTATAAAGAGGCCGGGACTTTTGTCCCAGCTTTTTTCTTATTTTTATAGCAGGCTGGTCCTGTGTTAGAATAGGGGTAAAGCTTAGAAAAGAGGTTGTCTGATGCAAATCAAATGTCTAACTGTTGGCGCACTCCAGGCCAATTGCTATATTATCAACCAAGAAGGGTCCAGTCAGGCCCTCTTGCTGGATCCAGGGAGTGAAGCTGACCGTATCATCGCTTACCTAGAAGATCAGGGTTTAGAACTTGAAGCTATCCTCCTAACGCATGGACACTGCGATCATATTGGCGCCTTGGAGGCCATCCGCCAATATAGCCAAGCAGCTGTCTATATTCATCCAGCTGACCAGGACTACTTGCTATCTGCGGAGAAGAATTTATCCGCTCTCGGCTTTGCTAGCCAAGCTGTGACTTGCCAGCCTGCTGAGGAGACCTTCCAAGAGGGGAAGCTCTATCATTTAGCAGGTCTTAGCTTCGAAGTCTTCCATACGCCAGGCCATACACCAGGCGGGGTCTCTCTTTATTTTGAAGACGAAGGCCTGCTTTTTTCTGGGGATACCCTCTTCCGCCATTCCATTGGGCGGACCGATTTGATTGGTGGAGATACAGCGACTATTCTCAAGTCTATCATTCAAAAGCTCTTCTTGCTTCCAGAAGAAACGCGAGTCTTCCCTGGACATATGGGAGAAACGACGATTGCTGAAGAAAAATCCCATAATCCCTTCTTTAAGCTATCTGATTAAGGGATTTTACTTACAATTTGGCCTTTACTAAGTTATAATTATATTAGAAAACAATGCTTACAATTAATCAATCGGAGGGATCACACGATGTCCATTAGAAAAACATTTGATAACCAACTACATGAACTGAGCGAACTTTTTAAAAGCATGGGGGAATTAACCCTCCAAGCGATTGAACATTCGAGTGATGCTTTACTCGATCATAAGGTCGTTATCTCCCAACAAGTGATTGAAAATGATGATGAAATTAACGAGTACGAGTTCAAGATTGAGCGGGATTGCTACCGGTTAATTGCCTTACAACAGCCTGTTGCTAACGACCTACGCATGATTGCCTCGATCTTGAAAGCTACCTCTGACTTGGAACGGATGGGTGACCACGCCGTATCGATCGCCAAATCTTCCTTGGTGATTGCCGATTCCCAACGTCTACCAGACATTGAGGAAAAAATTCGCGACATGTCCGTCAAAGTTGAAAAAATGGTTAAAGATGCCATCGCTGCATTCTTCGCAAAAGATGCCAAAGCAGCTAAGGAAATTGCCGAAAGAGACCACGAAATCGATGCGCTCTATAAGCAAGTCCATAATGATATCGTTGAGGAAATTACTGCGGGCGGGGATGCTGAAATCAGCGAAAGTGCAGCAGCTTATCTCTCGATTGCTTCAAACTATGAACGTTTAGGGGACTATACGACTAATATCTGTGAACGCGTTCTTTATATGGAAGACGGAGATATGGTAGACTTAAACGCTTAATCCTCAACCTGAATGAGCCAGTCTGGAAACAGGCTGGTTTTTTTTATTGCCTAGACCTAAGCGATCAATCGTGACCGCTTATTGACTGACTAATAGTAAGTGATTTATGCTATGATAAGTATAGATTGGAGGAATCACAATGAAAAAAACTAAAATCATCTTACTTGCCGTCCTAACACTTTTCCTCACGGCTTGTTCCCAGGGACAGACCGAGTCAGCGTCTGGTGAGCAAGACCACTATATTATTGGATCTATGTCAGGGGATGCCGACGTCTGGGACTTCATTAAAGATTCTCAGGCGCTCAAAGATGCCGGGCTAAGCATTGAGGTCCGCCGCTTTGATGATGGTGTCTCCGCTAATACAGCGACGATTGAGGGGGAGGTAGACGCGAACGCCTTCCAAATGATTGCTTATCTAAAGCAGGTTAACGAAGAAACAGGGGATAAGCTTCGGGCTGTGGGGACAACTTATCTAGAGCCCATGGGTATCTATTCTGATAAATATGAGACTTTGGAGGAAGTCCCAGATGGAGCGACTGTGGCGATTTCAGACCAAACAGCTGGTTTAGCCCGGGGTTTGGAATTATTACAGACAGCTGGCTTGATTGAATTAGCTGATGATTTTGATTCTTTTTCTACCCAAGCAGATATTACTTCAAATCCTAAAAACCTACAATTCGTTGAAGTGGACGATCCCACCATGCCACGCGTACTCGGTGATGTAGATATTGCATTAATGGGTAATACAAATGCCTTGGAAGGCGGTTTAAACGTCTTCGAGGATGCGATCTTCTATGAAGAAGTTAATGAAGATACTGTAGATAAGGTCAATGTGTTTGTGACGCAGAAAGGCCGGGAGCAGGATCCTGGCTTGCAGAAACTCCTAGAGATTTATCATTCAGATGATGTGAAGGCTTTTATCGATGAAGAATTTGGAGGGACTAAACAATCTGTTCAGCTATCGGGAGAAGAACTCGAAGAAGTTTTAGGATTATAGATCCAGAGGCACCTCTTGCCACTAGCTTATAGGCTAGTGGTTTTTTATTGACAAGTACTTAAAGCAGTTTTTGCTTGACGCCTAAGAATTAGGTCTTTAAGCTTAACAAGGGATAGAAATTAGTTTAGAATAAGTTTAGCTGACGAAATTTTCATAGAAAAGGTGCAAAGCATTGAAAAAAGGATTGTGGACGTTTTTCTTAGGCTTGCTTCTAATTTGTGCTTTGGCAGCTTGTCGGCAGGCCGCCGAGCCCCAGGAAGACCTGACGATCGAAGTTTATGTCGATGACCAGCAGCTTGAGCAAAGAACTTTAGCTAATGAAGAAGTTGTCGGGGAGAGTCTGCTGGATGTCATGGCAGACAATTTCAAAATTGAAACGGATGGGCACTATATTCAAGCCATCGATGGTTATCGGGAGGACCCCCAAGCCAAACGTTGGTGGCGCTATGAAGTCAACCAAGAAGCGAGTGATATGCCCTTAGACCAGGTTCAGATTGAAGCAGGCGACCATTTTGTTTGGAAATTGGAGAAGATCAACTAGCTGATCTTTAGGCAAACTAAAGTTAAGCAATGAAGAAAGGAAGAAAAGCGATGAAAAAATTGACACATTACCTCGCAGCCCTAAGCTTGGCGGCCCTGGTTCTCAGCGGTTGTTCAGCTGAGAAGGCGCCGGTCAAGGAAGCCCATGAGGCAGCGAGTGAACAAAGTAGCCAGGTGGAGGCGTCCTCTAAAGCAGACCAAAAGGCGAGTGCGGAAGAAGTTGCGGCTGCTAAAGAACGGATTAAGGGTCTCAATTCTGTTATTCCAGTGATTGGAGCAGTTGCTTATCCAGAGGCAGATATTTATGTGCCGCTATTTGATGGCTTAACCGAAGAGAATATGCTCCATGGGGCTTCGACTTTCTTCCCCGGTGAACAAAAGTTAGGCCAGGGAAATTATCCGATTACCAGCCATAATATGAATTATTTTGGAGAGAACTTACTGCTTACGCCCATCTTGGATAAGACCAAAATGGGAGATAGCATCTATGTGACGGACTTAGATAAAATTTATCGCTTCGAGGTTGACTTCAATGAGGTGGTCCCTGAAACCCGGGTGGACTTGGTTGATCCGAAGACGGACCATGCCATGCTGACCTTGATGACCTGTACCAAGGCCCTAGGTGATGACCCGAACCGTAAGATTGTACAAGCTAAGTTAGTTGACACCATAGATTTTGACCAAGCGGACCCAGAGACCTTGGACCTCTTTAAAGCAGAGTATCGTGATGTGGAACATATCTACTAATAACAAAGCGGCCCTTCCTCGAGCATCGAGGGAGGGCCGCTTCATGTCTTTAGCCATTATTTATATTCTTTAAAATAAGAAGTCGGCGTCTGGTCAGCGAGTTCGCGTAAGCGGTCGCGGGATTCTTGGGGGAGTGACCCACCGAAGTCCATAAATTCAACCAGGTCCTTAAAGGCCCGGTGTGGAATCTTTAAGTCATCGAGTTCTTCTACAGAGAAGCCTATATCAATAGCATCTTCCCGGCCTTCTTCAAGTTTCGTTACGAAATCAGGTTCGGTGACAAAGACGGAAGACAAGCCTACCATATCTGCATGTTGGAAGGCTTCTAAGGCCTTGTCTGGGCTATTGATTCCACCCGTGGCAATGACGGGCACGCGGCCGTTCACATGCTTGTAGACAGCTTCATTAACCAATTGGCCTTGGTATTTACCAGCCCGCACTTTTTCCTTGTAGATGTCGTGGCCCCAGCTAGCGATCGCATAGTATTGGACATCAGCGACATCGAGCAAGCGGTCGAAATAGTCATTGAATTCTTCGACGGTGTAGCCAATTTGACTGCCCCGGGTCTCTTCAGGTGTCCCACGGAAGCCGAGTATAAAGTCCTTGGCACCTTCTTCTTCAATAACTTTTTGGCAGGCAGCCATGACTTCAACCCCGAAGCGGGCTCGGTTCTCGAGCGATTGGGGCCCGTATTGGTCGTCTCTTTGGTTAGAGAAGGGGGAGAAGAATTGTTGGGGAAGGAGACGCTGCGCATTAGAAATCTCAACCCCTGCAAAGCCAGCCTGGATGGCTCGACGGGTAGCGGCAGCATATTGGGCGATAACATGGTCAATTTTACGCTCGCTCATCGGATAGACGGTATGTTCAACTGGGGTCTTCAGTTCCATCCGGCTTGGCCCATAGACCACATGGTAGTCTTGGAGAGCAATCTTAGCGAAACGACCAGCATGGGTGAGCTGGAGGATGGCCTTGGCGCCGTCAGCTTGCATGCTTTCAGCTAATTTGGATAAGCCGTAGATGAAGCGGTCATCGCGAACACTGGGTCCGTATTCGAAGAGCTGGGCATAGTCTTCGATATAGGCCGCTGTGGTGACTTGTAGGGGCGCTGATTGGGACCGTCTCTCGGCATAGAAGAGGTCTTCATCGGTTATAAAACCTTCACGCGATGAAGAGTTCGTCGTCAATGGATTAAGGCTAAAGCGGTTGGCTAATTCAATGCCATTAGGAAGTTGAATGGGTTCAAAAAGGGCCTGGTATTTGGCAGTTGTTTGTTCTGACATCTAATTTCCTCCTATTATTATTTATAATCGATTATAGCACATTCTTTTCGTTCAAAAAACTTTTAAAAAAGACGTGCAATTTCTAGACCATTCATCTATTATAGTTAGTACTGAGTCGAAAGATGCATAATTTAAGTTAAAGGAGTTTCAGCGATGCAGATTGAGCGTCTGGCCTTGGAGGATGCCGACCAAAGCTCTGCGATCATTAAACTTGTTTTGCTGTCTATTAATGATATGATGGAGCTTTTAATTGGGGCACGTCCTCATGCGCATCTAATTGGCTATTAAATGAAAGACTAAGAGAAAGAAGCGAAGTAAAACAAAATGAAAATATCCATTGTGGGTGCTGGAGCAGTTGGCTCCGCCTTATGTGAGGACCTTTCAAGTAAACAATATGATGTGACGCTGATTGAAAAAGATGCCCATAAATTAGAAGACCTGCTCTCTAACTACGATATTATGGGGGTCTTGGGTAATGCGGCGACCATTAGCGTCCTTAAAGAAGCTAAGATTGAAGATTGCGATGTTTTTATTGCTGTGACAAATTATGATGAAATTAACCTGATGGCATCCATTGTTGCCAAGGAATTGGGGGCTAAGTACACCATTGCCCGGGTGTCTAATCCCGAATATACGGATTACTTGAACTTCTCCAATGGCAAGCTAGGCATTGACTTAATTGTCAATCCTGAGCTGGAAGCGGCTACTGAGATGCTCAATAATTTAGACTATCCCTCAGCTTTTAGTGTAGAATCTTTCTTTAGGGGGCGGGCCCATCTGATTAGCTTGGATGTGAGTGAGGGGAGCCAGATTGATGGGCTAGCCCTCAGCCAACTGGGAACTGTCTTCGACTATATCGATAAAATCTTGATCTGCGTAGTGGAACGCCAGGATGAAATTTTTATTCCTTATGGGGACTTTGTTATCCGAGCTAATGACCGGCTTTATGTCACAGGCGATACCCAGCAATTGCGCGAGTTCTACCAGGTTTTGGGTGGGTCGACCAAGAAGATTCGCTCGACTATGATTGTGGGGGCTTCGAATATTGCCTTCCATCTGGTACCCAAATTGATCCAGAGAAAAATTGCGGTCAAAGTGATTGAGCGCAAAGAAGAAAAGGCTTACCGTCTGGCAGCAGAGAATGAACAAGCCATGGTCATTGTTGGTGATGGCACCCATCCTGACCTCTTATTTGAAGAATACTTGGAAAACTTCGATGCCTTAATTACCCTGACTGGTATTGATGAAGAAAATATCGTCCTGAGTATCCTAGCCAAACGTTTAGGAATCAGTAAGACTTTGACCAAGATGGACCGGGTGGCCTTATTAGAATACACCGGGCTCATGGACCTAGAAACGGTGGTGATTCCCCACCGGCTCTTCGCTGACCGCATTATTCATCTCGTTCGGTCTTTTGTCCGCTCCTATGGCTCGAGTATTGAGAAATTCTATCGGATAGCCAATAATCAGGTGGAAGCGATCGAGTTCATCGTTGCTTCTGACTCCCGTTTAGTCGGCAAGTCCCTGATTGAAATTAACCTGGTTGATAATGTCCTAATCGGATCGATTTTCCGCCAGGGACAAATTATCATCCCAAGCGGCCATGACCAATTACAGGTGGGGGACCGGTTGATTATTGTTGCTTACCAACGGGATATCTCTGACTTGGATGACATTCTAAGGGGGTAGGGCATGAATACACGTGTAATTATCCATACCCTCGGTCGTATCTTAGCAGTTTGTGGCTTCCTCATGCTCCTTCCCGTCTTAGTCGCTATCTTCTACCAGGAAGGCTGGGATAATGTCCTAGCCTTCCTTGGGCCGGCAGTTTTCCTGATGGGGATTGGGGGCTTAATGAGTTGGCGCAAGGTGCGAAATTTGGCCATCTATACCAAGGAGTCCATGCTGGTTGTGGCCCTCTCTTGGATTCTGATGAGTTTTTTCGGTGGCCTTCCCTTTATTTTTACAGGCAGTATGGATTCTCTCTTCGATGCTTTCTTTGAGACAGTGAGTGGTTTTACCACTACGGGAGCCAGTATCCTGACCGATGTGGAGGCGCTCGACCATTCCGTTCTTTTTTGGCGGTCTTTTACCCACTTTATTGGGGGGATGGGGATTTTGGTCTTCGTCTTGGCTGCCTTACCCCGGGTCGACCGACGCGCAAGTAAGATCATGAGCGCTGAGGTGCCCGGTCCAAGCTTTGGTAAGATTGTGCCGCGCCTCTCCTTTACTGCGCGGATCCTCTATGCTTTGTACTTCGCCTTCTTCTTGGTTCTCATTATTGCCTTGATCCTAGCAGGTATGCCCGTCTTTGATGCTATCCTCCATGCCTTTGGGACAGCTGGGACAGGGGGCTTTGGGATTAAGGCGACCAGTGTGGCCTACTATGATTCCAGTCTGATTAACTATATTTTAACGGCTGGGATGTTAATTTTTGGGGTCAATTTTAACCTGTATTTCCTCTTTCTGATCCAAAAAGATCGTCGGGCCTTTCGAAATGAAGAGCTGAGAAACTACCTCTTAATTGTGGCAGGTGCCACTGCTCTCATTATTTGGAATATTAAGGACCAGACTTCAGGTTTGGGCCAAGCTTTAGAGGAAGCCCTCTTTACCGTGGCTTCGGTGATTTCGACCACCGGCTTCTCCATCAATGACTTTAACCAGTGGCCAGAGTTTTCTAAGCTTATCCTGTTCCTCTTGATGTTCGTTGGCGGCTGTGCGGGGTCTACTGCCGGAGGGCTTAAGGTCTCACGGCTCACCATCTTATGGAAGAGCTTCTTGGCTAATACCAAGCGGATGATCCATCCAAACCAGGCTGTGGCTTCACAGATGGAAGGCAAGCAAGTGGATAAGGCTTGGCTGACAAGTGTTAAGAACTACTTTGTGACCTATGTCTTGCTCTTCGTCCTCTTTGTCCTCCTCGTAGCACCAAGCATGGGAGACTTAGAAACCATCTTGTCAGCTGTCGCTACAACTTATAATAATGTGGGGCCGGGTCTAGGAGAAGTAGGTCCAGCCGCTAGCTTTGCAGACTTAAGCAATTGGAACAAGCTGGTCCTATCCTTTGCCATGCTCTTTGGGCGCTTAGAGATCTATCCGATGCTCCTACTCTTCTCTAAGCACACCTGGCAAAAAATCTAATTGACAGTCTAGGACAAAATGATTAAACTATAAAAAGAAAATAAAAAAAGGAGGGCCGTCAAATGAAAGAACATATGCTTAATTTTGATTCGGTCCCTCTTTTTTATTATTATTATTATTTGTCTGATTTAGAGTCCCACTTATTAGCTAAGGGGCTCTTTTTTTAATTTATTATTAGGAGGGCTTATCAATGGCAGTGCCAAGTCAAATTCATCACTTTCATTTTTCTAATTGTCTTATGAATGCTTCTGGTGTTTCTTGTGAAAGGAAAGAAGAACTAGCTAGCCTGGACGAATCGGCAGCTGGGACATTTATCACTAAAACAGCTACGCTTGAAGCAAGGGAGGGGAACCCCCAGCCCCGGGTTGAAAGCTTTGCTTTGGGGAGTATTAACTCTTCTGGTCTACCCAACCAAGGCCTAGCCTATTACCTCCAAGCGCTCGCTGACTTCCAAGCGGCCAAGCCGGACAAGGTCTATTTTCTCTCGGTTACGGAATTAGAAGAAGAAAAAATCTATCAAATTCTAGAAGCAGTGGAAGCAAGTGACTTCAACGGACTTGTTGAGCTCAATCTGTCTTGTCCGAATGTGGTTGGCAAGCCCCAGATTGCCTATGATTTCGAAACAACAGATCGGATTCTAAAGCGTGTCTTTTCTTTCTTTACTAAGGCCTTAGGTGTCAAACTGCCACCTTTCTTTGACCCTAGTCATTTTGACCAAATGGCTGATATTCTCAATCGCTATCCCTTGACCTATGTCAATTGCATTAATTCAGTCGGCAATGGCTTAGTGATCCATGGTGAGCAAGTCGTGATTAAACCTAAACATGGCTTCGGTGGAATTGGGGGTGAGACCATTAAGGCAACGGCCTTAGCCAATGTCCATGCTTTCTACCAACGCTTGCGGTCAGAGATTGCCATCATTGGGACAGGTGGTGTCTGTGATGGTCGGGATGTCTTTGAACATATTCTCTGCGGTGCCAGCATGGTAGGGGTCGGAACAACCCTCTATGAGGAAGGGGAAGGCTGCTTTGCCAGCCTCACGGAAGAATTGGAAGCAATCATGGTCGACAAAGGCTATCGAACGATTGAGGACTTCCGTGGTAAATTAAAATATATGGATTAAAATTAAAAGCTGTGCATGGAATGAGCACAGCTTTTTCTATTTCCTTTATTGACTTTGCTTGCTAATCCGGGCCATGGTTTGGCGGACAGACTGGAGATAGATCGAACCAAACTTATAGAGGTGGAGGGCTTGGAAATAGAGCTTGTAGAATTCTAAGCGGCCCTTGGCGCCGGGGGCTAGGGGATAGGCTTCCTGGTAGGCTTGGTAGAAGTCTGGTCCAAAGCCTCCGAAAACAAGGCTGACGCCGAGGTCAAATTCCCGGTCGCCATAAAAACAAGCCGGATCAAAGAGTAGGGGCTGGCCTTCTTGGTCAAACATATAATTACCTGCCCAGAGATCCCCGTGAAGGAGGGAAGGAACAGAATCATGGTTTTCTAAAGTTTCCGCAATGCGATCAAGAAGAGTTCGGTAAGTCGCTTGGTCTGCTGTTTGCCAGAGCCCTTCTTGGTCTATGGCTTGGCCTAAGGGGAGTAGGCGCTGCTTAATAAAGAAATCAGCCCAGTTATCTGTCCAGGAATTGTCGAAGCTGATATCGCCGCCCTGGTAGGCTAAATCGAAGCCGAATTGCTGGCTCTCGGATTGACTGCGGTGGAGCTTGGCTAGCATCCGGCCGAGCGCTGCCTGTTGGCCCTGGCCTTCCTGGATAAACTCTAAGAGCAGGTAGGCATCTGGTCCTAATTCTCCATGGGCTATCACTTGGGGTACCCGGATACCCGCTTCAGCCATCGCTTCCAGGCCAGCAATTTCAGAGGCGTAGAAATCAGCCCCGCGGCCAGGTTGAACTAAGAGGAAGTAGTCTTGGGCTTTGCTTTGGACACGGTAGGCCTGGTTGACATCACCCCCTGTGACGGGAGTCAGACTTTGCACTTCTTCTAGGGGCAACTGCGCAATTTGTTCTTCACTTAATGAATACATCTTTTACCTCCTGAATCTTTATTCACTTGCTAAGTCTATTCTAATGCTTTTGGGCCCAAAGCTCAAAAGCTAGGATTAGTTTCAAGCTGGGATATTTGTTATAATGGAAGAAGATTGAAATGACTCATTAGAAAGGTGGATGTCGATGGCAGACCGAGTGCCTGGGCTGACTTATACGGCAGTCTTTAAGGGAATTAATTTATTACTTCAAGAAGATTCAAATATTGTAACGGATATAGTGGGGCATGGGGGGATTGGTAAGTCCCAGCTCGTCCGTGAGTTGGCTGCCAGCAATGGCTTCCCCTTCTTTGAGATCACCTGTTCGCTCTTGCAGCCAGGGGACCTCACCATGCCGGTGCCTAAAGAAGACCGGATCGATTACTATTTGAACCCCCAAGTCCAAGGGGCAGTGGATGCAGCTAAGGCCCATCCAGATAAGAAAGTCATCCTCTTCCTCGATGAATTTAACCGGCCTATCGCTATGGTCCAAGGGGAATTAATGAACTTGGTCCTCCAGCGGAATCTGATGGGGATCGACTTGCCCGATAATGTTGTTATTATTACGGCTGAGAACCCTTCTTCTGATGTCGAAGGTTTTGAAGGGTCATCCTATGCGACCAATGCCCGGGATATGGCCATTAATGACCGGACCATGCGTATCCGGATGGGAACGACCTTGGACCAGTGGCTCGCTTCTTTTGCCCAAGTGGACCATCCCCAGCGGTCAGGTCAAGCTAGGATCCATCCGCTCATCTCTGACTTCCTACAAGCTGAAGGCCGGCAGTATTTCATTGTTATCGACGAGACCCGGGATAAGAACCCCACGCCACGTGCCTATGAACGCTTATCCGAACTCTTCTATAACTATGAAGACGCTGGTTATGACCTGCTGGACCTGGCGGATGACGACCTCCTCGCCTTCCTTATCGAAGGGATTGATGGCTGTATCGGGGAAGAAGCCGGGCAAGTCTTCCTTTCTTACCTCCAGACCCACCAGGGAGACTATATCAAGGCGCAAGAAGTGGTCGAAGCTGAGGGGGACCATTTAGATCCTGCTATCTTAGACCGTTACCAGGCCATGCAGGCCATCCGTAAAAAGCGGGTTATCGAAGACTTAACGGCATATCTCTTGGACCATGAAAACCTACTAGAAGACCAAGCACTCCTCAGTCGCTATCTTGACCTCTTCTTGGCAACGGAAGCCGATGAAGTCTATAGTTTAGTGAAGCGTCTGAATGAAGCCGCAGCCGATTCAGCCATGGGACGTTTGAATGAAGCCCTCTCCCAGTTTGAAGCTTACGTGGACCGGGCCTTTGAAATTACCATGGCGGTTTCAAAAAATTAGAGTGAAGGAAAGGAGACCTGTATGGACGGAATCAAAACAAATAAGAGTCGGGATGACCTGTTGGCCTTGATGGGTTCTAGCCAGCAGGAGCTCGCCATTGACAATATCGACGACCGCTATTTTCGCTTGCGGATTGCCTTCATCATTTATATGAACTTTGGAGCGGATGAAGACTACCAGGTCTTTTCTGACCTCATGCACGACTTTATTGGCCTCTTAACGGCCTCTCTGATGACGGATCGCAGCTACAGTGGGGCCAATGATAGCCTCTTTGCAGGGATTATCTACCGCTTAGACCGGCAGATGAGTAAGACCCTGGCTAAGCCGATGAATTTATCTTTTGAAGGCCTGCGCTTTACCTTGACGGTTAATCCCATTCTTTTCTTCATGTATTATGAGAGCCCTAAGCAAATGTTGGCAGGTATTCGGCAGATGTGCTACCACATTATTTTCAACCACATGACGGATTACGATTGGGCCTTCCAAGAAAGCGAAGATGCTAAAATCATGAGTGTGGCCATGGAAACTGAGATTAACCAGTATATCCAAGACCTGCCAAGCCATTCGGTTTCACTAAAAGGCTTAAGGCAGAAATTGGATGTCCGCCTCCAGGAGAAGAAGGGAACGCTCTATTACTACCAAGAAATGAAAAAGATAGCTGATGACCCGTCCCATCCCAGTCATAACCGGACCCTATCTACCTTCGAGAAGATGAAGGGGTCGGGTCAGATGGATGACCTCTACAGTCAATTAGCAGGCAACTTCGATGAAGACAAGCTATCGGACTTGCGCATTGATTCAGCCGAACAATTAAATGATGAAATGAAGAAGAACTTCTCCATGCAGCAGGTGATCCCCCAAGGCAAGAATAATGACCTCCACCGCAAAATTATTAATGGCTTGGTCCGCAAGGCTTACGATGACTTGACCGATGAGATGCGGGAACACTTGTCAGGGCAATTGTCGGAACAGGTGAAACCGATGAATAAATCGCGCGCCATTAACTGGAAGGAGATCATCCAGCGGGGGGAGGGGGCTACTCCTGTCCCTTACCGGCTCTCTAAGAACCGCATGAACCGCCGCCAGCCCTTCCGTGTGGACTTGCCTGGTCGGGTATTGGATACTGCGACGACACTCATTGTCTTTGTCGATACTTCTGCTTCGCAAAACGAGGAAGCCCTAGCCTATAGTCTAGGTGAATTAGCCAATATTCAAAAGACCCTGGGCAACCAGGTCTGGCTCGTTCAAGTGGATACCAAGGTGGTCAAAGCAGAACGTCTTACCCACCAGACCTTGGCCCAATTTTCTTTTGAAGGTCGGGGAGGGACGAGTTTTGCGCCCGCCTTCGATTGGCTCCACGCCAATGGTTTTAACGACCATAATTCGGTAGCTGTTTACTTCACAGACGGCTATGGGGATGATGGCTTTGACCGCTATGGTTACCATAACATGTACTGGATTCTCACCCAGGCTGATCCCCAGGAGGAGAATCCGCTGTCTACGGAAAGCTATGGTAAAGTTCTCTACTTGCGTCAAAGTGCAGCCTATAATAATCAATTGATGCAGCACCGCCTGCGTCAACCGCTCGATTAGAAGGAGGGGCCTATGTCACAAACACTTGACCTGAAGAAAGCACTGATTCGGCTTCAATTTGGCGATTACCTGCCCTTGGTGCAAGCCTTTAACTATCAAGACTTAGACAAGGTGAAGAATCAGCTGACCTTCAATTTTGCTGAGATTACGGACCAAGCGGCCTTTTATATGGTGGCCCGGGGCTACCTGGCCCATTGGGAAAGCCCCTATCAGAAGGAGAGTTTGGTGCGTAAGGGCAACCGTTACCGCCAAGACAACCGGGTAGTGGATGAAGTCGAAGATGACTTCCTAGAAGCGGTCTGGCAAGCCTATGTCCAAGTCAAGGAAGAGGCTCAGAGCCAAGATTCAGCCCGGGGCCAGTCAGTGATCACCCGGCATGGGAGCCAAGAATCCATCTGGGAACAGCTTATGCGGGATGGCGTGCCCGAACTTAAACAAAAAGTGAGCCAGTACAAGGCTCAGAATGGTTTGGAAGATTAAAGAAAGGAGTCTTTTAGATGTCAAAATTAAATACCTTATGTGCCCTTGCCATTGCACCCTATGGACAGGGAGATCATTTGTCCCAGTATGTTGTTCAAGCGGTCAAGGTCATTCAAGAATCTGGCCTGCCTTATCAGACCCATGCGATGACTACAGAAATTGAAGGGGACTTGGATGAAGTCATGGCAGTTGTGAGCCGAGCAGCTAAAGCCCTGGCTGAGCATGGCATCCGCACGGAGATTAGTTTCCGGGCAGATATTCGCCCAGGCCGAGAGAATGCTTTCGAACAGAAAAAGGCTAGCCTAGCTCGCGAAGAGAAGAAATTAGCTGACCAGTAGGCAAAAAAGAAGAGATTGACTTAAAAAATCTAAAGTCAATCTCTTCTTTATTTATTAATCTTCTAGCTGGGATGAACGGAAAGCTTCTGCCAAGGAAATTTGGCTAGGAATGCCAAGTTTTTGGAAGGCCTTGTCGAGGGCTTGGTACATGGCATCGAAGTAGTCCACTTCCATATTGGATCCCATATGGGCAATCCGCAAGATGCGTTCGCCGAGTGGCCCATCGCCACTGACAATTAAGATCCCTTCTTTTTTGACCTCTGCCATGACGTCAAAGCTATTAAAGCCTTCAGGTAAGAGAACGGCGGTCAATGTATTAGCCGGATGGTCCTTAGCATAAAGTTCAAAGCCTGCTTCTTGGAAAATTTTCCGCGTATTTTCTGCCCACTTGTCATGCTTGGCTGCGAAGTCATAGGATAGGGTTTGGTCTAGGGCAGCATCCATGGCATAGACCAAGTTCTCGCTCATGGTATATGGGAAATCGAAATGATCATTATCAAAGCTGAGATAAGATTTAAAGTTGGAGTAGAAAGAAGGGATAGGACTCTCTCTCTGGTCTAGCTGGTCCAGGGCGTTTTGGGATAGAGTGACGGTCCCAATACCCACAGGTGCTGAGAGGCATTTTTGGCTGCCGCCTAGCAAGACGTCGACTTGGGCGCGGTCAAAGTCGATGGCTTCCCCTCCAATTCCTGAAACGGAGTCCACAATCGATAAGATCCCATAGCGGTGGAGGAGTTGGCCAATGCCGTGGATATCATTGGAGATACCGGTTGGGGTCTCACAGTGGACGAAGGTCGCCACTTGGAAGTCGTGGTCGGAGGCTAGGAAGCTTTCCAATTCATCCAATGCTAGGCCGTGGCGCCAGTCTTGCTCGAAGAGGACAGGTTGGCCTCCAACAAAGCGTACAAAGTCGGCAAAACCAGCCCCATAGACCCCGTTGGACAAGATTAAGACCCGGTCGCCTGCTTCAACCATGGAGAAAATGGCCGCTTCCAAAGTGATGAGGGCTTCGCCTACCATGAAGAAGGAAGGGGCGTCCGTCTGTAAAACTTGAGAAACTTTCTTTTCAACCTGGCGCTGGTATTTGGTATAGTCATGGTCAAGGTCGGTATTGGTCTTTGACTGGGCAAAGGCTTTTAGCACCTTGTCACTCACATGAGAAGGACCTGGACTGATATTTAGCATAAACAACTTCCTTTCAAAACTAAATTTTATTTATTATAATACAATTTTAATCTTTTGCCCACCTGTTGGGTAATTGGGGATTCAAGAGCTCAAATTCACGGCTCTCTAGGTTGACTTTGCCCAGAGTCTGATCACTCTTAATCAGCTGGTCCAGATAGCCCGCAATTTCATCCGCTTCATTGTAATGTTTCCACACATCATCTGCCTTCAGGGACTCATCCTGGGAAGCTACATTAATAAAAGGCGTGTTCACAGCAGCAGGCGCTAAAATTTTGACCTGGACCGAAGCTTCCTTATTGTGGAGATAGCGGCCAATATTTTCGGAAAAGGCGCTGATATAGAACTTCATCGGGCTATAGAAGGGTGAGGACTCCATGAGCTCGTAGCCCGCCACTGAAGAAACATTGACCAGGACTGCTCCTTCAACTGCTTGGTAATCGCTTAAGTAATATTGGCTGAGCAAAGTGGGCGCCACCATGTCTACTTTCATAAGTTGCAAGATTTCTTGGCTGGTCAGGCTGAGAAAGTCCTTCTTATTCGAGAAGCCCGCGTTATTGATCCAACAATTAATGGAATAGGCCTGGGTTTTCTGGTAGAAGCCTTCCAATTCGTCAATTTGGCTCAGATCCTGGACTAAATAATGGACCTGGATTCCAGGATATTCATGCTCAAATTCTTCCTTTAAAGCAAGCAAACGCTCTTCGCGGCGGGCAACTAGGATTAGGTTTTGCCCTTGGCTGGCTGCCAAACAGGCATAGGCCTCGCCAATTCCTGAACTAGCTCCCGTGATTAGTGTGTATGCTTTCATAGGTCATCCTCCTTTACATACAGTATAACATGGAAAGGCTTTCAGTTCAGAGATTTACTTTTTAAAGATAGCAGATAATTTAGTTTGCTTAGCCACTTGATCTAGGGGATTCGCAAATAAAATCATATGCTTATCTTTATTTAAAGTTCAAAAAATAAAATAATTAGTAAAAGGGCTTGCTTTTACAGGGAAAATTAGGTAGAATAGTCTTATTGACGGGGGCGTAGCTCAGTTGGGAGAGCGCTACACTGGCAGTGTAGAGGTCGTCGGTTCGAGCCCGATCGTCTCCATTTGATATTTTTATAAATGTTGGTGTATCAACGTTTAGAGCGGGAAGATAGCAATCTATTTTGTTATCCTCCCGTTTTTTGTTCCGTTCCCCTAATTTTACCTAAAAATTAACATAGCTTGCGAATAGTTGGGCACTTCTTTGTTCTGATTGTTCTGTAACATGAGTGTAGATGTTCATAGTCGTTTTAATATCCCCATGCCCTAGGCGCTTCATCACGTCTTTCATGGGAACCCCAGCCTCAAAGAGCAGGGAACAATGTGTATGCCTTAGCCCGTGAATCTTGATAAACCTAAAGTTGTTTTGTTCGCAAATTTTCTTAAAGCGAGTGTAGATTATTGAAGGATTTAGTAAGCTATTTGTTTTAGGATGGTTAAAAACAAGTTGTTGTTTCCCTAGTGGCTTAAAGCCAAATTTTAATAATTCTTGGCTTTGTTCAGCCCGCCAGCGTCTTAAAACGTTTAGTGTAGTATCGTCAATGCTAATTGTACGATTGCTATTTTCGTTCTTAGGGTCTTTCAAGTAAATCTTATTGCTATTCGTTTGGCCGACAGCCTTATCCACCGTTAATGTTTTGTTGGTGAAATTAATATCGTTCCAAGTGAGCGCTAGAATTTCCCCACGCCTTAGCCCAGTATAGGCCATAGTCCGAATGCAAGCATGCCATTTGCGACTTTCTTCAGCTTCAAGAATCTTCATCAGTTGGCGCAATTCCTGAATATTGTAAAAGGGGCACTTGTCTTCTTGGTCACAACGATATTTCACTTTCTTTTTAGGTGTGACAACCTTATCTGTTTCTAGACTAGTAACGTAACCATGAATATAAGCATACTTCATTACCCGTTTGAAATAAGCAAACATTTTTCTATGATGTTTATATTCTTTGTGCCAATGGTTTAATTTGCTCTGTATCATTTGGCTAGTAATTTTATTGACGAAGCAATCCCCGAAAGCGGGCAATATATGTTTTTCAAAAATAGTTACCGTTTTGCTAAGTGTTGACTCTTCAACATCATTTTTATATATTTCAAGCCATTCATGATATACTTGAGTAAACTTCATCTTTTTAGGCTTTGCGATACTTTCGCCATTAACAAATTTGATTTTTTGTTGGTCAAAGTATTGTGAAGCCTCTTTTTTTGTCTTAAATCCTCTTTTATTGATTCTCTTATCTTTGCCAGTCAATTCATCTATGCCCAGGTAACCCCGAACCGACCAGAATTCACCCTTGCTATTGGTATATTTCTTATACGTTGCCATTTCTAACATATCCTTTCTAAATCTACCCCCACGGCTGAATTAGCAAGTCTGTATGTTAGGTAGGCTTGTGGCTAGTTGTATTCAAGTATTTGTTTTTTGTGGATATCTTCGATGGGGTAAGGGAAGTTAAGAGGGATATTTTTAAGAATGCCACTGTTTAAAATATCAGACTTTTCCCAAGTAAACTTAATATCATGGTTAGATTGCCAATACTTCTTGATTATGCGCACGACTTGTTCACTAGATGTTATTGGTTCTTCAAATACTAGATGTTTTTGCCCAGTCTTTTCGTCAAAGGCTTCAACTTGTATAGTTTCAAAGATCCCCATGCTTAACTTATAGTCATCACTTTTTAAGTCATCAACGTTAGTCATCAAATACAAGCGGCCTTCATAAATATAGAAGGCGTATTGTGGCTTTTCGATAAGTTTTTGATAAGCAAGACTTTTCTCTATGCCTTGCGCTATAGGGGATAAGTATCTTGATGCATATTCACCAGGCAAGTCTTCATAGTTAGCCATATATTGTTCAGCTTGGATAATTTGACTTTCCAATATATCATAAAGTTTCTTTTTATCGTTCATAGGAACAATTAATTCTGGCTTCTCACCTTGCAACAACTCTTCTACCGTGATGCCAGCCAAGTCAGCTATAGCTTTAAGACGCTTATTGTTCGGTAAAGATATACCGTTTTCCCACCTAGATATGATTCCAGGCTTAACGGGTGGATTTTCGAGTTTTTCCCCAAATATTTCTAAGGACCAGCCATGGCTTAAACGAATTTCCTTTATCTTATTTCCTACTAAATTTTTATCTACTTTCAATTATTTCACCTCCTGATAAATATATAATACCATAAATCGTGTAAAAAAACGTAAAAACAAGTTGATTTACGTAATTATACGTTATATAGTCTTTTTGAAAGGAGGTGAGACGATGAAAGTTAATAAAGTTTCAGCTTATAGAAAAGCTATTAAAATGAACCAATCTCAAATGGCTAAGCTTTTGAATCTATCTGTAGATGCTTACAGCAGAAAAGAAAGAGGACTATCAGAATTTAAACAAAGTGAAATGGCAAAAATTGTAAATATAATTTCAAAGAAAGAACCTACAGCAACTATCGAAGCAATTTTTTTTAACTAGAATTTACGAATATTTACGCTAGTCCCCACGGCTGAATTAGCAAGTCTGTATGTAACGCCTATTGACGTTTAGGAGGTGAAAAAATGGAAGAACTGACCCGAGCAGAAAAGGAAGTTTTTGACCTATTACCGACAGGGCGAAGGCAAGCGAAAACTGCCAGTACGCTTTGCCAGCTACTCAAGCCTCAGCTTTCTGTTCGAGAATTTAGGGAGCTGATTGCTTCAATGCGGGCAAAAGGCCTATTGATTGGAGCAAGCCGAACAGCCCCACAAGGCTATTATTTAGTTGCTGATGAGGACGAATTACACGCCTTCATTGCCAGCTATGAATCCCAGGTAAAAGAAGAAATGCGAGTGCTGACAATTCTAAAGAAAAAAACCGGCACTTGGCCAGCTAGTTAAATTATAAGCAGTGAGATGAAAACCCGTTTACATTCAAAATAGGAAGGAGATACCACCATGCAACTAGTTTATTTAGAGAACGGCAAAGAAGCCCCATATACATTAAGTTCGATTGTGGCAGAATGTGCTGAGGTACAACACCATACTGTTACACGGCTTATAAGAAAACGCCAATCTAGTCTAAATAAATTTGGCAAGGTTGGATTTAAAATCCAAGCTTCAGAAAGTGGCCAAAAAGAAAAAGACTACAAGCTAAGGGAGCGAGAGAATGCCAGGAAGAGCACCCCAGCCCTCGACCTGATGACCGGGGACGAATTGGCCAGGTACAGAGAGCTGGCAACGCTAGTCATTATGTACCTTAATCAGGGCCTAACCTACCAGGAAATTAAGAATCAAGTGATGTAATAAAAAGCCCCTTACCAACCAGACGACTAGCAGAAGGAGAACATTCAAAAACACATGCTTAGCAGGACCAGAACGCGAGTTGACTAATCAATAAACTACTTTAAGGGGGTGAAGCCATGAAGATTTTATTAAAGAGCTTAGGGGCTTTTATAGCCGCTACAGCAACACTATTCTTGTTTATGTATGGTTTGCTGACCTATAGCAACCATGTTTACCTAGAACGTTATAAGGCAGGGAATGATGATTATTACTTATAAGCCATACACTTTGAAAAGTGACAGGGGAAAAGGTTGTACGGAACAATGAATTTTATTCAAAATAGAAGGAGTATTATCATGAGCATTAACGGCGGAAAAATTGAAGCAGAAATTAACAAAGCACTTGTAGTTATCCAACAAGCTGAAAATCTTTCGTTACCTCTTTCAAAGAAACTAGAGGATTGCGACGAACAATTAAAAGAACTGAAACGGCTAGCGTACACTATGAATGCAGCAATTCTTGGAACATCTATTGCACTTACAGGAGCTAAAAAATTAATAGCTGAGGAATTTGAAGATGGAATTTAAGACCAGCAAGGGGCGACCATGTTCAAGAATGGAAGCCGAAACAATTATAACCTATGATGCGGAGCTGAAGAAGTGGTTTATCTATACCGACCACGGCCCCCATGCTAGGAAGTGGGAAGACAAAATTATCCCAAGTGATGATGTACCGAGTCGCAAAATTTACCACGAAGACAGCGGAAAGCTGATAGCCATTGAAGGGGAAATAAAAGGCGGTGTGGGGATTCATAGCCCTAGAAAGATGACCGAGGAACAAAAAGAGCAGGCAACCAGACGCCTACTCAAGAATGTTCACGGTGTTGAATCATAGAATGCCATATTTGCCTGTAGAAATGATTAAGTTATAGGAATATCCAACCGAAAGAAGCCAGCAAGGTATTTGCCTATTAAAGGCTAGAAAGAAGGTTAATTATGGCAAATAACGGTGTTCTACAGTTTGAGTTGCCAAAGGACTTTAACGACCAGCTCAAAGCATCACTAATCTATCTTTATCGTGATGCCATGGAAGAAGCTAAGCGGGATTGTGCTGTAACTAGGGAGATGCTGACGATTGACGAAGCATGTAGCATGTACAACACTAGCCGAAACACCATTACAGAGAAATGGCACAAAGAAATGGGCTTACCGCTTAGTAAGCTAGGCAACAAGATTTACATTGAACGGAAGGTACTCAATGACTTTATCAGAGCGCACCCGTACCAATAAAAAAAGCTTGTGGGGGTTACCTCACAAGCCAACATATCAGAAAGTTAATTTATTGTACCACAAAAAAGAAAGGAAGACACATCATGACAGATAACAAATATTTGGCGTCAAAAATACGGCCAATTATAAAATTAATCGAACATCACGAACTAGCAACAGACTTAGCCTTTATAGCAACTTGCCAAACGGATGGAGAAATAAGCAGACATCTAGCCCTTGCTGAAGAACTTAATAGCGTCTTTATTGAACTAATGACAGGGGACTTGGCTAAGAACCTAGAGGAAGTTTATTGTGCCTTGCTTGACGAAGAATAAAAGGAGTGATGCTATTTGGACGCTAAAGAGTTACACGAACGATTATTTCAGATAAAAGAAAAGCTAGACCGAGTCGAGACAACGAACCTAGCGAGGATAAAAGATATTTTAAACAGGATTTACTTTGCTGACATTGAGGGACAGGCTAAGTCAATCGAGAATGTGGGCAACGTATTTCATGAGGTAAAAGGTTTTGAGCATGGCAAATATTATAAAAACCTTCACTTAAATTATATCATTGAAGCAGGAAAAACGGGGATATTTTATGGGCGAATTGTAACCAAACGAATGAAAAACGGGAATGATAACGAAGTCGCAAAGCCTGAAGCATTCTCAAACTATGCTATGTTTGTTGCTGATGTCTGTTCAGGTAGGGTGATCTATAGTGAAAAGCTAGAATGTTTCTTACTGTTAGACCATGCCCATACCTACCTAAAAATTAGCGAGGGGCAATTTGAATATCATTACGGCGTAGAGAAGGGGTCAAAAATAAGAGACTTCTTGCAAGTGTTCGAAGAATTGTTCAGCCAGCACTTTGAAGAAGATCATGGCTACAACGTCTTACCCTATACGATTGCGGGAGAAGATTGGATCTATAATGTGGCTGATTTAAAGATGGAAGAACATAAATTACAGTCTGATGAACTAGTCGAAAGCTACTTTTCTGAAGTGGCTTTTAGCAATTTAGAAGTTGATAGAGCTAAAGAATATCTTGAGTTTATCAACGATAAGCCAGAATGTTATCACAATATGCGCCTTATTTATGCTTATGTCGTGCAAAGAAAAATGGGAATCATACAGCCCGAGAAGATATTTTTAATGAAAGACAGTGGCGGAACAGGAAAAGGCTTGTTCATGCATAGCATGCAACCCGTGTTTAATGTTGTTCCTGTTGACCCTGACAGTCTTTTACAGGGAACAAGTATCGAGAAACAAAATGCCTTCATGCGCTTCCTAGGGGCTGAAGTGGCTCACTTAAACGAAACAGGCAGCATCACTTCAAAACAGTGGCCCACTCTTAGAAAAATTGGAACAGGCGAAGTATTAACGGGGCGCTATATTGGGGCGAACCAAATTTCCTTCAAGAGTGAAGCGGTGCTCATCCTTGATACCAATGAAAAAATTGAAGCACCAAGCCTAAAAGCAAACTTGCGCCGAATGGTCAATATTGCCCCGAAAGACAGAGGAGAAGAGACACCCGAAGAAACGAATGCTAATTTTAAACCGTGGTGGGATTGGATTGCACCCGATCGCACACCTAATGTTAAAGCAGGGCTAAGCTTTTTATTAGCAAGCCTTGATTATCTTAAAGAGCAAGGCGGGAAATTTAATTTTCAACCTTATACCTTCCCATTAGTGTCTAAAAGCGAAGAGTTTTCAGAAACACAAACCATTATGTTGCGGGTGATTAAACAACAAGGATTTATCTTAGCGGGAGATGAGATGTTACAGAAGGCTATCAGGGAAGACTATGGGAACTTGAGAAAGAAAGTAGCAAGAGAAGCTGTTAAGGGGATCGGTGTAGAAATAAATAGATCAAAATGGATCGAGGGACAAAATATTAAAGTTCATGAAGTAGGTAATCTAAAGCTATTTAATGAGATGTATGAATTGTTAAATAAGGTGGCCTAACCCTACCTAGCCTAAGTCACACCCTTACCGCACCTTCATATTACTAATATAACAACAACTAACCTATCTAACCTTATTTTATATATTTTTTTTATCTTATATAGTAAGTGTCTCTAGTTGATGATGATTTGTTTTATATACAGACAAGGTTAGGAAGGTGTTGAGTTAGGTTTTTTTTTAAAATGCTGATATAACAATGTTTTTAGACTATAAAAACCGAACCCTTTCCGAACTCTCATGTTAGGAAGGGTTCGGGAAAGAGGAGGGAGAACATGAGTGTTTGTCAGAATGCTATTAATTTACTGAGTGATCAAATTCAAACAATTCCCATGAACGGAAAAAAGCCGAAAGTTTCATTTAAAGATGTACCTATAACTGAGGCCTTTATTTTGAGACATGAAGCAGAATATGAACAAGCAACAGGCTTAGCGGTTTTGTGTCGGGGAGTATGGTGCATAGATATAGATGTGGCGAAACGTGATGGCGAGAAGAGCGGGGAGGATTCTCTAAAGGAAATCCCCTATTATGAAGAGCTTCAAGAAAACGCTAAGCATACATGGATTCAGTCAACACCTAGCGGAGGACGTCATATTATATTCAAGAAGAATGAGGGGGTAAATTATGGGCACAAAGTGGACTATTTGGAGCATGTAGATATCAAGGCCCATGACAACAACTATTTCCTTTTGACGGGATCCAGAACAGCTAAGGGTGTTTATGATACAGTGAATTGGTGTGAGCCTATCCATTACGAGGGGGAATTTGAAGATAGAATATTCAGACAAAGAGGGGGCTATATCAAGCAGACCTTAGCCAAGTATTCAGCGAGTAATGTGTTACAAGATTATGACTTCAGCCATCTTCAATCCAGGGGAACAGGGGAGGGAGAAGGAAAGCGGGCTTATGATCGTATTATTAACGGAACAAGTGAGAATCGCAATAATGATCTATTCAAGGCGGTTAGCTATGCAAAAGATTGTGGCCAGCCAATCGAACCGCTTAGGTGCTTGATTGGCTCTATAAAAGCTGGTGATGAATTCACGGATTCAGAATGGGAAGCGACTGTTTCTAGTGCTTTAAATCGCTAACGTGTAATGTATTGTAACTATGTTTTAGGGTGCAAAAGCGAATTATCTTGTTTCGCTTCTTGTGGTATAATTTTGTTAAAGGTAAGGGAAAGCGGAAAAACCGCAATCCCTATATAGTGAAACTAATTGAAAAGGTCTAAAAGCTTTGTAGCTAGCTTGATAACTGCTATTATCAAGTCTAGCGCTTTATCAAAGCTGATAGGCTTTTTCTTTATACAGACCCCCCGCCTAAACAAAAGGCGATTCTTTTGGGGGATTGGTCAACGGAAGGGGGACATGCTAAAATAAACGACATTTTTTATTATCGCGATAAGATGCAAATTCAGTTAAGTTTTAGGGGACACTAGCTGTATTTTAGATGACGTCTGTACTAGAGACCCCATCTTTTAAAATGGAGCTGATAAGGTGTCACTAGTAGTTACAGCATGTTTATTTTAGGGTTTGCGTTTGAGTATAGGGGGCGTCTGTACTAGAGACCCCCTCTTTTTAAAAATGGAGCTAGTGAGGTGTCACTAGTAGTTACAACCTTCGGTACCATTCCGGTAGGTCAGACGGGAACTGAATAACGTTTTGTTATTGATATTATGGACACTCTGAACCTTGAGCTTAAAAGCTTGCGGTGAAAACGGTGTTAGCCTTTGGGCGTAAGAATTACGGCGATTCATGATTTTTTTGATGTAGAAGTATTCTCTTCATATGGTAAAATTAATTCAAGGGTAGTGATTAGGCCAATAATTGCCGTTATTAGCCCAATGTATGCTATTCTTAGTTCAACTTGCTTTAAGCGGTCATTATGTGACCGCTTTTTTATAACGTTTCATAGTTCCGCCCCTTTATACCCTAAAACTCAATCACGTTATGTTATTGAGTACGGTCAATAAGGGTGTCCATAGTACGGACACCATAATCTTGAGTTTAAAGCAGGAGATTCATGCACTTTTTGATATAGAAGTGTTCTCTTTCTATGGTTGAATTAGTTCAAGGGGAGGGCACTAGCTAAAGGGCTAGCGCCTTGTTAAAAAAAACAATGCAACATCATTAATTGGGTTATTACAATTGCTAAGCTAATAACGGCAATTATTAGCTCAATACATTTTATCGATAATTCAATTTGCTTAAGGCGTTTACCTATAAATGAACGCCTTTTTGCTTTTAAAGCTTCATATCTTCCCCCTTCAAAAGGGGGTTAATCTGAGCACAAAAAAGCACCTAGCTTAATAGGTGCTCACTTACTAATTTAGCGGTGAGGGTAGATTAAAAGTGTGTGTTGTTTTTTGTTCCGTTAATTATCTGTTTCAAGTCTTATCAAGCATACCCAACAATTCTAAAAAACGCCTATGTATCGATGTTTTAGATAGCGATTTACTTAGAATATTTAATTGAAAAATGCCCGATCGTCTCCATAAGATAATTTTATAAACGTTGTTCTATCAACCTTTAAGCAAGTAAGCTAGCCATGGATTGTGCTAGCTTACTTTTTTAATTCTTTTGAGAATTTATAACCAAATAAGCGCTCCAGGCTAAATGAATCCTGGAGCGCTTATTTTATGCTCGTGAAGAGAAATACTTCCAAATATTTAAAAAGAAGACGAGTAGGAGGAGGTAGCGGACCAGGTCAAAGATTCCTAGGAAGAAATTCTCATAGCTGACTGGCGATAAGAGATAGATGAGAAGAAAAAGGACCAAGCATAAACAAACGCTCAGTGTAATCCCAACAAACATAGAAGAGGTTCGAATGGATTGCTTGAGTTTGAAACACTCTAAAAAATATTCTTTCACATCGTCAATATGCATTTGTCATCCACCTTACATGTCTAAAATTTAGTCTTATTATACAGGAAACTTTTCCTAACTGAAAGGATTTTCATTTAGATAAGAGCTTATCTTGGCTTTTTATACCGTTCAGGAGTGATTAATAACAGTTTAGGAAATAATGAGTTTTTGCTGATAAAATGTAGTATACTTATACTATGAATAAGGAGGAGATTATATGAAGAATAAAGAAAACACACTCTCATTTCGTAAACTGAATCTAGGTCTTGCCTCTGTAGCCATTGCAGGCTTCCTCGCAGCCAACCCTCAAGTGGTTGAAGCAACTGGAACTGCCGCTGCAGGCGATACAACTGCCACAACAGCGACTACAACAGCAGCTCCAACAGATCAAGCTGGCAATGCAGCTTATGAAATCCAAGATCCCAAGCAAGCTGAGAGAACTTTGGAATTAATCCGCAATACCCGTAATAGCTATTATGACGATGAATCAGTACCTTTTGAAGGCACTTCGCTCAAAAATTACGTCACTCAAAAAGGCTTGAACAAGGAAGAATATGTCAATGGTATCAGCTATGACCGGATGCTTGAAAAAGATGCCTACATTCGGGCAGAAGAGACAGCGATTCATGGTTTGACCGAACATAAGGCACCGGATAAAGTAAGTGACCCACAGTACCACAATAGCAGTGCTTGGGGAGAAAACCTGAGCTGGGGTCACTCTAACCTGGAAGCTGATTTTGAAGCTTGGACTAGCGCGGAACTACCTGCTTTGAAAGACGCAAAAGGGATATGGACCGAACAAAATGGTCACCTCTATCAAATCTTAAATCCAAGTAATATTTCCTTTGGCTATGGAACATTTTCCAAATTAACTCCTGGTGTAGATGCTTCTAAGTATGAAACTAAGTACAATAGAATTGCTGCTTTGACTTTATCGTATCAACCTGGTGATACCAATTATGAAGCTGGAAAAATTGGTGGTACTGTAAAACCTGATTCAGAACCAACACCGGATTCAAACCCAGATTCTATTAAAAATCAAGATCAAAGCAATAACAATAACTCCGATGTAAATCCATCTAATGACAAGCCTTTAACTGATAAAGATACAGATAAGACCAATCCAGGTCAACAAGGTCCTGATCAAAAACAAGATAAAAACAATAACAATAACGCCAAGCCATCAACTGATACAACTAGCAAGGATCCAAAGAAAGAGACGACAAACCAACCAGGCAGTACAAACTCAAGCTCTACGACCACAACTACTCCTGGCCAACCATCTAAACCAACTACGCCCCCTAGCGCAGTGGCCCCGACAAATACTAAGCCAACAACCGCTGCCCCTACAACTGCAACGCCTAGCGCAGTAGCACCAAGCCAAAACCTAGACAAGCCATCACCAGGAAAAGACCAAGCAGCTCAAGCCCCTGCAAGTGAAGTTAAACCAAGTCTTTCACCTGCTAAAGACCAAGCCCCAGCTCTTAAGCCAGGGAATGTAGCTGCTTCTGCACCTAAGGCAGCTAAGCCAGGACAGGCTAAAGCTAGCCGCACGCAACCAACAAATTCTGTTTTACCAAAAACAGGTGCAGTTGCGGTATCTTTCACCGGATTCGGACTTGCCTTAGTCGCTGCTGGCGCTGCCTTGTTAAAACGTCGCAAATAGATTTATCTAAATCCTTTTTAAAGTCCAGGCTCTCTTAGAGCTTGGGCTTTTTGTCTGTTCAAGAGCTCTAAGGACCTTTTTAGGAGGGATTCGCTTTCTAAGGCGCAAAAAAGGGTATAGTAGAGCTAAGACTATTAATAGGAGGCAGGTTTAGTGACGAAAGAAGATTTAATCGATACAGCCACTTACAAGAAAGAGGACTTTAGGCAAGCACGCCTTCCCAAGGCCTACTGTACCCATTGCGGCTATAGGCTCCATGACCAGGCGACCTACTGCTACAATTGTGACCAGGATCCCTTAACGGGGACGGCCTATTGCCGGCGCTGTGGGGGGAGTCTCCTCATTGGACAGAAATTCTGTTCGCGCTGTGGGCTGGCGCAAACTAATTCCTCTAGCATGCATAAGCAACGCTTTCCTTTTGCGGGTGAGACGCCAGCTATGCAGGCTGAGCTGGAGAAGATCGAAGCGAGTGACGGCCAGGACAAGGGGCGCTTTAATATCTGGGCCTTTATCTTTAGTGGGCTGTGGTTTTGCTACCAGGGCTTATGGGAATTCGGTCTGATCTTAATCCTTCTTATTTGCCTGCCTTTTGCTTTCTATTTGAAGTTGCTCTTAATAGCTTTATTCTCAGGACGCTATGCCTTCTACATCAAGTACCGCTATCTCAAATACGGCGAACGCCTACCCAACTTGAAAAAAATATGCCAGTAAAAAAAGACCAGTCAAGAGTTGATTTGACTGGTCTTTAGCTATTTGGCTTAAATTTTAGCGGTCTACGTCATCTTCGGGTTCTACCAGAGCTTCTGGGTCGTTAAAGATGGCTTGGTTCATATTGCCCATGGCCTTAGAGGTGACGGTCCCGGCGATAATGGAGTCGTTCACGTTAAGGGCGGTCCGGCCCATGTCAACGATTGGTTCGATGGAAACCATGAGGCCGATAACTTCAATCGGCAGTCCCAACATACCGAAGAGGATGAGGGAACCGAATGTAGCCCCGCCGCCAGCACCGGATACCCCGATGGAAGTAATCGTCGCAGCGGCAATGATGGTAATCCAGGTGCTTGGGTCAGAGAAGCTCATGCCCGCAGCTGGGGCAGCGATGACAGCAAGCATCACGGGATAGATCCCAACACAGCCGTTCTGTCCGATCGATAAGCCAAAAGTAGCTGAAAAGTTAGCCGTTGGCGTATCCACACCCAAAGCTTCTGTTTGGGTTTGAATATTTAGCGGTAGAGAACCGGCACTGGACCGTGCGGTGAAGGCAAAGATCAAGACGTTAGCAGCCTTCTTGAGGTATTGGATAGGATTAACCCCAAAGAGGGCAAGGATGATCAAGTGGATGATAAACATCACAATCAATGCGACATAGCAAGCCACGATAAAGGTTGCCATGGTTTGAATGGTGGACAAGCTTGAAGTCGCCAGGGCCTTAGTCATCAAAGCAAAGATCCCGTATGGTGCAATTCTAAGCACTAGGGTCACTAAGCGAGAGACGATAGCATGGAGACTATTGATAATCTTTTCAAAGATTTCAGCTTCTTCTGGGTGGTGGCGGCGAACCCCTAAATAGGCAGCTCCCACAAAGACAGAGAAGATAACCACAGCGATGGTTGAGGTCGAGCGGCTTCCTGCCATATCCGCGAAAACATTCACCGGAATGAAGGAGCGGATGGTTTCAGGAATAGTTAAGTCTGCAATTTCTGAATTCCGTTCAACTAATTGGTCGATCCGGGCATTCTCAGCAGCCCCTCGAGCAAATTCAGCGCCATCTAAATTGAAGAGAACCCCTGTCGAAATAGCGATGAAGGCCGCGATGGCCACTGTAATCAGTAGGGTCCCGATGACGCCGGTCCCAATCTTCCCGAGATTGGTTTGGTTGTGGTCCAACTTAGTGAAGGCGCGGACCATAGAGACCATAACCAAGGGGATAACCAGCATTTGGAGGAAGTTGATATAGCCTTTTCCGACAATATCAATCCAGTCCATGATTTCCGCTGTGACCTCACTGTCAGCCCCTAGGATAAGCTGGATGAGAAGTCCAAGGACAATCCCCAGGCCAAGACCGGTGAAGACACGGTTGGAATATTTAACATGCTTGCGGCTCATCTGGTTGAGGACCAGGCAGAGCGCCAAAAATATAAGTAAAGTAATAATAACTTGCAATGTGCATACCTCCTTCTTGTCCACTTACTATTTATTAGCTCATGAACTGATTTTATTATAGCTTATTTTTTATTAGAATGCACCTAATAAGTCTCGAGACTGATTTTTTATCATTTTTTTCTTTTTAGGCTGAAGAAATGGTATAATATAGCTTTAAAGAAGAGTTTGAGAGCAGATTAGTGATTGATCGGCTTGCACTTAAAGGAGACGACTCATGGTAAAATTTAACCAGCACTTTGATAACCCAGACCAATTGAAGGCCCAGTTACGCCGAGTAGACCGCCCAGAACTGGAAATGGAATATTTAGAAGTTCAAGATGCCCTGGAAGACCTAGCAGTCCAACCTGTTTCCAGGGAAAATCACCGCCAGCAGGTGAACTTGGAAACTTACCGGGATGCTTTGGTGACCGTCCTGAATGAAAAGCCCATCGATGAGCTAGCTTTAGAAGAGGAGGCGGGCGATTCGCCGGTAGAAGCTTCTTCTGAGGCGACCTTGTCAGAGGGGGAATCCCAAGAAGAGGATGGCGCTGATTCCAGTATCAATGCCAAGGGGGCGGCCTTCCTTTCTAATTTGGGCCAGCAGGTCAAGCGTGGGGTCCAAGCTAGCGGTCAAGCCATTAACCGGGGATTTGAACACGAAATGGCCAAGAAAGAACCTTGGAAGGAGAAGAAGGCTGCCCTAGAAGAAGAACGCCGACGGGCCAAAGCAGCCAAAGAAGAGGCGCAAGCCCTTGCTAACCAAGCCCAGTACAAAGCCTACCCTAAAAAAAGGCGGCGGGGTTGCGGCTGCAGCGGCTGCCTCTTAGTGATTGTCCTGGCCTTGGTCCTAGGCTATGCGGCCCTGAGCCAGGCTCAGGTCTACCTGCCTAATCTTTCCTTCAATGCCCCTGACATCACAGTAGATGGTGGGTCTTTGATCCAGGAAGGTTGGGAATATGCCAAGTCTTGGTTGACCAATCTCTTCTCTAGTGACCAGGGAGAGGATAGCGGCCAGGGTTGGCAAGCACCTGCTGATAATGGAGGAGGGACTTGGCAAGGCCAGGAAGCCCCTGCCACGGATAATGGGTGGACAGAGCCTTCCTCTCCCCAACCAGCGCCAGCCCCAACACCTGATCCAGCGGGCCCTTCTGAACCCTCTTATTAAAGAAAGGTGTACGAAATTGATAAGTAGACAGCTCCTCCAAGCTAGGCGGGCTGTCTTTTTTAATGATAATCCTGTAAGAAAGATTAACATTTATTAATATTTCCCTTGACTTTATGATAATGGCGGTTTATTATTAGGACATCACGACAGGAAGGAGCATGAAAAATGAGACAATTGAATTTAGAACATGTTAATTTTTCATGTTCTGCCAAGAAAATGAGCAAGTATTACTTTAGCTATTTTAGATCGTGTTTGTAGCTGTGAATCCATCATAGGTACAAACTTCACCGTTTTGGATCTATGATGGCTGAAGCCTTTTAAAGTGTTTAGCCATCCAGAATGATAAATTCTAATGGCTAAAGGCATAGCTTATAAATCAGATAGCCTTAAGGTTTAATTAGTTTTTATCATATCTAATTAAACCTTTTTTGTTTGCCAGGAAGGCTGAACGGTCTGTGCCTTAGCACTAGAAATGGAGAGAAAAATGAATAAGAAAATACGTACGATCTTAGGACTAGGTCTCATCGGCCTATCCCTGGCAGGGTGTAGCCAGGGCGGTCAAGACGGGCAAAAGGAGATTGGCATTATCCAGTACGGGGAACACCAAGCTCTGAATAATGCCCGGGAAGGTTTTGTGGAAGGGCTAGCAGAGGCTGGGCTAAAAGATGGGGAAAACATCCAGATTGACTATCAGAATGCCCAAGCTGACCAATCCAACCTGAATTCCATTGCCCAGAATATGAAGGGGCGTAAGGATTTGACCTTCGCGATTGCGACCCCAGCTGCTCAAGCAGCGCTCAATGCAGACAAGCAGACGCCTATCTTATTTACAGCGGTAACAGATGCGGTCTCTGCCAACCTGGTCAAGTCCCTCGACCAACCGGGGACCAACGCCTCGGGAACCAGTGATATCGCCCCTGTGGAAAAAGCGGTGGACCTGCTTTTAAGCATTGATCCATCGATCAAAACAGTGGGCATGCCCTACAATTCAAGCGAAGTCAACTCAGAAATCCAGTTTAAGGCCTTCAAGGACTACGCTGAAAGCAAGGGACTCAAGGTGGAAGCCCAAACGGTAACAACGACCAATGAAGTGCAGTCAGCTGTAGCGGCTCTGGCCAAACGTGTCGATGGTATCTGCCTACCGACCGATAATACCATCGCCCAAACCATTCCGACCATCGGCAGTGTGGTTCGTGAAGCTAAAGTGCCTACTATTGGCGCTGAGAGTGCCCATTTAGAAGGCTGTCTGGCGACTTACGGGGTGAATTACAAGAATTTAGGCCGGCAAACTGCTGAAATGGCTGTTAAGATCCTCAAAGAGGGAGCAGATGTCAGCCAGATTCCTGTTGAAAAGGCTAAGGATTATGAATTAGTGGTCAATGAAGAGATGGCTAAGGCCTTGGGGATTGACCCTGCACAGATTAAGAAGGGAGAATAAGTGACATGGATTTAATTGTTTCAAGTATTTCACAGGGGCTCATGTGGTCGATCCTGGCGATTGGGGTCTACCTGACCTTCCGTATCTTAGATATCGCCGACCTATCAGCAGAGGGGAGCTTCCCCTTGGGTGCTGCGGTTTGTGCCAAGCTGATTGTTTCTGGGGTACACCCCTTGCTTGCTACTGTGGCTGCCTTCCTCGCTGGTTTACTGGCAGGCTTAGTCAATGGTTTTATGATCAATAAGATGCATATCCCAGCCCTACTTTCAGGGATTTTGACCATGACAGGGCTCTATTCCATCAACTTGCGGATCATGGGCCAAGCCAACATTCCACTCTTAGGGGAGGCTAATATCATGGAGAGCTTCCAAGCGACGGGCTTAAACCCCACCCTAGCTTCTTTGATTATCGCTTTGATTTTCCTAGTTATTGTCATTAGCGCCTTGGTTATCTTTATGAATACCGAGTACGGCTTGACCCTTCGTGCAACTGGGGATAACCCTCTCATGGCAGAGGCCAATGGGGTCAAAACCGATCAAATGAAATTGGTGGGCCTCATGCTTTCTAACGGTCTGATTGCCTTATCGGGGGCCATTATTTGCCAGAACAACGGCTATGCGGATATTGCCATGGGGACAGGGACTATTGTTATTGGTCTAGCCGCCATCATTATCGGGGAAGTGCTCCGCCGGAATTTAACCTTCGGCAAACGTTTGATCACGATTGCGATTGGGGCTGTCATCTATCGTTTAATTATTGATTTCATTATGCAGCAACAATTGCTTCCCGTCTTGCCAAGCGATATCAAGGTGCTTTCATCGATTGCGCTTGCGATTATTCTCTATGCCCCCCATGCCAAGGCGACCTTGGCTAACCGGCAAGCCAGTGCTAAGTAAAGGAGTAGTGTTATGACGAAGTTACTAGAACTTGATCAGATTAATAAGATCTTCAATCCAGGAAGTATTAATGAAAACCATGTGACCAAGGATTTGTCGCTAACCATCCATGACCATGACTTTATCTCAGTCATTGGTTCGAATGGGGCAGGCAAGTCCACCTTGCTTAACTTGATTGCAGGGACTATTCCTGTTAGTTCAGGGCAAATCCGACTGCGTGGCGAAGACATTACAGCTATGCCAGCCTATAAGCGCGCAGCTGGGATCAGCCGGGTCTTCCAGGATCCACAGATGGGGACAGCCCGCAATCTCAGTATTGAAGAGAACCTCGCCATTGCCTATAAGCGCGGTAAGCGTCGGGGTTTTGGCCGGTCCGTGACCGAAGACATGCGCCAGCTCTTTCGCCAGCAGCTCAGCCGGGTAGACTTGGGCTTGGAAGACCGCTTAAATACAGCGGCTTCTAACCTATCAGGCGGCCAGCGCCAGGTTCTTACCTTGCTCATGGCTATCTTAGAAACTCCTGAGCTCTTACTCTTGGATGAGCACACGGCTGCCCTTGACCCTCGGACGAGCCAGATGGTCATGGACCTGACCCAACGTTTAATTGAAGAAAACCAGCTAACCTCGCTTATGATTACCCATGATATGAATGACGCTCTGACCTATGGCAACCGCCTGATCATGCTTCATGATGGTCGGGTTGTCGTTGACGTCAGAGGCGAGGACAAGGCTAAGTTATCCGTAGAGGACTTGATGGAACTCTTCAAGGAGAATGTGGGGAATCAATTACGGGATGATGACCTGCTCTTAAAAGCTTAATATTGATAATGAAAACCCTCGACTGTCACTAAATGGTCGAGGGTTTTTATGCTTAAACTATCTTAGTAAGTTAATTGGCTAGGACTTTAATCCACATACCAGGCTCTGCGTTGCTTGGTTGAGGCTTGGAAGGCGTCTTGGAGTTGGGCGTAGTCATTGTTTTCGAGGGCTCTTTTGATGCGGCTGACTTCTTTTTCAAAGGCTTCGATGCTTTTGAGCAGGTAGTCCCGATTATGGAGGAAGAGGTCGGTCCACAAGGGGGCGTTGACGTCGGCAATCCGGGTGAGTTCCTGGAAGCTGTTGCCCGCAAATTGCATGGTATTCTCACAATCTGGGGCAGCGTTCACGGCGGCTACGGACAGGACGTGCATGAGTTGGCTCACATAGGCAATTGCCCGGTCATGGTCTTCGGCCCTTACCCGGCTGACGTCTTGGAAGCCCATGGCCCGGTAGAGGGCTTCGACCAGTGCCAGGTGACTTTCTTGGTTTCTGGGGCTAACTACGAGAAGAGCATTGGCCCCCCGGAATTGGGCACTGTTTAAGCCAGCAATCCCCGCTTTCTCACTACCGCGCATGGGATGGGCGTAGATGAAGTCCAGTTCCGGGCGGAGGATCGCTTCCACCTGGGCCATGACATCCCGCTTGATCCCTGTCACATCCGTCAAGAGGCAGCTGGGTTTAAGCAGGTCTTGCTTGCTTTTGACATAAGGGGCGACGGCTTGGGGATGGAGGGTGATAAAGACGAGGTCAGCCTGGCTGAGGGCTTGGTCGTCACTCGTTTGAGCGGTCTTAACAATACCCAATTCCTCTGCCTTAAGACAGGTCTCAGGCTTGCTGTCGATACCGCGGATGTCTTGGTAGCCAGCTTGGGTCAAGGCCTGGGCAAAGGAAGAGCCGATAGCCCCTAGGCCAACAATGACAATTTTCATGATTTATCCTCCAAATGCATGACCAGGGCTTGAATCCCTAGGGCGTAACTGGCCTTACCAAAACCTGAAATTTGTCCGATGCAAGCGGGCGCAATAACTGATGTCTGACGGAAGCTTTCTCTCTGTTGGATGGCTGAGAGGTGGACCTCAACGCAGGGGATTTGAATACTGCTTAGGGCATCGTGGAGGGCATAGGAATAGTGGGTGAAAGCCCCAGGATTGAAAACAATCCCATCAATCCCTTCATGATAAGCTGCTTGTAGGCGGTCAATAAGAGCCCCTTCATGGTTGCTCTGAAAGAAAGTTAAATCCTGGTCAGAATTTTGAAGTAATTCGGCTTCGATTTCTTGTAAATTATTATGCCCGTAAATTTCGGGCTCACGAATCCCTAAAAAGTTGAGATTAGGGCCGTTAAGAATTAGAAATTTCATGGTTTTTATCCTTTCGATAGGTCGCTATAATGTTGGATAGGCACTGGTCGAGGCTGGCCGGGTTAGGAATATGGAAGTCAGCAGCTGCCTGGTAGAGGGGATAGCGGTCCCGGTAGAGGACTTGGAGCTGGTCCACGCGCCCCTTGAGGAGAGGCCGTTGGTCAGCTGCAATATCTCCAGCGATCTGCTCCAAGGGCCGGTCGATAAAGTAGACCTTGCCCCCCTCCTTCAATGCCTTGATATTTTGGGGGTCTTTGACGATGCCACCGCCCGTTGCAATAATCAGGCCTTGAGCTTGCCCCAGGTCCTTGGCTAGCTGGCTTTCTAAAGCGCGAAAGTAATCTTCTCCCTGGTCAAAGAGCTCAGGGATGGACTGGCCAGCGCGCCGTTCAATTTCTTGGTCCATGTCCAAAAACTTTAAAGGGAGTTCTTGGGCCAGGGCTTGACCTAGGCTGGATTTCCCCGAACCGGGCATGCCGATGAGGATGAGGTTAGGCTGGGTCATGGGCGTATCCTTTCTTCACGCGCTCTAAGATCTTTTCAACAACACTCGGGGAGAATTTCTGGTCTTCCCAGATCTCGACCGAACGGATGGCTTGGCCGACCAACATGTCCAGGCCGTTACAGTAAGCTTTGCCCGCTGCTTTGGCGTCGCTTAGGAGCTGGGTCTCATAGGGATTGTAGATGGTATCGAAGACGTGGTCAAAGCGGTCTAAGTCAGCAGCCTCTAGAGGGGAGGCCGCTGTTTTGGGATACATCCCAAGAGGGGTGCAATTGACGAGGTAATCAGCTGAGCCCTCTTTGACTTGGGCATAGGAGAGGCAGGGCCAGGGCTTATCCAGGTGCTGGTCAGGCTGTCTGGAGACCAAGTGAACCTGAGCCCCATGGTCCGTCAAATAGTGGGCTACAGCCTGGGCAGCACCCCCAGTTCCTAGGATATAAGCCGTCTTATCCTGGGTCTGCCAGTGGCGGCGCTTGAAACACAAATGAATGCCATCATAATCGGTATTATAGGCCCTTAGCTTGCCATCCACTTGCTTGATGGTATTTACGGCGCCCAGTTTCTTAGCTGTAGCTGAGAGCTCATCTAAATAGGGGAAGAGGGCTTGTTTATAAGGAATCGTGACATTGGCCCCGCGAATATCCAAGACTCTCATCGCATCCAAGGCCCGGCCTAAGTCTTCTGCAGGGACTTCAAACAGTTTATAGGCGGCCTCAATCTGGGCCTCCTGGTAAATAATTTGGTGGATCTGTGGGGATAGGCTATGGCCGAGCGGATAGCCGAATAAGCCATAAAATTCCATCTCATCACTCCGTTCTAGCTTAATTTCACTTACAATAATGATAAAGTTATCATAATTGTAATGCAAGTCTTGCTTGGAAAAAGGATTGAAAGAGTTGATAAAGCAAGAATCTTCTTGAATCCAAAAGTGATTTATTAGAAAAATAAAAATAAGATTAAAATATTATCATTTAAGAGTTGACAGGAACTTTCTTCTTTGCTATATTTAAGGCACGCATTAAAGAAAACCAGTGAGGAGGAAGAAACATGTTAATTCACCAACAAGATTTATTAAACAACTGGTTTTACTTTAGCTTCTACTTTTTTAAAGGTAATGGAGGCTAGAGCAATCTTTGATGCATAGGGCTCCATTGATGGTCAGAAATCGAATGGAGCACCCACTATCTAGGACTTGATATCTCGAGAGGATTAGTCAGGCTGCATTCGGTTAGCAACGGATGCAGCTTTTTTGCTTCCAAGAATCCATTGAGGACCCGCAGATGGTATGATAATAGAGAATTAACAAAAGGAGAGAAAACAAATGATTATTGTGATGAAAGCTAATGTAACTGCTGGCGACGTGAAAGATGTCATTGAAAAAATCGAAGAAACAGGGAATAAGGCCGTCATTATTGAAGGGCAAGAAGTTGATGTGATTGGGATCGTGGGCGATACCTCACGCATTGACCAATCCAAATTACAGGCCAATGACACCATTGCCGAAGTGATCCGAGTATCTGAACCCTATAAATTAGCCAACAAGGCCTTCCATCCTGAGGCTAGTCAAATCAAGGTCCGCGACCAAATTATCGGGGGCAAGGAATTAGCCATTATTGCTGGGCCTTGCTCGGTTGAAGGGGAAGAACAAATTGTCGGTACAGCTAAGCGGGTCAAGGCTGCTGGGGCGAATATGCTCAGAGGGGGCGCCTACAAACCAAGAACCTCACCTTACAGCTTCCAAGGTTTACAATCGGAAGGTATCCGCTTACTCGACTTAGCTCGCCGTGAGACCGGTTTACCGATTGTGACGGAATTAATGGCGATCGAACAGCTGGACGAATTCGTGGAACATGTGGATGTCATCCAGATCGGAGCGCGGAACATGCAGAACTTCTCCCTCTTGAAAGAATTGGGTAAAACGGACAAGCCGATTCTCTTGAAGCGGGGATTGAGTGCGACCTACCAAGAATGGTTAATGTCTGCGGAATATATTATGGCAGAAGGTAATCCTAATGTCATCCTCTGCGAGCGCGGTATCCGGACCTTCGAAACCGAGACTCGGAACTGCTTAGATATCCAAGCAGTTCCATTGATGAAGCATAAGACGCACTTACCAATTATTGTTGACCCTTCCCATGCTGCTGGGATTGCCTACATGGTACCAGCTGGGGCTAAGGCAGGGATTGCAGCGGGAGCTGACGGCTTGATCATGGAAATCCACCCTGATCCTAAGAATGCATGGAGTGACGGCCAACAGAGCCTGACCCCAGACCAATTCGACCGTTTGATGGAACAAATCCGTGTCCTAGCAGAAGTTGAAGGACGGACCGTACCAGAGGGCGACAAGAATAAGTAATGAATGAGAGGAGCTGTTGAAATGGCGGAGCTTGAAATTAAGCTGAACCGACCAAGCATCACTTACCCCTTAAAGATTAAGAAGGGTTTGCTCGGTCACTTAGCAGAGGAAATCCAAGCGGTCCATAAGGGGCGAAAGCTTGTTGTCGTCACTGACGACAATGTCGCTCACTATTATGGTAGCCAGGTAGAGGCTAACTTACAGGCTGCAGGCTATGACTTTGAGATGATTGTCCTGACGCCGGGCGAATCCAGTAAGTCGATTGACCACCTCCCGGAACTCTATGGCCGCTTGGTCCGTTTCGGTATCAGCCGGAGCGACTTGATTATTGCCTTAGGAGGTGGCGTGATTGGCGACTTAGCAGGCTTCCTTGCGGCTAGCTTCCTGAGGGGCATTAAGCTCATCCAAGTCCCAACCACCCTCCTGGCCCAGGTGGACTCCAGTGTCGGGGGCAAGGTAGCAGTCGACCTCAAGGAAGGCAAAAACCTTGTGGGGGCTTTCTACCATCCCCATTGCGTCCTGATTGACCTCAATGTCCTCGAGACGCTCTCGGACAAGGCCTTCAGTGATGGGATGGCAGAGGTTATCAAGTATGGTTGTATCCGCGACCGGGCCTTTTTCGACAAAGTGAAGGGAGCGGGCAACCGGGCAGGACTAATGGCGGATATAGAAAGCGTCCTCGAGCGATGCTGTGCCATTAAACAAGAAGTGGTGGAAGCTGATGAGAAGGATACGGGCCAAAGGATGCTCCTCAACTACGGGCATACCCTCGGCCATGCTATTGAGGCCTACTACCACTATGAACGCTACACCCATGGCGAAGGGGTTGCGATTGGCATGCTCGCCATCAACCAATTAGCTGAAGACCAGGGACTCAGCCCCCAAGGCTCTACCCAGGAAATTTACCAAGTGGTTAAAAACTTTGGCTTACCCACAGCCCTGGAACGCCCAGAAGACTATGCGGGCATCCTGCCCCTTATCAAAAATGACAAGAAGAATTTGAATGGCCAGCTTCATATTATTACCCTGAAAGCTATCGGTCAGGCTGAAATTCGTCAAGTGCCCGATCATTTCTTCGATCCCTTGCTGGAAGGAGGGAGCTCTAATGACTGATTTAAGCATCGAAGCCAAGCCCTTGGCGGGGGAGGTTCATATCCCGCCGTCTAAGAGTCTGGCTCACCGTGCCATTATTGCAGCCGGCCTAGCCCAGGGGCAAAGCCAGGTACGCAATGTGCAGTTGTCTGATGACATTCGGGCAACGATTGAGGCTATGCGGAGCTTGGGGGCTGACATTACAATCACAGAGGCAGACGATCACCGGGTCAATCTAGAGATCCGAGGCGGGAAACCGGCAGAGGCCGGGGCTTCCCGAGTGATCGATGCCAACGAATCTGGCTCTACCCTGCGCTTTATGATCCCGATTGCTAGCCTCTTTCCTGGCCGGACGCAGTTTATTGGTCGGGGTAAGTTAGGCAGCCGGCCTCTGGATCCCTATGAAGCGATCTACCGCGATCAAGATCTCTTCTATGAGAACCTATCAGAGTCTGCCTTGGACTTGCGAGTGGAAGGCAGGCTCAAGCCAGGAAGCTATCAGCTAGCAGGCAATATTAGTTCGCAATTTATCACGGGTTTACTCTATACCCTGCCCCTCTTGGAGGGGGATTCGACCCTGCAAATTACAGGACCATTGGAATCAATTGGCTATATCCATCTGACGCTCGATATTCTCGCGCGCTATGGGATTGCTATTGACTACCGAGAAGACGAGCAATGCTTCCGTATCAAAGGCAAGCAGGCCTACCAAGCGGCTGATTACCAGGTAGAGGGGGACTATTCCCAAGCGGCCTTCTTCCTTTGTGCAGGAGCTTTGGGTAATGAGGTGACCGTGACAGGCTTAGCCCAGTCTAGCCAACAAGGAGACCAGGAAATTATTGCCTTCCTTGAGAAATTAGGGGCTAAATTGAAGCTTCAGGAAGAGGGTGTCCAAATCCAGGCCCAGAACCTGGAAGGGGGCTGTGATCTCGATGGGTCCCAGTGTCCTGATGTAATTCCTGTCCTAGCGCTTACGGCCTGCCTGGCTAAGGGTGAAACCCGGATTAAGAATCTTGCCCGTTTACGTATCAAAGAGTCCGACCGTCTGGCGGCTAGCCAAGAAGAACTCAGCAAGCTGGGGGCTCAAATTGAAATCCTTGATGACAGCTTAATCATCCAAGGGGTGGACCAGCTCAAAGGGGGCTGCCGGGTATCCAGCCACAAGGACCACCGGATGGCCATGATGTTAGCGATCGCGTCGACGGTTTGCCAGGAAGCGATTATAATAGAAGACGCAGAGAGCGTCAGCAAATCTTACCCTCATTTCTGGGAAGATTTTGCGAACTTAGGAGGTGACTACCGTGAGTGGAATATGGGGTAAACAATTACAAGTAGCTATCTTTGGAGAATCTCATGGTCCAGCTATCGGCATCACTATATCTGGCTTACCAGCTGGCCTAGCCCTCGATGAAGACAAGATCCTGGTCGAGATGGCCCGCCGCCGTCCTGGTCAGAATGAATTGACGACCCCTCGGCGTGAGAAAGACTTACCGGATATTGTTTCTGGCTATTTTAACGGTCATACCACGGGAGCGCCCTTGACGGCTCTCATCTACAATACCAATACGCGGTCCAAGGATTATAGTCAGATGCGTAAGCTCATGCGGCCGGGTCAGACAGACTATCCTGCGCTCAAGCGTTACGATGGTTATAACGACTACCGGGGGAGTGGCCACTTCTCGGGACGGATTACGGCACCTCTCGTCTTTGCAGGAGCTGTTTGCCAACAGTGGCTAGACCAGTTTGGGATTACGATTGGGTCGCGGGTCTGTTCCATCGGCCAAGTCAAAGATGAAGCTAAAGTTGACTTCCAACATCTTAGTCGGGAGGACTTGTTGGCCTTTCGCCAAGAGACCTTACCGGTGTTGACTGAGGGCTTGGATGAAGAGATGGCACGCTGTATCCGCCAAGCTAAGGGCCAGCACGATGCAGTGGGCGGTATTGTAGAAACTTATATTCTAGGTCTTGAAGCGGGTTATGGCAATCCCTTTTTCGATTCCATTGAATCGACCTTGGCCCAGCTGATCTTCTCTGTGCCGGCGACCAAGGGCATTGAATTTGGGGCAGGTTTCGAGATTGCTTCCATGCTTGCTTCAGAAGCTAATGATAATTTTTACTATGATGACCAGGGCCAGGTCCAAACTTCCAGCCTGAATAATGGGGGGATTGTTGGTGGGATTAGCTTAGGCACGCCAATTAACTTCCGGACAGCAATTAAGGCGCCGGCTTCGATTGCCAAGGCCCAGGCAACCATTAATATTGAAAGCCAAGAGAATGTCGAACTAGAAGTTACAGGACGTCATGACCCGTGTATCGTGCCCCGGGTATTACCTGTGATTGAAGCCGTGACGGCCATCGGGTTGATGGACTTAATCCTCACCCGGTCATAAAACAAAGAGAAAGAGGGATGAGGGATGCAAGTTGCTTACCAAGGGATTGTGGGTTCCTACAGCGAAGCCGCACTGGCCCATTGGCAGAAGATGGATAGTCAGGAAGCTTTGTATGAGGGGGTGCCCTATGACGGCTTTGCTCGGATGGTGGATGACCTCTTAGCTGCTAAGATCGACCGCGCCGTGATGCCCATTGAAAATTCTACCACCGGTCTGATTACCCGCACTTTGGACCTTTTTCGCTACCAGCAGGTCTATGCGGAAGCGGAATACTACCAGCCCATACGGCATGTCTTATGGGGACTAGAAGGGGCTCAACTCAGCCAGATCAAGCAGGTCTATTCTCATCCCGAAGCCCTCTCCCAGTGCACCCAGTTCTTCCAAGACCACCCTTGGATCCAGCCCATTTCTTATAAGGATACGGCCCAGGCTGCCCAGTTCATAGCCCAAGAGGGAGATAAGCGTCTAGCGGCCCTGTCCAGTGAACGCTGTGGGGCGATCTACAAGTTAAAAGCTCTGGCCCGCCAGGTTCAGAATGAATCGACCAACATGACACGCTTCTTTATGATGCGACGCTATCGCAATGAGCTCTTGGCCTTGGATCGGGACCAGCTCCTCGTCCAGCTCTTGGCCGACCATCCCCAGGCTAACCGCTTGATGCTCTATGTCGAAACGGCCCATAAGCCAGGTGCCCTCCATCAATTGCTGACAATCTTTAACTTATTCAATTGTAACTTGGAAGGGCTGGATGCCCGCCCCATTAAGGACCAACCCTTTAGCTATGGTTTCTTTATCGAGGTGGATATTCACGGCTTAGCAGGCCAAGCCCAGCTTTTCTGGCAAATGCTTGACCATGCCAGCCAATACCTACAAATTATCGCTTGTATGGAGGCCCAGGAGGCTGAAATTTCTTATCTGACCTAGGCCTATTGCTTGCTTACTGGTCCATAATAGGTTACTCTAAGTAAGTAAATAAAAAAGGAGGACAAGCAATGTCTAAAGTAAAAAAATGGCTTAGCCTAAGCCTGGGTCTGATCTTAATAAGTGGTCTCTTGGCTTGTGGGCGGACGGTTGAGCCTGAAACAACCATTCGTGTGGCAACTTCACCGGGACCTTATAGCGAACTCTTCTTAGAGGAAGTGAAGCCTGCCCTAGAAAAAGAAGGTTACCAGGTTGAAAATCGGGACTTCGATGACTTACAGCGGGCGAATATTGCCATCCAAGAAGGGTCGATGGACCTCAATGTCGACCAACATACCCTCTACATGAACCAGTTTAACCGGGAAGCTGGGGCTGATTTGGTGGCAGTAACACCAGTGCCTACCGTGCCAACTGCGCTCTTTGCTGGACAGAAGAAGAGCTTAGAGGATGTGGAACCAGGTGACCAGGTCGCGATTTCCGATGACCCGGTTGATGTCACCCGGTCCCTGCTCCTGCTCGAGAAAGCGGGTTGGATCCGCCTTAACCCTGAGACCGATAAGTCTGAAGTAGGGGAGGATGACATTATTGAGAACCGAGCTGGGATTGAACTCTCCTTAGTCCAGGCCCCCGTCCTTCCCCAAGCCTTAAAGGATGTGGCCTATGCGATTATCCCGGGCTCGACCTTCTACGACTCCGGTATGTCCGCTGACCAGGCCCTGCTCAACGAGGACCTGCGTCCAGAGTTGAAGTTACAGGCTGTGGTGCGGTCAACAGACCAAGAGGCGGACTGGGTTAAGGATTTGGTGAAGATCTACCAATCCGACCAACTCAAAGAACGTGTGGAAGAAATTAATCAAACAAATGACCGGGTCCAATGGGCTTGGACTGCGGATTAGAAGTAAAATTTTATCGTCCTCCTGTGAGGAAGAGAGGAGAGTGTGACAAAAGTCGGTTAGCCCAGAATCACTGGAGGGAATTATGGAAGAACCTTGTCAAAGGCTCTTCCATAATTCGTGAAGTGGATGTCAGGGCTGACTTTTGGAGCACGTTTTTAAAGAATAATTCGTATTCTATATAGAAGCCGGGATTTTTGTCCCAGCTTCTTTTTTTATGTGATAAAATTAGGGTTCAGGCGAACAAATGGATAAAAAATATAGAAAATGTTCGTTATTTGTTAACAAGTCGGGGGAAATATGTTAAAGTAGGGGATAAACAAATGGATTAACGAATGATGTCCCTTGGGGCAAGGAGGAATTATGCAAGAAAACGAACACGCCATTAAATTGCGCTACCAGGTCGAAGACTCGCCGGCTCTTGTTGAATCGGTTATTCTGGGCTTTCAAAATGTCATCACAGCCTTTGGGGGCTTGGTTGCTGTTCCCCTGATTATCGCGGGCATGGCTTCCTCTAGTGTGGAACAAACCGCTTATTTAATCAGTGCGGCCTTATTTGTATCTGGTCTCGTTTCCATTATCCAGTCCAGGGGGTTTGGTCCCCGTTTTTTCCGGGTGGGAGTGGGCTTACCGACGATTATGGGTACGGACTTTGCCTTTATTGGCCCTGCCCAAAGCGTCATCGCCTTAGGAGGCTTGCCGGCTTACTTTGGGGGAACCATGTTGGCAGCTTTGCTTGAAATTGCCATGTCTTATTTTGTTAAACCCTTGATGCGTTTTTTCCCGCCGGTGGTCACCGGGTCGGTGATTACGCTCATGGGAGCGACCTTGATGTCTACCGCTATGGACTGGGCAGCAGGAGGGGTTGGCGCAGCGGATTATGGGGACCCTAGCAACTTAGCGATTGCTGTCCTTGTCTTCTTTATTGTGGTCCTCTTCAATCACTACGGTCGGGGCAATTGGTCCTCCTACGCCATCCTCATTGGGATGGGGATAGGCTATCTCTTGTGTTTGGTCCTAGGCCGGGTGGATACGGGTCAAATCCTGGACGCGCCTTGGTTTAGTATGCCGTCTTTTAACCGGATTGGGATTGATTTTGATTGGCGCTTTGCCCTTCCTTTTCTTTCGGGCTACTTGGTGACCGTGATTGAAACAGTGGGGGTTATGCAGACCCTAGGGGAAGTGACCCAACGCGACCTGAGCGATGAGCAGGTAGCAGCTGGGGTAAGAGCTGATGGTTTTGGTTCCTTTATCGCACCGCTTTTCGCTTCAGGACCAGCGGCAACCTTCAGTCAGAATACGGGTTTGATTCCTTTGACTCGGAACGCTTCAAGGAAGGTGGCCATTGTTGCTGGGCTGATTATGATTATTCTCTCCATGAGCCCTAAATTGGCGACGGTTATTTCCGTGATGCCACTTCCTGTCTTGGGAGGAGCGGGTGTCCTGATGTTCGGGACAGTGGCAGCTTCAGGCATCCAGTCGCTCAGCCGGATTACTTTTGACACCCGCCACTTAATCATCACGGCCTCAGCTATCGGCATCGGCCTAGGGGTTTCCTTTAGACCAGAGATTACCCAAGGCCTCCCCAGCTTCTTGGCGGGCCTCTTCTCTTCGGGGATCTCAGCCGGCACCATCGTAGCTCTTGTCCTCAACGTCCTACTCAAAGAACGGAAGACCTTAAGCTAACTAAGTTAAGAGACTCTAAGGGGTCTCTTTTATTTTTCCTTAAGATAGGATCAAGTCAAGGCATATTGTCAGTAAGTTGGACTTATTTCTGATAGAATGAGAATATCTTAATGTAATAATTATTTCACAATAAAGAAAGGGTGTTTCATTTGTCAGAAAACAATAATCAGTCGTTCGGTTGGGGGAACTTTATCTTGGGGATTCTCTTCATCCTCCTCGCCCTCTTCGCCTTTAGGGATCCCTTAGCGAGTCTAATGGCCTTGGCCTTTGTTTTTGCGATTGGTATTTTGGCCCGGGGGATCCATCAATTGGTCTTCCGCCACCAGGTTAAGGAATCATTCGGAGTTAAGCCAACCTATCTTTTAATCTTTGGGATAATTAATATCTTGCTTGGCCTCTACTTAATCTTTAAACCAGGCTTATCTGCTTCCATCTTGCCCTTTATTTTCGCTTTCTGGGTATTCCTCTCGGCCATCTTTGGCTTTATGAGCCTGCCAGCTATCAAGCAAGTAAGTACGCCCTTGTTCTGGCTGACTCTAATCCTCAATATCATTGCTTTGATCGTGGCTATTTTCCTCATTTTTAATCCGCTGAGTGCCTTGGTCAGCCTGACTTTCTTAGTCGCTTTTTACTTCTTATTATCAGGCATCCAACACATTATTTATGCTTTTTAAGCATATTCTAATCTAAGCAAGGGCAATTTCCCCTTGCTTTTTTGCTTGGCTTGGCGTATAGTAATGAGCAATGAATCAAGAAAATATTTTCCTTTAAATTTAGTCCCGTGAGGCTAAGAAGGAGCTAGATGTCTCGGGGTGGGGTGCGTCCTCAGCCTGAAATCTAAAAGACTTGCTTTTTTTGTGCGAGTTTCTTTGACTAACCATCAACTCCTGTCCTCTGCGGGCAGGAGTTTTTTTGTATCTAGTGAGTCAACCAAGGGAGGAAATTTAGAATGTCTGTAAAAGAAATTGTCGATGCCGTTACGATTAAACGCGCCCTTACCCGGATCTCTTATGAAATTATTGAGCGCAACCACCAGCTTGACCAGCTTGTCCTCGTGGGCATTAAAACGCGAGGGATCTACCTAGCCCAACGGATTGCCCAACGCCTCAAGCAATTAGAGGGAATTGAGGTGCCTGTTGGGGAATTGGATATCACTCGCTACCGTGACGATCAAAAAAGTAAGGGCCAAGAAGCAGAAGTCAATGATTCCAGTATTCCTGTTAGCTTAGAGGGTAAGGAAGTCATCATTGTTGATGATGTCCTCTATACGGGGCGGACCATCCGTGCAGCCTTGGACGCCGTGATGGACTTCGGTCGACCAGAGCTTATCGCTTTAGCTGTTCTCGTTGACCGTGGCCACCGTGAACTTCCCATTCATGCAGACTATGTGGGTAAGAACCTACCTTCTTCACGCAAAGAACGTGTCCTCGTTAAGATGGAAGAAGTCGATGGGGAAGACGGCATCTTCATTGAACAGAGTCACTAAGCATCGGATGAAGCGCTCCTAGAAGAGCTAGAAAGGATTGTCATGATTTTAAACACGCAAAAAATCTGCCTCCAACACCTTCTCAGTGTAGAAAGCTTAAGCAACGAAGAAGTGCTCGGACTCATTAAAATGGCCCAAGTTTATAAATACCATCCCGAGCATTCTCCCGTTCAGAAGCAATACTTCGTCAGCAATCTCTTTTTTGAGAATTCAACGCGGACCCACCGCAGCTTTGAGATTGCTGAACGGAAGCTTGGCTTGGAATGCTTAGACTTTGAAGCTTCGACTTCCTCGGTGCAGAAGGGAGAGACCCTCTACGACACCGTACTTACGATGTCGGCCTTAGGGGTAGATATTGCGGTCATCCGCCACCAGGAAGACCACTATTATGATCGCTTGGTCGAAAGTCCCCATATCCATTGTGCCCTCATCAACGGCGGAGACGGTAGCGGTCAGCACCCGAGTCAGTGTTTACTCGACCTCATGACAATTTATGAAGAATTCGGCCACTTCCAAGGCTTAAAGGTAGCGATTGTCGGCGACTTGGTCCACTCCCGGGTGGCTAAATCCAATATGCAGATGCTTAAACGCCTGGGGGCTGAGCTCTTCTTTGCGGGAGCTCCTGAATGGTATGACCCATCCTTTGACCAATATGGCCACTATGAGCCCCTCGATGAGATTGTAGAGAAGGTGGACGTCATGATGATGCTCCGGGTTCAAAAAGAACGTCACCAGGGAGAGGAAGCTTACTCTAAAGAAGATTACCACCAAGCTTATGGCCTAACACTAGACCGGGCCAAGCGCCTACAAGACCATGCCATTATCATGCACCCAGCCCCCGTTAACCGGGATGTGGAGATTGCAGATAGCCTGGTAGAATCCGACCAATCGCGGATTATCCAGCAGATGTCCAATGGCGTCTTTATGCGGATGGCTATCTTAGAAGCCGTGATCAATGCCAAAGAAGCAAACGAAGAAAATAGGGAGGCTAAGCATGAAAACACTAATCAAAAATGGCTTAATGAATGGGCAGGCTAATGACTGTTACCCCATTGAACTCGTCATCGCGGACGGTCAGATCCAAGCCCTGGGCCAAAATTTTGCAGAAGAAGACTATGACCAAGTCTTTGACGCGCAAGGTGGCTTAATCAGTCCTGGGCTGGTTGATGTCCATGTCCATTTCCGAGAGCCTGGCCAAGAACACAAGGAAACAATTGCCTCAGGTAGCTTGGCTGCTGCCCGTGGTGGCTTTACGACGGTTTGCGCCATGCCTAATGTAGACCCTGTGCCATCGACCAAGGAAGCTTTAGATGCGATGTATGACTTGATTCACCAGGACGCCAAGATCAAGGTCCACCAATATGCGACCATTACCAAGGGATTGCGCAGTCAAGAATTGGTCGATTATGAAGCTTTGAGCCAAGCAGGTGCTTTTGCCTTTAGTAATGATGGGGTAGGGGTCCAGAGTGCTGGCACCATGTACCAAGCCATGTTAGCAGCAGCCCAAGTGGGTAAGGCCCTGGTTGCCCATGTGGAAGATGATTCCCTCTTATTCGGGGGTGTGATGAATGCGGGCGACCGGGCTAAAGCGCTCGGCTTGCCGGGTATTCTGCCGATTTCAGAATCTTCACAAATCGCCCGGGACGTGCTTTTAGCTGAAGCTACTGGTGTCCACTATCATGTCTGCCATGTGTCCACTAAGGAAAGTGTTCGTGTGGTGCGTGAAGCTAAGGCAGCGGGCATCCATGTGACCTGTGAAGTCTCCCCCCATCACCTGCTCCTAGCTGACGAGGATATTCCAGCAGATAACGCCATGTATAAGATGAATCCGCCCCTGCGTTCAGCAGCAGACCGTCAAGCCTTGGTTGAAGGGCTTTTGGACGGGACGATTGACTGTATCGCAACCGACCATGCCCCCCATGCCCTCGAAGAGAAGAACCAAGGCTTCCTCAAGTCAGCCTTTGGTATCGTAGGGATTGAGACCGCCTTCCAGCTGATTTACACGAATTTCGTTGAGACGGGGATCTTTACTTTAGAACAGGTCTTGAACTGGATGGCTAAGCGCCCGGCAGAGATCTTTGAGCTAGAAGCCGGCCGTCTTGAAGTGGGAGCTCCCGCCGACCTAGCGATCTTTGCCCTCGACCAGGAAAGTACGATTAATCCCGATGACTTCCTATCCAAAGGGAAGAATACGCCCTTCGTTGGATGGAAGATCAAGGGCGAGACCCTAGCAACTTTTGTTGATGGGCAATTGGTATGGCAAAAGGAGGCCTAAGCATGGAAAGAATTTTATTACTTGAAGACGGCACTTATTACAAGGGACAGGCTTTTGGAGCCCTAAAGGAGGTCAGTGGGGAATTAGTTTTCACCACTGGTATGACGGGTTACCAAGAGACAATTACAGATGCTTCCTACTGCGGCCAGCTAATTACCTTCACCTATCCTATGATCGGCAATTATGGGATTACGGCAGACAACAATGAGTCCGTGGCCCCATCCTGCCAAGCAGTTATCGTTAAGGAATGGGCCCGCCGTCCTTCCAATTGGCGGAGTCAAATGAACCTGGATGTTTTTTTAAAAACTTATGATATTCCCGGCCTTGCGGGCATCGATACCCGGGCCTTGACCCATAAGCTGCGCGAACAAGGGGCCATGAAAGCGGCCATTATTGCAGCTGATGAGGATATCGACCAGGCTTTGGCTCAGCTTAAAGCCCAAGCGCCAAGAACCGACCATGTAGCCAGTGTTTCAACGAAGACAGCTTATCCCAATCCTAACACTGGACGCCGGGTCGTGGTGGTTGACTTTGGCCTCAAGCATTCTATCTTACGGGCCCTCTCTGAGCGCCATTGTTCAGTGACTGTTGTCCCTTATGACACCGATGCTCAAAGCATCCTCGCCCTTAATCCGGATGGGGTCATGTTGTCCAATGGGCCGGGTGACCCTAAGGACCTGCCAGCTGTCTTGGACATGATCCGCGAAATTCAAGCCCAGGTCCCTGTCTTTGGGATCTGCCTGGGCCACCAGCTCTTCGCTCTAGCCAATGGGGCGGATACCTATAAGATGAAATTTGGCCACCGCGGTGTCAACCATCCTGTTCGAGAAATTGCGACCGGCCGCATTGATTTTACCTCCCAAAACCACGGCTATGCCGTAGCCAAGGACTCCATCGATCCAGAAAAATTAATCATTACCCATGTGGAAATCAATGACGGGACAGTGGAAGGGCTCAAGCACCGCCACTACCCAGCCTTCACCGTCCAATACCATCCAGATGCCGCCCCAGGGCCACATGATGCCCTCCATCTTTTTGATGATTTCATGGCGATGATTGATGCAAGAAAGGAGCACTAAGATGCCAAAACGTACAGATATCCAAAAAATTATGGTCATTGGGTCAGGGCCCATCGTCATCGGCCAAGCTGCTGAGTTTGACTATGCGGGGACCCAGGCCTGTCTAGCCCTGAAAGAAGAGGGCTATGAAGTGGTCCTAGTCAATTCCAACCCAGCCACCATTATGACCGATAAGGAAATTGCGGATGAGGTTTATATTGAACCGATTACCTATGAATTCGTCTCCCGTATTTTGAGAAAAGAACGCCCCGATGCGATCTTACCTACTCTGGGAGGACAGACCGGTTTAAATATGGCCTTAGAATTGTCGAAAGCAGGTATCTTAGATGAATTGGGGATTGAATTATTAGGGACCAAGCTTTCGGCCATTGAACAAGCTGAGGACCGGGACCAATTCAAGCAGTTGATGGAAGAATTAGGGCAACCGATTCCTGAATCCACCATCGTCCATACCGTGGCTGAAGCGGTCGACTTTGGGGCCAAAATTGGCTATCCCTTGATTGTTCGTCCCGCTTATACCCTAGGGGGCACGGGTGGGGGACTTTGCGAGAACGAGGAGGAGCTTAGAGAAATTACAGAAAATGGGCTCGCCCTATCTCCCGTTACCCAGTGTTTAATCGAGCAGAGTATTGCCGGCTATAAAGAGATTGAATATGAAGTGATGCGGGATTCAGCTGACAATGCCATTGTGGTATGTAATATGGAAAATTTTGATCCTGTGGGCATTCATACAGGAGATTCCATCGTTTATGCTCCTAGCCAAACCTTGTCGGATGATGAACACCAGATGCTCCGTGATGCTTCCTTAGCCATTATCCGGGCCTTAGAAATTGAAGGCGGCTGTAATGTCCAGCTTGCCTTGGATCCCAAGAGCTTCAACTACTATGTCATTGAAGTCAATCCCCGGGTTTCTCGGTCTTCAGCCCTGGCATCTAAAGCAACCGGTTATCCTATTGCCAAGTTAGCTGCTAAGATTGCTCTCGGCCTGACTTTGGATGAGATGATGAATCCAGTAACTGAATCGACCTATGCCGAATTTGAACCCACTCTCGACTATGTGGTGTGCAAGATTCCGCGCTGGCCTTTTGACAAATTCCAAGAGGCAGACCGTCGCTTGGGAACCCAGATGAAGGCGACGGGAGAGGTCATGGCTATCGGACGAAATATCGAGGAAGCGACCTTGAAAGCTGTCCGCTCTCTAGAAATCGGCTGCTACCATGCCGAAATGGAAGGCCTAGAAGCTGTTTCTGACGATGTCATCAGTGAGCAATTAATCAAGGCCCAAGATGACCGTCTCTTCTACATCATGGAGGCCATCCGCCGGGGGTATACCATCGAAGATATTGCCCAATTAACGAAGATTGACCTCTTCTTCTTGGATAAGTTATTACATATTGTAGAAATTGAATGTGACTTAAAAGCACATCCAGGGGACATGGCTAAAGTTGCGCAAGCGAAATCATATGGCTTTACCGATTATAAACTGGCCCGCTTATGGGAAATGAATGAAGCCGACTTCCGTCAACAGCGACTTGAAGCGGGCATCCATCCTGTCTATAAGATGGTAGATACCTGTGCAGCCGAATTTGAAGCCTCAACTCCATACTTCTACAGCAGCTATGGCAGCCAAAGTGAAAGCCAGGCCTCCCATGACAAGACATCTATCTTGGTCTTAGGTTCTGGCCCTATCCGGATTGGCCAGGGGGTTGAATTTGACTATGCCACAGTCCACTCGGTCAAAGCTATCCAAGATGCTGGCTATGAAGCCATTATTATGAATAATAACCCTGAAACGGTATCGACGGACTTTTCAATTTCCGATAAGCTCTATTTTGAGCCTTTAACTTTTGAGGATGTTATGGAAGTCATTGCGGTTGAAAAGCCCCTAGGAGTGATCGTGCAGTTCGGTGGGCAGACAGCCATCAACCTAGCTGAACCGCTAGCCAAAGCCGGTGTTAAAATTCTAGGGACGACAGTGGAAGATTTGGACCGGGCCGAAGACCGTGACTTATTTGAACAAGCTCTGAGTCAATTAGATATTCCCCAGCCCATCGGAGATACTGCCAGGAGCCCAGAAGAAGCTGTTCGCATTGCGGATGCTATCGGTTATCCCGTACTCGTTCGTCCATCTTATGTGCTCGGGGGACGGGCCATGCAGATCGTTGACCACCAGGCTGACTTAGAGAATTATATGGCCAATGCGGTCAAGGCTTCGCCAGAACATCCGGTCTTAATTGACCGCTATCTGCCAGGCTATGAATGTGAAGTCGATGCTATCTGTGATGGGGAAAATGTTCTTGTGCCAGGTATTCTTGAACATATCGAACATGCTGGGGTCCACTCCGGCGACTCGATGGGGATCTATCCGCCTCAATCTTTCTCTGATGAGATTAAGGCGACCATCCTGGACTATACTGAGAAACTCGCTCTTGGTTTAAACTGCATCGGTATGATGAACATTCAATTTGTCATCTACGAAGGCCAAGTTTATGTCATTGAAGTGAATCCGCGGGCCAGCCGGACCGTTCCTTTCTTAAGTAAGGTTACGGATATCCCGATGGCCCAGCTCGCAACCAAGGCTATTCTCGGTCAAAAAATTACGGCCCTGGGTTATCCAAGTGGCCTAGCTCCTGAAAGGGACCAAGTCTATGTGAAGGCACCGGTCTTCTCCTTTACTAAGTTGAACCAAGTCGACTCCTATCTCAGCCCTGAGATGAAGTCGACAGGAGAAGTTATGGGCGGTGACCGCGACAGCAACAAGGCCCTCTATAAGGCCTTTGAAGCAGCTGGTCTCCATATGCCAGACCATGGCAACTTGCTCTTTACCATTGCGGATGAAGACAAGGAAGAGGCCTATGACTTGGCTCGAGCCTTTGCTGAACTAGGCTATGGTATCGTAGCAACAAGGCATACGGCTGCTTATTTTGAAGAACAGGGATTGACTGTCCGAGCCATTGAAGGGCAGAGTCCAAATGGTCAGGGCCCATCGGTTAGAGAAGCCATCCATTCAGGATCTATCCAAGCTGTCGTCAACCGGGTGTCCCAGGATGAGGATAAGAGTCAGGATTATAGTTTTGCTATCCGCCAAGCTGCTATCGAACAAGGGGGTCCGCTCTTTACCTCCTTGGATACAGCTCGCGCCATCTTGCGTGTGATGCAAGCACGAGCATTCTCAATTCAAGCCATTTAATCAAGTATAGAAAGGGGAAAGGACATGCGCCAGGAGATGATGACCATCATCAAGCAGGAAGAAATTGCACCTAGAATCTTTGAAATGACCTTAAAAGGAGACCTTGTCCAAGAAATGGGGGAATCGGGACAATTTATCCACATCCGGGTGCCCCGGCAAGACCTCTTGCTCCGGCGGCCTATTAGCCTCAACCGGATCCATAAAGAACATGGCACCTGCCGCATCATCTACCGAGTGGAAGGGGATGGCACGCGCATTTTCTCTGAAATGACCAGTGGTGATCGCCTCGATGTGATGGGGCCATTAGGTAGGGGATTTGACTTGTCCCAGCTAGAAGCTGGGGACCATGCCTTCATAATAGGTGGTGGGATTGGCATTCCACCCCTTTATGAATTATCTGTCCAGCTCCGTCAAAAAGGGGTCCGCTGCCATCATTTCCTCGGTTATGCCAGTGGGGAGGCGGTCTTCTATGAAGCGGCCTTTAGCGTCTTGGGGCCCACCCATGTGTCAACCGATGACGGCTCCTACGGCTTTCACGGCAATGTCTGCCAGCTTGTCCAATCAGTAAGTATCCAGCCTGATGCCGTCTTTGCCTGTGGTCCCAACGGCCTCCTCAAGGCGGTCTACCAGACCTGCCAGGGGACAGACAATATCCAATTGTCCCTAGAAGAGCGTATGGCCTGCGGGATGGGCGCCTGTGCAGCTTGTGTCTGTCGGTCGTCTGAAGATGGTCCCCAAGGTCAGATCCGGACTAAAAAAGTCTGCGAAGATGGCCCTGTCTTCCAAGCCAAGGAGGTGGTCCTCTAATGACCAATCGTTTAGCTGTTCAATTACCCGGCCTTAACTTGAAAAATCCGATCATTCCCGCTTCCGGTTGCTTTGGCTTCGGAAAGGAATACGCCAAATACTACGACTTAAACCAGCTCGGCTCCATCATGGTCAAAGCCACCAGTCCCCTGGAAAAATTGGGGAATCCTACGCCCCGGGTGGCCGAAACGCCTTCTGGGATGCTCAACGCCATTGGTTTACAAAACCCCGGCCTAGAAGTTGTTATGAAGGAGTATTTACCGGCACTGGAGGTCTATGAGGACTTGCCGATTATTGCCAATGTTGCCGGCTCCTCCCAGGAAGACTATGTGATCGTTTGCGAACGTATCGGCGACGCACCCAATGTCAAGGCCATTGAACTCAATATTTCTTGTCCTAATGTGAAGGAAGGGGGGATTACTTTTGGTACTGACCCAGAAGTTGCCTTCGATTTGATCCAAGCGGTCAAGAAAGTGGCTAAGGTGCCAGTCTATGCTAAGTTATCTCCCAATGTGACGGATATCCTGCCCATTGCTGAAGCCATAGAGGCAGGGGGAGCAGATGGTTTCACTATGATTAATACGCTCTTGGGTATGCGGATTGATCTCAAGACGCGCCGGCCCATCCTGGCCAACCAAACCGGGGGCTTGTCGGGGCCAGCCATTAAACCTGTCGCCATTCGCCTGATCCACCAGGTGGCCAGCCATTCTAATCTCCCGATTATTGGCATGGGCGGTGTCTTTACAGTCGACGATGTTCTTGAAATGTTTATGGCGGGCGCCTCAGCTGTAGCTGTGGGAACCGCTAACTTTACAGATCCCTATATTTGCCCGAAATTAATCCAAGCCCTCCCGCAAAGAATGGATGAACTAGGCATTGAAAGCTTAGAAGAATTAATTCTTGATGTCCGTCAGCGGCTGAGAGAGGCTTAGTGGTCGATTTAACATCTCAACACGGAAAAACTCCCAAGTAAAACTTGCTGGCGAATCAGTCAAGCATTACTTGGGAGTTTTATATTATAATTATTATAATATAGCTTGACATAATGAAATGGATTATTTATAATGAATACAGAAAGTTAAATAATCGATGAGAGCAAGTGGCGGATTTTAGAATCCAAAACCCGGTCGGGAGGTGAGACTTCCGACAGCAGAGCGCTTTTTGCACGCTGTGAGGCAGTTTCAACTGTCTTTCAGCGTGCTTTTTTTATCGATTAGATTCTTTCTAAATAAAATAGAAAAGGAGTGTTGAGTGATGGCAAGTGAAGTAGAAAATTTTAACCGTGGTGAAGGGGTTAAGTCCATGGTCTATGGTGGTCTGGACGGGATCATTACAACCTTTGCAGTGGTGGCAGGGGCAATTGGTGGCGAACTTAAGATGGAGGTCATTATCATCCTCGGCTTTGCCAACCTGCTTGCTGACGGCATTTCCATGGCTGTTGGCGACTACCTGTCCAGCAAGTCCGAGCGGGCCTATGACGACTTTGAACGTTTAGAAACAGCCAAACAGCTTAAAAATAACCCCCAACTCAATCATGTCCACATCCAAGAAGCCTACGAAAGTAAGGGCCTAGACAGCGACCAGGCCCAGCTTATTGCGGAGAAACTTTCCCAGCATGATGTCGATACCCAGATGAAAGTCCTCTCTGTTGGGGAGGAAGAAGCCTCTCAGCCTCTGACTAATGCCTGTATTACTTTTTTCTCTTTTGCTTTCTTTGGTCTCTTTCCTTTAATTATCTTTATCCTAGCTTACTTTAATTCCCAATTAGTGCCTTATAGTTTTCCTTTCTCAATTGTCATGACCTTCACTATGCTCTTTATCTTAGGGGTTGCCAAAGCTTCTGTGACTAAAGAAAATAGCTTCAAATCGGGTCTCGAAATGTTAGTCGTTGGGGGCCTAGCAGCTGCCGCGGCTTATGGCATCGGAAGTTTCTTGGCCAATATTTAAAGGCAATTTTATGTGAAAAGCGAGTCCAGAAGAGCTTTAACAAGCTTCTAGACTCGCTTTTATTTTAAATGATTCTAATTAAACTGGTAGTGGGTTTGAATTTGATTGCTTTCGCTCAAAATGATTTGTTCAACCGCACACTGGCTATCAACGTATCGCTGCAGGTTTTCTTGCTGCTTGTCGGTCAAGTCACCCTCGATATTTAAGCGAATATCGGCTTGAAGATTACGCTGACGCTGGTCATCTCGGCCCAAATTAGCCTCTAAGTCAAGCGAAACGGTGACGCCTTCGATGTGTCGGCTGGCTAAGTAAGATTGGGCCAGCATCAGCTTACAACCAGCCAGTCCCACTAAGAGGGCACCAGCCGGCGTCGTAGCTTGGGCTTGGTAAGAGGATTGAGGGCGGTCATGGTCTAATTCATAAGTGTGGCCATCAACTGTCAGCTCCAAATGCAAGTGGTCAATCACTTGGGCTTTGACATGCATACTTGTCATTTAATCACGCTTTCTTTAGTGGGCAGAGGCGCCAGATTGGGCATCAATTTCCCGCTGCTTGGCAGCTTCTTCGGGATCGGAAGAGATAAAGTAATAAGTAGGCACATCTTCTTCGCTGTCATAATCAATTTCTAAGTTGTAGTCTTCAAAGAACCACTGATCTTCGTCCTCAGCAAAGATTAATAAGCCATCTTTTTCCACTTGGGCGAAGACATTTTCTGGGGCTTCAACAAGGATTCCAACCGAATAATTATCGTGCACATTGGTTGACCCGTAAACCTTACCGTAAATACGGATTCCTTGGCCCGGACCGGGCGCCACTTCTTCTTTAAAGAAATTTACCGCCGCATCAGAAACCTGAATCTCCATTATCCAACACATCCTATCTATTATTCATTCATTGCTTCTAGTTTAGCACAGAAGGCCTATGAGAGGTCAAGCACTTAGCTCATCTAAGACGAAGGCTTGACCAGCTTGCAAAGCCTCCTAGAAATTGACTGAGCGTGTTATGGTGGCTTTTAGGCTAAGCTTTTAAGAAAAGGCTTGCAATGCCCAACATTTGAGAGAGAGTCAGTGACATGAAGTAAACAATTCAAATTTGAAGGATTTTTGCTTTAAATTCGAAATGACTTTGTGAAATGCTAAAAGAGAATTTTGGACCGACATGACCAGTGTCAGTGACTCAGCCATCGAAGCAGCTGGTCTTAAGGATTAAGGAACACTTGGAACAAGTAGCGCTAAGCTGGCAAAGAAAAAGAGACTGGGGCTATACAAGAGAGCTTAGCTAGAGGACTAAGAGTAATGATGAACAATTATTCATATATATATTCATAAATGAGCTTTTATTAGAAGTGACTCTTTTTCTCATATTTTAGTTAACATAATATATATTATGATAAGCAATGGGTATTTTAAAATAGGCCTTCCCTTTGAAGATAAGTTCATTTTTGTTATAATGATGCTGAGACGATTGGCACTTGTTTTTGTCTCAAATAGAATTTAAGTAAAGGAGTCTTATATACTATGAACCAAGAACAGTTTGACCGTGTAAAATCAGGAGACGGTTTTATCGCTGCTTTAGACCAAAGCGGTGGTTCAACTCCTAAGGCCTTAGCCGCTTATGGTGTTTCTGAGGACCAATACTCCAGTGAAGAAGAAATGTTTGATCTCGTTCATGAGATGCGGACCCGCATTATGACGGATGAAGCCTTTAATTCGGATAAGATTCTCGGTGCTATCCTATTTGAGCAAACGATGGATCGCCAAGTTGAAGGTAAATATACAGCCACTTACTTGGCTGATAAAGGCATTGTCCCCTTCCTTAAGATTGATAAGGGCCTTGCTGAAATTGAAAATGGCGTCCAAGTCATGAAGGATATCCCTAATCTTGACGACTTATTAGCCCGTGCCAATGAACGCGGTATCTTCGGTACCAAGGAACGTTCTAATATTCTAGAATTGAACCCTGAAGGCATTAAAAAGGTAGTCAGCCAACAATTTGACTTAGCTAAGCAAGTAATTGCAGCTGGTCTAGTGCCTATTGTTGAGCCAGAGGTCAATATCCATGCGGAAGATAAGGCTGAGATTGAGGAAGTGCTCAAACAAGAGATTCTCAAAGAACTTGACCAATTAGCGGACGACCAGGTGGTAATGCTTAAATTAACCCTGCCAAGCGTTAACAATGCTTACAAAGAATTAGTTGACCACCCTCAAGTCTTGAGTGTCGTTGCCCTATCCGGTGGCTATGCACTCGACGAAGCCAATGACAAGCTCCGCCAAAATGAAGGTGTGATTGCTAGCTTCTCCCGTGCCTTAACCAATGCCTTGCGCGCTAACCAATCAGACGAAGAATTCCACCAAGAACTCAAGACAGCCATCGATGCGATTTATGATGCATCGGTTAACAAAACCGTTTAAGCAGATAGTAGACTATGAAGAAAAACAGCTCAGGCCAAGGCTTGAGCTGTTTTTCTTTTAATATTTTTTCCATACCCTGGGTGTTAGGGTTAATAGGATCGGGTAGATTTCAAGCCGCCCCATCAGCATGGTCAGGCACATGATAAACTTGGCAAAAGGAGCAAGTTGGGCATAATCTTCCCCTGGCCCTAGTAGATCAAGGCCATAACCAATATTATTCAGGGTAGCAATCACTGCATTGAAGGCCCCACTGAAGCTCTGGGTGTAATGGCTTAGGATAAAGAGAACCAAGCAGAAAACAGCCAGGTAAGTCATTAGGTAGAAGGCAATGGAGCGTTGGGTGTCGTGGTTGACCCGCTTGCCATCGAATTTAATGGGTTGGACCCGGTTGGGCGCGAGGACCCGGCGGATTTCTTGTCGGATGGACTTGAAGAAGATGGCAATACGGACCATTTTCAAACCTGAAGTCGTCGACCCTGACATGGCCCCGGTAAACATAAGGAAGAGCAGCACGATATCTGTCGTTACCGGCCAATTAGCAATCGAAACATTGGTATAGGCTGTGGTTGAATTGACAGACACCACATTAAAGAAGGCATCTTTGAGGGCTTGGATGGGACTCTGGTAGAGGCCGTTAATATTAAGAAAGATAATCAAGCTGGCCAAGGCAATGATAGCCACATACCAGCGCAATTCTTCACTGCGGAGGACTTGCTTCCATTTGCCAACATAGAACAAGTAAAAGAAGTTAAAGCTCATGCCGAAGATGAACATGGCACAAGCCATCACCAAGTCGACATAATCGCTATTATAGTGGGCAATAGAATTGCTGTAGATATTAAAGCCCCCTGTTCCCGAGGCTCCCATGGCTAAGAGCGCCGCTTCAAACCAAGGCACTTGGCCTAGGCGGAGGAGGACCATAACGACGAGGGTCATAACTAAATAAATGCTGTAGAGAATATTTATTGAGCTGGAGACGCGGGACTCAACCTTACCAAAGACGGGGCCTGGTAGTTCAGCCCGCATGACGTAGACTCCCCTAGCCCCAAAATTCGGCAGGATGTATAAGATAAAGACCAACATCCCCATCCCACCAATCAGCAGCGTAAAGCTCCGCCAGAACATTAATGCTTCGGGGAGGATATGGAGGCTGGAACTGAGGACAGAGGCCCCTGTTGTGGTAAAGCCACTGACGGATTCAAAGAAGGCATCGATAAAGTTCCCTACTGACTGGCTCAAGTAAAAAGGTAAGGCGCCAAAGAAAGAATAGAGCAACCAGATTAAGCTGACCAGGGCAAAGCCTTCTCGCTGGTAGAAAATATCTGAATTCGGTTGGCGGTAGGACAAGGCAAAGCCTAAAAGTTCACAGAGGACAATGGTAAGGACAAAGGCCCAGATGACCCGGCCAGGATTCCCATAATAGAGCCCAACTAGAATCGAAGGCACCATCAAGAGCCCTAAGATCATAAGCAAACGACCGATAATGAAACGTAGAAAGGAAGTATTCATGGCTAGCTGCGTCCACCTCCTTCTAGGATATCATCTAAAGTAAAAATATCCCGGCAAGAGCTAAAGATTAAAACATCATCCCCTGCCTGGAGCTGGTCATCCCCAGATGGAATGTGGAGCTGATCCTGGCGCACAATCATACCCAAGAGCACATGGTCTTTGATAGCTAGATCTTTGATGGGCGCTTGGGTGACTCGGTCCCTTGCGCTCACCTGAAATTCCATAGCTTCTGCCATTTCTTTATCGACAGCCAGACGGGCATAGCCCAAGAGCGAGCTATTGTTCTCTGGTATGGCCCGCACATGGCGGATAATAGCATCCGAGACCGAGATGCGAGGAGAAACGATGACATCCAAGTTCTCCGCATTTAAGAGGCGAACGAGCTTGGGCCGGTTGACCTTGGTGATGTTCTTCTTCACCCCTTCTTCATGGGCGAAGAGGGACAGCATGAGGTTTTCTTCATCGGAATCGGTCATCGAAATCACGATATCGTGGCGGTTGAGCCGGTGCTCCCGCAAGAAGCGCTGGTCAGTCCCGTCGCCTAAAATAATCTCTGCTTGGTCGATTTCTTCAGCGAGGAGTTGGGCACGTTGGCGGTCTTTTTCAATTAATTTAATGTGGATACCACGCTTGGCTAATAAGGGGACCAGGTAGCGGTTGATCCGACTTCCGCCGATAATCATGACTGAGCGGTAATGGGTCCGCTCCTTGTGGCCAGCCATATAGGCCGACTGGCTGAGGACCTCATTGGTTGCAATAATGTGAATCTGATCGTCCTGGCGCAAGTAATCATCCCCGTGCGGAATAAAGACATGGTCGCCCCTCTCCACCAGGCAGATGACAATATCCGTTAATTTCTGTCGGACCTGGGCCACGGACCAGTTAAGAATAGGGCTCTGGGCTGTCAGCCGGATCTGTAGGAGCTTGATCCGGTCATAGTAGAATTTCTCCACATGGATAGCAGCCGGATAGTCTAAGACAGTAACAATCTCCTTGGCCGCTTCCTTATCCTGGTTGATGACATAGTTAATGCCCAAGTGCTCGCGGATGAAGTCTTCATGCGCTGTATATTCCCCTGAGCGCGAGCGGACAATCCGGTAGCGAGCGCCAATTTTTTCCGCGAGAACGGCCGAAATAATATTGACCTCATCGAGGTTGGTGACGCTGATAAAGACATCACAGCGGTCGACATTGGCTTCACGCAAGGTTTCCAAATTAGTGGCGCTGCCGCAGATGCCCTGGATATCTAAAACCTCAATGAGCTTATCAATGACCTGCTGGGACTGGTCAATCAGGGTGATCTCATGCCCCTCCTTGTTCAAGAGATAACACAATTCCTGGCCTAGTTCGCCCCCGCCAACTACCACAATTTCCATTTTCTTCATAACATAACCCCTAGTTAAAACGAGGCTGGAGTTTTGCTTCCAACCTCGTTTTTAATTATTCTATTTCTCTCCTAAGCTTCTTCGAAAGCTTCCGTTAATGGAGGTACAATTTGCTTTTTGCGAGAAACTAAGCCTGGCAAGGCAATTTGAGAGTCTGCGATCTTACCGTCAAAGGCCTTTTCAAAGTGTTCAACAAGGTCAACATTCGAAACGAGTAAGCCTTCGGAATCATTGGTCAAGATATTCGTTACCACTAAGAAGAAAGCATCGTAGCCTTTTTCTGCGGTTTCTTTCTGCATAACTTGGAGCATATCTTCCTTACGCTTGAGGACGTCATTGACGTCAACCACATTGACTTGTCCAATGCGAACAGAATGTCCGTTGAGTTCAAAGGACTTAGCGTCACCATCTGCAATTTCAAGGGCAGATTTTTCAGAAACATCAGCCCCTGCCCGTAACATGTCGAGGCCGTAAGCTTCCAGGTCAATTTCAGCGATTTCAGCTAGTTTGCCGGCTAATTGCTTGTCTTCTTCGGTACATGTTGGTGATTTTAAGAGCAAGGTATCTGAAATCAGACCAGAAAGCATTAAGCCTGCAATTTCCTTGGTCACTTCAACGCCATGAACTTGGTAGAGACCATAAATGACGGTTTGGGTACAACCAACAGGACGTGCTGTATAAGCCAAAGGTGCTGCGGTTTCGAAGTTCGCAATCCGGTGGTGGTCCACGACGGAATGAATTTGTACGTCACGGATATCTTCAGCAGATTGCTGGAACTCATTGTGGTCAACTAAGGCAACTAAGTCTGTTTCTCCTGCTACTTTTTTGACCACGCGTGGGGCATCAACAGAGAAGGCTTCTAAAGCAAACTGGGTCTCTGGGTTTAAGTCACCGAGCGCAATGGCTTCAGCTTCCTCCCCTAATTGATTCAACAAATGACTGTAAGTGATAGCGGATGTAATCGCATCTGTGTCTGGATTTTGGTGTCCAAAAACAAGAATTTTACTCACAAAATCTCCTCTTTTCTAAAAAACTTCTGCCTCTATTTTAGCACAAAAGCCTGGTTGGGGCTTAAAATTCTTCATAAACCGCTGGATTTTGTGCCCCTGTTCGTCCATTGGGATGGTCTAAACGAGCGATTTGCGCCATATCGTCAGCATCGAGTTCAAAGTCAAAAACCTTAAAGTTCTCTTCTAAACGGTCGGCATGGCTCGACTTAGGGATGGGCATGGTGCCAATCTGTAAGTGCCAGCGCAGGACGATCTGACCTGGGCTCTTATGGTGTTTCTTAGCGATGGCTTGGATAAGGTCCTGTTCTAAGATCGATTCGGACATCTTCTCAGAGCCCCGGCCAAGCGGACTCCAGGCCTGGGTCAAGATATCATGGTCCTGGTCGTAAGCAATCTGCTTAGCTTGCTGGAAGTAAGGATGGGTTTCTACCTGGTTCATGACGGGCACTTCCTGGGTCTCTTCAATCAAGCGGTCGATGTGGTCAGGCAAGAAATTGCTGACCCCGATAGCCTTAACATAGCCACGCTTCTTAGCTTCAATCAGAGCCTGCCAGGCTTCAACATAATGGCCTTGTTTGGGATTAGGCCAATGGATCAAGTAATAGTCATAGTAGTCCAATTGGGCCCGGTAGAGTGACTCTTCAATAGCTGTTAGGGCCAGGTCATAAGTATGGTAGCGACCCGGCAATTTACTCGCAACTTGAATCTGATCGCGTCCCAGACCGGACTCGCGGATGGCCTGGCCGACCGTGCCTTCGTTTTCATAATTATAAGCCGTATCTAAATAGCGGTAGCCCATTGCTAGTGCGGCCTTAATGCTGTCAACCCCAGCCCGACCTTTGAGCTTATAGGTTCCTAAACCGACTTGGGGAACTTGGTCCCCGTTATGTAAGGTATAGTATGGAATAGTCATTAAGCAACGCCTCCTCTAAAGCTGTTCAGCTTGTCAGTCTTTATAACCAGTATAACAGGCCAAAGTCGTTTTTGGAAAGTGAAAGGCCTAGTCCTTGCCTTCTAATTGGTCGAGGTTAATGAGCGGCGTCACGCGCATAAGTTCCCCTTCCTTCTTTTCATCGAGCAAGGCCTTGCCATTGGAATAGCGGTCCGCAATGGGGACCTCAACAGCGCGTATTTGCTTGAGCTGGCCATTAGCACAGTAGAGTTCAAATAAGTCTTGGGTTGTTTGGACGGCATGAGCTGCTAAGAGCCGATGAGCTTTGGTCTTCAGTTCCTTGAGAACCACCAGACCTCGTTTGGCCCGGCCAAGACTAGCAATTTCTTCCCAGCGTAAGCGTTTCGCATGACCTCTTTGGGTAAATAAGATCACTTGGGCTTGGTCATCCACCTGGTCTTGGTAGACTGCGTTAACCACCCGGTCTTTCTCTTTGAGATTAATCGACTTCACTCCTTTGGCCCGGAGCCCCACCTGGTTAATCTCATCAATACTGTAGCGGAGGCTGAAGCCAAATTCGGTAAAGATAATAATCTGGGCCTGGCTTTGGTCCGTCTGACCAGCAATTTGGTAGACATCCACGAGCTGGTCCCTATCGTCTGTTAGGGTCATAGCAATCGCTGAACGTTTCTTATAGCCGCGGAACTCTTTGAAGTCAGCTAATGGCGTTTGCTTAATCATGCCAGCCTGGCTAATAAGCAAAACATTGTCTTTGCTATCTTTAGAATATGGGAGAACTTTGATAATTTGTTCATCATTCGCAAAGTTAACTCTTTGCGATATATGTTCCCCCAGGTCCTTCCATTTGAGCTCTTGGAGTTCATGGACTGGCTGGAAAATATAATTCCCCTTGTTAGTAATAAAGATCAACTGGTCAAGAGTGGAATGTTCAGCCATGTATTGGACATGGTCCCCTTCTCTTAGACCTAGGTCTTCTAATTCAGAAGACCGGTAAGACCGCAAGCTGGTCTGCTTGACATAGCCGTAATTGCTGATAAGGACCATGACTTGCTCTTCAGGGATAAGGAGTTCCTTTTTAATCTTAATTTCACTGATCTCGTCTTGGATTTCACTCCGCCGCGGATTATTGTAAGCCTTTTTAATGGCTTTAAGTTCATTTTTGATGACCTTGAGCAAGACCTTGGGCTGGCTTAGGATGGTTTGGTAGGAGGCAATGGCTTCGTTTAAGCTCAGTTTTTCCTCTTGGAGGCTAGTGATATCCGTATTGGTTAGCCGGTAGAGTTGGAGGTTAACGATGGCTTCCGCTTGCTTATCGGTGAAGTCGAATTGAGCCATGATGTTTTGCTTAGCGTCTTTCTTGTCCTTGCTCTGACGAATCGTTTGGATGAGCTCATCGAGGATGCTGATGGCTTTAATTAAACCGTCCACGATATGCAAACGTTGGGAGGCCTTGTCTAAGTCGAATTGAGTCCGCCGTGTGACAATTTCTTGGCGGTGGCTGATATAGGCCGATAGGATATCCTTTAGGCCTACCTGTTGGGGACGCAGTTGGTTGATAGCGACCATATTGAAATTATAGTTAATCTGCAGGTTGGTGTTTTTATAGAAATACTGGAGGATGGCATGGGCATTGGCATCCTTCTTCAATTCAATGACGATGCGCAGGCCGTTGCGGTCACTTTCATCGCGGATTTCACTGATTCCCTCGATACTCTTGTTCAAGCGCAATTCATCCATCCGTTTGACCAGGTCGGACTTGTTGACCTCAAAAGGCAATTCATCGATGACAATCTGCTGGCGGCCAGAGCGCAAAGTTTCCATCTGGTGCTTGGACCGGACAACGACCTTGCCCCGCCCTGTCTCGTAGGCCTTACGGATCTCATCCTTACCCTGGATAATCCCTCCCGTTGGAAAATCAGGCCCAGGAAGAAATTCCATGAGCTTGTCCAAGCTGGCTTTGGGATGGTCGATCAAATAATTGGTTGCATCGATCACTTCGCCCAGGTTATGGGTAGGAATCTCAGTGGCATAGCCGGCTGAAATCCCTGCTGCTCCATTGACGAGCAGGTTGGGAAAGCCAGCAGGGAGGACCGTGGGTTCTTCTTCGGTATCATCAAAGTTGAGCATGGTTTCTACCGTCTGCTTGTCCAAGTCGGCCAAGAGTTCGTCGGCAATCTTGGAGAGACGGGCTTCCGTATAACGCATGGCAGCCGCTGGGTCCCCGTCCATGGAGCCGTTATTGCCGTGCATCTCAATGAGCACTTCCCGGTTCTTCCAGTCCTGGCTCATCCGCACCATCGCATCATAAACCGAGATATCGCCATGGGGATGGTAGTTCCCGATAACATTCCCCACAGTTTTGGCAGACTTCCTAAAATTATGACTGGAGGTATTGCCATCGACAAACATGGCATAAAGAATCCGCCGCTGGACGGGTTTCAGGCCATCGCGGATGTCCGGTAAGGCCCGGTCTTGGATAATATACTTGGAATAGCGACCAAAGCGGTCCCCCATTACATCTTCTAGAGATAATTCTTGAATATCAACTGTCATGCATTAAAACTCCTCATCATCAAATAGGCTCGTCTGGTCCGCTTCAAGACCAGAGGATTGGTCAGCCAACTGACTGGCTACTTCTTCTTCCATCTGGGGATCACTCTCTTGGCTAGCCGCCTCTAGGAGCTTGTCCTCTTCATCCATCGTAAAGGAGACATTACCTTCAATCCACTCCCGTCTTGGCGCAACCTTGTTCCCCATTAAGACAGAGACTCGCTTCTCAGCTAGGGATTGGTCATCTAGGGTGACGCGAATCAGGGTACGCGATTCAGGGTTCATCGTCGTTTCCCATAATTGGTCGGCATTCATCTCCCCTAGCCCCTTATAGCGTTGGAGGGTATAGCCCCGCCCCACTTCTTGGGTCACTTGGGAAAGTTCCTCATCCGTCCAAGCATAGCGGATCTTCTCCTTTTTGCCCTTGCCTTTAGACACCTTATAGAGCGGGGGCATGGCGAGGTAGACCTTGCCAGCTTCGATCAAGGGCCGCATGTAGCGATAGAAGAAGGTGAGCAGGAGGACTTGGATATGGGCGCCGTCCGTATCCGCATCCGTCATGATAATCACCTTATCATAATTGGCATCAGCCAGTTCAAATTCTACCCCGACCCCGGCGCCAATGGTATAAATAATGGTGTTTAACTCTTCGTTCTTTAAGATATCCTGCATACTGGCCTTCTCGGTGTTTAAGACCTTGCCGCGGAGGGGAAGGATGGCTTGGAACTTCCGGTCCCGTCCCTGCTTGGCAGAGCCTCCAGCTGAATCCCCTTCGACTAGGAAGAGTTCATTGCGCTTGGCATTCTTCCCTTGGGCTGGGGTCAACTTACCAGACAAGAGGGTATCGCGTTTGCGGCTCTTTTTACCTTTACGGCTCTCTTCCCGAGCCTTCCTAGCAGCATCCCGGGCTTCCCGGGCTTTGAGCGCCTTGCGGACCAAGTGCTGGGCAGATTCTCCATTCTCGAGCAGGTAGATGCCTAACTTCTCATTAACCATGGCTTCTACGCTAGACCGGGCTTGGGGGGTCCCTAACTTACTCTTGGTCTGTCCTTCAAATTGTAAGTATTCTTCCGGCACATGGATGGATAAGACAGCCGTGAAGCCTTCACGCACATCGCTTCCCTCCAGGTTCTTTTCTTTAGGTTTGAGCAGGTTGGTCTTCCGGGCATATTCATTGAAAGCCTTGGTGAGCCCCGTCTTGAGTCCTGACACATGGGTTCCCCCATCTGCTGTCCGTACATTATTGACAAAGGATAGGATGGTTTCCGAATAGCCATCATTGTATTGGAAGGCGAGCTCCATTTCAATCCCGGTTTCTGTCGCTGTATCTTCAAAGTAGACCGTCTCGTGGAGGACATCCTTATCCTCATTGAGGTATTTAACGAAGGCGACAATCCCGTCTTCATAGTGGTAGCTTTCTTCGAAGTCTTCTCTTTCATCTTTGAAATTAATCTTTAGATTTTTCATCAAAAAAGCTGACTCACGCAGGTGTTCTTGTAGGATTTTTCGATCGAATTGGGCCTTACCAAAGATCTTTTCATCGGGTTTAAAGTGAATTTGGGTACCGCTTGCCTTGGATTTGATCGTTTTTAGCTTGGGTTTGCCCGGCTTTCCTCCCTCCTTAAAGCTTTGCTGGTATTCTTTTTGATCACGGCGGACAGTGACTTCTAAAGACGAAGAGAGGGCGTTAACGACAGAAGAGCCAACCCCGTGCAAGCCGCCGGAAGTGGCATAGCCTCCCCCACCGAACTTCCCCCCTGCATGGAGGACGGTGAGGATTACTTCTACGGTGGGCCGGCCCGTCGCATGTTTGCCGATGGGCATGCCCCGGCCATTATCCTTAACCGTTACGGAATTGTCTGGATGGATGCAGACGTCAATTTCATCGCAGTAGCCTGCCAAGGCCTCATCGACAGAATTATCGACAATTTCATAGACCAAGTGGTGGAGGCCCCGGCTATCGGTTGACCCTACATACATCCCAGGACGTTTTCTGACAGCTTCCAAGCCCTCTAAGACCTGGATGGAACTTTCATCATATTGTGTTTGTTTTTTGGTCATCTTACGCATGTCCCCTTTAATCCAATTAATCTTATCGCGTCTCTAAAGACATCTTTTATCATCTTACTTGATTTTGACAAAATGCACAATGCTTCTTTCTTTTGAAGCTTAGCCTGGCCTGTTTTGATTTTTTTAAACCGCAGTGGGCGAATAGTGTTATAATAAAGGCATGTCAAAAAAGCAGGTGAAAAAATGTTATTCAATTTATTCTTTTTAATCTTTGCCTATTTACTCGGCTCCATCCCCTTCGGCCTTGTGATTGGTCGCGTCTTCTATAAGATCGACCTCCGTGATTACGGCTCGGGCAATATTGGGACGACCAATGCCTTTCGCGCTTTTGGCCGAAACGGTGGCCTACTGGTCTTTGTCTGTGATATGCTCAAGGCCGGCCTGGTCGTTTTAGCGGCCCAGGGCTTTGACGCCTTTACCTGGCACCCCCTGGTCTTTGGTATCGCGGTGATCCTTGGCCACAGCTATTCGATCTTCCTCCATTTCAAGGGGGGCAAGGCCGTAGCGTCCAGTTTCGGCATGGGACTCTTCTATGTGCCCTTGATTTCCCTTCTAGGGATTGGGGCTTTCTTTTTAGTCCTGTATTTCTTCCGTATGGTCAGCCTAGCCAGTATTTGCGGTGTCTTAACCGCCCTAATTCTCTCTTTAGTCTTCACTAGCGATCCTTTCCTTCAGCTCATCCTGGTTATTGTTAGTGTCTTAGTTATTATCAGGCATCGGACGAATATCGAACGCATAATGAAGGGTACAGAATCCAAAGTTCCCTTTGGCTTCCGAGCAAAAAAATAAAAAGAGAAGCGCTTTAAGCTTTCTACTAACTCAGGGTGCGAGCAAGAAGACCGACCGATGGAAGATCAGTCAAGGATCGCCCACCGGTCGGAAAAGAATCATTTAGCTGTTTAATCAGAGCCTTTTGGTAAACGACAACTAATTTGAAAAAGGGCTGGGGCTTTTGTCCCAGTCCCTTTTTGCGTGCTTAGCGCTCCTCTTCTTCCAAGGTTTGCTGGATGAGATGGAGGTTTTCTTCCGTATAAAGATCAATGAAGGTCCCCTTCGTTCCTAGAGACTGGGAAGAAAGGATATTAGCAGATTCCATCTTGCGAATCCCGTTGACAATAATGGACCGGGTCAGACCCTCTTTTTCCGCCAAGCGTGAGGCAGTAAAGCGGAAGCTTGGTTCAGTTTTGTCCTTTAATATCGTCCGCATAGCAGCTAATTCGGAGAAACTCAAGGAAGCCACAGCTTTCTTGGCCATCAAACGGTTCTTTTGCTGACGGTCCTCTTGCTGGTGGAGGAGGTTTTCAATTTCAATGGCTAGGATTGTTGCCACGTATTCCCCTAGGATCATATCGCCAGCGTCGAAGGCTTGTTTCTTGCGGGCTAGAATCAGATAACCCAGCCCCCGGCCATGGCCAATAATAGGGATAATCGTTGTCTTACCATTGGGAAAATTAGCGGCATATTCGTTAGCGAAAATGGTCCGCTCATCTTCAACTGGGATATTGGTTAGGGTAACGGTCAGTTCTTGTACCCGCTTCATGTAATTAGGGTCGAGCTGCTTTTCTTCCATCATTTGATGGGTTCGAGCACTGTTAATATCATCAAAAATGGACAAGTAGCCCAGCAATTGCCCCTCATAATTTAATAGGTAGGCATTAACAGCAAGGATTTCTGAAATTTCTTCCACCAAGCGTTGGAAAGGAAAGTCACTTCCCTTGTCTTCTGAAATAATTTCTTCCGTTTGAACGACACGTTTAACCTGGCGAATCTTATCTAATACGTCCTGAATATCCATATTCTTAATCCTCCTGAGATGATTTGTTTGAATTGTGCCCTTGACGCTGGGCTCGCGGATGAAAAGTCATATAATTCTGACGTAGGCTTTCCTTGGAAAGGTGGGTGTAGATTTGGGTAGTGGAGAGACTGGAATGGCCCAATAGTTCCTGGACCGTCCGGATGTCTGCCCCATGGTTCAATAAATGCGTTGCAAAGGAGTGGCGGAGCTTGTGGGGATGAATCGCTAACTGTGAAGCACTGCGCTTGACAATTTGTTTCAGAATATAAGCAATCCCCTCACGGCTCAAGCCCTGGCCTTTGTAGTTAACAAAGACGAGCTGGTGGTCTTCCCCAGCCTTAGCCATGAGTTCTTGGCGTCCCTCGGCCAGATAGCTTTTGAGCGCTTCTTGACAGGGACCTCCGAAAGGCACATACCGGTCCTTGCCTCCCTTACCGTGGAGGAGCACCAGCCGCGCATCCAGGTCGACCTGGTCTAAGCCCAGCTCAGCACATTCGCTGACCCGGGCGCCACTAGCATAGAGGAATTCCAAGAGGGCCCGGTCCCTTTGTTTAAGGGGATCCTGCCCCTGGACCGCTTCGAATAAGGCCAAGAGTTCCTCTTCATAGAAAAAGTCTGGTAGGTGCAAACCTTGCTTGGGCGAGCGGACATACTGGAAGGGATTGTCCTCTAACCAACCAGATTCTTGGAAAAAATTAAAAGCCGACCGCAGGCTACTCAAGCGCCTAGCAACGGATGATTTGGCCAGGTCCTGCTTTTGTAATTGGAATAAATAACGGCGGATATCTTGATAAGTCAAATCTTTTAAATCGTTTACATTTGTCTTAGAAAGAAAGGTCACGAATTCCTCTAGGTCATGTTGGTAGGCCAGGAAGGTTTCCTCACTGTATTGCCTTTCATTTTTAAGATAGCTGAGGAAGGCCTTTCCCTTGGCTGTCAAGTCGATTGCACTCACCTTCTTTTACCTAAACATTATAACATAAAAAAAGAGATAAAATCATCCAAAGTCGGAAATTGACTTTATCTCTTTGAATAAATTTTACAAGCTAGAGGATAGCGCGCTAACTAGTCGCTTAATTTAGCATTTATTGGAAGGCTAATTATCGCCCTTTTGCTCGCTTTCCTGGTAGTCGCATTGGCTACACTTCACTTGCTTGCTGCCTCGTTTCTTCTTCTCAACCAAGTAACTTTGGCAAACGGGACATTGACGGCCAATGGGCTTGTCCCAAGAAGCAAAGTCGCAGTCTGGATAACGGCTGCAGCCATAGAAGATGCGGTTCTTTTTCGATTTTCTTTCAATGACCTGCCCCTCCTGGCACTTAGGACACTCGACGCCAATTTCCTTGACGATGGCCTTGGTATTCCGACAGTCTGGGAAGTTGGAGCAGGCGTAGAATTTACCATAGCGACCGAGCTTAATGACCATAGGATGGCCACACTTTTCGCAATCGAAGCCCGCTGGTTCATCTTTGATGACAATTTTTTCAATCTTTTCTTCGGCGTTTTCTAAGTCCTTAGCAAAGGGTTGGTAGAAACGATCGATCACCTCTACCCACTCTTCCTTCCCCTCTTCAATCTTGTCTAGCTCATTTTCTAAGCCAGCCGTAAAGTTGACGTTGACAATGTCAGGGAAATAGCTAGCGACCAGTTGGTTAACGATTTCACCGAGCTCTGTCGGTTCAAAGCGCCGGGCTTCGATCTTGACATAGTAGCGTTTGATCAGGGTTTCAATGGTTGGTGAATAGGTGGACGGGCGCCCTACCCCATTCTCTTCCAAAGTCTGGATCAGGCTAGCTTCAGTATAGCGGGCTGGTGGTTGGGTGAAGTGTTGCTTAGGATCCAGGCTGACACTTTTCACCGTATCCCCATTGGCCAAGTCTGGCAGAGGATTGTCCTTTTCTTTCTTCTCAGCATAGACCTTTTGGTAACCTTCAAATTTAATTTGCGACCCTGTTGCCCGGAAGCTGACATCGCCTTGGACAATATCACAACCAACCGTGTCATAGATAGCTGGTGCCATTTGGCTAGCCATAAAGCGACACCAAATCAGGCTGTAGAGCTTGTATTGGTCCTTAGTGAGATAGGATTCAATTGATTGTGGGGTCCGGTCAGGGGCTGAGGGACGGATGGCTTCGTGGGCATCCTGGGCATTAGCATTTGTAGTCTTAGCCTGCCCCTTCTTGCCGAGGTATTCCTTGCCATAAGTAGCCGTGATGAAGTCACTGGCCCCTTCCTTAGCCACTTCAGCAATCCGGGTGGAGTCGGTACGCATGTAGGTGATAAGACCGACACTGCCCTTACCGATATTAATCCCTTCATAGAGCTGTTGGGCAATCATCATAGTCTTCCGCGTCCTAAATTTCAGGCGCTTAGAAGCCTCTTGCTGGAGCGAGGAGGTTGTGAAAGGTTTTTGCGGCTTTCTTTGCCGTTCTTTCTTCGTGAGATTAGCAATTGTGAACTCATCCGAGCTGATCTGGGCCATCAATTGGTCCACGTCGGCCTTGTTCTTAAGGTCGAGCTTCTTCCCCTTATACTTAGAGGCATTGGCCTTGAACTTTTCTCGGCCTTTTTTGAATTCACCATCGATCGACCAGTATTCTTCCGGTTTGAAGTTTCTAATTTCTTCTTCTCGCTCGATGATTAAATGAAGGGCTACTGATTGGACGCGGCCCGCTGATAGACCTTTTTTGACCTTGGACCAAAGAATTGGAGAGAGGCTATAGCCCACGAGACGGTCCAAAATGCGCCGGGCTTGTTGGGAATCAACTAGGTCCGTATCGATGGGCCGGGCGTGCTTAAAGGCTTCCTTGACGGCTTCCTTGGTAATCTCATTGTAGGTTACCCGAATCTTATCATTAGGATCCAGACCCAGGATATAGGCCAAGTGCCAGGCAATGGCCTCCCCTTCTCGGTCCGGGTCGGAAGCCAGGTAAATGTTTTCGGCTTTTTTTGCATATTTCTTTAATTCTTTAATAATGGGGCCCTTACCCCGGATTGTAATATAGTAAGGATCGTAATCATTTTCAATATCGATCCCCATCTTACTTTTTGGGAGGTCGCGCAAATGTCCCTTACTAGCGACGACTTTATAATTTCTACCTAAATATTTTTCAATGGTTTTCGCCTTGGTCGGTGATTCCACAATGACAAGGTTCTTATATGCCAAAAGAATAACTCCTTTCGAATTTACCCGACAGGATGAATAAGAAGATGCTGACAAAGATTGAATTGTCGGATAAGCTGTCAAATTGATTCTCATATTATGCCATTCAAGATTTTTTGTCAAATATAAAATGATAGGCAAAGAAAAAAATTGCTTAAATTGTCCTATATTATAGTAGAAATGATTCAAAGGAGGTGGCTGTATTCCTCTAGAATATCCTGGCTGGTCAAAATAAGTTTGGCCCCAGCTTGGATCAGCTCATTGGTCCCCCGCGATAAGGGTTGGGTGATGGGACCAGGTACAGCAAAGACATCCCGGTTAGCCTGCAAGGCATAATTGGCAGTAATCAAAGACCCACTCTTTTGCCCCGCCTCTACCACGAGGCAGGCAGCCGATAGACCGGCAATAATTTCATTCCGGTAAGGGAAGTGCCAGCGCTTAGCCCCTGCATGGTAGGGCAAGGGCGAGACCAGTAAATGGTCGCGTGCTATCTGGCCTTGTAAACTGGCATTCTGGTCAGGATAGACTTGTCCCAGGCCTGTCCCTATAACCGCAATGGTTTTCCCTTGCCTTTCTATTGCAATCTGGTGGGATAAGCAATCAATTCCATTTGCTAATCCGCTGACAATGACCAATTTCTCAACTAGAGGCGGGAGAAGTTTTTTTAAGGCTTCTTGGCCATATGTGGTCATTTTGCGGCTGCCGACGACGGATAGGGACAGCCGCTTAAATAAAGTGATATCCCCCTGGCAGAAAAGAACCAAGGCAGGCTTATGGGTCTCCAAGAGAGCTTTAGGATAAGCAGGGTCCCCCACAACTAGGGGGACAACGCCTTCTTTTTGGTAGACTTCTTGGAAGTAAGTCGGCGGGTACTGGGACAAGAAATCTTGCCACTGAGCATAAGCTTTGGAGGGAATTTTAATTTTTTGTTTTTGCGGGTCAACGAGTAAGCGATAGCGCTCACTATAAGGGACAAGGCCCGATTCGGTCAAATAAATCACTTGCTGGCGACGGCTTAGCTGGTTAAACATTTTATCAACTCCTTCATTCATATATAAACGAAGGCGCGCCAGTTTCATCAAATGATTTATTTATTTAATAAAATCTTTTACCGGGGCAAAGCTTCGGCGGTGGATGGGACATGGCCCATGCTCGGCTAAGGCTTCGAGGTGGGCCTTAGTCCCGTAACCAGCGTTCTGTTCGAAACCGTAGTGGGGATAGCGGGCCGCATAGTCGGCCATGAGCTGGTCCCGGTATTCCTTAGCATAGATCGAAGCCGCTGCGATGGAATAGATCTGTGCATCGCCCTTAATAATGGCCTCTTGAGGCTGGCTAATGCCAGGAATAGTTACCGCATCGACAAGGACATAGGAAGCTTTAACTTGAAGCTGGTTAACACAGGCCGCCATGGCTTCCTTAGTGGCTCGGAGGATGTTGATCGTATCAATGCGTTCAGCTGAGCTGAGGGCTAATTCGCAGGCTAGGGCATACTTGTCGATATCGGCAACTAAAGCCTGGCGCTTCTTATGGGAGAGCTGCTTGGAATCGTTAAAGTAAACGGCAGGCATGTCAGCCGGTAAAATAACCGCACAGGCTACCACTGGTCCTGCCAGGGGCCCCCGCCCTACTTCATCAACCCCAGCGATATAAGGATAGCCCTGGGAACGCAGCTGGCTCTCATAGCGTCTCAGAGCTTGAATAGCCTCCATTTCTTCCTGGGCTTGGTGCAGGCGTTTTTGGTAGGTCTTAAGCAGCTGTTGGACTCCCTTGCGTTCATCCTGGGCATAGGGCGCCAAGTCACTTGCCTGTAAATGGGCGCCCTTAGCTTGGAGGCGGTCCTTGATCATTTGGATGCTTTCGCGCTTAGTCATGGGACGCCCCTTCCTGGGCCAGCTGGTAGTCAGCGAGCCGATCAAGGGTTAGCCGGGTAATCGCTCCGTCTTGGAAGTCCTTGATTATTTTTTCCGATGCACGGTCATAATCCTCTAAGAAGCCCATCTTCTCCGTCAAGGTCATCAAGAGTTCGGGATAAGGCGGATGGACTTGGTCGGCTGCAATCGGATACTTAGCCTCGATGGCGCCAGGATAGTAGTCCATGAGGAAGGCTAGCGCATAGAGGGCGATGTCATCATTGTAGTAATGGGTCTGCTTGATTGCTGTGCAGAGAGCCAGCCGAGTTCCCACCTCGGGATCTTCAAACTTGGGCCATAGAATCCCCGGTGTATCTAATAATTCAAAGTCCTTATCAATGCGAATCCATTGCTGGCCCTTGGTCACACCAGGTTTGTTACCGACTTGCGCTTTTTTCTTCTGGGTGAATTGGTTAATAAAAGTGGATTTACCCACATTGGGAATGCCCACAATCATCAAACGAACTGCTTGATGCTTAACTCCCTTAGCCTGCCATTTTTCGCGCACAGGAGCTGTCCAGTCATACAAATTTTTCTTAAAGCGCTTCATTTCTTTGGGATTCTTACTATTTAGGGCGCAAGCCTGGCTGCCCTCCTCCTGGTTGAGCCAGTCGACCCAGGCCTGGGTTTCGGCTTTATCAGCCAAATCAGCCTTATTGAGCACAATAATCCGGGGCTTATCCTGGATTATCTGGTCAATCAAAGGATTTTTGCTGCTTTCGGGAACCCGGGCATCCCGGAGTTCAATCACATAGTCGACCTGGCTGAGATGGTTTTGAACCTCTTTTTTAGCCTTGGCCATGTGTCCCGGAAACCATTGAATATTTGCCATCTTCTACCACTCCTTTGTAGTTATCATTAAAAATGAGGCTGGGACAAAAGTTCCGGCCTCTTTATAAAATACGAATTATTCTTTAAAAACGTGCTCCAAAATTCAGCCCTGACATCCATAGTTCGCGGACAGTGGCTATAGCTGTTCGAAGCGAAGCGAGTTACAGATATAGTATGCGTTAGCTGATTCAGGGCTAACCGACTTTTGTCACACTCTGTTAAAATTTATTCTTGAATCTTTCCAAAGTCAGACAAGGGCCAGAATCTAAAGTTGGTTGTCCCCTCGACTTGGTCGCTGTGGACAAAGCCAAAGTAGCGACTGTCTTTAGAAACAGGTCGGTTATCCCCGAGGACAAAGTATTCCCCTTCAGGGACAGTGTTTTCATTGGTGAGTTCCTCTAAAGTGAAGTTTTGGGTCACCAATTGGCCAGGGTTAGCAGCCTTTAGGGGTTCCAGGTATTCCTCAGCAACGGCTTCACCATTGACATAAAGCTGGTTGTCCTGGTACTTGATGGTATCCCCTGCCTTACCGATCACCCGTTTGATATATTTTTCATTGGGAGCATCAGGGCCGGGAAAAACCACAATATCCCCGCGGTCTGGTTCCGACAAGCGGTAGGCAATGGCCATATCCCCATTATGAAGGGTCGGTGCCATGGAGTCGCCGGAGATATTAATCGGGAAGGCAACATATTTTTGCACCCCTAGGACTAAGACAACCGCAATGAGAATCGGGAGGATAAAAGAAATTACTTCATTAAAAAATCGTTTCATCAATTTGCCTTCTTTCTAAGCTTGCGCCAAGACGTCAATGGCCTTATCCAACTGGCTATCATTGGCTTTAATTTTCTCTTGCATCTTTTGGGTTAAACGAAGAGCAGTCTCTCCGTCCAGTTCACCTGTTACTTCTAAGCCCGCTTCTTCTTGGACGCTTTTAACGGCTTCAACCGTGTCTTGATCATAACGGCTAGTTACCTGGTCCTCACTTAAAAAGCCGAGGCTGTGGAGGATTTTTTGAATATTGAGGATGGCTTCAGATTGCTGGCCAGCTTTATAGTGCTGGCTCGTATCAATCAGGGTCAGCTTGGCATAGTCTGGTAGGGCTTGCTCAATATCTGGTTGGATGCCCTTTTCATTGATCCAAGTTCCATCTGGGGTCAACCATTTGGCTACAGTAACCTTCATCTTCCCCTCTTGGTCTACCGGAAAGACTGTTTGGACCGAGCCCTTGCCGTAGGAGTTCTGGCCTACAACGGGAACCTGACCGCTCTGTTGGAGGGCCCCGGCTAAGATTTCACTGGCGCTAGCAGAGCCTTCATCAATCAAAACAACAAGAGGGGCTTTAACTTTAAAATCTCCCAAGTCTTGGCTATTAGCTTTAAAGACTTGCTCTTCCCCCTGGTTATCTTCCACCCTTAAGATAGTTTGCCCATCTTCAAGGAAAATATTAGCAACTTTCAGAACTGAAGGTAAGAGGCCGCCGGGATTCCCCCGGACGTCTAAAACAAATTTTTTTGCTCCCTCTTGCTGCAAGTTTTTGAGGCTAGTGACCAATTCATCATAGGTCGTTTCAGAGAACTCAGAGATCTGGATATGACCGATATCGGGGGCTTGGTCCATCCGCTCAGCATGAACGGTTTCAATTGGGATTTCATCCCGTTTCACTTTGACTGTCTGTTCTTGGTCGCCTCGCTTAATTTTTAGTTCGACCTCTGTCCCCTTCTCGCCACGGATTAGCTTGACAGCTTCTTCCGTAGACAGGCCCTTGGTTGATTTGCCATCTACTTCTAAGATGATATCATTGGCTTGTAGGCCGGCTTTTTCAGCTGGAGAATCCTTGATCGGACTGATAATCGTCAACCAACCATTCTCTGTCGTGACCTGGGCCCCAATCCCTTCGAAACTGCCCTTGATGGTCTCATCTAAACTTTCAGCAGCATCTCCCGTTAGATAGGAGGTATAGGGATCATCAACGGCCTCTGCCATGCCCGCCATAGCGCCATTAAGGAGCTCAGCTTTTTTTACATCACCAATATATTGGTCGCTCAAAATTTGATAGCCGTATTGGAGCTTGCGCAGGTCTTTAGCCGACAATGCCCCTTCTGAAGACAGGAGGTCCCAGGGCAAGCGCCCTGTTGTATAGGCATTCGTTCCTAAGATGCCTAGGGCTAAGCCAAGAGACAGGCAGAGAGCAGCCTGCCCGACTCTTTTGGGGGCCGGCTTGACCTTCTTTTGGGGGCTTAGTTTTTCCTGCTTACTATCTTTTTTTTGTGTATCTTCTTGCATATAAGCCTACTTTCTAACCTTGTTCATAGTCATAGGCTTGCCATAAGTCATCAAAGGATGAAATATAGTCGGCATAGGCACTATGGCCTTCAATATAAGAGCTAATCTCATCGAATTCCTTACTGTCGCGCGGAAAGTCTAGGTCGCGGTAAACGAGTTCAGCAAAGGCCTCTCGCGGGTCAGCTTCCAACCGGCCCCGGCCTCTGAAGCGTTCGATATAACGATAAAATGAAAGTGACATGTTCCCCTCCTCTACTGGCCTTGGCGATAAGCTTCTATTTGTTCTAAAGCATAAGGCAAAGGCATGGAAAAGGCAAGTTTGATCTCATTATTAGGCAGGTCAATACTTTGGGCAGCAATCGCAAGCTGGCTATCTGCGGAGACCTTGTCGAGGCGGACAATCAGGGCCTCCTGGGACCGATCCACACTGAGTGGCACATGGTCTGGTACAAGCCGGCTAAAGAGCGCTAAACTTGTCCCGATCGGTAGGTCGAGTCCTTGGACTTCAATCGCCTCAACAGTTAAACCAATATTGCCATCGTCAAGTGCCTGGGCCTGTCCGCGAATCTCATAGGCAAGCTCTTGGCCTAGCACTTGGAAGTGTCCCAACAAGTGGACCTTGTCATCTAAGTGGAGGCGGTAAGGAGCTTGGTCGCCAGCTAGGAGGGCCTGCATCAGGGCATTGAAAGCTTCTGGGCTGACTTGAGCTTCGGCTTGGATAACTTCTTCACTTCGCACCTCTTGCCCCTGGTCAACCGGTTGATAGCTGGGACGGATGCTCGAGAGAACCAGCCATGCTCCAAGCCCTAGGACCAGGATTAGGCCTAATAGAATAAAGAAGGCTCGGCGCCAAATATTTGCTTCTTTCTTCATCAATTAGCCCTCCCGCCGGTAGCAAACAAAGCGATGCGGATAAGGGTTCTTATCGTCAACGGCCCCCTTGATTTCGGCATAAGAATGGAAATCAGAGAGATCGGGAGCCATGACGGTATCGCCCTCTACGTCGTGGTCGATATAGGTCACCCGCAATTCGTCTAAATAAGGCCAAAAAGTCTGGTAGATCTGCTTGCCACCAATAATATAAATGTCTTCTTTTTGTGCAAGTTCTAGGATAGGGTCGACCGCATGGACGAGCTTAACGGCCTCCTTATCGCCATTAATAGGAATCGAAGAGGACCGGGTTAGAATATAGGTCTGACGGTCGGCCAGGGGCTTAGAGCCCATCCCCTCAAAAGTCTTGCGGCCGAGGACAATTTTATGGTACATGGTCTGCGAACGAAAGAATTGGAAATCATTAGGGAGGTGCCAGGGCATTTTCTGATCTTTCCCGATGACACCATGTCGGGCCTGGGCCCAAACGGCGATTAACATCTTATCTCTCCTTCTGTATTAAATGCTTGTATTAAACGGCAACAGGCGCCTTGATGGCGGGGTAAGGGTCATAGCCTTGGACATAAATATCTTCACTAGCCATCTCATCCATTGGCGCATCGCCACTGATTACGAGTTCGGGCAAGGGACGGGGTTGGCGCGTCAATTGCTCTTTTACTTGGTCCAGGTGGTTCTTATAAATATGGACATCACCGAAGCTATGGATAAATTCTCCCACACCAAGTCCAACTTCCCGAGCTAAAAGATGGGTCAATAAGGCATAGGAAGCAATATTAAAGGGGACGCCCAGGAAGACATCCGCACTCCGCTGGTAGAGCTGGCAGCTTAATTTGCCATCTTGAACGTAGAACTGGCTTAAAGTATGGCAAGGTGGCAGGGCCATGTCTGGCACATCTTCTGGGTTCCAGGCACTGAGGATCATGCGGCGGGAATCGGGCGTGTTCCTTAATTGGTCGAGGAGGATGGCAATCTGATCGATTTCTCCCCCATCCCGCGTTTCCCAGTGGCGCCATTGCTTACCGTAGACTGCACCAAGATTGCCGTATTTGCCAGCAAAATCATCGTCTTCCAGCATCAAGTGGCGGAATTCCGCCATTTCTTCCTGGTAAACTTGGGCAAAGTCCGGGTCGCTTTCAGCCCTCAGACCAAAATCCGTCATGTCTGGTCCTTGGTAGCCGGGACTCTCTACCCAATTCTTGAAGGCCCACTCGTCCCAGATATGGTTATTGTGTTCGAGCAGGAAGCGGATATTGGTATCTCCCCTTAGAAACCAGAGCAACTCGCTCTTAATCAGACCAAAAGCAACCTTTTTGGTGGTTAAGAGTGGGAAGCCCTCGTTCAGGTCAAAGCGCATCTGGTAGCCAAAAGTTGACAGGGTTCCGACCCCTGTCCGATCATCTTTAAAGCTCCCGTTGTCAAGAATATGTTGCAGTAAGTCTAAGTATTGTGTGGCCATTGTGTCACTCCCTAATAAGTTTTTTCGCTGAGATAGTCCCAGTAGGTCATCTGTTCCAAAAGTTCCGCCTCAGTCGCTTCTTTTTCTTTCTGTAAGTCAGCGAGTTTGCCGTAGTCTGCCCCATTGGCTAGCATGTCCTCGTCAATCTTTTGGATCTTATCTTCGAGTTGGCTGATGACAGTTTCAATCTGTTCCCAGTCCTTCTTCTCCTTGTAGGTCATCCGGGCTTTGGGGCTCGACGCGCTCGGAGCCGGCTTCTTCGCTGGGCTCTTGGTAGCTTGGCTAGTCTTGGCTGCCGCCCTATCCTTGTCTGTGCGCTTGGCCTGTACCTGGAAGTCGCTATAAGAGCCGAAGAAGATCTCTACTTGGTGCTGGTCATCGATGGCTAAGAGCTTGTCGACCACCTTATCGAGGAAGTAGCGGTCGTGGCTTACGGTGAGGACAGCCCCAGGGAAGTCTTCGAGATAGTCTTCGAGGATAGTTAGGGTCTGGATATCTAGGTCATTGGTCGGCTCATCCAAGAATAGGACATTGGGCCGGGCCATTAGTATACGCAAGAGGTAGAGCCGCTTCTTCTCGCCGCCAGATAGAGAAGAAATCTTCACCCCATGCATGGACCGGTCAAAGAGGAAGGTCTCCAACATTTGAGACGCGCTGAGCGTCTTCCCATCCCGGTAGACATAGTCTTCAGCCTCTTCCTGGATATAAGAAATCACCCGCTTGTCTTCTGGCAAGTCAACGGGGACTTGTTGGAAGTAACCGATTTTGACGGTTTCTCCAATCACGACCTGGCCAGACAAGGGGGGTAAGAGGCCAGCAATCGTGTTCATCAAGCTGGTCTTCCCTGCCCCATTCTCGCCAATAATTCCAATCCGGTCGCGGTTTTGTACTAGGAGATTAAGGGCCTTCACTAAGGGGGCCTGAGGGTCATAACCCACTGTTAAATCCTGGCACTCGATGACCTTTTTACCCAGTCGTTCTTGGTCGAAGTCGATGCTGAGTTTTTGGTCAGGGCCCCGCTGCCCCTTGACCTGGCCTTCCAGGTCTTCAAAACGGTTGATCCGTGCCTGTTGCTTGGTCGTCCGAGCCTTGGCTCCAGTCCGCATCCAGGCGAGTTCCTTTTTATAGAGCTGCTTTTGCTTGCGGGCAATCTCGCGCTCCTGTTCATCTTCAAGGGCCTTTTTTTCGAGGTAGGCTTGGTAATTCCCCTCGTACTCGCGCAAGCTCCCATGGTCCAAGGCGAAGATCCGCCCGGCCACCCGATCGAGGAAGTAGCGGTCGTGGGTAATTAAGAGGACGGATCCCTTATAATGCGCTAAGTACTTCTCTAGCCAGGCCACCATCTCAAAGTCCAAGTGGTTGGTCGGCTCATCGAGGAGGAGGAGGTCAGGCTCTTCAATCAAGGCCTTAGCGAGACCAATCCGTTTCCTTTGCCCCCCGCTCAATTGACGGATAGGCAAAGAAGAATCTGTAAAGCCCAGCTGGTTGAGGACGGTATGGATGGTCGTATCTAATTGCCAACCATCCTCGGCATTCATGGCCTCCTCTGCCTGGCTAAAGGCAGCTTGGAGGTCTTCGTCCTGGGGCGACTGGGCCAGACGCTGGGCAGCTTCTTGATAGCGAGCCACGACTTGGACCAAGTGACTCTCTGAATCATAGACAGCTTCAAAGATTGTGAGTGTTTCATCGAAGTCTTCCTCTTGGCTGACCATGGTGACCTTGAAGTCCTTAGGGTGTTCCATCTCCCCACTGTCCAGGCTGTCTACCCCTGCCAAAATACGCATTAAAGTACTTTTTCCTGAGCCGTTCGTTCCAATCAAGCCCACGTGGTCTCCACCCCTGATCAGGAAGGAGACATCTGTTAAAAGGGGCTTTGCCCCATATGTTTTATACCAATTCAAGGCCTTGAAATCTTTCATTTATTTCATCGACTCCTTTAAAGTTACTTTCATCCTTATAGTTTATCATAAGTTTAGGCAGAGCAAGGTAAATTTTTATAAAGTCTAGCCCAAGAACAATCCTTTGAATAGCTTCTTATCAGCTTCATCTGGCTACAGCTTTTTGTTTTATTTTTGGACGATTGTGCCTATATACGAAAAGAGATCGTGGTTTGATCTTAACCACGATCTCCTCTAGTGTCAATTATTTGCTTTCATCGTTTTCTTGGGCCTTTTGGCGAGCAGCCTTTTTAGCCTTGCGATAAGCCATACGTTGCTCACGGCGGGCGCTAGTCGACCACTTGGAATAGTCTTCATCTTCCATGGCTTGGACTTCACCCAATAAGTAGCCATTGCCGACTTGGGAGAAGAAGTCATGGTTTGAAGTTCCTGTTGAAATGCCGTTCATCACAATAGGGTTCACGTCTTCTGCGGTATCTGGGAAGAGCGGGTCAAAGCCCAGGTTTTGCAGGGCCTTATTGGCATTATAACGGACAAAGGTATTCACATCTTCTGTCCAACCAATCTGGTCGTAGACCGCCGAGGTGTATTTCATCTCATTCTCATAGAGGTCATAGAGGAGCTCGAAGGTCCAGTTCTTGAGTTCTTCCTGTTCTTCTTCAGACAGTTGGTTGTAGCCCAGTTGGAACTTGTAACCGATATAGGTGCCGTGAACGGATTCATCACGCAAGATCAGCTTGATAATTTCAGCCACATTTGGCAGCTTACTATTGCCCAAGTACCAGAGCGGAGCGTAGAAGCCTGAATAGAAGAGGAAGGATTCCAACAAGACGCTGGCCGCCTTCTTCTGGAGGCCTGTCCCCGTTCGGTAGACCTGGTTGATTTTTTTAGCCTTGTATTGAATCAATTCATTCTCATTCGTCCAGTCAAAAATTTTATCGATTTCAGATGTTGTATTGAGAGTGATAAAGATGGTGGAATAAGATTTAGCGTGGACGGATTCCATGAAGTGGATATTGGAGAAGACCGCCCGTTCTTGTTGGGTGCGGGCGTCTGGTAAGAGGACCAGAGCTCCCTCTTCTGACTGGAGGGTATCCAAGAGGGTCAAGCCGCCAAAGACCTTGTCAATGACATCTTGTTCGGCAGCTGATAGGCGACGCCAATCATCTAAATCGTTAGAGACGGGGATCCGGGTGTCTAGCCAGAATTGTTCGGTTAGCTTCTCCCAGGTGAGCTTGTCGACCATGTCTTCAATGCTATCCCAGTTGATGGCCTTGTAGTATTGGCCCAGGTCAGGGTCCGCTTGGTCAGACCCGTCCCATAAGTTCTTTTGCCAGTTATCTTTTGAATTTATATAGAGATTATTATCAATTTGTCCCATTTTGACCTCCTTGACTGTTCTTAAATGGAGCAGGATTCACAGTAGTTACTGCCGATTTCATCACCATCATCGGTAAAGGTCCGGATATAGTAGATGGACTTGATGCCTTGGTTCCAAGCATAGTTACGCAGAATATTTAGGTCCCGCGTGGTTAGCTTGTGGTCATCCGGGGCCTTCCAAGGGTAAAGACCGGAAGGAATTTCTGAACGCATGAAGAGGGTCATTGACATCCCTTGGTCCACATGTTGTTGGGCAGCTGCGTAGACATCGATGACTTTGCGCATATCCAGGTCATAGGCTGACTCATAGTACTGGATATTGTCATTAGAGAGTTGAGGGGCTGGGTAATAGGTCTTCCCTGTCTTCTTCTCTTGGCGTTCTTCAATCAGGCGGATAATCGGCTGCAAGCTAGCGCTCGTTTCATTGACATAGGAAATGGAACCCGTTGGCGCCACAGCTAACCGGTAAGCATGGTAGAGGCCATCCTTCATGACATCATCGCGCAAGGCTTGCCAGTCTTCCTTACTTGGCAAGGGTACCTTGGCCATAATTTGAGCAACCTTGTCTGACTGATAGTGGAAGTCTTCCTCGAGATAAGCGTCAAAGTAAGACCCATCCGCATAGGCTGACTTTTCAAAGTTAGCAAAACGTTGGCCCCGCTCCTTGGCAATCTTGTGACTAGCCTTGAGCGACCAGTAATTGAGGGCATAGAAATAGGCCTCAGTAAGCTCTAGGGACTCATCTGATCCATAATAAATATGGTTAATCGCAAAGAGGGTGTGGAGGCCCATTGCCCCTAAGCCGATGGTATGGTACATCTGGTTCCCGTTCTGGATAGAAGGCACTGCTTCAATGTCCGTACTATCGGTGACGAAGGTGAGGCCCCGGACAGCTGTTTCCACCGATTGGGCAAAGTCGTCAGAGTCAACCATATTGACCATATTAGTAGAACCTAGGTTGCAGGAAATGTCGGTGCCCAGGTGTTCATAAAGTTGCTCATCCGTAATCTTAGAAGGTTCTTGGATCTGCAAGATTTCGGAGCAGAGGTTAGACATGACAATTGTCCCATCAATCGGGTTGGCTTCATTAGCGGTATCAATATTGACGATATAAGGATAGCCGGATTCTTGTTGGAGCTTGGAAATTTCATTTTCTAATTCCCGGGCCCGGATCCGGTACTTGCAAACTTCTGGGTTATGGACGAGACGGTCGTATTCCTCTGTAATATTAATATAAGAGAAGGGTTTGCCATAGATTCTTTCCACATCATAAGGGCTAAAGAGATACATGTCATCATCCGCAGCCACCAGTTCGTAGAATTTGTCCGGTACCGTAACGCCTAGAGACAGGGTCTTGACCCGGATTTTTTCATCCGCATTTTCCTTTTTAGTGGAGAGGAAGCGGACGATATCTGGGTGGAAGACATTCAAGTAAACCACGCCGGCCCCATTTCTTTGGCCTAATTGGTTGGCGTAGCTAAAGCAGTCTTCAAATAGTTTCATGACAGGAACAACTCCGGAAGCTGCATTTTCAATCTTTTTAATGGGTGCCCCTTCTTCTCGAAGGTTGCTGAGGTTAATCCCTACCCCGCCCCCACGCTTGGATAATTGGAGGGCCGAATTGATGCCCCGACCGATCGCATTCATGTCGTCGGTCAATTGGATCAAGAAGCAAGAGACCATTTCCCCCCGGCGTTTACGTCCGGCATTGAGGAAGGTTGGCGTTGCAGGTTGGAAGCGCTGGGAGAGAATTTCATCACAGAGCTTGCGCGCCAGGTCTTCATCCCCATCTGCCAGGTAGAGGGCATTGTAGACAACCCGGTCTTCGTAACGCTCCAAATAGCGGTCTCCATCATCTGTCTTCATGGCATACTGGGTATAGAACTTATAGGCCCCCATGAAGGATTGGAAGCGAAACTTGCGATCATAAGCTTCCTGCATGAGCTGGTAGATAAAGTCCCGGTCATACTTGTTGATGAAGCTTTCGTCCAGGTAGTCATGTTCAATCAGGTAGCGGATTTTTTCTTCGAAGGTGTAGAAGAAGACCGTATTGGGATTCACATGTTCCAAGAAAAAAGCCCGGACAGCTTCTTTGTCTTTTTCGAGCGGGATCTTGTTATCAATTGGAATATTCAATTCATTATTCAGTTTGTAGTAGGTAATTTCACTTGGTTCGTTGGATACTTGCGGATTCTTCAATTTCTTTCGCCAACTCCTTTACTTTTTCAACATCGTGGGCGTTGCCCATAAATTCAAAGGTGTGTAAGAGGGGCAGGTCATAGTCCATGGCCAGGTCTTTAGCGGTAAAGCAGAAGAGGTCATTAAAGTTCAAATTCCCCCCACCAATAACGCCTTGGCAGTAGGACAGGTTATCCCCTGTTTCGATAAAATCATTCATGATGTCAGTTACTTCTATTTCATAAGTGGGTACAATCATGAGATAGGGTTGGTCCACTGTCGTAAAAGCATTGTGGTCTGTGATTTCTAGCGCAGGCAAACCGAGCTTTTCAACGAAGCGACGGGTGTTGCCTACCAGAGACATATAGACGATTAACATCAAATCCCTCCTTTTCAATAGCCCTATCATACGTCATAGCCTATCCCAAATTCAAGTTTATCCGCTCAATATATAGAATTCTAATCTTATTCTCACACAAGATATAGTAGGATAAGGGCATTTATCCCCAAAAATAAAAATAAGGGTCAAAAGAAAAAAACACAGATCTTGTATCTCTTGCCCCTTATTCTTTAGTCTTCACACATATGTTCAATGGCCTGGCTAATAATTTCATAGACATGGTCATCCGCCTGGCTATAATAGACGGACCGCTTATCCCGTCTAGATTTCAACAGCTTGCTTTCTCTTAGGACCTGCAATTGATGAGAAATAGCGGATTGCTCCATATCAAGTGCTTGGGCTATTTCCGTCACATTCAATTCCCGCCCCTTCAATAGGTAAAGGATAGAAAAGCGGGTTTGATCCCCAATGACCTTAAAAAACTTGGTCACCTGCTGTTTGACTTCAGGACTTAATTCAGATTTTTCCATAGCACCGCCTCCTTAAATCGTAATCATTCTTATTTTATACGATAAAAGCCATGGATACAAGGCCCAATTCCCACTTTTACATCTTGGCGAAAGTCTGGGCCAAGTCATCGGTCAGGCGCAGGCTCTGGTCAGCCAGTTCGGAGGGAATATGATAGGGTTTCTGGTTCATCATCACATAGAGGGCTTGCGGATTATCCAGGGTTTCTTCTTGGAAGGGTTCGCGGATCAATTCGGGGGTTGTATGGCCAATCCCAATCTCTAAGTAGAGCACTTTTTTGCCCTCGTTAGCAGCTAAGAAGTCCAAGTAGGCTCTTTCTTGGTCATGCCAGTGGGCGTCTTCTACCATGCCACGGACTGTATCCCGTTTATTAATTTCTAAGGGTGCCCCACAATTTGGGCAATAAGGGATCAGCTGGCTTGGCACTTTCATATCTTCCTGGCGCTCCACCATTTCTCGAATCATCTCATCATCACGATAGGTGACCTCCTGGCATTGTTTAGAGCATTGGAAGAGCACATACTTGCCCTGGTAGTAGAAAACCTTGTCCAGGTCAAAATTCGCTGCTTCAAAAGCGTTATCGGCATTGGAGGTAATGATGTGGTAGTTCTTGTCTTTAAGGAGCGCTCTAAGTTTAAGATAAGAGTCTCCGGCTTCTTGGTCCAAGCCATTGAGCTTCACAAAGCGGCTCTGGAAGGCCCAATATTCTTCTAAGGATTCAAAATCATTTAGAAAGGCTTGGAGCATGTCAAAGAGCCCATACTTAGCGATAAAGTCAGGAAAATTCTCCTTAAAACGAGGGCCCACATAGGTAAAACCATCCGCAGCGGACATCCCAGCTCCAATCCCAATAACCAGAGCTTCAGCCTCATCAAAGAGCTCAGCCAGTAATTCGGATTCAGTCTTTTCTTCTGCGCCTTGGAGCGCTTTCCAAATCTTATTCATTCGTTTCCTCCCCTAATAATTGACGGTAGATGCGGTCATCTTCATCCGTAAAGACATTGAAGATGATCTTGAGTTCAGACGCTTGCTCGCTAAGATAGGTCGACACAGTATCCACTGCAATCCGGGCAGCCTCTTCTTTGGGGAAGGCAAACTGACCCGTAGCAATGCAAGGAAAGGCTAGACAAGTTAAGCCTTCCTGGTCGGCTAAGTCTAGGCAAGACCGGTAGCACTGGGCCAGAAGTTGCCGGCGAATCGGCGTCACCCGCCCGTCCTGGACCACTGGCCCCACAGTATGTAGGATATAGCGACTAGGTAAGTGGTGGGCTGAAGTCAGCTTGGCCTTGCCTGCCGCTTCTAAACGCCCTTGCCTAGCCATCAGCTCTTGGCATTCCAAGCGTAGGGCCGTTCCCGCATAGCTATGGATGATATTATCGATACAAGCATGCAAAGGAATAAAACAGCCCAGGAGTTGGGAATTAGCCGCATTCACAATCCCATCTACAGCTAATTGGCAGATGTTACCCTGCCAGAGAGCGATTTGCCCCCATCTTTCTGTCATCTGCGACCAGTCATAGTGGGGCAGGTCCTGGTTAATGGCTTCAAGGGCCTGGCCTTCAGCTGCCAGATAAGCTGGACTTGCAGGCTGGGCCGGCCGGGTATTGACCAGGCTGCGGTATTGGTCAAAGGCCGATAAGCTCGTGTCCAAGTCGACACCAGGACGTTCTGCCTTTAAATAGTCAATTAAAGCTGGCAAACTGGCTTCCATAAGATCCCCCCTCTTTTGACTGCCAAGTAAAAAAGTGGCTGGCACGAATGGTCCAACCTCTTTTTTACTAGACATTATTTAAAATCACGACGGCTAGAAAGCAGTCTCAATGCACTGTTTAGCTTAAGAGACGCTTGTCCTAAGACCTCGATTAGGCATCTTCTAAGCCAGCAAAGGCTTCTTCATCTACATCCGTTAATTTAATTAACCAGTTTTCTTCTGCTTTAGCTGAATTCAAGAGTTCCGCCTGGTCTTCTGCAGCGGTATTCTTTTCAACAACTGTGCCAGCTAGTGGACTTTGGATTTCCATAACGGTCTTTGAGGCTTCAATATTGGCGATCGCGTCGTCTTTATCTAAGTGGTCTTCGCTGGTGAATTCAACAAAGCCCACTGTTCCTACATCATCCTGTAATTCTGGGGTCATGGAAATGACATAGTTAGCCCCGTCTTTTTCGATAAAAAGGAAATTTGCACGTTTTTTCATTCTATTACCTCCAAGTTAAAACTTACTCTATCATCATAACATATTTTCTTAAATAATGGGACCCATTGCCTGGATCAGTCGATCAGGGCGTCCGCTAAGATTTCCAGGCTGATCTGTCTGTTATCAAAGCCCGGTACCAGAGGAATTAAAAGGGCCTCGTCGGCTGCTAAGCGGCGGTTCCAATCCTTAATTTCAGCGCTTACTTTGTCAATATCGCCCGTAATCATGCGCTTACGGTTCTCCTTCATGGCCTGGCTCTGTTCAGGAGTCGCGACAAAAGATTGGCTGGAAGCAATCGAAGGGAAACGGTCATAATAGCGGAAATTATCTTGACCGAGTAGCCACCAATCGAGAGCCCGTGCCAAGTCTTCCGCATGGTCAGCTTGCTCGGCCACAGCGACAAAGGCGGCATACATGACCCGGGGTGCTGGCGTTGCTTGGGAAGGCTTAAAGCTGGCCCGGTAAGCAGCTACAGCTTCTTCTGCAATCTCTAAGACATTATCCCGGGCAAAAGGAAAGATCCCAAAGCAATAGGCTAGGCCCAAGCGGCCGGCGAGTTGGGCATTGGCTACACTGGAAGAGAGGATCCACATCTCCAAGGCCTCCTCGATGCTGGGATTGGCCTTGAGTGTGTTGAAGCGGTGGTCGGCCTGATCCTCGTCTGTCATATACTTGTAGAGGTCTTTTATGGCTTGTTCATAAGACAGTTCACCTGCTTGGTACTCATTCATGACCTTTGCGATTTGAGGGACACTCTTATTATTACCAAAGCCTAGGTCAATCCGCCCCGGATGGTAGGCTGCTAAGACCTTAAAGTTCTCTGCAACCTTGTAAGGGCTGTAGTGAGGAAGCATCACGCCCCCCGACCCGATATGGATGCTTTGCGTCTGGTCAGCCAAGCGCATCATAATCACTTCCGGGCTAGAAGAGGCAAAGGCAGGGATATTGTGGTGTTCGGCCACCCAGAAGCGCTTATAGCCCCGCTTTTCAGCCAGCTGAGCCAATTCCTCCGTATGGGCTAGTGCTTCAACCGCACGCTCCCCTTCATCCATTACGGCGTAGTCCAAGATACTATATTCCGTCATGTTGGAACTCCTTTCCTTTTGCAGCAAGTCTCCCCTATAATTTATGACGAAAGCGCATACCTGTCAATTTTATTGGGCGTATTTTAAATAAAATGCTGGGTCCTAGCTCCCAGAAGCCTTATTTTATACGATTATTGTATATAAAAAAGTACAAAGATTGAATAGTAACCGTTTACGCTGAACTTATGATAAAATGACAATAGCAAAGATAAGGAGGTGTTCTATGTTAACTGACCAATGTGCCCGGCAAGTCCTGCGTGAAATCATCGCCCTCTACCCTGACGTTGAGACGGCCCTTGACTACCGCAATCCTTTTGAATTATTAGTGGCCGTAATTTTGAGTGCACAAACGACCGATGTGCAAGTCAATAAGGTCACGCCTGCCCTCTTTGCGGCCTATCCTGACCCAGAAAGCCTGAGCCAGGCCAAGGAAGAAGACGTGGCGGACTACATCAACCGCATCGGCCTCTACCGTAATAAGTCCAAGTACCTTGTGGCCTGTGCCCAGATGCTGGTTAAGGATTTCAACGGTCAAGTCCCCAAAAATCGAAAAGACTTGGAGAAATTACCAGGGGTGGGACGCAAAACAGCCAATGTGGTTTTAAGCATTGCCTTTGATATCCCTGCCTTCGCAGTCGATACCCATGTGACCCGGGTCTGCAAGCACCACGGCATCGTCGCCCAAGATGCGACAGTTAGAGAAATTGAGGACCGGGTAACCAACCTCTTAGAGCCCAGTGAATGGACCCAGGCCCACCAAGCCCTCATCTATTTTGGGCGGAATATTTGCCATCCTAAGCACCCGACCTGCAAGGATTATCCGCAACTCTACCAATGCCTCGACGAAAAAAATGACGCCTAAGTTTCAGTTTGGCCTATCTCATAAATGATAAAGTGAAGGGTCGAAGCCAATAAAAAACAGACAGGCCTTAGTCTGTCTGCTTGAGGTTATTTTGGTGCTGCTGGCCTAGCTCCTTAAAGAAGCTGTCAGCGAGCTGGACTTTTTGGTAGGCTATGCCCGCCTGATCGAGCAGTTGGAGGGCATAGGGATGGTTGTGGTAGTTGTAGAGGTAATAAATCTTAGAAATGCCAGCTTGGATGATGGCCTTGCTGCACTGGAGGCAGGGAAAGTGGGAAACATAAATTTCCGCCCCAGCTGTTGGGGCACCAAATTTGGCACACTGGAGTAAGGCATTCATCTCGGCGTGAATGGTGCGCACGCAGTGGCCATCTTCCATGTAGCAGCCCTCGTCTATGCAGTGAACTTCACCTGAGACGGAGCCATTGTAGCCACCGGAAATAATCCGTTTGTCACGAACAATAACGGCTCCAACCATTAAACGTTGGCAGGTTGACCGCATAGAGAGCATGAGGCTCTGGGCAAGAAAGTATTGGTCCCAAGGGATGCGGTTGGACATTTTATCTTCTCCTTCTCTTTTGGGGTCAGACCCCTTCATACCAGTCACAGGCAACCAGCTGGATAGGATAGGTCAATTCGACTTCTTCTTTAAGCTGGAGGAGGCGGTTGCGACTTTTACTATAACTATTGGAGACTAGGGCGAAACCTAGGCTCATGAACTGGTGGTCATCTAAATAGGCAATCTCAGCTGCCGAAACGCCATACTTTCGCTGGCAGCGCTGGCATATACTCTTCACCAAGCGCCGCTTCTCCTTGAGCGAGTGGATGCCTGATAGCCGGCAGGTCAATTCAAAAGCTAATACGTACATTGTCATCCTTTCTAGAGATTAACAGGAGGTTATCCCATGTTAAGTAAAAAAGAACTACGCCAAAGAATCAAAGCCAAACGTCAAGAATTAAGTCCTGATTATTACCAGTCAGCCAGTCAAAGCATCACGGAACGCTTACTTAAAACAGAAGCCTACCACGATGCCCAGTGCATCTTTACCTTCCTGACCATGCCCAGGGAATTTGATACCGAGGGGCTCATTCGTCAGGCTTGGCAGGACGGGAAGACCATTGTTGTTCCCCGGGTTGAGCGCATGGGCGAGATGAGTCTGCGTCGCTATGACCAAGGAGATGCCCTCATCTTATCTTCCCTAAATATTGAAGAACCCAGTCCCGAGGCAGAGATTGTGCCCATAGAAGCCATTGACTGGGTCACCCTCCCCTGCATGACCTGTAATCCTAAGGGCGAACGTTTGGGCTATGGGGGCGGCTTCTACGACCGTTTCTTGGCCCAATACCAAGGCAAGGTGACCCTGCCCTACTTTGAAAAATTAATGGTAGACGAGATCCCCATGGCCCCCCATGACCACCTGGTACCTCATATTGTCACGGAAGCGGCAGAGTATTTCCCAGGCCGCTAGTCTCCATAGGCATCAAAATCAACTTCAACGTAGGTCTGACCAGTCTCCAGGGCCTCCAGGGCGAGTTTGCGGTCTTTAACAAGAGGACTGGGGAGGTCATCAAGAGGGAACCAGTCTAAAGCATCGTGTTTCTCGGGTTCGAGGATCCGAGGATCCCCTTGGAAACGCTGGCTTGTAAAGAAAATATTATAATAAGTGCTGTCTTGGCTAATGCGATTATGGCTGAGGAGGACGAAGTCGAGGTCGTCGACGTCAAGGGAGATGCCGATTTCTTCTTTGGCCTCCCGCACAATGGCTTGGCGGACAGTCTCAGCTGCTTCAACGTGACCACTAATCAGGTCCCACTGTTGAGGCAGCATTTTTGTATTGGCCCGGTGCTGGAGGAGGACCTCGGTCCGCCCGCCGTTTTGCCGGGTTAGGATGAGAATCCCAGCACTAGGTGATTGGTAGTGTTCTGACATAAGCTCCTTCTTTCTATTCTGACCGACTCAGATCATGGAATTCAGCTTGGACCAGGTCAGCCAAGTCTCTTGGCGCAAGGCCAAGCTGGAAGCCCCGTTTGCCGGCACTTACATAAATCATAGCATAAGCCAAGCTAGCTTGGTCAATATAAGTTGGCAGCGCCTGCTTCATTCCCACAGGTGAACAGCCGCCCCGAACATAACCGGTCACTTTGAGCAGGTCCTTTAGCGGTAAGAGTTCTAACTTCTTAACCCCGGCGATCCGGGCACGCTGCTTAAGGTTCAATTCTTCCAGGATCGGTAAGACAAAGACATAATAGTCCCTCGGCTTAGCCTGGCAGACGATGGTCTTAAACATTTGTTCAGCCGGTAGGTCGGAATGCTTGGCGGCATCTCGTCCGGACAGGTGGTCTTCATCATAGTCATATTCATGGTGTTCATAGGCGATGCCAGCTTCTTCAACTATTCGCATGGCATTGGTTTTCTTGTGTTTCTTAGCCATTTAAACTCCCTTCTTCAGGCTCAATTGACGCATAAAAGCTGCTAGATGACGGGCAATGACGCTGGGCCGAACCACATAGTGATCCTGGTAGATTTGGTCAGCCAAGGCACTGTGGCAGTAGACCGCGCTCAGGAGGGCGCCAGCCAAGTCTTCTTGGCTCTGTCCGATAAAGGCAGCGATCATTCCAGCCAGGGTATCCCCTGATCCGCCAACCGCCATGCCCGGATTGCCACAGGTATTTTGATAGTAGGTGTCTTGCCCCGGCAGGTAAAGCTGTGTGGCTTCGCTCTTCTTGACGAGGTAGACCTGGTAGTGGTCACACCAAGCTTGGACCTTGCCAGGATCTGACATCCCCGGCTGACTGCCATAGAGCCGGGCCCATTCCCCGGGATGGGGGGTCAAAATCACTTGGTCAAAGTCTTCAAGCCGGCAAATTCCATCCTGGATATCTGCTGCCAGCATGGTCAAGGCATCCCCATCAATAATCAGGGGCTTGGTCCTTGCTTCCTGGTAGACGGCTTGGCTCAGTTGACGCCAACGGTTGAGCGACCTTCCCATACCTGGGCCTAGAAGGATGATCTCGCTGCTTTGTAGGCACGCCTGGACCTGCTTAACATCTGACCAGTCCACTAGCATCACTTCAGGAAGACTGGCATGGATAGCGGGAAAGTTCACAGGATCTGTGGCTATGGTGATCAGACCCGCCCCTCCTGCTAAAGCGGCCTGGCCAGCCATCTGGATAGCCCCTCCCATATTCTGATTGCCCCCAATTAAGAGCAAACGCCCATAAGTCCCCTTATAAGACGCTTGCTTCCGCTGGGGCAGCCAGTTGACGACCTGGTCTTCGGTTATTTTTAAGGCTTGCATGTCCTTTAGCACTCCTTTATATTTTTCAAAAGCTATATCTTGTATCTCTTATGATTCTATGATACTATATCTAGGCGAAAAGAAAAAGATGGATCGAAAGGATGAAAGAAATGGTCAAAGTATATTCTAAACCTAATTGCATGCAATGTAAATTTACTAAGAAATTTTTAGATGAACATGGGGTGGCCTTCGAAATGATCGATGTGACGGAATCAGAGGCGGCCCTTGAAGAAGTCAAGGCGCTCGGCTTCCAAGCCCTACCTGTTATCGTCGCTGATGGCGAAGAACCCTTCTACGGCTTCCGCCCCGACATGCTTGCAAAATTTGCCTAATCGCAGCTTAAAGCCCCCTGATCGCTTTGGTCAGGGGGCTATTTTTGACTGCTGAAAGAGCGATTAAGCTATCTCTAGGCTTAATTGACTATTGGTTGATCTCTTCCATCAGGCTGTAGAGTTGGGTGGGATTGAGGGCCTCTTTCTCTGCTTGACTGAAGTCTCGGATGATATGGCCCCGGTCCATCAAGATCATCCGATTGCCGTAAGTCAAGGCGTCTTGCAGGTTGTGGGTAATCATGAGGGCAGTCAAATTCTCCTGGGAGACTTGTTGGGCTGTAATCTCTAGGATGCGACGGGAGGTCTTAGGATCTAGAGCAGCAGTATGTTCATCCAGTAAGAGGAGTTTCGGTTTGACAATGGTTGCCATCAATAAGGCGACCGACTGGCGTTGCCCCCCTGAAAGCAGGCCAATCTCTGCTTCCAAGCGTTCGTCGAGTCCCAAGCCCAATTGCTTGAGGATTTGCTTGTACTTGGCGCGTTTGTCTTGGTCTAAGGCCAATTGCAAGCCGCGGGTCTGCCCTCGTTTCTCGGCTAGGGCCAGGTTCTCTTCCACGGTCATCCGAGGAGCTGTGCCCATCTTAGGGTCCTGGAAGACCCGGGAGATGTAAGCGGCTCGCTCGATGTCGTTAGTTTCCGTGATGTCTTCGCCTTCTAGCAAAATCTTCCCAGCATCGAGGTCGAAGCTCCCGGCAATGGCATTGAGGAGGGTGGACTTGCCTGCCCCGTTCCCCCCAATAATCGTAATGAAGTCCCCTGCTTCAATGCTTAGGTTCAAATCATCCAAAGCATAAAATTCATCAGGTGTATGGGGATTGAAACGTTTGTCTACGTTTTTAAGCTCGAGTAAGTGCGTCATTAGTCTACCCCTTTCTTCTTTGACGGCTGCTACGGTTAAAGGAACGGCGAAGTGTTGGTATGGCTAGGCAGAGGCCAACGATAATAGCAGAGAAGAGCTTGAAGTCATCGGCATTGAAGTTGAGCATAAGCACCAGGCTTAAGAGTAAACGGTAGATAATAGAGCCCGCTACAATGGTAATAAAACGAGTGGTCAAGCTCACATTCTTAAAGATCACTTCGCCAATGATGATCGAAGCAAGGCCAATAACGACCGTCCCAATCCCCATGGAGATATCGGCATAACCGTTATCCGTTGCGACCAAAAGACCGGACGCGGCGATTAAACCGTTAGCTAACATATAGCCCAGCATGGTCATTTCATTGCTGTCAATACCGACGGCCCGGGCCATGTGGACATTGTCCCCGGTTGCAATTAGAGCTTGGCCGAGGTCAGTCTTAAAGAAGTAGGCCATCAGAGCAATGACAATGGCGACCACCACTGCCCCAATGAGAATAGTATCCACATTTCGCGGTAAATTCAGGCCGCTCAGCATGGTCTTAAAGGTCTCTTGGCCGCTCAGACTGAGATTGGCCTGGCCCATCATCTTCAGGTTGATGGAATAAAGTCCCGTCATGGTAATAATCCCTGATAGGAGCGGATTGATGTTCAGCTTGGTAACTAAGAGGGCGGTAATCGCGCCCGCCGCCATACCGGCTAAGAAGCCAATTAATAAGGCGATCACAGGATTTAGGCCGAAATGAATCATTTGGACGCCAATCGCTGCGCCTAAGGTAAAGGAACCTTCTGTTGTCATATCGGGAGCATTGAGGATGCGGAAACTAATATAGATGCCAAGCCCCATGACGGCCCAAATCACACCCTGTGATAAGGCAGAAATTATCATATCCATGCTTAGTGCCCTCCTTCATTAACATCTTGTGCTTTTTTGAGGACCGAGTCAGGCAGCTTAATGCCTAATTGGTCCGCTTTTTCCTTGTTGATATAGGTGTCGGTCTTATCGGTAAAGACAATGGGATGATCAGCCGGACTCTGGCCATCCATGAGGTCAGCCGTTACATTGGCTGTGTCGACTCCTAATTGGTACTGGTTGATCCCCACTGTGGCGAGGCCCCCATCCTTAACCATGGTATCGACAACTGGGAAGACAGGAATGCCCTTGCTGTCGGTGGCCGCAATCAAAGTCGGCATAGATGAAGCAATCGAGTTATCATTAGGGACCCAAATAGCATCCACATCATTGGCGAGCTGTTCAGCAACTTGGGCCAGGTCATTGGTTGAATTAATGGTCGCTTCTTTAATTTCATAGCCCATGTCAGCGGCGACTTCCTTGGCCAGGGCCACATTGGCGTGGGAGTTCGTTTCCGATGAATTGTAAATAATACCAATCGTTTTTGCTTCGGGAAGAATTTCTTTAATCAGGCTGAATTGCTCTTTAACCGGTGGGATATCTGAGACCCCGGTAATGTTAGCCCCTGGTTTCTCATAGTTTTCGACTAAGCCGGCTGACTTGGGATTAGCGACAGCCCCCATCACCACAGGAACATTGCCTTCTGCAGCATTAGCTAGGGCTTGAGCAGCCGGTGTGGCAATCCCTACCAGGTAGTCGGCATCATCTGCAATAAACTTGTCGGAAATCATTTTTAAGTTGTTTTGGTCCCCTTGGCCGTTCTGGTAGTCAATATGGATATTTTCCCCATCCACATAACCCCGCTCGGCCAGTTGGTCATAGAAGCCTTGGCGGATTTGGTCCAGGGCAGGATGGTCCATCAGTTGGAGCAGGCCCACCTTCAAGTCTTCATCCAAATCTTTAGCCGTCACGGCCTGGTTACCCGAATTAGTCTTGGGCGCTTGGGCTGCCTTGTTCTTCTCGATGAGCGTCGGCATCGCTAGGAATAATACCATCAAGGCAGCAATCAAGAAACTGCCTAATGCTGTGAATCGTTTCATTTCTTCCTTCCTCCTTGTAACAAAATAAAAAACCTCCAACTAAAGCAGAAGCTGCAGGTTCAAAAAAACCCGCACAGTCATAAAGTCACTCTTTATGCGTCTATGCGGGTACTCGAAATTGTCTTGTTATCACACCGCACAGATACAGCCTCAGTTGTCTGAAGTTGTATCTATTGCCTCAACAGTAATAAATACAACTAAGCCGTGCGGATTTGCCAAGCTCTAAGTTTTGTATCTAATACTGACATGTGATAACCTCCTTTGATTTGTTAAATCTAGAATAGCAGATTCCAAGTGACTTTGCAATAACTTTATTAAGATTTTATCATAATAAGAAGGATAAAATCCCCCTAGCTTTGATATTATAGGCTTTTTTGCTATAATTAGTGATTGGAAAGAAGGTGTTTGAATGTCATTTGATGGAATGTTTACACACAGCATGACAAGCGAACTCAAAGAGACACTGACACAAGGTAAAATTAACAAGATCCAACAACCTTCTGATTATGAAGTGCTCATCACCGTACGCAAGCAGGGGCAAAACCATAAGCTCCTCCTCTCTGCCCATCCAGACTTTGCCCGCGCCCAGCTCAGCCAGGTGGACTATCCCATGCCTGATAGCCCGGCCAATTTCTGTATGGTCCTCCGTAAGTACCTCAAGGGGGCCTTGGTCCTTGGCATCAAGCAGTATGAAAATGACCGCTTAATTCGTTTTGACCTTCTGCGGACCGATGAGATTGGCGACCAGCAGAAAGTCAGTCTAATTGTGGAAATCATGGGCCGACACTCTAATATTATCCTGGTCGACCACCAGGGCCAAATCTTAGATGTTATTAAACGGATTCCCGTCTATCAGAACCGCTACCGAACCTTGCTTCCGGGAGCGAGCTACCAATTACCCCCCTATCAAAATAAGGCTAACCCCTTCAAGATAGGCCCCGATTGGCAGCCAACCAGTCAACAGCCCTTATCCCGCCAAGTCCTCCAGAGTGAACTCATGGGACTGGGACGGGAATCGGCCGATGAAATCCTCTACCGGGCCCAGGCGGATCCGGACCAGCCACTGGGGCAGATTATCCATGACTTCTGCCAGTCTTTTGACCAAGCCCAGCCCTGCCTAACTTTTTCGGATAAAAAATTAGAGTATACAGCCTTCCCCTATCTTAGCCTTAGGGGAGAAAGAGAGACCTATCCAAGTCTAGGTCAGCTCCTGGATGTCTACTATGCTCGCCATACGGAGCGCCAACAGGTTCAAGAAATCGGCCAGCAGATTGACCAGGTCACCCAGCGGGAGCTCAAACACCAAAGAAAGAAACAGAAAAACCTGAGAAAGGACCTGGAAAAGAGCCAAAAAGCTGACCACTACCAGCTCTTCGGTGAGTTGCTTACCTCCAACCTCTACCAGCTCAAGGATAAGCAAGAGAGCGTCGACTTGCCCAATTACTATGACGACAACCGCCTGGTCCATATCCCGCTTAAGGTCGAGCTCTCACCTGCTGAAAATGCCCAAGCATATTACCAAAAATACAATAAATTAACAAACTCTCGCTCCCATATCCAAGAGCAGCTAGCTAAGAGCCAGGAAGAAATCGACTACCTTGAATCCATCCAGGCTCAGATTGAATGGTCTAATCCTAAAGAATTGGAGCTCATCCGTGAAGAACTCAAGGAAGAAGGTTATATCAAGGACCGTAAGAAGAAGACGCATAAGCGGATTAAACCGCTTAAACCCCGACAATTTACCAGTCCGTCTGGCTATGCGATTAAAGTGGGGCGCAATAACAAGCAAAATGACCAACTGACCATGCGCCAGGCCAATAAAAACCATTACTGGTTCCACGTCAAGGATATACCTGGCAGCCACGTTATTTTGGAAAGCGACCAAGCTGAGGAGGAGGACATCCGAGCTGCAGCCAGTATCGCCGCCCATTATTCCAAAGCGCGTCACTCCAACAATGTACCCGTGGACTATACCCTGGTCAAGGATGTTAAGAAGCCAAACGGTGCTAAGCCTGGCTTTGTCAACTACTTCAATCAAAAAACCGTCTTTGTCACGCCTGCCCAGATTGCTAACGAGGAATAAAGGAGAACGTTTGTTTGTATCTCTGAGCCTTCTATGCTATAATAAAAGCAAATTAATCGAGGAGGACACAGAGATGAGAGAACGGCAACTGCAAATCTTACGCTATATCTTTGATTGTGTTGACGATAAGGGCTATCCCCCGACTGTCCGCGAAATTTGCGATGCAGTTGGTCTGGCCTCAACGTCCACAGTCCATGGTCACTTAAACCGCTTGGAAGAAGGCGGCTATCTCTTTAAGGATTCAACCAAACCGAGGGCCTTGGAAATCACCCAAAAAGGCCTGGATAAGTTAGGTATCAATACCCGAGGCATCCCCATGCTAGGGACTGTTACAGCAGGTCAACCGATCACGGCCTACGAAGATATTGAGGGCTATTTTCCTAAGCCCCCTCATCTAGCTGAGAGCGAAGAGGACCTCTTCATGCTGAAGATTCGTGGGGATTCGATGATTGAAGCCGGCATCCTCAACGGCGACTATGTCCTGGTGCGCCAGCAGCAGAGTGCAGAAAACGGTGAGATTGTCATTGCCATGACTGAAGCCGATGAAGCCACCTGCAAACGCTTCTTCAAAGAAGACGGTCATATCCGCCTGCAACCTGAAAACCATGAAATGGCCCCAATTATCTTGGATAACTGTACCATCCTAGGTAAGGTCATCTCCCTCTTTAGGGAACATACTTTTTAAATCAAAAAGGAAACTGGCTGTGTCGACCAGTTTCCTTTTTTCGTTTATTTTTTTAGTTGATGATCTCTAGTCGGGTTCGACTTGGCAGGCTTGGAGTGCTTTCACAAGTCTGAAACGAGCGACAAGTTCGCTCTTATTCTGACTTGCTCCAAGCATCCAAGCCTAAGCGCCAAGTCTCACACCCTGTGTAGTCGAGTTCGGTCGCGCAGAAGTGGCTCCTCTTCACAAGAGTCCACTTCTAAACGCACGCCCTCTCACCCTGATCTAGTCGGGTTCACAGAGGCAGAAGCTTCTCCACTTCACACGATCGAAACGTGCAAGCTGGGCTTGCCCTTTTTCGTTCGTGCTCCAGTGGTAAGCTTCTAACCGCCTCTGCTCTCACCCTTTAGTCGGGTTCGCAAGAGCAGCTTTGGAGAGCTTTCGCAAGTTGGAAACGTGCAAGCATGGCTTGCCCTTATTCCAACTTACTCCAAGCTTCCAAAGCTAACCGCCTCTGCTCTCACCCTTGTTTAGTCGGGTTCGCAGAGGCAGAAAGGGAGTGACTTCAGCAAAGTGGAACGATCGGCTTACAGCCGCTCTTATCCGCTTTGCCTCCAGTCATCCCTTTCTAACCACCTCTGCTCTCACCCTTTAGTCGGGTTCGGGCTAGCAGAAATAGTTCCTCTTCACAAAGCTCCGCCGAAGACTTTCTGTCTTCTCTGGATCTTTGCTCCAGAGGTCTATTTCTCCCGCTAGCCTTCTCACCCTTGTTTAATAAGTTAGGATTTTGAATATGTCGAGGTTTGGGATTTTTTCCCGGCCCTTGAGTGCTTCGAGTTCAATGATGAAGGCAGCACCGACTACTTCGCCTCCTAGTTTTTCAACTAATTGGGTCGTGGCTTGGATTGTTCCTCCAGTTGCCAGAAGATCATCCACGATGAGTACTCGTTGGCCTGCTTTGACTGCGTCTTGGTGGAGTTGGAGGGTATTTTCCCCGTATTCTAAGCCATAATCGACGCTAATAATCTCACGCGGGAGTTTTCCCTTCTTCCGAGCAGGGGCAAAGCCAATGCCGAGTTGGTAGGCCACAGGACAGCCTACAATAAAGCCCCGTGCTTCCGGCCCCACAATCATATCGACTTCCTTATCCTTAGCGAACTGGACAATCTGGTCAATGGCCGCATGGAAGGCTTCCCCATCAGCCATCAGCGGAGTAATATCGCGGAAGGTAACTCCCTCTTCCGGATAGTTCTCGATACTCGCAATATAATCTTCAAAATTCATGTTTTCCTCCTTATCTTGCGCTGTTTGTCTAAGACGCAAAAAAGTAGTTCCTAATTGACTCAATATCATTATAAAGCAAAACTTGCTCACTGTTTAATACTTGCTCATACTTAGTTAAATAGGCTTTTAAGTCTACCTTGCCTTGGACGGGCAAGATATGGAGCATATCCCCTTGCCAGGCAACCAGCCCCGCTTCTTCTAGGATATCCGTCATCAAGACCAGCTGGCCTTCAGCTAGTTTAAGATAGCTTGCTAGGACGCCTGCTTGTCCCTTGAGTGGCAATTGGGGGTGGCCTAAGAGGTAGCGATAGTAACGCTCAAAGTCTTCGCGCTGAGGCAGGCCATTGAGGTAGACCTGCTTAGGCGAATAGGCAAATAAATAGAGGTTCTTAATTCCTCGCTCTTGGACAAAGCGACGGATTGCTTCTAAGTCCTGGGGGCAGTCAAAAAGAACTGCCTGCTGGTAGCCCTCCCCTAAGTCCTGGTCCAGTTCGTCCACTAAGATCCCCCGGCTCGAGCTTGGAATTTGATCTTGGTAGGCGGCCAAGTATTTGGCCTCTTGGAAGAGGTAGTAGGCCTCCTCCACAGCAAAGACTTCTTCTCGTGCCCGGGCCTGGCGGAGATCAATCACACTTGCTTCATCCACTCGCATATCGAGCAGAAAAGCCTGGGGCGACCGCTTACCCTGCCACTCATTGATTGAAAGTCCGACCGCTGCTTCTAAGGGGTTGCCTAGACTCAGTTGCTGGGCAAATTTGCCCATACGAAAGCCAATCAGACTAAGGTCAGCTGCTTCGGCTAGGCCTAATTTAAGGGTTTGCTTATCCCGTCCAAGCTGCTGGATCCGACTGATAGGGCCGGCTTCGAGCAAGAAGCGAGGTTTGGGGTTATCTGTCCCAAAAGGTTTCAAGCCCTGTAAGGCCTCCAGACTCACCAAGTTAACGGCTGCAGGCTGGAGCCGGCCATCTAGGTCTAAGGGGGCGGGTCTTTGAACAATTTCATGGATGGATTCACCGAGCTCCTGTAAACCAGACTGCCAGTCGGCGAACTTAGCTTCCCCAATCGTCAAGCCGGCTGCCATGGCATGGCCTCCAAAGGCTAGCATCTGGTCATCAAGCTGGCTCAGTAAATCAAAGAGGTTGACCCCTTGAACCGACCGGCCGGATCCCTTGTAGAGTGCCTGGTCTGTCTTGTGGGTTAAGACCAGGCAAGGGCGTTGGTAACGTTCCACCAGGCGGCTGGCCACAATTCCCAGGACCCCCTCGTGCCAGTCATCCTGCCAGCAGACCAAGATATCGTCCAAGTGGTCGCGCTGGTCGACTTCTGCCCGGGCTTCTGCTTCAATTTGGTCGACTAAGGCCCGCCGCTCGTCATTAATGGCTTCCATCTCTTGGAGGCCTTCATCGACCTCGTCTGGGTCAAAACTCATCAAGAGTTGGAGGCCGAGATTGGCATCAGATAGGCGACCCAAAGCGTTGAGCCGAGGAGCAATCTTGAAGCCGATCGTCTCTTCATCAATTTGCGAGGGGCTGATTTCAAGTTTCTCAAAAAGCCGGATAAAGGCCAAGCGCTGGGTTTGCTTGAGTTGCTGGAGGCCTAATTTAACTAGCGAACGGTTTTCGTCTGTCAGGCTGACAAGGTCTGCTACCGTCCCAATGGCACAGAGGTCCAAGAGATCTATGGGGAGCGCTCCGGTTAGCGCTTGGACCACTTTCAAAGCCACCCCAGCCCCACTTAAATCATCGAAGGGATAGGCCTGGTCCGGGTGGCGGGGATGGACAATGGCATAGGCGTCTGGAAGGCTGTCTGCCATTTCATGGTGGTCTGTGACGATAACATCCACGCCTTGGGCTTGGGCATGGGCAATCGCTTCATGCCCCTTGACCCCATTGTCACAGGTCAGGATGACTTGGATGCCCTGCTTAATATAATAATTATAGACATCCTTGTTGGGCCCATAACCATCAACAAAGCGGTCTGGCAAATAGCTATGAACATTAGCGCCCATGTTTTCTAAGCCTTCAACCAAGATGGTGGCGGCCGTAATCCCATCGGCATCGTAGTCCCCATAAACCAAGATGGCTTGCCCGGCTTCAATGGCGGCCATCAAGCGGTCCACTGCCCGGTCCATATCGGATAAGAGGAAGGGATCGTGGATGATAGGCTCTTCGTCTAGGAAGTGATTGATGGCCTCTTCATCTTGGAAACCTCTTTGGTAGAGCAAGTCAACCAGCAAGTCAGGAAGGTCCAAGACTTCCTTAAGCTGGGCGATATTTTCCTGGTCCAGGTCTGTTAATTGGTCAGAGCTTACTTTCCAGTCATAGTTTGCTTTAAGCAAGTATCTCCCTACTTTCTACTTGATTTGAAATTGGTCAAAATCTTTAACAACGAGGCTTTGCGGATGAATTTTTTGAGCACCTTGGACCAATTGTTTGATCTGGGGTGCTGTAACATAGCGGGAAGAGATATGCGTTAAATAAAGCTGCTTGACGCCCGCTTTTTTAGCCAATTGGGCGGCTTGGGCAGCTGTCGAATGAAAGTGACGGTGGGCCATCTTCTCTTCTCCCGCTTCATAGGTTGCTTCATGGACTAAGACATCGGCATCTTGAGCCAGGCTTAAGGCTTGGTCACAAGGCCGGGTATCCCCAAAGATCGTCACGACCTTGCCCGCTTGCTTGTCAGCAACAAAGTCATTGCCATCGAGCACCCGGCCATCTTCTAACTTAACCTGTTCTCGTTGTTTGAGCTTGCCTAAGAGCGGGCCATTTGGAACCCCAGCCTCGCGGGCCTTATCGATGAGGAGTTCCCCTTCTTGATCAGCTTGTTCTACCCGATAACCCAAACATTCTACTGCGTGGTCGAGCGGACCATAGCTTACCTTGAAGGCCGCATCTTCAAAAGCCAGGCCCTCCCCTTCCAGTTCAACAATCTTCAAAGGATAGTTGAGCTTACTCTGAGAGACCTTTAAAGCCGTCCAAATATACTGTTTTAAACCTTTCGGGCCGTATACCGTTAATGGGCGCTGGGCCCCGCCTTGGAAGGACCTTGAACTCAAAAAGCCCGGTAGGCCATAGAGGTGGTCCCCATGAAGGTGGGTAATAAAGACCTTGGTAACCTTACCTGGTTTGAGCGTTGTTTGTAAAATCTGTTGCTGGGTCGCTTCACCACAATCAAAGAGCCACATCTCATTAATCTCATCCAACAACTTCAACATCAGAGCGGACACATTGCGTTGACGACTCGGCACACCAGCTCCTGTTCCTAAAAAATGTAATTCCAATTCAAAAACCTTTCTAAATGCCTCTTGGCACAGCCTAGGACTAGGATAAAAGAGGGGTAGGTTCTGGGACCGAACTGCTTTCAAAGCACCAAGTCTCATCGCCCTACCCCACTATTTATCAGATCTTATTTAATCAAAAAATTCAAACTCATAATCTCGAATACGGACAATATCGCCAGCCTTGGCTCCTGCTTCAACTAAAGCTTGGTCGACCCCATGGTGCTTGAGTTTGCGTGCAAAACGCAAGGCACTCTCGTCGTATTCAAGGTTGGCCATCAGGAAGTCTTTCTCAATCCGGTCGCCTGATAAGACAAACATTTTGTCTGCTTGGTCATAGGACAAATTGAAATAAGGCTCTTCGGTTTCGATTTGGTAGACCTTATGCGCTTCTTCTGGCTCTTTGGCCTTTTCCGCTTCGATCTGAGCTTGGCGGACTTCTTCAGCTTGGATCAAGCGATAGGTCTCCTCCATCAAGTCTTTTAGGCCAGATTGGCTAATAGCTGAAATTGGGAAAATCTCAGGCAGGTCGCGATTAGGGAAGTGGTCGCTAAAGTAAGCTGCTAATTTTTCCCGGAATTCCTCAATGTAGAGTTCTGCTTCAGGAATATCCATTTTATTGGCGACAATAATGGTGGGCCGGTCTAAGATGCTTTCATCATAGGTCTTCAATTCCTCATTGATTGCCACATAGTCCTCGAAAGGGTCACGGTTCTCAAAACCTCCCATATCCACAACATGGAGGATCACCTTGGTCCTTTGCACATGGCGCAAGAATTGGAAGCCAAGTCCAATTCCTTCTGCCGCCCCTTCAATTAGACCTGGTAAGTCGGCCAGGACAAAGGAGCGCTGGTCGGATAAGTCCACCACGCCCAGGTTAGGCGACAGGGTTGTAAAGTGGTAGTCGCCGATTTTTGGTTTAGCAGCACTGACAATGGAGAGGATGGTTGACTTGCCCACTGACGGGAAGCCTACCAGTCCAGCGTCTGCTAAGACCCGGAGTTCTAATTGCAGGGTCCTTTCCTGACCGGGCTCACCGTTTTCAGCAATTTCTGGTGCAGGATTATTGTGGGTGGCAAATTTGATATTGCCCCGGCCACCGCGACCGCCCTTGGCAACAATGGCTTCCTGGCCGTCATCGACCAAATCCGCTAGCACTTCACCCGTTTCAAAGTCTTTGACGATGGTGCCTGGGGGAACGCCAACAATGAGGTCTTCTGCCCCTCGGCCATAGCGGCCCTTGGTCATCCCATTTTGCCCAGGCTTAGCCTTAAAGTGGCGGTTATAGCGGAAGTCGAGCAGGGTCCGCAGTCCCTCATCCACGCGGAAAATAATGTCGCCGCCCCGGCCGCCATCGCCTCCAGCTGGGCCTCCATCTGGACGGTATTTTTCACGCAGGAAGGCGACAAGGCCATCGCCACCCTTGCCTGCTTTGACCCAAATTTTGGCATAATCATAAAAAGTTGACATCTTTTGCCTCCTTTCTCTATTTTTACTTTCTTCTTTTATTTTATTAGGAGTTCCTTGGTATTGGCAAGTACTTTGACTGGCTGGCCAATTTTAGCTAAGAGGACTAGGCGGTTATTGCGCACCGCTTCGTCATCAGTAAAGACCATGTTGTCTTCGAAGAATTGCTCAATAAGTGGCGCTAGTTCAGCCAAAGCTTGGTAGTAGTCAGCCGGTGTATCGCCCAAGTGTAGGCTGTCCACGGCCTGGTAGAGGGCCTCTTCACTTGGCGTCTCTAGGAGATCTGCTGATAAGCTCACTTGGTCGATGTCAAATTCTTCCATCTTGCCTTTGAGGTTTAAGATTCGATTCCAAGACTCAATAATGGACTTAAAGTCTTCATCACTGTGGTGGTCAGCCAGAACCTTGGCAGCTGCGAGTTTTTGGTTGATGTCCTGGCAGCTAGAGCCTAGGACTGCCTGGCTAATATCTCTAGTATAGCCTTCTGATTCAAGCACGTTCTTCAAGCGTTCCAGCATGAAGGCATAGACCTGATCCGCTAAGTCAGCTTGGCCAGCTTCAGACGGATAGACCGCTTCTAAAATGGCTTCAAGGTCTTCCCCCCAATCGAAGGGTAGCTCTTCAGCGGCAAGCAGACGGACAATCCCGATCATCTGCCGGCGCAGCGCGAAGGGGTCATTGGAGCCTGAAGGGATGCGGTCAATCTTAAAGAAGCTGATAATGGTATCCAGCTTGTCGGCTATGGCAAAGAGAATTCCCAAGGCAGACTGGCCGAGTGCTGCATCGGAAGCAATTGGCATGTAGTGTTCGCGGATGGCTACAGCCACTTCTTCCGCTTCCCCTGCTTCTCTGGCATAATATTCCCCCATAATCCCTTGGAGTTCGGAGAATTCGTTGACAATATTTGTTTCCAAGTCGAATTTATAAATGTCGCCAGTCCGTTCGATCAAGGGTTCAAAATCACTGGATAAGTAGTCTGCAAAGAGGTTTTCCATGGTCCAATGGTTGTACAAGAACTTCGCAATTTGCTTCACCCGGTTCATTTTTTCCTTCATGCTACCGATTTCGGCGTGGAAGGTCACATGGCTAAGCCGCTTAGCAAAGTCATCAATCGATTGCTTCTTGTCTTCCTCGACGAAGAACAGACCATCTTCTAGGCGGGCCACCAGGACTTTTTCATTACCGTGGCGGACATTCTCCAAGCCTTCTTCATTCCCATTGCGAACGGCCACAAATTTAGGCAGTAAGTTTCCTTCATGGTCGGACACATAGAAGTAACGTTGGTGTTCAGCCATTGATGTAATGAGGACAGGATCTGGCAGAGCCAGGTACTTGTCATCGAAGCTGCCGATGAAGGCTGTCGGATACTCGACAATCTGAGTGACTTCTTCTAGCAATGCCTCATCTTGGCTCACTTGAACGCCTTCAGCTTCCGCTAGGTCTTTAATTTGTTGGACAATGACTTCTTTACGCTTATCCTGGTCAGCGATCACATAGTCTCGCTCGAGAAGTTTCTCATAGTTAGAAGCCTTGTCGATGGCTAGCTGGTCATGACCCAAAAAGCGATGTCCGCGCGTATAGCGATCTGCTTGAATCCCTAAGAGTTCAAAGGGCAGGACCTGGTCATCTAAGAGGGAGAGGAACCAGTGGATGGGACGGATATACTTAAAATTCTGGTGGGTCGACCAGTACATAGAGACAGGGAAGGTCATCTGCGTGATGCACTGGCTGATTTGAGGCAGGATCTCTTGGCTAGGCTTGCCGGCTTCTTTAATCTCCGCATAGATATAGCCGTCTTCGACATAGAGATCATCTGTTGACAGGCCCTTACCCCGGGCAAAACCTTGGGCAGCCTTGGTCCATTCGCCTTGGTCATCCTTAGCAATCTTTTCAGAGGGCCCCTTAGCGGTCTCCACAAAGTCAGTCTGTTGGTCAGCCAGGCCATCCACTAAGACTGCGAAGCGACGAGGAGTCGCAAAGGCTTTGATGGCATCATAGGTCAAACGGTGGTCGGTTAAGAAGCTAGCGACCCGGTCTTGGAATTGTTGGCTGATTTGACGCACATACTTGGCGGGCATCTCTTCTAGACCAACTTCTAATAAATATTGTTGCTTACTCATTAGCTGCGTCCTCCTCTAATAGTTTTTCCGCTTCTTCCCGGCTCAATAAAGGATAAGCCAGAGCTTTGCGGTTAGCGACAAATTGTTTGGCCACTTGCCGGGCCATGTTGCGGATACGGCTCAGATAGGCCTGACGGTCAGTTGTCGAGATCACCCCGCGCGCATCCAAGAGGTTAAAGGTATGGGAACATTTCAGGATATAGTCATAGGCTGGATGGACCAACTTATTGTCGATTTGTTTAAGGGCTTCTTCTTCATAGAAGTTAAACATCTTAAAGAGTTCCTCATAATTTGATTCTTCGAAGGTATACTTAGAATGTTCGTATTCGGGTTGTTTAAAGATTTCACCATAACGAACGCCCCCGCCCCATTCCAAGTCATAGACATTATCTACGCCTTGAATATAGGAGGCCAAACGTTCGAGCCCATAAGTAATCTCACAAGTCGTTGGGTGGCAGTCCAAGCCCCCAACTTGTTGGAAATAAGTGAATTGGGTAATTTCCATCCCATCAATCCATACTTCCCAGCCTAGACCGGCACAGCCCATGGAAGGGTTCTCCCAGTTATCTTCAACGAAGCGGATATCATGGTCCTTAGCATTAAGGCCCAAGCGTTCCAGACTTTGGATATAGAGCTCTTGGATATTGTCGGGATGAGGTTTCATCACCACTTGGTATTGGTGGTGTTGGTAGAGGCGGTTGGGGTTCTCCCCGTAGCGCCCATCATCTGGCCGACGGGAAGGTTCCACATAGCTGGCATTCCATGGTTCAGGTCCGATGGCTCGCAGAATGGTATAAGGACTCATGGTCCCTGCTCCCTTCTCCGTATCATAAGCATTCAGAATGAGGCAGCCTTGCTCTGACCAGAACTGGTGCAAGGTTAAAATCATCCCTTGTAAGGTATTGGCTGCTTGGTTCATCTTGTTTTCTCCTCTTTTCTTTAATTTATCATAACAAACAAAAAAGCCCCATACACTAAAAAATAGTGCATAGGGACGATTCAATCGCGGTTCCACCCTACTTCCGGCAGCTTGCCGGCACTCTTTAACCTGGCATGCTCTAACCTGCCTTAGAATTCTTTTGCCTACTTTCACTATCTAGGCTCGCTTAAGGGGAATTCCTTATTCGGTTATCTTGGCATGCAATATATACGTTTACTATACTCGATTTTACTTGTTACCGTCAAGGGGATTTATCATTTTTTCCAGTTGGTCAATGAAGGACCGGCTCTTCAGATGGATGCCCACATATTCCTCATAGAGCTCATCAATCGCTGCGCGCAAGGCCTGCTTATTGGCGGGCTTGAGCTGGACCGATCCCAGACGGCTGAGGTCGACTTGGCTGAGATGCTGGATGAGATAAGCGGTCCGCGGACTCCAATGTAAGCGGCGGGGATCCTTATCAAAGTGGCGCTGACACAAAAAGCCCGCATACTTCATGGAATAGTCCAAGGCCGTATCCGCCTGACCGCAGAAGACACAGGCCTTGAGATTGGGCATAACGCCAAATTGGGGCAGGAGCTGGAGTTCAAAGATATTCGCTACGACAGCTGGATCCTTGCCCGCTTCAACTTGGCTCAAGGCTTGCCAGAGTAAGTCAAAGAGGATGGGATTAAGCTCACCATCCTCCAAGGCAGCATCCAAGAGGCCCGTCATGTAGCTGGCATAGGCGTTCACGCTGATATCCTCCGTCGTCAAGCGGGGAAAGTGACTGTCCTGTACATCGTTTAGGAAGCTCAGGCCCGACGCATTAATCTGGCCAATAAAGTGGCCGCGAACAAAAGCGAAGGCAGCGGCTCTCAAAGGATTTTTTGGCCTTTGGATATTACGCAGGAAAAACATCCGCTTACCATATTCCCGGGTGAAGATCTTGACCAACATGTCCTTCTCCCGGTGCTTGCGTGTAAATAAAATAATGCCTGCAAATCTTTCCGCCTGCACAAAATCCCCTCTAGTTTCTAATAATCGTGTTTGGTATTATAGCCAAATTCCTTGAGCAGGGACTTCTTGTCCCGCCACTTCTTCTCCACCTTGACCCAGAGCTCTAAGAAAACTTTAGAGCCTAGCAAGTTTTCAATTTCCTTACGGGCACCTGTCCCGATCGACTTAATCATCTTGCCCCCCTTGCCGATGATAATCCCTTTTTGGGACTTTCTTTCGACAATAATATTGGCATAGACATGGACCCGGTCCAGTTCATCTTTTTGCATCTTGTCGACAGTAACCGCTACGGAATGAGGAATTTCTTCCCGGGTCTTAAGTAAGATCTGCTCCCGGATCAATTCGCTGACGACGAAGTATTCCGGATGGTCCGTCAACTGGTCTGCTGGATAGTATTGGGGCCCTTCCGGCAAGAGGTCTTCCAGCTTGGCAATGAGCCCTTCCACCTCGCCTGAATCCAGGGCTGACAGAGGGATAATTTGATCAAAGGCTTGCGGGTTGGGAATGTCTGCCATATAAGCCGCTAGCTCTTCTCCAGAGACCTTGTCCGTCTTGTTGACAATGAGGAAAGCCGGACTTTCCCGGTCCTTAATCTTATCCATAATGAAGCGGTCGCCGGGGCCAATCTTCTCATCGGCACTGACCAGCATCAAAATGGCTTCGACTTCATCCAAGGCCTGGTAGGCACTCTGGAGCATGTAATCGTCCAATTCATTCTTAGGCTTGTGGATGCCCGGCGTATCAATAAAGATCATCTGGCTATGTGGGCTCGTATAGATGGCCTGGATCTTATTGCGGGTAGTCTGAGCCTTGTCACTCATAATCGCTACTTTCTGTCCGACAATCTGATTCATAAGAGTCGACTTGCCGACATTGGGTCGCCCGACAATGGCAATAAAGCCTGATTTAAATGTATCGTGTGTGTTTTCCTTCAAAATTTTTCCTCACTTTATTAAAGAATATAGGAACCAAAAATAACAAATCCAACAAAAATAGCCACTAGGGTCATCAAAAGAACGGTCCCAGCTGCCACATCCTTGATGGTCTTGACCAGGGGGTGGAAATGGTCCCCGACAACGAGGTCACAGAGCCACTCCATACTGGTATTAAAGAGTTCAGCTAGGAGGACCAAACCACATGCCAAGGCAAGCAGGGCCCACTCGCTCGGCCTCAAGCCGAGATAGAGACCAACCGCCCCGAGCAAGGGCACCATGGTCAATTGGAAGCGGAAATTCCGCTCATTTTTGAGTGCGAAGCGCAAACCGTCATGGGCATGGCCCAGGGCACCAAGAAAATGCCGGTTTTTGCCGACTTGTTCCTTATTCTGATCGTTTGAGTCCATAATTATCTAGAATCTCTCTTTGTAAAGCAAACATTTCCTTCTCGTCATCATCCGTCATGTGGTCATAGCCGTTGAGGTGGAGGAAGCCGTGAACCGTCAGGAAGCCAAGCTCGCGTTCAAAGCTATGGCCGTATTCCTCAGCCTGGGCTTTGACCCGGTCTAATGAAATAAAGAGGTCCCCGAGTTCATAGGGCATGCCTTCAGGAAGCTCTAAAATTTCAAATTCATCCGCCACCTCATCATTAATGGCAAAGCTAATGACATCGGTTGGTCGGTCCACTCCCCGGTAGGTCTTGTTGATCTCGTGGATCTCCTCATCGTCTACGATAGTTACCGACATTTCAGTTTGCTCGCCTAAATTGAGGTAGTCACTGGCATAGGCCAGGAGTTCTTGGACCATTTGGGCATGTTCGGGCTTAAGGGCCTGGGTTTTATCCGTAAATTCAATTGTTAACATGGCGTCACCTGCTTCTTTGACTTAATCTTAATTTTCATAGGCTTGAATAATGGCAGCCACAACTGGGTGGCGGACCACATCCGAGGTATCGAAGGAGACGAAGGCAATATCGGACAAGTCTTTGAGCTTGTTTTGGGCATCGATCAGCCCAGACTTGACGCCGCGTGGCAGGTCGATTTGTGTCCGGTCCCCGTTGACAATCATCTTAGAACCAAAGCCTAAACGAGTCAGGAACATCTTCATCTGGGCGATGGTCGTGTTCTGGGCCTCATCCAGGATAACAAAGGCATCATCCAGGGTCCGCCCCCGCATATAGGCTAAGGGGGCAATTTCAATCACACCCCGCTCGATCAACCGCTCGGTCTGCTCTAAGCCATAGATTGCATAGAGGGCGTCATAGATCGGCCGCAGATAGGGGTCAACCTTCTCTTTCAAGTCACCGGGTAAGAAGCCCAGACTCTCCCCTGCTTCCACGGCCGGACGGGTTAGAACAAGACGTTTGACTTCCCCTTTTCTCAGGGCAGAAACAGCCAGGACCACAGCCAGATAGGTCTTTCCAGTCCCGGCTGGTCCAATCCCGAAAGTTACCGGATGCTTCTTCACCGCATCGACATAGCGTTTCTGACCGGCAGACTTGGCTCGAATCTCCTTACCGTCGTAAGTTTTCCCGATGGCTTCATCGTAGAGGTTGACGAAGTAAGAGAGGGTCCCCTTCTTCGCCATCTTGATGGCGGTCACGATATCAGCTTCTTCCAGCACCTGGCCCTTGAGCAGTAAGGCTTCTAAGGTCTTGATTAAATCAATAATCTGTGGGCCTTCCGCCCCCTTGACCACCACCTCATTTCCGCGGGCAAAGACTTCCGCCTCAAAGCTCCGCTCCAAGAAATCTAAATGACGGTCCTGGCTGCCAAAAATTTGCTGGGCAATTTCTGGATGATCAATCTGGTAAGTATATGTCGCATCTGCTGCTGTCAAATGTGCACGGCCTCCTTCTTCTATTTACTTCAAAGTATACCAAATATCTGGATAAAATACGAATGAAATTGGACCAAGCGGCCTGACTTAACCGGCTTAAAAAGAAAAAAGCCGGAACCCCAGGCTCCAGCTTGATTCTTGGCAGTTAACCTGCCTTGGGAATTATTTTAATAATTCTTTGACGACTTGTTGAATCTCGGATCCAGCAGCTTGCCCTTTCATACGAGCAACAGCCTGACCCATTACCTTACCAAAATCAGCCTTGGATTGGGCATTGGTATCTTGGATAAGATCCTTAACCACTGCTTCAATCTCATCGCGACTTAATTGTTTAGGTAAGTACTTCTCAACATAGTCGAGTTCAGCTTCAGTCTTCTCAGCCAAGTCTTCGCGACCGGCTGCTCGAAATTCCGAAATCGAATCCTTGCGTTGCTTCAACTCACGAGAAAGCACGGTCATTTCCTGGTCCTCAGTTAAAGTTCCGCCTTCCTTGATTTCTTCATTCTGAACTGAACCCTTAAGCATTCTCAAGACAGATAAAGCTGTCTTATCTTTAGCTTTCATGGCTTGTTTGATATCTTGATTTAACGCATCAATAAGTGCCATGAATTCGCCTCCTATCAGCTCATAGATAAATTAGTATTTACGTTTACGAGCAGCTTCCGATTTTTTCTTACGACGAACTGATGATTTTTCGTAATATTCACGTTTGCGTGCTTCTTGTAAAGTACCTGACTTAGAAACCGTGCGTTTGAAGCGACGAAGAGCATCATCAAGAGATTCGTTTTTACGAACTACAGTTTTTGACATGAACAATACCTCCCCTCGTTTCAACCTGTCATTTTCCCTATGAAAATGTACATCGTTCATTATAGCTTTTTTCTTCCGTGCCGTCAATTTTTACTTGAAGTTTTTTTCAAAACGGCATTCTTCCCATACTTGCAAGAAGTTTGAGGGCTATTTTAAGGGCAATGTGCTATAATATAATTAAAATATCGTGATAGAAATGAGAGATGAATCATGTTTAAATTAATGAAAAAGGTGCCGGGCGGCTTACTTCTCGTCCCGATGCTGATCAGCGCTCTTTTTTATACTTTCTTCCCGGGACTTTTTGAAATTGGTGGGGCAACCGAGGCCCTCTTCACCTCTAAAGGCTTGGACTATATTATCGGTTTTGCCTGCTTGTGCTCGGGTACCACACTTAAGCTCAATACCATCCGCGTGGTCCTCAAGAAGGAAGGGATTTTGATCCTTTGTAAGATTATTCTTAATGTTTTACTTGGCTTCCTCTTCTTCAAGTTCTTCGGTTTAGCTGGGATCTTCGGCATTTCCGCGATTGCTTATATCACGACCATCGCCTCAACTAACCCTTCCCTCTTCTTAGCCTTAGAAGAAGAGTACGGGGCAGAGAGTGATTCCGCTGCTTTTGGCTTGTTGGCCGTCCTCTGTACGCCAGCCTATCCCATGTTAGTCTTCAGCGTGTCCCAGGCAACACCAATCAACTGGATGCCGATTATTTCAACCCTAATTCCAGTGGTCTTGGGGATTATTATTGGGAACACCGACCAAAAACTGGCGGACTTCCTAAAGCCTGGTGCTGCCCTCTCCCTCCCCTTCATGGGCTGGGCTTTCGGTGCGAATATTAACCTGGTGAATGCCCTCAAGGCAGGAGGGCAAGGCATCCTCCTCACCCTCCTCTTCTATATCCCGATGGTGGTTATCTTAGTCCTAGTCGAACGTTACCTCTTAAAAGACGACGGGGTGACCTCGCTGGCTATGTCAACGATCGCAGGCATGTCGGTTTCGGTTCCCGCTCTTATCGGCGCAACCAATCCAGCCTACCAGCCCTATGTTGATGCTGCGACCGCCCAAATTGCCTTTGGTGTGGTGATTTCTTCGATTCTCACCCCTATCATTGCCAAGTGGCTCTTCGGTCATCCGGGACAGGCCCAACATCACCAAACACAAGCTAGCAAAAATCTTTAAGCGAGCAAGTTAAAAAGGCTCCTAGTCAAAGCATTGACTGGGAGCCTTTTCTTATGCACGGTATCTTTAGTCTTCAATGGTAAAGTTAAAGCTGGCTGCATTATCTTCGCTAGATGTGCCGACATAGAGGGTGAATTCGCCCTCAGGGATTACAAAGTCGCCTTGGCCCCGGTCCCATACCGATAGGGGATGGTGGGTGGCTTTCGGATCGATTGTTATCGAAATCGCCTTGGAACGGCCAGCTTCTAAGTGAACCTTCTGGAAAGCGATTAAACGCTTAGGAGGTTGTTGGTCTTCTGGAATACCGAGATAGACTTGAACCACTTCTGCCCCATCGCGGTCTCCCGTATTGCTGACAACAGCTGTGACTTCAAAAGCCTCCTCTTTGCCTTGGTCTTCAGAACGTTTTAAGGCCAGGTCAGAGAGTTCAAAGTCCGTATAGGATAAGCCGTAGCCGAAGGGGAAGAGGGGCTCGATGTCATTGGCTTGGAACCAGCGATAGCCCATTTCTAGACCTTCCGAATAGCGGATAACCGGATAGCCATCGCCTTCATCGACACCAGGGTGGCGTTCAGGGTGGTCATAGTAAAGGAGGTCTTCTTCTTTCTTGGCATAGCTGGTTGGGACCTTACCCGATGGATTGGCTAAGCCAAAGATCAGGTCGGCTGCCACGTGGCCATCTTCTGTCCCTTGGTTCCAAGTTTCTAAAACAGTATGAGCTTGGTCAATCCAAGGCATAAGAACCGGCGTGGAGTCCTTTAAGACTAAGACCGTTTGAGGGTTAACCGCCAATACTTGTTCAACCATAATATCTTGTTGGTTTGGCAGGCTAGGTTTGGCTAAGTCGAAGCCTTCTGAAGCGACGATACCGGCCATCATAATAACCAAATCAGCTTCCTTAGCCTTAGCAAGGCCTTCTTCAATATTCGATAAATTATCTGCAACAATAAAGGTCTCAACTTCTGACTTGGCACCCAGCTCGCTGAGCTCATCCCTCAGGCCTTCTTCGGGTTTAACCGTGTAGATTGGTTCAACCTTGGAAGACCCCCCGCCCCCATTGCAGGCTTGACCAGCGAATTTCTCTTGGCCTAAGAGGAGGATGTGGTCATAGTCAGCAGGATCAACAGGCAGGAGTTTGTGGTCGTTCTTCAATAAGACAGCTGAAGCTTGACCGATCTGACGTGCCCGCTCACCGTGCGCCTTGGCGTCAATTTCACCAGGATTGTATTCCCAATCGAACTGGTTGAAGCGGAACATCTGGGTAAAGCGGCGGATGAGGGCCCGGTCGATGGTCTTCTCTTCTAGACTCTGGTCTTCAAGGGCGGCCTTGATATTGTCTTCATTGAACCACTTGGCATCAGGCATCTCCAGGTCGAGCCCGGCATTCAGCGAAGGCGCGGCGGACCGGGTGGACCAGAAGTCTGATTGCACATAACCCTCGAAGCCCCATTCGTGGCGGAGGATTTCGGTTAGGGTCTCCCGGTATTCGGTCCCATAAACCCCACGGATCCGGTTATAGGAACTCATGATAGCGGAGATCTTACCGTCTTTGACTAACATTTCAAAGGGTAATAAGTAAAGTTCCCGCATGACTTGGTCAGAAGCTTCCACACTGTGGCGGAAACGTTCATCTTCTTGGTCGTTGAGGACAAAGTGTTTACCCATGGCAATCACATCATGGCTCTGGATGGCCTTGGTTACTTCTACCCCCATGCGTCCACTGAGATAAGGATCTTCTGAGAAGTATTCGAAGTTCCGGCCTGAAATGGGCAGGCGGTGGAGGCAAACAGCTGGGCCTTCGAGCACATGCTGACCCAGAGTCCGGGTTTCGCTCCCAATAATATCCCCGTATTCATAGGCTAGTTGGGGGTCAAAGGAGGCCGCAACTCCAATCGTCATAGGCAAGGCCGTCGCCTTAGGACTAGGATAGCCGTCCCCCATTCCGACTCCTACAGGGCCATTGGTTACCCGCATACGCGGAATGGCGTAGTCTTCATTTTCTTTAACATGGCGTTCAACCCGCAGCTGGGTCATCTGTTCTTCGTACTCTTCTTCAGATAAATTCTGGATGGCTTCCATATCAATATTATAGATATTGATGGTCTTCATCCCACCGTGCAATTGGCCAATCTTATCTTCTAAAGACATGGCAGCGACCAAGGCCTCTGCGCGTTCCTTAGGGGATTTGGAGTAGTCTAACCAAACGTGTTCTGTCATTTTCGCATCTCCTTTTCCATTTATGCTAGCTTTATTATAACACTCAAGGACCATAAAATAATAAAGAAAGCCATTTCCTGATAGAATTTGAAGCTGATAAAAAAGTTTAAAGCCTTTTCTATTAAGAAGGCGCCTAGGTTAAGAATTTGGTCCCTGTTGAAAGCAAAGATACTAGGCAAAATGAAAAAAGACCCAACCAATTCCTTCATCGGTCAGGCTTTTAATTGCTTAAAAATATTAATTTTTTTACTTTGGATTACAACTAATTGTTCTACTTTCGGCTATCTTTTTCTGCTAGGATCATCAAGCCTCCGCTCACTAATAGGACAAGTATACCAAAGATAAAATTGACGATTTTATCTTGAAAGAAGGGTGACCCGAAAATCAAAAGACCAAGTACAAGCACCAGCATAAAAGCATGGTATTTATTTTTCATATTTCCACCTATTAAACCCATCTATCTATTAATATATTGGCTCTACTAAATACAAGTTCATTTTATCAAAAAAACAAACGCTTTCAAGAGATGATACTAGCTTTTAATTATAATTTTTACTGTTCCTATACTATATATCCTATTTTTTTTGCTTACTACACTCTGCACACAGGCCCATAATCTTGAAGTCATGGCTGTGGATTTCTGCGCCTGGGACTTGGTTGGAGAAAAAGTCCAAGGGGCACATCTCCAGTGGGAAGGCCCGGCCACAGTTCTCGCAGATAAAGTGGTGGTGGTGGCCGATTTCAGGGTCACAGTGCTTGCGGAATAACATTTCCCCGTTGACATCTGTCTCTTCTAAGAAATGAAAGTCGCTAAAAAGCTTCAAATTGCGGTAGATGGTATCGAAACTCATGCCGGGATACTTGTCTTCCATGGCCTGTTGGACTTCTTTAGCCGTCAGGTACTGCCCCTCTGCCTGGTCGAAGGCCGCTAAGAGGTCAGCCCGTCTTTGCGTATACTTATAGCCCGCTTCTTTGAGTTCATCCATAGACTCTGTCACAAAATTCGTCATCGAAAAGCCCCCCTTTGCTGACCTGATTATAACACAGACCAAGCTCAAATGACTAATAATTCATCTATCTACCTACTGGGCCCCACTCAGGCCCTATGTTATAATAAGGCCACTAACAATGGAGGGTAAGCTAATGAGTGAAGACCAAATTAAAATGTTTTATGTGCTGTCGGACGCCGTGGGAACGATCGCCAAGGATGCCTTGAATAATGCCTTTGTCCAATTTCCAGACATTGACTATAAGGTGCGTATCTTCCCCTTTGTCCAATATCCAGACTATCTCAAGCGTATTCTAAAATCAGCCAAGGACTGCCAGGCCAGTATTGTTTCAACCTTTATCAAGGAAGACCTGGAAAACCTGGCCCAAGACTATTGTGAGGCGAATGACCTCTTCTATTACAACCTAATCGATCCCCTGGTCCAGCATATTGCCAAGGAGGCCGACCAAGCGCCGCGCCAGAAGCCGGGCAATAAAAAGGCTTTGGATAAAGACTACTACCGGCGGATCGAAGCCATCGAATTTGCGGTTAAGAATGATGATGGCAAGCACCCTGCTGACTTCAAGGAGGCTGACATTGTCCTCTTGGGGATCTCTCGGACATCCAAGACCCCGCTCAGCCTCTTTCTAGCCAACCAGGGCTACAAGGTCACCAACCTGCCCTTGGTGCCTGAAGCCCACCTACCGGAAGAACTCTATGAAGTCGATCCCAATAGAATCATTGGACTGACCAACGATGTCAATGTCCTCAACAAGTTTCGGCGAGAACGCCTACGCTCCTATGGTATCCAGGAGGTGGGCCGTTATAGTGACGACCGCCGCATCCAAAAGGAATTAGACTATGCGGATAAGATTTACGCTGAGCTCGGTTGTCCCGTAATTAATGTTGCCGACCGCAGCATCGAAGAAACGGCCACCCTCATCCTCATGTTCCTCAATTTCCAAGAATCTGACCCTGAAGACTAAGACAAAAAGGCCTCCAAACTGCTCTTTAATGACGGTTTGGAGGCCTTTTTGACTGTTTGATTAACTTTTAGCTTTGAAGCGACAATTTCTAATCTTAGAAGTTGCGCGTGGTTAAATCCGATTTTCTTCGTAAAGGAAGCGGAATTGGTCTAAGGCAACCACATTGGTATCGGTAAAGAAATCCATGAAATTCTGCCGCTTGGGGCTAACAACCACCAAGAGGCCAAGAATAGGCAAGTTACTTAGGATCAATTTACCCAGCCCCTCGCGGACAAAACAAGTGGAAAATTTGAGCCGGTACTGGTCAGCCTTAACGACTTGAAGGCGGAAGAGGGCCTTGCCCAAGGTCTGGCCGTTCAAGAGATAGGAAGCCAGACTAAAATAGACTAACAAGACGCCCTGGCCGACTAAATAAGTCACTAGCGGCCAGTGGACCAGGTAGCTATCAGGCAAGAAGGTCAGAAGGCAAGCCATGAGAATTGCTTGGCAGGCCCCCACAAAGATCAAGTCTAGGAGATAAGCCCAGAGCCGGATCCAGAAGCCGCCATAGAGCTTGCGGCTGAAGCCATTGACCATGTTGCGGTCAACATGGCGGCGGTAGGACAAGAGCAAGTCCTGGCCGGATAATTTTTGAGCCTTCTTTTGCCTGTTCTGGCGAGCCGCTTCAGCCTCCCCTTCTAAGCGCCCATGATAGAGCTCATCATTGAGTTGGGGCAATGGCCCTTGGCGCTTATCTTCGGTTTCCTTGGCCATAGCTAAACACCTCCATAGAGATAGTAAGCTTGAGGGGTGTTTTGGTGGAGGGCCTGGCCTTGGAGACTGTCCCAATTAGGAATTAAAGTCTTCAATTCCAAAGATTTGGAGAAGAGGCCGAAAATAGAGTCCATCTCAGAAGGCTGAGGGGTCACATCGACCACTTCGGCTTCTTCTAAGGACTGGTCTTTTTTGAGGGCTGCCAAGGCATCCGCTTGGTAGCCCATTTCATCCACTAAGCCCTGGTCCTTGGCTTGCTTACCGGAATAAACGCGGCCATCCGCTAATTTGCGGACTTGGTCCTCGTCCATGCCCCGCCCTTCAGCGACAATCCGGACAAATTCATCATAGGATTCCTTGATCAGCTCGTCAAAGATCTTCTTCTCTTCATCTGAAGCCTCTTTAAAGGGGCTGCCCATATCTTTCTGGTCGCCAGACTTGTAGACGTCCATCTTGAAACCATGTTCATCCATGAAGTCCTTAACATTGAGAGAGGACATAATCACGCCGATGGATCCGGTCGTGGTGTTGTTATCCGCATAGACCTTATCCCCAGCCATGGAGATCATGTAGCCTCCACTAGCCGCCATCGATCCCATGCTGACATAGATAGGCATGTCCCGGCTCTCTTTTAAATCTTTTAAGGCCCGGTAGAGTTCCTGGCTGTGGTAGGTCGTTCCCCCTGGCGAATCGACCGCAAGGAGCAAGGCCTTGACGCTATCATCATCCTTGAGGTCAGCAATTTGGTCTAAGACCTCCTGGTGGCGGTAGCCTGCCCCTTGGAAGCGACCGCCTTCTCCGGTGTCTGCGATGGTTCCTTCAACCTTGAGAACAGCAATCCGTTGCTGAGGATTTCCCTTCTCAAGCACTTTCCCTTGGCCTGCAAAAGGCTGGGTCACTTCTTCCCAGTTGATTTCTTTGAGCCGTTCTCGGTTTTGCCGGTGGCTAGCGACTCCAAGAATCAGGAGCAGGGCTGCCACAATGACCAAAATCCATGATTTGGCTTTCATTTACAAGCTCTCCTTCCTTTGTCCTTTGCCTAATGAACTAGTCGACATCAATCCGGGTAACTTCAAGACTCAAGTCATTAAGTTGGTCTTGTGAGACTTCGCTAGGTGCATTTGTCAATGGGTCGAAGGCCCGGCCATTCTTAGGGAAGGCCATAACTTCACGGATATTATCTTCACCGGCTAGAAGCATGACTAAGCGGTCCAAACCAATGGCCAAGCCGCCGTGTGGTGGGAAGCCATATTCCAAGGCATCCAGTAAGAAACCAAATTGCTCACTAGCTGATTCTTCTGTGAAACCTAGCGCTTCAAGCATTTGCAATTGGATATCTTTTTGGTGGATACGGATAGACCCGCCCCCAATTTCATAGCCATTGAGCACGATGTCATAGGCTTGGGCATAAACTTCTTCCGGTTGGCTGCTTAATTTATCTAGGTCTTCTTTATTAGGCATGGTGAAAGGATGGTGCATGGCGTTATAACGGCCATCTTGTTCATCATACTCAAGCAATGGCCAATTTACGACCCAGAGGAAGTTGAATTGGTTCTTATCCATGAGGCCCAGTTCACGAGCGAATTTCAGGCGGATTTCAGACAGGGATTGGTGAACCACACTGGCCTTGTCCGCTAAGAAGAGGAGGATATCCCCGGCTTCAGCTTCTAGGCGGTCAACGAGAGGTTCTGGATTTTCTTTAAAGAACTTACCGATTGGTCCCGTCAAGCCGTCTTCACTGACCTTAATCCAAGCTACACCCTTGGCGCCGTAGGTAGAGGCAAAATCAGTCAGACCGTCAAGATCCTTACGGGAGTATTGGTCAGCTGCGCCCTTCACATTGATGGCTTTAACCATCCCACCATTTTCAATGGCTTGGTTGAAGACCTTCAATTCATACTGGCTAACTACGTCGGAAACATCCACTAATTTCATACCGAAACGGGTATCTGGTTTATCCGTTCCATAGTAGTTCATGGCGTCATCATAGGAAATAATTGGGAAATCTTCGGTAATTTCAATCCCACGTGTTTCTTTCATGATATCTTTAAGCATGGCTTCGACAATGTCACGAATTTCTTCCTGGCTCAGGAAGCTGGTTTCCAAGTCCACTTGGGTAAATTCAGGTTGGCGGTCGCCCCGTAAGTCTTCATCACGGAAGCAGCGAACGATTTGATAATAGCGGTCCATGCCTGAAGCCATTAAGAGTTGTTTAAAGAGCTGAGGCGATTGGGGTAAAGCATAGAATTCCCCGGGATGGACACGGGAAGGCACCAAGTAGTCGCGGGCCCCTTCTGGTGTTGACTTGGTCAAGTAAGGGGTTTCGATATCCAAGAAGCCTTGGCCTTCTAGGAAGCGACGGATGGCTTGGGTCACTTTCGCCCGGAGGACAATATTAGCATTCATTTCAGGGCGACGAAGGTCGACATAACGGTATTTCAACCGGATATCATCATTAACATCAATCCCGTCTTCGACCATGAAAGGAGGCGTCTTGGCCTTGTTTAGGATGGTCAAATCCTTCACCATCACTTCGATGTCCCCGTTCTTAATCTTAGGGTTGACCATGTCAGCATCCCGGTTGATCACCTCACCCGTCACCTCAATGACATACTCAGACCGCAATTTTTCCGCTTGGTCGAAGTGGTCACCGAGGTTTTCCACATTGAAGACCACTTGGACAAAGCCTTCCCGGTCTCTCAAGTCAACGAAGATCACGCCACCCAAGTCCCGGCGCTTTTGCACCCAGCCTTTGAGGGTCACCGTTTGACCAACTAAATCTTTCGATACATTCCCACAATATGTTGTACGTTTCATCGTATTCCTCCTTATGCTTCTGCATTAAAACTGGCAATAACTTCTGAAAATTGCTCTTTTATCTGATTGAGGAGGAATTTTTTCTCCTCACCTGAGGCCATGTCTTTAACATTGAGGGCCCCCTCCTCTAACTCACTCTCTCCCAGGGTAAGCACAAACTTAGCCCCTAACTTGTCCGCATCCCGGAATTGCTTGCCAGGCTTGCGCTGGCTATAGTCCAGCTGGCAGGAATAGCCCTGCTTACGGATTGCTTCGACCAAGGGAAGGCTTGTTTCGACCTGGATACCGGGAATAGTGACCAGGTAAAGGTCTAATGGATCGGTATCGGGCAGAGCGACTTCCTGAGCTTCCAAGAGAAGCATGAGCCGCTCCAAACCGATCGCAAAGCCAAAGCCTGGCACATCCTGCTTCCCTTCGGAGAGCTCCTTCACCAAGCCGGAATAGGAGCCCCCACCGCAGATAGTGGTTTCAGCCCCAAAGACTTCATTCTTAGTCATAATCTCAAAGATGGTGTCTTGGTAATAATCCAAGCCCCTTACCATATTGGCATCGATCCGGTAGGGAATCCCTAATTGGTCGAGCAGGCTTTGGACTAGGGCAAAGCGCTCTTTTGAGGCTTCCGATAAGAAGTCCAAAATGCTAGGGGCATCTTTGACAATGGCCTTGTCCTTGGGATCCTTACTATCCAGCACACGGAGCGGATTCTTGTGGAGCCGGGTCTTGGAGTCTTCACTCAATTGGTCTTCAAAGGGCTCCAAGTAATCAATCAAGGCCTGGCGATAAGTCAAACGTGAGTCTGCATCCCCCAGTGAATTGATCACTAATTCGAGGTCCGTAACCCCCAGAGCGGTCAGGATTTCCCAAGCCAGGGCGATGGTTTCCACATCGATTAGGGCTTGAGAATCCCCAAAGACTTCCACTCCTAACTGGTTGAACTGGCGTTGCCGCCCACCTTGAGGTCGCTCATAGCGGAACATTGGGCTCAGATAGTAGACCTTATAGGGGTGGCGGTGGTCAGGGCCATAGAGTTTGTTTTCGATATAGGCCCGGACAACAGGCGCCGTCCCTTCCGGCTTGAGGGCAATATGGCGGTCCCCCTTATCTTTAAAGTCATACATTTCCTTAGACACGACGTCCGAGGTCTCCCCCACCCCCCGTGCAAAGAGTTCATAGTGTTCAAACATCGGTGTTCGAATTTCACGGAAGCGGTAGCGGCTCAGGATCTCCCTGGCCTTATCTTCCACATAATGCCACTTGGCAATTTCTTCAGGTAAAATATCAACCGTTCCTTTTGGTCGCTGAATCATTCACATCCCCCTTAATCATTCCATAAAAAAATCCCTATCCCGAAAAACAGGATAAGGACGAAAGTTTCGTGGTACCACCTTAATTATTCTAGTGCTATCATCACTAGAAATCTCTAGCGCGTAACGTGCGCAACGGAGTCTTCACCCACCTCCAGAGTGTCCAACTTCAGTCGAAAATCAATGCTTGCACCTACCGCATTTTCTCTAGGCATTCTCTTCTCAAGTCATTCTCTTTCATCGGTTTTATCAGTAACTAGCTTAACCAATCTCAAGGCAAAAGTCAATTCAAAATTCCCCGGGCTCCTGTTTTTCTTAGACGAACCAGCAGGAATCGTTCCTCGGTCACACGCCATAGGAAAAAGATCCGGAACTAAGCGCTCCTTTAGCCAGTCAGATTATTTAGTCTTTTGAATTGCGCTCCCTTTAATTAAAGGGTAAACTTATAGAAAGAAGACATGAGAAAGGAGGTTGGCAATGAACTGGAAAGACCACTGGCAGGCCAGGCGCAGCCATTATTTTATCTATAGCATCTTGCTTGTCCTAGTCTTGCTGGGGGCTTTTTTGACGATTTTTCGCTTAAGCCAAAACCAGCAGCAGAAGACCCAAGCGGACCTGATCAACTTCCGCCAAGGCCCTGGCATTACCTATGATATAACAGAACAGATTAAGAAGGGAACGGCTTACCAAGTCATGGCGGAGGCGAATGACTGGCTCTATGTTCGCCTGGCCAATGGTCATACGGGTTGGCTGCCCAGCTGGCTCATGCCCCAGGGCCAAGATGATAAGGAGCGCGGCTTTATTGCCACTGTAATTGACGACCAGGTGCCCATCCTCTCGCAGGCCAAGGACGGGGACAAGCTTGGAGACGCTAAGAAGGGGGATAAATTCACCATTCTCTACCAAGACAAGGGCTGGATCCAGGTCCAGTTTCAAAATGAAACGGCCTGGATCGACCAGAGTGCCATCGACATCACGCCTGGGACCATCGCCAACGAATATATCGCTAGCTTGTCTGAGGATGAACAGGCAGCTGTCGATGCCCTGCTCAAGGATTACCCAGCCAAGGTTGTCGCCACAGCCGCTGGGGTCAATATTCGAGAGGCACCGACGAACGAATCCGATATTGTTTACAAGGGCAAGATGAACGAAGGCTTCGCCTACTTGGGCCAAGAAGACGTCTACTATAAGGTTAAGACCAAGGACGGGCAAGAAGGCTACCTGGCCAACTGGCTAGCTAAATCTGATGCCACAGAAATGGCCAAGAAGGCTCAGCAAGCGGAAGCAACCACTAGCCTCAACCAGAAGACCATTGTGCTCGACCCTGGTCATGGGGGCAAGGATCCAGGAGCTATTTCAGATGATGAAAAAATCTATGAAAAAGATGTCGCCCTGACCTCGGCCCTTATTCTTAAGGACAAACTGGAAGCAGCGGGCGCCAAAGTCATCATGACCCGGGAGGATGATACATTCGTCGAACTGGCTGACCGGGGCCGGCTTTACAATGAAGTCAATGGTGACCTCTTCTTAAGCCTCCATTATGACTCAGCAGCTGAAGCCACGGTTAGCGGCAATACCATCTACTACTACGATGAAGCTTCCATCCCCGTTGCCCAAGAACTCCAAGCCCAGCTCATTGAACAGATGAATGTTCCGAATAACGGGATTGAATTTGGAAACTTCCAGGTTATCCGGGACTCCCACCCCCCTGCTCTGCTCCTAGAGCTCGGTTACATGTCCAACCCTAACGATGTGCAGAAATTTAGCCAAAAAGACTACCATGAGCGGGTGGCCCAGGCAGTCTACAATGGCCTGGTCTGCTACTTCCAAGAAAGTGGAAGTCAAAGCGGCCAAAGTGCTCCTAACGCCGGCTCAGAGCCTAGCCCTTCAGCAAACTAATCTCAGAGCGCTGACAACTGGCTGAAAGCAGTCGTGTTCAGCGCTCCTTTTTTATGTCAGATAACTTGTCAAAAGACAATGCCCCCAAGACCTGGTCATTCGATCCAAGTCTTGGGGGCATTAGAATTTGAAGCTATTTTTCTGCTTAAGAGCTAGACTTGGCCTGGGCGTTGGTCCAAGTTACGGATGAGCCGGCCGCGCTGGTCATAGACATGGTTGCGGGCTTTCTGGCTGCTAGCCATGCTTAAGATAAGCCGGTCACGGTAGGGTTCAGCCAATTCATCGAAAAGAAATTCTTCATCGTGGAGGTTGTATTTCTTCCGGTTGGCTTCATTCTCACCGGCTGAACGCAGCTTGTATTGGCGGCTAGGCAGGTCTTTATCGCTTTCTTCCTCTTCTACACGGTAGACATAATTGGCATCGTCGTAAGTAATTTCAAGAGCGCCTGTATTGGTGCGTTCATAGTTGACATTGTTATACTTATCCTTCTGCAATTCCCACCAAGCCTTGATGCCCTCAATAGCTTCTTCTTCACTCGCATAAGAGCCGTGTTGTTTGCGGACGCCGTCGCGTTTGTTTTCCCAATAAACGGTATATATCGTCTGTGTCATAGTTAGTCTTCCTTTCTTTTTCTGGCAAGGGTCTCAGTCTTCTAACTGGAGTAAAGCGAGAAGGCTCGCCTTATCAATTTCGAGGTAGTCCCCCCGGTCAAGGTCTGGATCTAAGCTTAAGCCCCCCATTCGGATGCGCTTGAGATAGGTCACTTCCTTGCCGACCGCTTGGAACATCCGCTTGACTTGGTGGAACTTACCTTCATGGAGGATGAGACGGATCTGGGACCTGCCCTGGTCTGGATCAACCCAGTCGATGAAGAGTTCAGCTGGTAGGCAGGTCTCCCCCTGGTCAATGGCTAGGCCAGAAGCAAAAGCGGCTTGGTCCTCAGCTGTCACAATCCCCTCAATTTCAGCATAGTATTCCTTATCCACCTTCTTGCGAGGAGACAAGAGGTCGTGGCTGAGCTGGCCATCATTGGTCAGCAAGAGGAGGCCCTCCGTGTCCTTGTCCAAGCGACCTACCGGGAAGGGATCATAGATGTGAACCAGGTCTTCTGGCAAGAGCTCTGTCACGATAGCGGTCTGCCCGTCCTTAGTGGTAGACAGGTAGCCGGCTGGCTTATGCAAGATAAAGTAAATGAAGGGCTGGTAGCGAATAAGCTCGCCGTCCAAGCTGACTTTGTCGGTGTCTGGGACTATTTTATATTCGCCCTTTCTTACCGTCTCACCGTTAACCTGGACTCGGCCCTTTTTAATCGCCTGTTTAGCCTCCTTGCGGCTCAGTAAACTGTAATTCGCAATCAATTTATCCAGACGCATTCTCTGTCCTCCCTTCGCCATTGGTTTTGCTCTTATTCTATTTTAACATAATTTAGAGTAAAAAGCCTGTTTCCTGCCAGTTAAAAAGGAGACAGGACCAAAGCTGTCTCCTCAATCTATCTTCATGGGCTATTCGAATTAGAAGAGGCCTTCGATAGTGCCGTCTTCTTTAATATCCATCTTCATCGCAGCTGGTTCTTTTGGTAGACCTGGCATGGTCATCACGTCACCAGTCAAGGCAACGATAAAGCCGGCCCCAATCTTAGGCACGAATTCACGGATATGGATGTCGAAGTCAGTTGGACGCGCCACCTTGCTTGGGTCGTCTGTGAGAGAGTACTGGGTCTTCGCCATACAGATTGGCAAGTGGCCCCAGCCATTCTTTTCAAAGTCAGCGATTTGTTTTTCGGCCTTGGATTCATAAACCACACCGCGTCCGCCGTAAACCTTGGTGACGATAGCATCAAGTTTTTCTTTGATCGTGGTGTTTTCAGCGTCGTATAATGGTTTGAATTCAGGGTTGCCAGCTTGGTCGATTAATTCAACGACTTCCTTGGCGAGGTCCACCCCACCTTCGCCGCCATTTTCCCATACAGAAGCCTTAACGAATGGCACCTTGAGTTGGTCACAGGCTGATTCAACAGCTGCAATCTCTGCGTCGGTATCAGATACGAATTCGTTTAAAGCCACAACTACTGGCACATTGTAGCCTTGTATGGTCTCGATATGTTTTTCCAAGTTGACCACGCCAGCTTTCACGGCATCAACATCTTCACCCGCATCCTTCAATTCTTTCTTCGGAATGCCCCCGTGCATCTTCATGGAACGGATGGTGGTGACAATGACCACAGCATCAGGTGTCTTGCCTAGGTTAGGCGTCACGATATCCATGAATTTTTCACCGCCGAGGTCTGCACCGAAACCAGCTTCTGTTACAGCATAGTCCGCTAATTTCAAGGCAGCCTTGGTGGCAATAATGGAGTTACAGCCGTGGGCAATATTAGCGAATGGGCCACCGTGGACTAAGGCAGGGGTATGTTCTAAGGTTTGAACCAGGTTAGGTTCGATGGCATCCTTCATAATCAGGGTCATGGCACCCGCACAGCCTAATTGTTCAACGGTCACAGGTTCCTTGTCACGTGTTTCCCCGATTACGATCCGGTTGAAGCGATCTCTTAGGTCACTCAGGTCTGTCGCCAAGCAGAGAGCCGCCATCACTTCAGAAGCTACCGTAATGTCAAAGCCGTCCTCACGTGGATAGCCGTTGCCTGGGCCACCGAGCCCAACGACTACATGGCGCAGGTTCCGGTCATTCATATCAACCACACGTTTCCAGGTAATTCGGCGGTTATCGATATTCAAAGCATTGCCTTGGTGGATATGGTTGTCAATCACTGCTGACAATAAGTTGTTAGCCGTCGTAATGGCATGCATGTCACCTGTAAAGTGCATATTAATGTCTTCCATCGGTACGACTTGGGCATAGCCACCACCTGCAGCCCCACCTTTTAAGCCAAATGTTGGGCCAAAGGAAGGTTCGCGCAGCGCCACCATCGATTTCTTACCAATTTTTTGGAGAGCATCCCCCAATCCTACTGTAATGGTTGTCTTTCCTTCACCAGCCGCCGTTGGGTTGATGGCTGTCACGAGGATTAACTTCCCATCTTCCCGATCTTGGATTTGATCGAGGGTTCTTTGAGGAATTTTAGCCTTATAGAGACCGTATTGATCTAAGTCACTTTCTTTAAAGCCCAGTCCTTCAGCAATCTCAGTAATTCGCTTGGGTTCATTTTGTTGCGCAATTTGAATATCGGTTAACATATAATGACTCCTCCTTTAAAATTAACTACACACATTATATCATTTTTAAGCGCTTACACAAGTAGCTTGCTTGTTTTTTTAAGCACAGAATGTTTAGGAGAAAACATCTTAGCTATTGGACAAGAAGGATTATTATATAAGTTGACCATCTTCAAGTTTTTATATTTATACATTTATTGTATTTTTCGCTAAGTCACAAGATACGTCTTTTCTTATCAATTTTTGTTATAATGGTATTATTAGATTTAAAAGGAGGGCTTATCAAACGATGACCTTGCACCTGATTAAAGCAATAAAATATGCTGTGGCCACTTTTTTTGCGATCTTCCTCGCCCAGTGGCTCAAGCTCGACTATGCGGTATCTGCAGGTATCATAGCTATTTTAACCCTAGCGGATACCAACCAACAAACTGTTCACTATATCGGAAATATTAGCCTGGCCATGGTCCTAAGTTTGACCGTTGCTAGCCTGCTTTTTTATTACTTTGGCTTTGCGGTTTGGGTCTTTGCCCTCTATCTCTTAATTACCTATCCCTTGGCTGCTTGGATGAAGTCGGGCAATGCCATTGCCCCTTGTGCCGTCTCGGTCTCCCACCTGCTCTTGGACCAGACTGTCGCCTTTCCCGACTTGATGAATGAATTCTTACTCCTCCTCATCGGAACAGGCGTGGCCCTCCTCGTCAACTTCCTCCAACCCTCCCACCAAAAGGAAATGGCCCAGCTGAAGGAAGATATCGAAGATCGAATGCGGACAGTCCTCTGCTCCTATGCTGACCAGCTAGACCAGGCCAGTTTCTTCGGGCAAGATCGTTTCGTCATTACGCTCCATGAGCTCAGCCAACTCATCCAGGATGGCCAACACCTGGCTTCACGGGAGAATGCCAATCGGATGAACCAGGATACCCTCTACTACAAGCAGTACTTCAACATGCGCCAAGCCCAAACCAATGTCCTCTACCAGATAGCGGAGAGCTTACAGCGGCTGGACCAGAAAACTTCCCAGCACCAGGACCTTGCCCAATTCCTCATCCATGTTTCGGAACAGCTCAATGAGCGCAACCCTGCCCTGGGCCTAAGCGCTGAACTGGACCAACTGATCCATGCCTACCGGGCAAGTGAATTGCCCAAGACCCGCAAGGAATTTGAACTCCGCGCCACCCTCTTTGCCATCTTGACAGACTGCCAAAAATTCTTAAAATTAAAGAAAAACTTCTATTATGAAAGCAATTTTATCTATTCGCATTAAAAGGAGAGATTCGACATGAAAGAAGCCCTAATCAATATTGACTACACCAACGACTTTGTTGCAAGTGACGGCAGCTTGACCTGTGGCGAACCTGGCCAAGCCATTGAAGACAAGATCTGCGACTTAACCCAAAGCTTTATCCAGAAGCAAGAATTCGTTGTCTTCGCGATTGACAGCCACCAGACCGATGACCCTTATCATCCCGAGAGCCGACTCTTCCCTAGCCATAATATCCAAGGCAGCCAGGGGCAGAAACTATATGGACGTCTGGCTAGTATCTACCAAGAAGCCAAGGACAAGGCCAATGTTTACTACATGGAGAAGACCCGCTATTCAGCCTTTGCCGGAACCAATCTCGATATGAAGCTGCGGGAACGGCATATCCAAACCCTCCACTTAGTTGGTGTCTGTACCGATATTTGTATCCTCCACACGGCTGTTGATGCCTATAATCTCGGTTACCAACTCGTTATCCACCCCCAAGCTGTAGCGAGCTTTAACCAAGCAGGCCATGACTGGGCCCTGACCCACTTTGAGACTTGCTTAGACGCTAAGATTGTCGACTAGATCAACAGACTAAGATTGATAAGAAGGAGTCTTATTATGAATTCACGGCAAGAAGTCCTTGACTACCTCCTAGAAGCGGAGGGAGCCTACCTATCCGGACAAAAACTGGCAGAGCAACTGGGCGTTTCCCGCAATGCCATTTGGAAGGCTATCCAAACCCTCAAAGACCAGGGTTATCAAATCTCTTCCACCCCCAATAAGGGCTACCGGCTGGAAAAATTGAGCCAGGACTTGGATCCCCAACAGATTGACCACTTCCTCCAAGAGGCACTTGGCCCTGTCGACATCACATATGATGTTCGCCCCAGCATGAGCTCAACCAATGACCTCATGAAGGAAGCCCTCGCTCAGCCCCACTCGGACTATCTCTTATACGCCACCCAGCAGCAGACCAAGGGGCGAGGCCGCCGGGGCAAGGCCTATTTCTGCGACTTGGCGGAGGGGCTTTACTTTACCCTGGCCCTCCATCCGCAAAAGATCAAACTCCAAGATGTGCCCATGTACACCATCCTAGCCGCGACGGCCGTGGTCGAAACGATTGAAAGTTATGTCGATGACCAGTGCGAGATTAAGTGGGTCAACGATATCTTCTACCACAAGCGCAAGGTTACAGGCATCCTGAGCGAGATGATCACCTCCATTGAAGCTGCCGATACCTCTGCCATTATGATTGGCATTGGCCTCAACCTAGCCGGATCCTTCGCTAATAGTGACCCCGCCGTCCAAGAGGTAGCTGGAACGATCTTTGGACCCAAAACGCCGGATAATTTTAATATCAACCAATTTCTCGCCCAGCTGGTCAGTCGTATCCTAAGCTACCATGCCCACTTCGACGACAAGGCCTTCTTCCCCCTCTACAAGGACCGGCTCATGGGCGTGGGCAAAGAAGTTTCTTACCAATACAATGGCGACTGGCAGTCCGGTATTATCGTTGGGGTCAACCCAGAAGGCCAGCTGATCATCGCCAAGCCCAACGGCAAAAAAGAAATCCTCTACGGCCAAGACATCCACTTCTCCAGCCAACAATTCCGTAATTTATAAAAGGGTGTGAGAGGATGCGGGAGAAAGGGAGCTCTGGAGTAAAAGGGTGTGAGGGCTGGCGAGAGAAATAGCCTTCATATTTACCAATAAAAATCAAAGAAGCTGGCTTCCAAAACAAAAGCCAGCTTCTTTGCCTATTATTATCAAGTCTCAAGACAGAGCCCAAAAGTCTTTTTGCACTCGAAAGGCTCTACTCAGCCTGGCAAAATGCTTGCCAAGCTTGATAGAGGGCAGTCTGGTCCTCATCAAGGTAGGTGAGGGCCTGGTCTTCAATCCTTTGCGGGATAGGATAGAGGTAGCTAGCCAGGGCACCAGCCATAGAAGCGATTGTGTCGCTGTCCCCCCCTAAGGAAACCGCTAAACGCAGACAGTCCTCGAAATCTTCGCCATCTCGAACAGCTACCAAGGCTTGGGGGATGGAGTCCGCGCAATTGGCATGGAAAGTGTAATGGGGTCGCAGGCTGTCGATGGTAAAATTGAGGTCATAAGCTTGGTCCGCCACTTCTTTGAAAATAGCCTGGGCTTCAACCCCTATCTTAGCCTGGTAGATGGCTTGAGCTAGGGTCCGAGCTCCTAAGAAGGCCTCTTCACTATCATGGCTGACCCCAGTCACGACCCTCCCCCAGGCCAGAACTTCCTCTTCACTGCGAGCCAGGTCGGCCACGGGACTGATCCGCATGCCTGCCCCATTACCAATACTCTGATAAGGTTGGGGCGTTCGGCTATAGATCCAGCGGAAGAAGTTTTTACCGTAACCTGCCGTTGGGTACTTCCGCCCCCAAGTCTGCATGGACTGGATAACTTCTTCCTCGAGAAGCGCCAGGAAACTTGCTTCTTTACTCAAGCCCCCAGCACGTTGAGCTGCCTGCATCAAAGCCTGGCCGACAGCCAGGGTCATTATGGAATCGTCCGTCAGATGGCAGTCGGGATGAAAGAGCTCGAAGTCTTTTCCCCGGTAATTATTCAATTCAAAGCGTGAGCCTACGATATCTCCTATGATTGCGCCTAGCATATCTTTCCCCTCTCTAAAACTTTTCAATTTGTAACTTACTAATTTTAAGTGCATAATATAGTGGAGGTGATCTTAATGAATAATGAACAAGCACTCCAATTGCTTCAAGATGTCCTAAAAGTGAATTCAACTAATGGCAACGAAAGCGCCGTTGCTGACCTTATAGAGCCTATTTTACAGGAAGCTGGCCTAGAAACCAAACGCTATTCCTATAAGGGCGACCGCAGTCAGCTTATCGCGACCCTGGATAGTGGCGTCGAAGGGCCTGTGCTGGGCCTGACGGGGCATATGGATGTCGTGCCAGTCGGTGATAACCCTTGGGAGCACGACCCTTTCGCTGCAGAAATTGAAGATGGCATCCTCTACGGCCGGGGCGCCTGCGACATGAAGGGCGGGCTCATTGCTTTAGTCGCTGCGGCACTCCGCCTCAAAGAAGAAAACTTACCTAAAAAAGGTAAAATCATCTTAGTCTTTACCGCGGATGAGGAGATGGGCGGCAAGGGGGCCAAGGACCTGGTCGACCAAGACCTCCTGCCCTATGTCGATGCCTTGATTTGCGCAGAGCCTACCAACCTCCAAGTCGCCCGGGCCCACAAAGGCGTCTTCTGGTTAGCCCTAGAAACCCAAGGACGGACTGCCCATGGATCGACCCCCAAAAAGGGCATCAATGCTGTCGAAAAGATGATCAAGTGGTTGGACCGGATTGCCGAGGCCTACCATGCTGACGACCATGAAGATGATCTCTTAGGCAAGTCAACCATGTCCTTTAACCAAATTTCTGGTGGCAGTGTTGTTAATGTGGTCCCAGACCGAGCCAAGGCTCAAGTGGACATCCGAACGGTTCCTGGCCAAGACCATCCAGCCCTCTACGCTGCCTTCGAACAAATCATCACAGACCTAGAGGCAGAAGACGCAGACTTCCATGGACAAATGGACCTCTTCACTAACCTCTATCCCCTGCGGACAGCGGACCAAGACCCCCTTGTCCAAATTGCGCTGGAAAGTTCAAAAGACATTCTCGACCAGCCAGCTAGCCTTGCTGCCTTCAGTGGCGGAACGGACTGCGCCGAATTTATCCGCCACCAAGCAGATATTCCTACGATTATTATTGGGCCAGGCCAGAGCCTGCACGAACCTGATGAACACATCAAGGTCGGTGACTTCTACCAAAGCATCGCCTGGTACCAAAGTATTATCCAGCAATGGTTTGAAGAACAAGCCTAGAAGAAAAGCGAAGCAGTTGCCCTTGCGTAGCTGCTTCTTTTTATTGGCTTGACTTTATAAGCGGCTTTCATTTAAACTTATAGACTAATCCATTACGATAGAAAAGAGGTTCTTATGTTAAAGAAAATCAACCAATTACCAGCGGGCATGTTCCTGGTGCCTATGGTCGTTAGCATGCTTTTGATTTCTATTTTCCCTAATATGTACGACCGTTTCGGCGGCACCAGCCAGGCGAGCTTCCAGATGGGGACCCCTGTTGTCATTGGCCTCCTCGTCTTTGCGGCAGGGACCAGTCTCGACCTTAAGCAGATTGTTCCCCTGCTCAAACGCCACCTGCCCATGATTTTATTTAAGTTATTCTGGTCCAGCTTGCTGATCTATTTTTACTATATGCTTTTTGGGACCCAAGGTATATTCGGCATTTCGCTATTGAGCTTTGCCTGCGTGATTTACTCCCTCAACCCAGCCGTTGCTCTTGCGATCCATTCTTCTTATGGGGACCAGCATTTCGGCGCCGTTTATGGTATTTTTGGTATCCTGGGCATGTCCTTTACCCCCCTCATCCTCTTGAGCTTGCTTACCGCTGATGGCGGTGCTGGAGGTATTGACTGGGCACCCATTATTTCCATTTTTATCCCACTTCTAGTCGGTATGGCCTTGGGCAACCTAGACCCTGACTTTGCAGACTTCTTCACCCCTATGATCGGTCGCCTCTTGCCCTTCCTAGGCTGGAACCTCGGGGCGGGTATGCGCCTCCAAGATGCCCTAGCTTCCGGTGGATCAGGTCTTTTGATGACGGGTCTCTTCTTCATCCTCATGCTGCCGCTCATCTTCTTTGACCGCTATATCACCAAGCAGAACGCAGGGATTGATGGGGCTGCTATCTGGAATGTTGCTGGCATGTCTGTTGCCAACCCTGCTTTAATTGGTTTGACCCTACCTGAAATTTTCGGGGATGACGTCGTGGCAGCGACAGCTATCGTGATGATGGTCTGCATCGCTAGCTCCCTACTCTCCCCCATCGTCGCCCAAAAACTCTACCAAAGCAAAACCGACCCCAATAAGGCCGGCTAAAGCTAAAAAAAGAAGCTGGAAAAAACTCCAGCTTCTTTTTTTTTGACTAATTTTTTACTGGCCGACTAAGTGGTCAGCAATTGATTCTTATTCGTCAGAATCTAGGATAATCGTCACTGGGCCATCATTGATGAGGCTCACCTGCATGTCCGCTCCAAACTGGCCTTCCTCAACATCTAGGCTGTAGTCCTCACGCAATTTCTGGTTGAGAGCCAGGTAGATTTGCTCACCATGGTCAGGTTGGGCAGCATCAACAAAGGATGGCCGGTTGCCCTTGCGCGTCCGCGCATAGAGAGTGAACTGGGAGATGGAGAGGATCTTGCCCCCCACCTGGTTGATATCCAGGTTGAGCTTGCCCTCTTCATCGGCGAAAATCCGCATCTTAGCAATCTTTCGTGCCATGTAGTCCACAGTCTCTTCTGTATCATCATCATGGACGCCCACCAAGAGCATAAAGCCCTCTTGGATTTGTCCTAGGGTCTGGTCATCGACACTGACGGCTGCCTGACTCACTCGTTGTATAATAACTCGCACAATCACTCATCCTTTCTTTTTTACTGGGTGGAGGCACGCTCCACCACATAGATATCTGGAATATCCTTCACCTTATCAATAATCTTATCCAACTGGTCGATGTTCTGGATGGCTAAGCGGATACGGATCTTAGCCATATTGGTCTTATGGTCCACATTCCCGTTAATATTAGAAATAGACTTGGTCAAGGGGCTAACCACCTGGATAATTTCATTCAAGAGCCCGCTCCGTTCAAAGGCTTCGATCACTAATTCCACTTCGAAACTAATATCCGCATCAGGCTGGGTGTTCTCCCATTCGACTTCAATTAGTCGATCTGACAGCTCGTCATCGAGGTCGACATTCTTACAGTCGCGGCGATGGACAGAGATTCCCCGGCCCTTAGTGATGTAGCCTACAATATCATCTCCCGGCACAGGTGTACAGCAATGGGCCAGGCGGAAGAGGAGGTTATCGGCCCCTTCCACGAAGACGCCATCATTATGGCGAACGGTCATGGCGGGCTTACGTTCCTTCTCTTCTTCGTCGTGGATGACTTCTTCCAAGTTCTTCTTGTGCAGCTCTTCCCGGCGCTTAGCCCGGGCCTTCTCCGTCAAGCGATTAGCTACGGCCGAAGCCGACAATTCGCCAAAACCGACAGCTGCAAAGAGGTCATCGAGAGAAGAGAAATTGAAGCGCTCCAAGAGGTCGGCCTGCTTGGTCTTAGTATAGAGTTCCTTGAAAGCAAAGCCGCTCTCATTCACGGCATCCTCCACAGCTTGGCGGCCCTTCTCCAGGTTTTCCTCCCGGTCCAGGAGCTTGAAGAAACGCTTGATCTTATTTTTAGCCCGGTTGGTCGCCACAAGCTTGACCCAGTCCCGGCTAGGGCCAGCAGAATTCTTCGAGGTCAGAATTTCGACAATATCCCCGTTTTCGAGCTGGTAGTTGAGGGGGACAATCTTGGAATTGACCTTGGCTCCTATGGTTTTATTCCCTACTTCGGTATGGATTTGATAGGCGAAGTCTAGGGGACCCGCTCCAGAAGGGAGTTCCTGGACATCACCTTGCGGGGTGAAGACATAGACCTTGTCTTTGAAGATATCTTCCTTGACACTTTCAACAAAGTTTTCCGCATCAACTGAATCATCTTGCAGGTCTTGAATCTGCTTAAACCAGGCAATTTGGTCGTCCAGCTCATCCTTTTCGACTTCACCCGTTACCCCCTTCTTATAGGCCCAGTGCGCGGCAACCCCGTATTCAGCGACCTCATGCATCTGATAGGTCCGAATCTGAATCTCAACCGGGACCCCCTTGTCACCGAGGACCGTGGTATGGAGGGACTGGTACATGTTGGCCTTGGGCATGGCGATATAGTCCTTGAAGCGGTTAGGTAGGGGTTTCCAATTGGTGTGGACGACCCCGAGCACGGCATAGCAATCCTTAACGGTATCGACGAGGACACGGATAGCCAACAGGTCGTAAATTTCTGAAAAATCTTTCTTTTGTTTTTTCATCTTCCGGTAGATGGAATAGATATGCTTGGGCCGCCCATAAATTTCAAAAGGTTCGGCAATGACCCCTTCCATCTGGCCTTGGAGTTTAGCAATGGTTTCATTGATATAATTCTCCCGCTCATCCCGCTTGGTATTCATCAGGTGAACGATTTGATAGTAGGCCTCCGGATTAATATAGCGCAGGCAGGTATCTTCCAATTCCCACTTGATCTGGCTCATCCCCAAGCGGTCAGCTAAGGGGACATAGATTTCCAGGGTTTCTCTCGAGATAGACACCTGCTTTTCAGACTTATGCCACTTAAGGGTTCGCATGTTATGGAGACGGTCAGCCAATTTCACCATAATCACGCGGAGGTCATTGGCCATGGCCAGGAGCATTTTTTGGTGGTTCTCGGCTTGTTGTTGCTCTTGGGACCGGTACTTGAGCTTGCCTAACTTGGTCACACCGTCCACCAGGGTGGCCACGGTATCAGAGAAGAAATAGGCAATATCATCTAAGGAAATCCCTGTATCTTCTACCACATCGTGAAGAAAACCTGTCGCAACAGTATCCGGATCCATGTGGAGTTCCGCTAAGATCGAAGCGACCTGGGTGGGATGGGTGAAATAAGGTTCCCCTGACTTACGAACTTGGTCACGGTGGGCCCGTTCAGCAAAATCGGCCGCCTTAGCGACAAAGGCAAGCTTATCCTCTGGCATATAGGACTTACACAAGTCCAATACTTCTTCTTTTGTATAATTTTGTTTTTCAGACATCAAACTTACCCCTTTCTAATTACATCTCAATACCGCGGACAGACTTGGCTAAGCTATGGCAGTTTAGATGTCTTTTGATGAATGTTTTACCTATTATTTTACCATATCTAAGAGGATTATGAGAAGTTTTCTCTTAAATGGAATCCTTGCTCGCCTCCGCCCGTCCCTTGACCGCATAGATACCGAACCAATCCCCCCGGCGGACGATCTCTTCGATACGGAAGTCAGCTTGAATGAGACTAGCCTTAACGGACTCAAATTCCTTATAGTAAATACCTGAGAGGATAAACTTCCCCTGGTCTTCCAGGCAGTCATAAGCTTGGGGGATAAGAGGGATGAGGATATCCGCCAAAATATTAGCTGTGATCAGGTCCACCGGTCCCTCAATGCCTGTCAATTTGTCGTTGGCCTGGGCACTGCACCGGTCGGCAACCTGGTTGACTTCAAAATTCTTCTGGGCAATCGGAATCACTTGGGCATCGTAGTCAAAGGCCTGGACCGACTGAGCGCCGAGCTTAGCTGCGGCGATTGCTAGGATGCCCGACCCTGTCCCGACGTCATAAACCCGGTCTTCTGGACGCAAATAAGTTTCCAAGAGCTGGAGGGAGAGCTGGGTGGTGGCATGGTCCCCAGTCCCAAAGGCCATCTCAGGATCCATGTAGATAGGAACCAAGGCTTGACTCTCTTCTTTTTGCCAAGAGGGAATGATATGGATGAAGCGGCTGATAATGATCGGTTGATAGTAGCGCTTCCACTCCTCTTCCCAATTACTTTCAGCTAATGGAGCAATTTGAATTTCCTCCAAGCTGTAGGCTGGATCGAGCTCAGCAAGGGCAGATACTAGGGCCTGGCCCAAGTCCCCCTCTGTCCAAGCTGTATCCGAGAAATAGCCCACTACTTGGGGGAAAGCAGGATAGGCTTGGCGCTTAGCCTCTAATTTAATGACTGATCCCTCTTCCGCTAAGTTATCAAAATCCTTGACATCTTGGATCAAGGCCCCCTGTGACCCGAGTGCTAGTAAACAGTCCGAAACCAGGTCGGAGTTCCCGTATTTGACTTCGACAGTCACTTCATAGAATCCCATTAATATACCTCCAATGAATAACGTTCTTTATTTCCATAACGGTTGACAGCCCGGCGTTTGGCAATGTCTTCTTTGACAGCCGCTTCCGGCCAGGTCAAGTCTAAGCCTACCCGGTCAGCTTGGCCCAGGTCGCGCAGCTGTTGTTCAGCTTGACGCAGGGTATAGCGGATCCACTTGAGCAAGACTTGGACATAGTCGCCAGAATAAGTTCCATTGTCCAAATTAGGGGCTAGGATGAAAATGCCAGGTTGCAAACTAATATCTTTGCTATAATAACCGAAACGGAAACTTAGACTAAGATAAGCAAATTGATCGCTTTGCTGATTTAGACCATCGCGCAAATGACTAGTCTGAGCCACTTCCTGCGGGACGGGTAAGTGGACCTGGAGGATGATGCCTGTGCTCCTCTCATCATAGGTCAATTGCCAGGGAAACTGACAGCGTAGGTCCCGCCACTCCTGGTATAGGTATTCAAATAAGCTCTTGTCGGCCATCTGCCCACACTCCTTCTTAGTTTATTTCTTGCCCAAAATTTGGCTTTTACTTCTCTTTATTATAGCCCATCCTTTAGCCTTCTGCTAATTTATTAAAACTTCTCTAAAGCCCCCTTTTCACTGACTTTGAAGGAAGAAGATATGCTATACTATTGAAAGACAGTGATAAAAATGGGGTGTAAGGATGTCCGAACGTAATCTGACAACAAAAGATATTTTACAAAAAGAATTTAAACCAGCCATCCGTGGCTTTAACATGCAAGAAGTTGATGAATTCCTAGACATCATCATGCGGGACTATGAGTCCTATGAGAAAGAAATCGCCTATCTCCAAGCCGAACTTGAAAAAGCTAAGCGGCAAACAGGCGAAGATAAGAACCGGCAGAGCCGGTCCAAGACTGCAGCCTCTAGCAAAACAGGCGCAGCAACCACTAATTATGATATCCTCCGCCGCCTATCCAAATTAGAAAAGGCGGTCTTTGGCTCCCAGAGCTATGATGAAGAGGACCACATGGACGATACCATTATTCGCCAAAATTATTAGCATTTTGAGCTAAAGTGCGTTATAATAAAGTATCATATGTAAATTTCGGGTAATCGCGGGTACTTGTACCTGAGGAAAGTCCATGCTCACACTGACTGAGAGGTCGGTAGTGTTCGTGCTTAGCGAAAGCATAAGCTAAGGCAAAGACGGCGGGAAAAACGGCTAAGGCCCTTGGGCTAGGCCCTAGTATCCCTGAAAAGTGCCACAGTGACGAAGTTAGCTGGGAAACTAGCTAAGTGGAACGAGGTAAACCCCTCGAGTGAGCAACCCAAATTCGGTAGGGGCACTTGGCAAGCAGAAATGAATGTGAGCCGAGGCAGCAATGCAGATAGATGATTACCGAACTTGCAAACAACCTGGGAAGCAAGGGAACAGAACATGGCTTATAGAAATTTACATCAGGTTTGTCAAGAATCCAAGCTTGTGTGGTTGATCCCCTGGCTTGGATTTTTTTTATCGCCTTATACACTTTACAAGAAATCAGTGACAATAAATAAGCTCTCAAACAAAGCCTCTGGGTCAAGCCAGCTTTAGGCATGATTGAGAGGCTTAGAGAGCAGCAAATTTTTAAGGAGGATGTTATGAAGACCTATCAATTAATGGCCAGCTGTGCTAGCGGGATCGAATCTTTAGTGAAGAATGAGTTAAAAGCCCTAGGTTATGACTGCCAGGTCGAAAACGGCCGCGTCCGCTTTGCAGGCGGGCCCCAGGATATCGCACGGACCAATATCCAATTACGGACCGCTGACCGGGTCAAAATCATTATCGGTGAATTTGAAGCTAAAACTTTTGAAGCGCTGTTTGACCAGGTCAAAGCGCTCAATTGGTCAGATATCCTGCCCTTCGATGCGAACTTCCCTGTTTCAGGCAAGTCCGTCAAGTCCCAGCTCCATTCAGTTCCTACCTGCCAAAAAATGGTTAAAAAAGCAATTGTTGACCACTTAAAGGAAGCTTATTTTAGACGGGGCCAACTCCCTGAAACAGGCGCCCGCTATCCCATTGAAGTCAGCATCCACAAAGACCAGGCCCTGCTGACCCTTGATACGACGGGCGATAGCCTGTTTAAAAGAGGCTACCGCCAAGCTAAGGGCGGCGCGCCCCTCAAGGAAAACTTCGCGGCTTCCCTCGTCAAGCTGACCACCTGGTTCCCGGACCGGCCCTTGGTCGATCCCACCTGTGGCTCTGGTACGATTGCCATCGAAGCGGCAATGATTGGTATGAATATTGCCCCTGGTATGCGCCGCCACTTTGTCTCTGAAGACTGGGATATCTTCCGTAAGCAAGAGTTCGACAAGGAACGGGCTGCTGCCAAGGCTGCCATTGACCACGACATCCAATTAGACATCCAGGCCTCAGATATTGACCACCGCATGGTTGAAATCGCCAAAGCCAACGCCCAGGCTGCCGGGGTTGCCCAGCAAATTCACTTTAAGCAGATGCAGCTGGCAGACTTCACAACGGACAAGGACTTTGGCATCATGATCAGCAACCCACCCTACGGCGAGCGGCTCAACGACGAGGACAGTGTCCACAAGCTTTATGAAGAAATGGGCGAGGTCTTCCGTCCCTTGGAAACCTGGAGTAAGTATATCCTGACTTCAGACCTGGCCTTTGAGGACTATTACGGTGAGAAGGCAACCAAGAAACGCAAGCTTTATAATGGTGCCCTGCGGACCGACTTCTTCCAATTCTGGGGCAAGAAGAAGAAATAAGCTAGCGCGGGGCCTGGCGCATGGCCTGCTTGGCTAACTGGTCAGCCCCACGATTGTCTGCTTCTGGTACCCAATTCAAATGAAAATTAGGAAATTTAGCAAGAGCAAGCAAGATAGCCTGGATGGCCTGGCTATAGGGACTGTTCTTGCTTTTTTTCTTGTTTATGGCGTCATAGACCGCCCGGCTGTCGGTCTGGCAGAGGATCCAGTCCTGAGTCCTTCCCTGGTCTTCTAACAGCTCTAGGGCGATTTTAAGGGCAGAGAATTCAGCTAAATGGTTGTCCATCTTTTGGGGCAGGGAGAATTTAAGAGGATACTGCTTGCCCCCTTCTAGCCAGAGGATGCCCACTCCCACTCGGCCATCCTTAACATTGACTGATGCATCGATTGCGAGACGAATCACCTAGATCACTCCCTTCAAGAGCTGGCTGATAGTCTGGTAGCAGGCATCTTCTGGGTCGGCTGCTGCTAGGATGGTCACCAGGTCAGCTGGATCTTTCCCTAAATCATCCTCGAATGGATAGAGGAGACCATTCAAAAGCAGCCACTCTTCTTCTAGGTAGACCTTGGTTAGAAGCTCCTTAAAGTAGACATCCTCGATAAAGGCTTGGCCAGCCTGGTAGAAAGACCGGTCTGGGGGCAAGTTGAGCTCTGCCAGGTCTAGCTGGTGTTCTAGCCCCTGAGGCCCTTCTAAGATGAGTCGGTCCTGACTCCCCTGGCTTAGCAGTCGGATGAGAAAATCAGTCCGAACCAAGCTAGGCTCGGGATGCTTAGCCAGATAAGCCCGGATGAAGTCATGGACCTGGCTAGGTTTTAGGTCCTGCAATATTCGATAACAGGCCTTGGCCTGACCAGGATCTTGGGCCAGGTCGGTCGCCAGGTAAGTCTTTAATTGGGCTTGATTGCTAGCAGCATAGTCAGCAGTTAGACGGTCTGGATGAAAAACAAAGTCGATCCATTCCCGGTCTAAAGAAGCTCCCTGACGCACAAAAAGCCCCGGCTCTGAAAACTCTTTCAAAGCACTAGGGGCAGTCTGGGCCAAAAAGGACATGGCTCTTTCATATAAGCTGAGGGCTTCAACTTGGTCAGCTTCTTCTAGAACTTGCTGGGTCAGGGCCAAGGCTAAGTCGACCTGGTCCTGGTCCACTAAGACCTGGATCAATGCCAGGAAAAAATTAGAAAAATCCCCCGCCAGTTTCTGAGCTTGGCGGATACTCGCCAGTCCCTGGTTGAGGGCACCAGCTGCTTTAGCAGCTAAAGCCTGGTCGACCAAAGAATGGCAATCTCTTTTTCTTTCCTCAAACATTTATAAGCCTCCCTTAAAATTGGCGAAAACGCGCTTCGCGGTCTAAACGGATGGCTTCAGCTGACTTGCCATCCCAATCCTTCAATTCTTTGATTAGCATGGTTTTGATATTGTCTGCTAATTTCTCCTTGGTGATGGCTTCACCGCGTTGGCGGACAGGGATAATCTCATCCACCACACCGAGTTCATAGAGGTCTTTAGCGGTAAATTTCATCAATTCAGCCGCCTCATCCGCCCGGCTGATATCTTTCCACAGAATGGTCGCAAAACCTTCTGGTGACAGGATAGAATACATAGCATCTTCCAAGATCCATACCCGGTTGGTTACAGCAAGGGCCAGGGCGCCCCCACTCCCACCTTCCCCAATCAAGAGGGAAATATTGGGAGCTGATAAGCGTCCAAAAGCCTGCATGGACCGGGCGATGGCTTCCCCCACTCCCCGGTCTTCAGCTTCCACATCGCAGAAAGCTCCAGATGTGTTGATGAAACTGATGACCGGCCGTTTAAATTTATCAGCTTGTTCGACTAGACGGATGGCCTTGCGATAACCTTCCGCATGGGGAGAGCCGAAATTACGCGCTACATTTTCCTTGGTCGTGTGCCCCTTCTCCGTTCCGATGATCGTGACAGGGCGGCCGTCAAGGAGACCGACCCCACCAAAAATGGCGGCGTCATCCCCATAGGCACGGTCCCCGTGGAGTTCATAGAAGTCCTCGCAGATATAACGGGCCAGTTCTGAAGTCGTCAGACGCTGGGTATCGCGCGCCGCCTGGACAACCTCACTGGGATGGAGGGAGGGGCGCTTTTTTGAATGACTTTCTAGCATAATACACTCCTTAAGCTTGGCAATGGATGGTTAGTAGGCCAGACAATTCCTCTCTTAACTGCTGGCGGGGGATGATTCGGTCAACGAAACCATGGGCCAGCTGGTGCTCGGCACTCTGGAAGCTCTCCGGCACAGCTGCGTGGATGGTCTGCTCAATGACCCGTTTCCCGGCAAATCCAATCAGGGCTCCAGGCTCAGCGCAGATAATATCCGCCTGCATGGCGAAGCTGGCCGTCACCCCGCCCGTCGTAGGATCCGTCAGAACAGCTAGGTAGAAGAGACCAGCCTCGCTATGGCGTTCAACGGCTAAGGAAATTTTAGCCATCTGCATAAGCGAAATAATCCCCTCCTGCATCCGGGCCCCCCCGCTGGCTGTAAAAACAAGCACTGGCAGGCTTTCCTTAAGGGCATGCTCAAAAAGAGCCGTCAATTTCTCCCCAACCCGAGCTCCCATGGATCCCATCATGAAGAAGGGATTCATGCAGGCAAAGGCAATTTTTTGTCCTTTGATCCGGCCCAGCCCCGTCGTAATGGCTTCATCGGTCTGGGTGCGCTCCTGAGCCTTGGCCCGCTTCTCCGCATAACCTGGGAAGTCCAAGGGGTTGAGCGCTTCGCCATCCTCAAAGAGGGGAACAAAGGAATCCTGGTCTAGAATCAGACGAATACGCTCCTGGGGCGAAATCCGAAAGTGGTAGTCGCAATTGGTGCAGACATAGGCGGGTTTCATATCCTGGGTCAGGATGGTTTGCTGGCACTGGGGACACTTTTGCCACATGCCATCAGGGATATAGGGCTTGTGGTTGGGATCAATGGCCTCCTTCTGACTGGCTTGGGGCACATGGATATAGGATTTCTTTTTACGCATGAAAGCCATCAGTTTATCTCCCTTCACTTGGATTCTTGGGCGAGCCAGGCAGGTAAAAGGCTGGCCTCCAGGTAATCATTACTGTAATCGCCTGACAGGAAGCCCTCGTCTGCTAGAATCGCTTGGAGCAGGGCCTGGTTGGAGGCAATCCCTTCGATACGCAATTCAGCCAGTGCCCGCTTCATTCGTTGCACAGCCTCTTCTCGGTCTGCGCCATAAGCGATCAGCTTTGCAAACATATTATCATAATATGGCGGCATTTGGTAGCCATTATAGACAGCTGATTCCAGTCTCAAGCCCAGATTCCCCGCAGGAAAATGAACAAAGTCAAAGGAACCGGTTGAAGGATAGAAGTGGTTCTCTGGTCGCTCTGCATTCAAGCGCACTTCAATGGCATGCCCCTTAAAGGAAATATCTTCCTGGTCTAAGTCCAGGGCTTGGCCGGCTGCAATTTCAATCTGCTTCTTGACCAAGTCAACCCCCGTGACCATTTCGGTAATGGGGTGTTCCACTTGGATCCGGGTATTCATCTCCATGAAGTAGAAATTCTGCTCGCTATCAACCAAGAATTCAATGGTTCCAGCCCCTGTATAATGGACTTCTTTCCCTGCTTGGACAGCCGCTGCACAGATTTTCTCACGGATTTCTGGACGGATAAAGGGGCTTGGACTCTCTTCCAAGACTTTTTGGTGGTTGCGCTGGAGCGAGCATTCCCTTTCTCCTAAGTGGATGACCTTTCCATAGTTATCGCCTAGGATTTGGACTTCGATATGGTGGGCGGGATGGATAACCTTCTCTAAATAAAGCTGGTCATTGTGGAAGTTCTGTTGGGCTTCCAGCCGGGCTTCATCGAAGGCAGCCTGCAATTGCCCTTCATCCTTAACTAGGCGCATGCCTTTGCCCCCACCGCCGGCTGTTGCCTTGAAGAGGACAGGATAGCCCACTTCTTCTGCAATGGCTAGGGCCTCTTCAGCACTATGGACAAAGTCTTCGCTCCCAGGAATAACAGGGACCTGGGCAGCTTTCATGGTCTCCCGTGCGTGCTGTTTATCCCCCATCTGGTCAATCACGTCCGCATCTGGACCTATGAAGATAATATTCATCTCCCGGCAGAGGCGGGCAAATTTACTGTTCTCTGATAAAAAGCCAAAACCAGGATGGATGGCCTGGGCCCCAGTAACGACTGCCGCACTAAGGATGGAAGGCATGTTTAAATAGGAGTCCCCAGCAGGTGCTTTCCCAATACAGACTGCCTCATCAGCTAAAGAGACATGCATCGCATCTGCATCCGCTTCGGAGTATACAGCCACTGTTTGGATGCCCATCTCCTTGCACGTCCGAATAATTCGAACAGCGATTTCGCCACGGTTGGCAATAAGTATTTTCTTAAACATTTGACCACTTTCTTTACTGCTTAAACATCTCGTTCAACATCTGATACGGCGAAGGTCATCTGACATTCACTGCATAATACCCCATCTTCTCGGTGGATACTTGCCTTAGCTAGACCAATATTTCGTTTAATCTTAAGGATATCAACGGTTACGGTAAGCACATCACCTGGGACAACTTTTTGGCGGAATTTCACCTTGTCTACCCCTGCCAAATAACCCGTACGCTTGGTTAAACCATCCGTCATCAGGAGTGGGATAGACCCAGCTTGGGCCATGGTTTCAATCTGAAGCACGCCTGGCATCACAGGTTCTCCTGGGAAGTGACCCACAAAATAAGGTTCATTAATGGTCACATTCTTACGGGCCACTACACGTTTACCGACTTCTAATTCCGTTACCCGGTCAATAAAGCAAATAGGATAGCGGTTAGGGATGATGTCCATAATGGCTTGGGCATCTAAAATAGTTTCATTCTTTTCCACACGATCTCTCCTTAACTAATTTCAAACAGGGGCTGGCCGTATTCAACCACTTCCCCATCCTTAACCAGGATCTGGCTAATGGTCCCAGAGTATTCCGCTGGGATTTCATTCATAATCTTCATGGCTTCGACGATACAAACGGTCTCGCCCGCCTGGATGGTCTGGCCTAGGCTCACATAAGGGTCGCGGTCAGGGCCTGGCGCAAGATAAACCACACCCACAATCGGGCTTGTGACCACTTGGCCCGCAAAGCTCTCTTCTTCCTCACTGGCTTCCTCGGCCTGTGAAGCAGCTGGAGCAGTCGCTTGGCTCTTGCTTTCTAGGGCTAGGTCTTCGACTGAAGCCACTGCCTGGTCGGAGGCCTGGCCATGGAGGGCGTCGGAGTCTAGCTTGGACATAACAATCTCTAAGTCTTCATTCTTGAAGGCAAATTGCTGGAGGCTGGAGGCATCGACAGCCTGGATGAGTGCTTTAATTTCTTTAGTTTCCATTAGTCTTCGCTCACCTTCTTAAAGCAAATTACCGTATTATGGCCACCAAAGCCGAGGGCATTTGAAACGAGGGCATCAATCTGACGCTTTTCCCCTTGGCCGATTACAAGGTGGAGGTCACAGTCTTCATCGGGCACTTGATAGCCCACCATAGCAGGGATATAGCTCTCTTCCATGGCTTTCAAACTGGCGATCGCTTCCACTGCCCCAGCCGCCCCTAAGAGGTGGCCGACTGCAGCCTTGGTTGAAGTCACCGCAATCTCTTGGCTGTAAGAGCCAAAAGCCGATTGGATAACATGACTTTCAACCCGGTCATTGGTAGGGGTAGAAGTCCCATGGGCATTGACATATTGGATATCCCCTTGACCCAGGCCGGCTTCTTCTAAGGCCAATTCAATCGCCTTAACGGCTTCTTGACCTTCTTCATGAGGAGCAGTCAGGTGGTAGGCATCGGACGTTGCCCCATAGCCAACAACTTCAGCATAAATCTTAGCGCCGCGAGCTTGGGCAGATTCTAGGCTCTCAAGAAGCAAGATGCCAGCGCCCTCACCCATAATAAAGCCAGCCCGTTCCTTATCAAAAGGAATCGATGCGCGATCAGGGTCATCTGTGGTATTCATAGCGGTCAAGTTTTCAAAACCGGCCATGGCAATCTCGCAGATGGATGATTCGCCCCCACCGGCTAACATGTAATCCGCATAGCCATGCTTGATATAGCGGAAGGCCTCACCAATCGCATTATTGGCTGAAGCACAAGCGGTCGATACGGTTTGGGCTGGACCATGGATACCAAAGTGCATGGAAATATTGGCGCCCCCCATATTGGAAATGGCCATTGGAACGAATAAAGGATTCACCCGTTTAGGTCCTTTAGCAATCATCTTACGGATACCAGATTCCATTTCTTGGACCCCGCCAATACCGGTTCCAAAATAAATTCCGACCCGGTCGCGGTCTACTTGGTCCAAGTCTAAGCCCGCATCTTTCAAGGCTTCCCCAGCCGCTGCAATCCCATATTGGGCATAGGGTTCCATCCGCTTGGCGGATTTGCGGTCCATATAATCCTTAGGCTCGAAATCCTTGACCTCAGCTGCTAACTGGGTATCTAGGCCGCTAGCATCGAACTTGGTTATCGGGCCAATCCCATGCTTTTGCGCCTTTAAATTGGCCCAAAATTCGTCTACTGAATTTCCTAAGGGAGTTACAGCCCCTAGACCTGTCACTACAACTCTTCTCGTCATAAGAACCTCCTAGTTCATATTGAGTCCACCGTTAATTTCAAGGGTGGTGCCTGTAATATACTGATTAGTTGCTAGGAATAAGATCGCTTCTGCCACTTCTTCTTGCTCACCGAAGCGCTTGAGCGGAATTTCTTCTAGCATGGCTTCTTTCGTTTTGTCGGATAACTGATCGGTCATATCACTGGAGATAAAACCTGGTGCTACGGCATTCACTGTAATGTGACGGCTGGCTAGCTCGCGCGCTGCCGACCGGGTCAGACCAATCAAACCTGCTTTAGAAGCCGAATAGTTAGCCTGGCCAATATTTCCAATAATGCCGGATAAGCTCGATACATTTATGATAGCACCTCTACGCTGTTTTAGCATTATTTTTGACACATGGCGGATCAAATTAAAACTTCCCTTAAGATTCACATCAATGACTTGGTCGAAAGCTTCTTCAGACATCCGAATCAAGAGACTATCCTTGGTAATTCCCGCATTATTGACTAAGACATCCACCCGGCCAAAGTCCTTGTGAATAGCTTTCACTACTTGGCTGGTCAGGTCAAAGTCTGAGACATCTGCCAGGTATTCTCTCACCTCTACCCCGCAATCGCGGATCGTCTCTAGGAGGCTTTCATCCGCCTGGGACCGGTTGACCATGGCAATCTGGTAGCCTGCCTTGGCAAAGGCAAGTGCCGTAGACGCACCAATCCCACGGTTAGCGCCTGTAATAATAAGGGTTTCTTCTTTAGACATATGCTCATTCTCCTGCTAATTCATTAATGGTTTTCTCTAAGTTTTCAAGGTCGCCTACCCGGTAGCACGCCACCGACCGATCAATCTGCTTCATAAAGGAAGACAAGGTCTTACCGGGGCCAATCTCAATGAAGGTGTCTACCCCTTGATCTAAGAGATAGCGAATCGAGTCTTCCCAGCGGACCGGGGAGTACATTTGCTTGGCCAGATTCTCTTTTAAATGCGCCATATCATGGGGCCGGGCGGTCGTATTGGAAATGACGGGATAAGCGGGGGGATTAAAATCGACAAGCTCGAGGGCTCGCTTGAAGTTCTCACTAGCGGGCTTCATCAGCTCGGTGTGGAAGGGCCCTGAAACTTTAAGGGGGATTAATTTCTTACTCCCTGCTTCCTTGAGCTTCTCACAGGCCAGGTCGACAGCTTCTTCATAGCCCCCGATTACCACTTGCTTGCCTGTATTGTAGTTGGCTGGTGCCACATAAGCCCCGGCCTCAGACCGGGCCTCTTGGCAAGCAGCTTCAATCTGTTCACGTGGGGTATTCATAACTGCCACCATTTTACCCAAACCAGATGGAACCGCTTCAGCCATGATCTTGCCGCGTTGACGGATGAGGTCCATGCAGGTCGCATAGGATAGGGCCCCGGCATTCATAAGGGCCGCATACTCCCCTAGACTCAGTCCCAGACTATAATCAGCCTGGATACCAGCTTCATGGAGGCACTGGCTCAACATGGCTTCAATGGTAATCAGCGCGGGTTGCGTATATTCCGTCTCATGGATCTTCTCATCGTCCTCAAAGCAGATGGCTTTCATATCATAGGAAGTAATCGCACTGGCTTCCTCGAAAAACGTGTCCAAATGCGGGTAGCGGGCTAAGATATCCTGCCCCATCCCCTTGAACTGGGCCCCCTGACCACTGTACATGAAGGCAATTGACATGGAATCCCTCTTTCTTTAATCATTGTTTATTATTTATAGTTAAAATAAAAACAGTGAAAGCAATAAAAAATTTAGCCCTCACTGTCCGTCTTAATTCATACTGGCATGCTGTTGAATCAGCTCGCGACATTCTTGCATGTAGGACTGAATAATTTCTTCACAGGTCTCTTCTTGGTGAATAAGTCCGGCAATCTGACCGGCCATTAATGAACTATTATCCACATCCCCATCAACAACAGCTCGTTTTAAGGCCCCTTTGGCTAGGTCTTCAAACTTGGTCCAATCGGGCTGGTCTTTAGCGGCCTCTTCATGCTCCACCTTCAGATATTTCTTGGTTAATTTATTGCGCAAGACACGGACCGGATGGCCAGTCGATTCGCCTGTAATCACGGTATCGATATCCTTGGCTTTAATAATTTTTTCCTTGAAATTAGGATGGGCATTTGATTCTTTGGCAACGACAAAACGGGTCCCTACTTGGATTCCTGACGCACCGAGCATGAGGGCTGCAGCCATTCCCCGGCCATCTCCGATCCCACCAGCTGCAATCACTGGAATATCAACCGCATCAACCACTTGAGGAACCAGGGCCATGGTTGTCAACTTACCAATATGGCCACCAGACTCCATGCCCTCTACAATCAGAGCATCGACCCCTTCACGGGCCATGCGTTTAGCCAAGGCCACAGAAGCAACCACTGGAATAACTTTAATGCCAGCTGCTTTGAAACGTTTCATATACTTGGCTGGTGAGCCAGCACCCGTTGTGACAATCTTAACCCCGGATTGGCAGAGGTAATCAACCAGCTCATCCACATGGGCATTGAGTAACATCACATTCACTGCAAAAGGCTTGTCCGTTAGGGCCTGCATTTTTTCGACTTTTTGCTGTACGATTTCAACAGAATCGTGTCCCGTTCCAATAACACCTAAAGCTCCGGCATTAGAAACAGCAGATGCAAGGTCTGCATCTGCCACCCATGCCATGGCGCCTTGGACAATTGGGTAAGTCACACCCATTTCTTCCCATAGCTTAGTTTTCATTAAGCGCCTACTCTCTTAGCTATTCAATTATTGGTTGTTGTCTACAAAGTCAACTAAGTCTTGAACAGTTGCGATGTTGCTTTCATCTTCATCAATCGTTACATCGAATTCATCTTCGATTTCATTAATGATTTGGAAGATGTCTAAGCTATCTGCATCTAAACCATCTTGGATGTTAGTATCAGCTTTTACTTCTTCAGCCTCAACGTCTAATTGGTCAACGATAATTTCTTGGATTTTTTCAAATGTTGTCATTGTTCATTCTCCTTTGTTTTTATAAGAAATTTTTTTCCATTTATCGAATGGATCGATTAGAGTTATCTTAAACTAAGTCCTAGCACTTGTCAATTTAAGTCCGCTAGACTTAAAGAATTTTTTAAAGCAAACTAGCCCTAGTCAATTCTCAACAAAAAGTATCATAACTTATTGTTTTTTAATTTGTCAAATTATAATATACTTTATTTTGAAAATTAAAAAGGGCTAAAAAAGCCCCTTTTCTGTATTTATTTTTGATAAATCGTAACAAATTCATCAATATCTTTGAAGTTAACAATGGTTCGCTCCTCGCAGATATCTAGCATTTTCTCATTGGAATAGTCCCAGTAAATTCGGACAACAGCTGAATTGGTGAGCAGCTTCTCGATGATTCCGGTCATATCGCAGTCTCTAAATTGAAATTTTATTTCATCTCCAACATCAGGACGAACCGATTTCTTCACCTGATCGATGACAGCGCAGGCTTCTTCATAGGAAAGGTCAATCAAATTCGCAATCCGAGATTTGCTTGTTCCCCTTCTTAGTTCCGTTTCAACCAACGCTTGAACTTCAGGAGTCAGCTTAATTTTCATACTTACGCCTCTTTCTTTGGAAACAAATAATAGCTACTGGTATTATTTTAACATCATTTTAATGATTTTGCTAATATTTGCATTTTCGCCCGCTCTAGCCCTTGCTTAACAAGCAAAAAGGCCCCCATTCACTGGGAGCCTTGTGGCGACTTTATAGGGTAAAACCCTTCAATGGAGATGAGGGGAGTCGAACCCCTGTCCAGACATTCCGATTATATAACGTTTACACTCATAGTCATAAGCTTTGTTTTAGCGCCCCAGGGGTCTTATGACAAACCGATCTGGTTAGCGAACCTGGTCAATCTCTTCTCCAACTTCCAGGTGGAAAGTTGGAGCGTATCCCACTTCAATAGGACCCGGAACTAATACATGGGCGATACTAGGCGGATCTTAGCATGCTGCTAGGCAGCGAATGCTAAAGTTTGATTTTCTTGTTTGTCAGTTATATTTAAACTGTTTGACGTTTTTACGAAGTCGTCGCTTCGGAATGTAGTCATACATCGGGCCATGCCTGTCGAATTCCGGAACATCCCCGAATATGATGCAATCATTATTATAGCAAAAAGTCAGCCCTCCTGCAAGTTTCAAGCCCCTGGACCGGCAAAAAAGAGGCTAGACTAAACGTCCAACCTCTTCTTATAGCTATCGTATGTTATGGACCCTGGTCCAACTTTACTTGCCGCAATCGATTTGGCCCTGGCAAGGCCCGATATAAACTAAGCCTCTTCAGCCAGTTCGGCAAAGTGCTTGGTCTGGTTATAAGCTTCTAAATGATAGAAACCATCCTGGTAGCGGAGGATACTCACGCTGGCATTGTCCAGCATCTGATCGATTTGGAAATCAGGAATGAGTTCATGGATCATGTTACGAATGGTGATCCCGTGAGAGACGATCAAGATATTCTGGTCGGTCTCCCGGTGCTTGGTGATGACATCGATTAAGCCGAGTTCCACCCGCAGCCAGAAGGTCATAAAGTCTTCCGCATCGTGGCTGGGGTCCAATTCATGGAAGGCATCCATCTCGACCTTGACCGCATCGGGAGAAGTCAACCCGGCATAGCCCTGGCTCAAATCTTGGTGGACATGCTGGCTGACGCCATCCCAGATCTCCTTGGCATCCAGGCCTTCGAAGCTGCCAAAGAATTGTTCACGGAATTCGGGACGTTTTTCAATTTCTAGGCCCTGGCCCTGCTTGTTCTGGTCTAAGACTAATTCGGCAGTCTTGACCGTCCGTTGCAGGTCACTCGTATATACCGCAGAGAATTCCACCTCTGCTAGGCCTCGGCCGCTGCGGATAGCATCACGGATCCCCTGGTCAGTCAAGGGGGCATCACACCAACCTTGCATGCGGTTGTACTTGTTCAAATAAGTTTGGCCGTGGCGCATAAAGTAAATGCTGACACCTTTGGACATCGCTTCAATCTCTCCCTTATTAATTGTTAACTTCCTTCTCTGCTATCTTACCAGAACGGAAGGCACAAAGTAAATCTTTAAGGTCTTGGACATTGGCCTTGAGAGCCTGGCCCACATCCGTCTGCCCCACTGTCTTACGTTCCAGTTCCTTGTCGACTACACGCCGGGTGGAGATAATATCCGTCCCATTCAGCACCACATCTTCAACCCCCTTGAAGGCCTGGTGGCAGACCAATTGCATGCCAAAGGAGTTAAAGAGCAAAGTGTAGCCTGCCAGTCCCGTGGTTGACTGGTAGGCCTTGGAGAAGCCCCCGTCAATCACAAGGAGCTTGCCATTGGCCTTGATCGGATCCTCCCCTTTGATCTCTTTGACGGGGGTATGGCCATTAATAATATGACCACAGGCTACGGGCAGGTCAAATTCTTTGAGGATCGTATCTACACAATCCTCTTCCTCCCGCCAGCTGTAATAAGGATTTTTGTATTCCTCATGGGTGTCTTTATCCTTAACATAATAGCGTTCAAAGGTTCTCATCTGCTTCTTACCGAAGAGCGAAGAGGCTTCACCTTGCCAGAGATACCAGCAATAGTCCAAATAAGGATTCTTGCTTTCATCGGCCTGGCGGAAGCTATACATCAGGCGCATCTGTTGGTCAAACTTGTCCATGAGCTCGCGGCCCCCGTAAGAATGGCCGTCGATTTCCAATTCTTTAAAGCTGTGGTCTTCATTAAAGGGAATGCAGCCGTGGAAGAGCAAGTTATCGTTGTAGCACTTGTAGATGCCACCTTTTTGGTAGAGGAAGGCGATGTGCTGGTGGAGGCGGTCGCAATTGAGGAAGGCTTCCTGGAGCCGGTCCATAATCATTTCCTCATCTTCCGTCAAGCGGTAAGGGTCATCTGGATCGACTGTGGGGAAGTAGCTATTGAGCAAGCGGTGCCACTTGCCATCAACGAAGACCTGGCCCTTGTCAAAGTCAATCTTATCCAAAAGTAGGCGGTTGTCGCAATTGAATTCGGGGTGGCGCTTAATGATGGCTGCTTCCAACTTGAATTGGATAATGGCCATAGCCTGCTGCATCTTGGCAATTTGCACAATTTCAGCCGGGAAGTGGTCAATTTCTGGGTCCAATTTGGGCATGAAAACCCCTAAGTCTTCGCTAGAATAGGTGGCATCAACAAAGCTAACTAATTGGCGAAGTGAAATCCCATAAGCATCTTCGATAATATTCAGGTTATCATAGCGGGCACAGATCCGAATGACATTAGCGATGAGGACACGAGAGCCACTAGCGGCCCCCATCCAGATCACATCGTGGTTCCCCCACTGGATATCCAGCGACTTCTTCTCCATCAAGAGGTCAATAATCTTATCTGGACTATCCCCCCGGTCATAAATATCCCCGAGAATATGGAGGTGGTCCACGACTAATTCCCGGATCAGTTCCGATAGGCGGACAACTAGGAGGTCCGCTTCGTTCAATTCAATAATATTCTCCACAATATTATGGTAGTAGTATTCCTTATTGGTTACAATCGAATCCTTAAAGATCAACTCTTCCATGATATAGGCCATATCCTTGGCCATAGCCTTGCGGACTTTGGACCGGGTATACTTGGATACCACAAATTGGGCCAGCTTAACGAGGCGGGCAATCACCGTATAGAAGAAATCAACCACTTCTCGCTCGGTCGTACACTGGCTGAGCAGGTGGGCGAGTTTCTCTTCTGGATAATAAATAATCGTGGCCAGTTCATTGCGCTGCTCTTGGCTGAGCAATGAACCAAAAACTTCAGAAATTTTTTCTTTAATATTACCTGAACCGTTACGTAAGACATGGTTGAAGGCATTGAATTCCCCATGGAGGTCACTCATGAAATGCTCTGTCCCCTTGGGCAGCTCCATAATCGCTTCCAGGTTGATGATTTCAGTGGTTGCAGCGGCCTGGTTAGGAAATTTTTGGGCCAATAATTGCAAGTAACGGTCATGTACATAGGAGGCTTTGTTATCCATACGCTTATTTCCCTTCAATCATATTTTTGAGAAAACACTTACATCTTCTATTCATTATAGCATGCTTTCTTCATTCTGGCGGAGACTTTCGGCAAAAAATACAGAATCTCTGCCAAAAGAAAAAGCCGGGCCAGGCCCAGCTTAATATGACAAGCTGATAGGGACTCAGCACGCTAGCAAAGGGCTCACTCCTCAACCCCTCGCTCGCTTGCCTTATCTTGCCTTGAGTGCCCGCTGGATATCGCGTTTCATATCGCGTTCCTTGAGGCTCTGGCGCTTGTCATAGCGTTTCTTCCCTTTGGCAGTTCCAATCAGCACCTTGGCAAAGCCCCGCTTGATGTACATCTTGAGGGCAACCAAGGTATAACCGTCCCTTTCCGTCGCCTTTTCCAGTTTAGCAATTTCCCGCTTCTTCAAGAGCAGTTTGCGCCGGCGCATGGGGTCGGGATTGTAGCGGTTTCCCTGTTCATAGGGGCTGATATGGCATTGGTAGAGCCAGACCTCGCCTCGTTCAATCCGGGCAAAGGCGTCCTTTAAGTTGACCTTGGACTGGCGGACCGACTTGATTTCCGTGCCGGTTAACACAATGCCGCATTCGATGGTCTCTTCAATCGTGAAATCGTGGTTGGCCTTGCGGTTGCGGGCCACCACATGACTGTTATCTTTTGCTTTAGCCATTTGATAGCTCCTTTACTGGTGTCGTTTACGGATCTTAAAATTTCCCTGGCCTTTGTGCTTAGCTTGGGAAGATCTCTTCTTTTTCTTGCCTTTGCCATGTTTCTTCTTAGGCTGGCCTTTCTTGTCCTTCTTGCTGGACTTGAAGTCCTTGGGCTTGGCCTTATGGGACTTGCCCTTCTTCTTAGGCTTCTTTCGGTCGCTTGGCTGGCCGTTCGCTTCTTCAACGTCAGCCTCTTCTTCCACCAAGCGGAAGTCCAATTGCCTAGAATCCACATCGGCATTGATTAACTTAACTTGGATGGGATCCCCAATCTTGAAGCTTCTCCCCGTCCGTTCGCCAATCAAGACCAAGTGACTCTCAATAAAGTTATAATAGTCATCTTTGAGGCTGGACACATGGATCATGCCTTCGATGGTATTTTCCAATTGGACAAAGAGACCGAAGTTTGTCACTGAACTGATAATGGCTGGGAAAGTTTCCCCCACCTTATCCAACATGAACTCCGTCTTCTTCAGGCTGTCGACTTCCCGCTCAGCATCCACACTGCGCCGTTCCCGCTTGGAGGATTGTTCGGCGATCTCGCCCAGATTATTCTGGGTGCTTGTATTATGTTCATGGTTAGCATACTGGCGGATCAGTCGGTGGACAATCAAGTCCGGATAACGCCGGATGGGCGAGGTGAAGTGGGTATAGTCCTCAGCGGCCAAGCCAAAGTGGCCCAGGGCTTCGGTATCATAGTGGGCCTGCTGCATGGAACGGAGCATCATCATCTTCACAACGGGTTCATACGACTCACCCTCAATCTTCTTGAGGATCTCCTGCAATTCCTTGGGGGCGATATCAGAAGAAGTCCCCTTGACCTTGACCCCCATCGCCGTGACGAATTGAAGAAAGTTCTGCATCCGGTCCATGTCTGGTTGCTCGTGAACCCGGTAGATGAAGGCCTTCTTCGCTTGGGTGTAATGTCTAGCCACCGTCTCATTGGCTGCCAGCATGAAGGACTCAATCATCCGCTCACCCAGGCCGCGCTCACGCAGCTGGATATCCACTGGGAAGCCTGTTTCGTCAACAATAATTTTTGCTTCTGAGGTGTCAAAGTCAATAGCCCCCCGGTGCTTACGCTGGCCTTCTAAGATATGGTGGAGGTCGGCCATCCCCTCTAGCATGGCCAAGATATCCTGGTATTGGTCGCGCAGGATTTGGTCCTGGCCGGCTAAGATGGCGTTCACATCCGAATAGGTCATGCGGTGGTCGGATTGGATGACACTAGGACCAATCTGATAGTCTGTTACCTTGCCCTGAGGCGACAAGGTCATCAAGCAGGACATCGCAAGACGGTCCACCCCTTCTTGGAGGGAGCAGATCCCGTTAGATAGGCGTTGGGGCAGCATAGGCACTACCCGGTCGGTTAAGTAGACAGAGGTCCCCCGGTCAAAAGCTTCTTGATCAATGGCCGAACCTTCCTTCACATAATAGGAAACATCCGCAATATGGACCCCTAATTCATAGCCCCCCTTATCCAAAGGCTTCAAGGAAATGGCATCGTCCAAGTCCTTAGCGTCCGCCCCATCAATGGTAATGGTCAGCTGGTCTCTCAGGTCCATCCGTCTGGCTAAGTCGTCTGGGCTGATGGTCTCTGAGACAGCTTCTGCTTCCGCCACCACCTCTTGGGGGAATTCATGGGGGATGTCGAACATGGCTAGGACAGCCAGGATATCCGTACCAGGCGCATCCTTGTGGCCCACCGTTTCTTTGACGAGAACCCGGCAGGTCATCGCTAATTTAGCGGTCGGATAGTCGACGATTTCAGCCCGGACAATTTCACCTTCGACGGGCTTGAGGCCCTGGTCCGTGACGAGGCAGGTCATCTGCCCCAAAGAATGGTTGAGAGGCTTGATGTAACCAATGGCCTGGTATTTCTCCTGGTCGTCGTCCGAGAAGGGGTAGAATTCCCCGACCACTTGTTGGTTGGCCCGGTCCAGGATTTGGCTAATTTTGCCCTCAGCGGACTTATCTTCCCATTCCTTGGCTTCTTGGGTAATTTCTACTTGGACGGTATCCCCGTTCATTCCCCCATTAAGGTCTTTGGCTGGGATGAAGATATCGCGTTCAAGATTCTCTACACTCACAAAGCCGAAGCCCTTCTTGTTGACGGAGAGTCGGCCTGTCAATTGGTCATAGTCCTGGGCCAGGTCCAAGGCCCCGTCTTCCAGGATGACAATTTCATGCTGGCGTTCCAACTCTGCGATCAAGTTGACAAAGTCTGTAAAATCTTTTGCTGAATCGTAAGCTAAGAGACGGCTGTAATCTGAAGCCGTTTGTCTCTGGTCACTCGCCTTGATGGCTTGTAAAAGTTGGTCTTTTACCTGTTCTTTATTCATGCCTTATCTTTCCAATCTAGTCCTTCTAAGAATTTGAGGACATCATCTTCTAAGTATTTGTGGTTGCTGCCTACGGTGAGAACATGGCCGGCTTCTGGATAGGAAACAAAATCAACGTGCTTGCCCAAGTCTTCTAAATAAGCCTTGAGCTGGCTACCGGCAGTCCCATCAATCAATTCATCCTTCTCCCCTTGGGCAATGAAATAGGGCTTATCCAAGCCCGCCAGATCCTGGCAAATCTGGCCATTCATCTGGTCCATATCTTCCAAGCGCCGGTCTAACTTAGGCTGGATGGCTTGGACCTTAGCTGCAATCTCTTCGGGGCTCTTGCCCAATAGCTGCCCGACCTTCTTCACATACTCGATAAAGGCTTGGGGCACCTGACTATCCCTAATGGAATCTAGCATCAAAGGAGAGCTAAAGACACCGCCTCCTAAGAGCGCGTCATCATCCAAGAGCAAGCGGCTAGCAATGCTACTGCCTAGGGACAAACCGAAGACAGCAATCTCCTCATAGCCATCTGCACGCAATTGGGCCAGGGCCTGCCGTCCATCTTCAATCCATTGGGCAGTCGGAGTCTCCACTAATTGGTCGACATCAGTTGTTGCGTGCCCGGTAAAATTAGGGCCTAGCACCGTATAATTCTCCCGGTTTAGGCGGCGGCCGAGCATCCGTTGGTCATTGGCTGTCCCTGTATAGGCGTGCAGTAAGAGAACGGCACGGGGGCCAGCTTTAAAATAGAATGGTCCAGGTAATTTCACAATACCCCTCCTCAAGATCTTTCACTTACTTTCATTTTACCGAAGACGGCCTAGGGAAGACAACCCATACCCTTCAGAAAAAACAAGCTTGTCCATTTATTAATTGTTCAGACAGTGAATGCTTTGCCTTAGCTCTAGGCCTTAACTAAAAGTGAGGCGTTCTTAGCAAGACATTATATCCGAAGCAAAAGAAAAACCAGGTTGAACCTGGCTCTTGTCAATCTTATGATGAAATTTTAGCAATTAATAATGCAATTACCATAAAAACAAAACCAAGTACGACGGTAAAACGGTTCATGGCCGCTTCAAAGCCACGAGCCTTCTTGCGTTTACCGACAGAGGCATCAGAACTCGTTAGATTGCTCGGATTATTCTTTGATGGTTGCACAATAACGACTAATATTAATAGAATTGCAATGACAATCATTGCCGTTAGTAAAATATCGTACAATACATCCCCTCATCTCATAAATAAAATTATACAGTCCCTATTCTATCACAAGTTGCTTGAGCAAACAATGCTTTTGGCTCAGATCCCTGGGGCTTGTTAGAAGCAAAAACATTAGGAAGTCTGTAGCTCGTCTAAGACTTGGGCAAAAATATGCAAAGCCTGGTCGCATTCCTCTTCTGTAACATTGAGAGCGGGCAGGAAGCGGATCACATTCCCCTTGGCAGTCACTAAGAGAAGCCCCGCGTCATAGCAGGCCTGGCAAAGTTCGCCAACCGGCACGCTCACTTCGATGCCGAGCAATAAGCCCTGGCCGCGGACCTCAACGATGCCCCCAAGTTCTTGGCTAATCGCCGCAAGCCCTTCCTGTAATTGCTGGGAGCGCGCCTTGACATTGGCTAAGAGCTGGTCCTGGTCGATCACATCGAGGACCGTATGAGCTAGGGCACAGGCTAAGGGATTGCCCCCGAAGGTACTGCCATGGTCCCCTGGCTGGACAATTTCCTGAATCTTAGGCCCCGCCAGCAAGGCAGCGATGGGGAAACCGCCCGCTAGGCCCTTGGCTAGGGTCAGCATGTCGGCCTCCAAGCCATAAGAGGGACTAGCTAGGAAGTGACCGGTCCGTCCAACGCCCGTTTGCACTTCATCCATAATCAGTAAAATATTGGCTTCGGCCTGGAGCTCTTTTAAAGTTTGAGCAAAGGCCTGGCTCATGGGATGGACACCCCCCTCACCTTGGATGGGCTCGACCATGATGGCACAGGTTTCTTGATTAACTACTTGCTTGAGCGCCTGGCAGTCATTATAAGGCACATAGGAGAAACCTGCTAACATGGGGGCAAAGGGAGCCTGTAAGGTAGCCTGGCCAGTGGCAGCTAGCGCTCCCATGGTCCGACCGTGGAAGGATTGCTGGCAGCTAATGATTTGAATCGCTTCTTCTCCCTTGTTTTCCCGGCCCCACTTACGGGCTAACTTGATCGCTGCCTCATTGGCTTCCGTTCCGGAATTGCAGAAGAAGGCCTGGCCTAAGCCGGTCTTTTGGCTGAGCTTTTCAGCTAGTTCAATAGCTGGCGTATTCCAATAATAATTTGAGAAATGCATGCCTTGCTTGGCTTGGGCAGTGAGCGTTTCCAATAAAGCGGGATGGGCGTGACCTAAGGCGTTAACGGCAATCCCTGACATGAAGTCCAGATAGGCCTTGCCCTCCGTGTCATAGAGATAGGCCCCTTCCCCCTTAGCCATTACCCGGTCAGCCCGGTTAAATAAGTTCAATAAGGCAGCCTGCCCGCGCTGGCTCCATTCTTTTTGACTTGTCATCTAAGCATCCTTTCTAAGAGCGGTATTCCGCATTAATCTTAATGTAATCGTGGGAGAAGTCACAGGTCCAGACATCAACCTGGGCCTGGCCAAGGCCGAGATTCAGCTGGATGAGGACTTCATCTTCATGGAGGATTCGCTTGGCTAGGTCTTCGTCCATAACCTGGGCCTGACCATCCTGGTAGGGCGTTATCGCACCGGCCAGCGACTGGAAGCTAATGCTCATCCGGTCGGGATCAACCGGCAGGCCTTCTGCATAGCCAGCCGCCGCTAAGACCCGTCCCCAATTAGCATCCTCACCATAGAGGGCCGTCTTAACCAGGTTGGAAGTAGCGACCGATTTGGCGACAGCCAGGGCCTGGGCTTCATCTTGGGCTGATTCAACCCTTACCGTGACGAACTTCGTCGCCCCTTCCCCATCACGCACGATCATTTGAGCCAATTCCCGCATCACCACTTCCAGGTCTTGGGCGAATTGGTCCAAATCAACTGGGCCAGCCTGACCCGTTGCGGCTAAGAAGGCCGAATCATTGGTCGAGCTGTCCCCATCCACCGTAATCCGGTTAAAGGTCTTCTGGGTCACCTGGTAGAGTAGCTTCCCGAGCTGGGCCTGGTTCAAATCAGCATCCGTTGCGATAAAGGCTAACATGGTCCCCATATTGGGATGGATCATCCCAGATCCCTTGGCCACTCCCGCAATCCGGTAGCCATCGAACTGGTAGGCCAGCTGCTTGGTACAGGTGTCAGTCGTTAGAATGGCTTGGGCAAAATCATCTGAAGAAGTTCTTCCTAACTGGTCACATAAGCTTTGACACTTAGCAAGTAAGGGGCTCACATCGAAGCTCTCCCCGATAACCCCGGTTGAAGCCATCAAAAATTCTTCTGCCTTCACCTCAAGGCAATCACACAAGCAAGCCTGGCAAGTCTTCAAAGCTTGCCAACCATCTGGCCCATTGCAGGCATTGGCATTGCCACTATTGACCGCAATCACTTTGAAGCGGCTAGCTGCCTCCAGCTGGGCCTGGCAGAATTTCACTGGATGGGCCTGGACAAGGTTTTGGGTAAAGACACCTGCCACTTCAGCCCCGTCAGGGAAGTAAATGAGTCCCATGTCTTTCTTCTTATACTTAAAGCCAAGGTGGGCGCCACAGCTTTCTAAACCTGGAATACTCGCTAGTCCTTGGTCTAATACATCTTTCATCTAAGTCCTCCTATTCAATCATCGTGCCGATCCCCGCATCAAAAAATAATTCCTCTAACAGGGCATGGGGTTCGCTACCAGAGATCAAGTGGACCCGGTCAACGCCAGCTTGGATAGCCGCTAAGGCCGCCTCAATCTTAGGCAGCATGCCCCCAGTAAGTATCCCCTCTTCCTTGAGCTGAACAAATTCATCGACAGTCAAAGTTGAGATAAGGGTCTGGGGATCAGCCGGGTCCCGGTAGACCCCTTTAACATCCGTTAAGAGGACAACCTTGACAGCTCCTAAAGCTTGGGCCAACTGGCTGGCAACCGTGTCTGCATTAATATTGTAGACTTGACCATCCGCGCCCACTCCAACTGAGGAGATTACTGGCACATAGCCCGCTTGAATAACATCCAGCACCAGGTCTTTCTGAATACCTTGGACCTGGCCCACATAACCGAGATCAATGGGCTCAGCTTTAGAGTTAGACAGGACCAGGGGCTTGGCTTGGATGAGTTGACCATCCTTACCCGATAAGCCGAGGGCACGTCCCCCCATCTGGTTGATGCGCTTGACCACGTCCCCATTGACCTGGCCATCGAGAACCATTTCAACCACTTCCAAGGTCTCCTTATCGGTCACCCGGAGCCCCTGTTCGAAGCGGGACTGGATACCCATGCGTTCGAGAATTTTCCCGATAAAAGGTCCACCCCCGTGAACAACCACTGGTAGGATCCCTACAGCCTGCATTAAAACAATATCTTGGGCAAAGGCCATCTTAGCTGCTTCATCCACCATGGCATGGCCACCGAATTTGACCAAAACAATTTTTTGGTGGAACTGGTGAACATAGGGCAAAGCCTCTAGTAGAACTTGCACCCGTGCGTCGCATTCATTTGTCATCGTTTTCCTCCTTTAAGGCCAAAGCGTCAACTGGTCCAAAGCCAAGTTAGCAGGCCAACCGAATAAGAGATTCATGTTCTGCACAGCTTGGCCGCTTGCCCCCTTCATCAAATTATCAAGGGCGGAAAAAATGATCAGGCGCCCAGTTTGGGGATCTTGAGCTAGACCAATCTGGCAACGATTCGTCCCCCGCACTTGCTTGACTTGGGGCAGAGTCCCCAAGGGCAGTACTTGAACAAAGGGGGAATCCTGGTAGCTGTCTTGGTAGTGCTGATGGATAGTCTCCAAGTCGATAGCTGCCTTCAACCGGGTAAAGATGGTCGATTGGATCCCTCTGGCAATAGGCAAGAGATGGGGGACAAATTCCACCTTGACTTCTTCCTTGGCGAAACGTCCGAGTTCCGCTTCCATTTCCGGTACATGGCGGTGGGTCAAGGGCTTATAGGCCTTGAAGTTCTCTGTCATTTCTGCATAGAGATTATCCAGGGATTCATTCCGTCCGGCACCAGAGATTCCGGAAGCGGAGCTGATCATAATCTCTTGAGATTCGATAAAGCCTGACTCAAGCGCAGGATAGAGTCCCAACAAAACCGACGTCACAAAGCAACCTGGATTAGCCACCAGGCGGGCCTCTTGAATGACTTCAGGGTAAATATCGGCTAAGCCATAGACCGCTTCATCCAGCAGGCTGCTAGGTGGTGCCACTTGTTGGTAGTAGCTTTCATAACTTGCTGGGTCTTTTAAGCGGAAGTCCGCCCCCAAGTCAATGACCCGGGTGTGTTCGAGGTCAATCTGGCCGACAATCGTCATGGCATGGCCATGGGGCAGGCAAAGGAAAGCCAAGTCAGCTGCTTGAACTTTATCAAGGTCCAAGTTTTCAAAAGCTAGGTCCCCGAGGTCAACCAGCTGGGGAAAGGCCTGGCCAATGACCTGACCAGCATAGGACCTCGAAGTCACATGGGCGATGTCAACATAGGGGTGTTTGGCTAAGAGGCGCAGGAGTTCGAGTCCGGTATAGCCATTACCCCCAATTACCGCTACCTTAATCATGGTCAGTGCCTCCTTTCTTCAACTGGGGCACGAAGAGGTGGCCGTTGGTCGCAGCCATAATCGCCTTAATCGAATGCATCCGGTTCTCCGCTTGTTGGAATTGGTAGGCGGCTTGGCTCTTAAAGACCTCGTCCGTCACTTCCAATTCCCCCAGGCCTCTTTCCTGGGCAAAGCTCGTCTCGCCATCATGGAAGGCAGGCAGGCAGTGGAGGAAGATACAGGAAGGATCGGCTTGGTCCATCAAGTCTTGGGTCACTTGGTAGCCTTGGAGGTCAGCCAGGCGTTGGTCCGCTTCAGCTTCATCCCCCATCGAGATCCAAACATCGGTGTAGATCACTTTGGCCCCTTGGACCGCCTGCTTGATATCTGCCGTTACTTCAATTTGAGCCCCAGATGCCTGGGCCCGGTCCTTCACCTCTGCTAAAATACTTGGGTCAGGTTGGTAGCCTGCGGGCGCTGCAACCGTCACATCTACCCCCAGGATAGCCCCAGCCATTAAGAGGCTATTAGCCATGTTATTCGCTCCATCACCACAGTAGACCAGTTTAATCCCATCAAGCTGACCAAAGACCTCTTTAATCGTCATAAAGTCCGCAATCATCTGCGTTGGATGGGAGACATCGCTTAGGCCATTCCATACGGGTGCCGGAGAAGCAGCAGCCAAACTTTCCACGACCTCTTGGCTATAGCCCCGGTATTCAATGCCATCGAAGATTCGTCCGAGGACCTGACCGGTATCAGCAACGGATTCTTTCTTCCCTAACTGGATATCCTGGGCCCCTAAGAATTCAACACTTGCTCCCAGGTCCGCCCCCGCTACCGTAAAGGCTGCCCGAGTCCGAGTTGAGGTCTTCTCAAATAAGAGACAAATATTCTGACCTTCCATGTATTTATGGGGAATCCCCGCTGCCTTCAAGCCCTTCAAATGTAGGGCAAGGTCAATTAAATACGTTAATTCGTCCTGTGTAAAATCTTTAATCTTTAAAAAATCTTTTCCTTGTAACATCAGATGTCCTCCTTAAATGTCAAGCTCTCGCCTAAATAAAAAACACCACCTCCTGTCATCCGACAGTAGAGGCGGTGTAACCACGGTACCACTCTACTGGTAGTTGGCATCCAACTACCTAGAAACCCGCCCAAGACAGTCGTCCCTTATAAAAAAGCCCCCTATCGTCCCAGACGATAAGAGGCGGAAAATTCCACGGTACCACTCTAATTCTTAGCTTGTCAGCTTCACTTAGTTAATGTTAACGCAATTTCTGCGGGTCCGATTACTCCCTTCACCGGCCATCTCAACAAGACGTTTCACAGTCAGTTTCTCGCAGCCCTTCCACCACCAGCTGCTCGCTTAAGAGAATCCCACCTGTTACTCTTTGTTTCTAAGATTTTGATTAGTATTATTTAATCATTTTTTCATTTTATAGTCAAGGGCTTTTTTATATTTTTTTAAAAAAAGCTATATCAGGAGGTGGGAATTTAAGTTCGAACCCTTTAGAGACCAAGCTCACAAAAGAAGCCGAGGCCTATAGCTTTTATCATTTAACGATCAAATTCAATAGCGCAACGCATGCTCAATCGCACAGTATATTAAAAGACAAAAAAGCCAGACCCAAAAGAGTCTGGCGCTATCCCGCTCGCTATAAGGCCAACAAGAATAGTGGATGATCATAATTTTTTATTAAGGAAATTTTAGACCTTATTTTTTAAGGTTGTAGAAAGCTTTAAGACCTTGGTATTCAGCTAATTCGCCTAATTCATCTTCGATACGGAGTAATTGGTTGTATTTCGCAATACGGTCAGTCCGTGATAATGAACCAGTCTTAATTTGGCCAGCATTGAAGGCAACTGCGATGTCAGCAATTGAAGCATCTTCAGTTTCACCTGAACGGTGGGAAACCACGTTCGTATAGCCAGCGCGTTTAGCCATTTCCATAGCGTTGAAGGTTTCTGTTAAAGTACCGATTTGGTTAACCTTAATCAAGATAGAGTTAGAAATACCTTCTTCAATCCCGCGGCTTAAGCGTTCAGTATTCGTTACGAAGAGGTCATCCCCAACTAATTGAATCTTGTCGCCTAAACGTTCAGTTAAGAGTTTCCAACCTTCCCAGTCATCTTCATCCATACCATCTTCAATGGTGATGATTGGGTATTTAGAAACTAATTCTTCTAAGTATTCTACTTGTTCAGCAGCAGAACGAACAGCAGCGCCTTCACCTTCGAAGGTTGTGTAGTCATACTTGCCATCATTGTAGAATTCAGAGGCTGCACAGTCGAAACCGATGAAGACATCTTTACCTGGTTCTAAGTGAACAGCTTTAATGGCTTCGATGATAGTTTCAACAGCGTCTTCTGTCCCTTTGAAGTGAGGAGCAAAACCACCTTCGTCACCAACAGAAGTTTCTAAGCCACGGCCTTTAAGAATATCTTTAAGGGCATGGAATACTTCAGTCCCCCAGCGTAAAGCTTCCTTGAATGAAGGTGCCCCAGCAGGAACAATCATGAATTCTTGGAAAGCGATTGGTGCGTCAGAGTGAGACCCACCGTTTACGATGTTCATCATTGGTGTTGGAAGAACTTTAGCGTTGAATCCACCTAAGTAGTTGTATAGAGAAACGCCTAATTCATCAGCAGCAGCGCGTGCAGCAGCTAAAGAAACCGCTAAGATAGCGTTAGCCCCTAATTTAGCCTTGTTTGGCGTACCATCTAATTGGATCATGGTGTTGTCGATACCAATTTGGTCTTGAACGTCTAAGCCAAGGATTGCTTCAGCAATTGAAGTGTTTACATTTTCAACTGCTTTGGTAACCCCTTTACCGAGGTAACGGTCTTTGTCACCATCGCGAAGTTCAACGGCTTCATATTCCCCGGTTGATGCACCAGAAGGTACCATACCGCGGCCAAAGCCACCTAATTCAGTGTAGAGTTCAACTTCGATTGTAGGGTTACCACGTGAATCTAAGATTTCGCGTGCGTAAACATCAGTAATTAATGACATGCTTTAATTGCTCCTTTTTTTAAATTAAATTTATTTTACCATAAGATAATCAGCTTGCAAGCTTTTGATGACAGCTAACCAGTCCTCGTCTGACAACATTCGGTCATTAGAAAAGATTCCATTAAAGTTTCCATCTTTCAGCAGGTCGAGCTGGAGCTCTTCTTTACGATTGACCAGGTAGACCAAGTCTAGAGACTGGGCAATGGCTTCGCCTGCAATCTCAAAGACTGTGTCGCGGATCAATTGGGCCAAGTCTGCTAAGACTTTTGGCGAGTCTTGGCCCGCTTCTGATCCTTCAAAAAGAATCATAACTTGGGCTTGTTCTTCAGCTGTCAAGTTCGAATAGATCTGCCAAATCTGCTGGGCTAGCCAGACACTCTGCATGTTCCACTCCCGACTCATTCGAGGCAGGGACAGGCAGAGGACGGGACGGATACCAAGAGCCAGGCAGTTCTTAATCTTCATAGAGACCTCTGTATCGCTCTCCATAAAGGCCTTGCGGCGGCTAGCGCTCCCTACTAGGCAGTAACTTACCCCTGCCTGGTAGACTTGGTAGGCTGTACACTCGCCCAGCTCCGCATAGTCGTTTTGGGCCGAGCAGTTTTGGCTGCCAAACGCGCATGCCTGAAACGCGCTCGGACTAAATTGACTGATAAATAGAGTAGGAAGGAAATGGATATGCTGGATGCCTTCTGTTGCAGCGATAACTTGATCAACGCCGCGAATGGCTTGGTCAAGCTGGCGTTCAGAACTGGCCGCTTGGCAAATCCTTCCTAATATCAGCTCAGGCAAGGTTTACTTGTCGTCTAAAGCGGCAACAGCTGGAAGTTCAGCACCTTCCAAGAATTTCATGGATGCGCCCCCACCAGTTGAGATGTGTGAGAACTTATCGCCAAAGCCAGATTTTTGAGCAGCTGAAGCAGAGTCCCCGCCACCAACGATAGTGGTTGCACCATCTAGATGAGCAATGGCTTCGCAGACAGCATTGGTTCCTTTAGCGAAGGCAGGCATTTCAAATACACCCATTGGTCCATTCCATACAACTGTTTTCGCATCTTTAAGCACTTCTTTGAAGGCTTCAATGGTCTTAGGTCCGCAGTCTAAACCTTCCCAACCTGCAGGGATTTCATCAGCAGCCACTGTCTTAGTGTTGGCATCATTGGAGAAATCATCTGCAATGGTCACGTCAACTGGTAACACTAAACGGTCACCAGCGCGTTCCATTAAGTCTTTGGCAAGGTCTACTTTATCTTCTTCAAGTAAAGAGTTCCCTACTTCATAACCTTTAGCTTTAAGGAAGGTGTAGGCCATACCACCACCGATTAAGACCTTGTCAGCTTTTTCCAGCAAGGTTTCGATCACTTGGATCTTATCGGAAACTTTAGCCCCACCGAGGATAGCAACGAAAGGACGCTTAGGATTTTCAACCGCATCGCCTAAGAATTTTAATTCTTTTTCCATGAGGTAGCCAGCAACAGCGGTATCAATGTTAGAGGAAATCCCTACATTGGAAGCGTGGGCACGGTGGGCTGTACCGAAGGCATCGTTAACGAAAACGTCACCTAAAGATGCCCAGTATTTACCTAATTCTGGGTCATTGCCACTTTCTTTCTTGCCGTCAATATCTTCGAAACGGGTGTTTTCAAAGAGAAGCACTTCGCCTTCTGCTAAGTTATTGATGGCATCCTCTAATTCCTTACCCCGGGTTGTAGGAACGAAGGTCACTTTTTGACCTAATAATTCTTCGAGGTGTTCGGCTACAGGACGAAGGGTCTTCGACGCTTTGTCTTCTTCGGTCTTAACCTTACCTAAGTGGGAGAAGAGAATTAACTTGCCTTGGTTTTCCAAGACGTATTTAATACTTGGGAGGGCTTGGACCATCCGGTTATCATCGGTAATGGTTGACCCATCCATTGGCACGTTGAAGTCCACACGCATTAATACTTTTTTGCCTTTTACATCGATATCTTCAATTGTTTTTTTAGCCATGCTAAACCCCTTTTCTATCTTTGCCTAATTACTTTTAAAAAAACGGGAAGCGCGAAGCTCCCCGCTAGTTTAAAGATTTCTCTTATAGGTTAGCAAAGTGTTCTAAAGTAGAGATCATGTTGCTGGTGAAACCATATTCGTTATCATACCAAGCAACAGTCTTAACTAATTGGCCACCGTCTGCATCCATGATCTTAGTTTGGCTTGCATCGAATACAGAACCATATGGGTAACCAATGATGTCAGCTGAAACAATTTCGTCTTCAGTGTAGTCGAAGGCTGAGCTTGAAGCAGCTTTCATAGCAGCGTTGATTTCTTCAGCAGTTACTTCTTTTTCAAGAACTGAGTAAAGTTCAACTTCTGAACCAGTGATTACAGGTACACGTTGAGCAGTCCCGTCGATCTTACCGTCTAATTCAGGGATTACTTTACCAACTGCTTTAGCAGCACCAGTTGAAGCTGGGATGATGTTAGCTGCGCCAGCACGGTTCTTACGGCCACCTGGAGCATCTTGTGTTTTTTGAGTTGCAGTGTAAGCGTGGATAGTAGACATTAAAGCACGTTTCACACCGAATTCTTTGTTTAATACATTAACCATTGGAGCTAAGCAGTTAGTTGTACATGAAGCTGCTGATACAATGTTGTCTTCTGTCGTTAAGATATCGTGGTTAACACCGTAAACGATGGTCTTAAGGTCGCCTTTAGCAGGAGCTGAAATTAAAACTTTCTTAGCACCAGCGTCGATGTGAGCTTGTGCTTTGTCAACTGATGTGTAGAAACCAGTACATTCAAGTACGAAGTCAATTCCTAATTCACCCCAAGGTAATTTAGAAGCATCTGCTTCTTCATAGGATTTGATTTCTTTACCATCAACAATTAAGGCATCTGCTTTAGCTTCAACACTGTAAGGGAAACGTCCTTGAGCAGTATCATATTTTAATAGGTAAGCTAAGTCTTCGTTATCAGTTAAGTCGTTGATTGCAACTACTTCTAAGTCTGAACCCTTTTCTAAAATACGACGTAAAGCTAAACGACCAATACGGCCAAAACCGTTAATTGCTAATTTCTTTGCCATAGTGTAAATTCCTCCTTGTAAGATCTACAACAGTTATACAACAATTTTATATCAATAGAGCTTGGCTCCATTTAATACCATATGACTTGCTCCTTCATCCGTAATCAAAACTAATTGCGGAGGAGCGATTTTGGCGAAGGCAGTAATGACATCTGCTTTAACTTCACCGCCGGCCACGAGAATCGGCCACTTAATTTGATGGACATCTTCAATCTGAATGCCAATCCGTGGTACCCGGTAGACAATCTTACCTTCCTTATCAAAGAAGCATCCAAAAGCTTCGCCGATGGCTGCCTTGGACTTGATAAAGTCACAAGCCTTAGCATCCAAATCGCGTCGCTTGGCCATGATATCCGCATTCCCTACGCTAAAGAGTAAGACATTGGCTTCCTTTAAGCGCTGCAGGGTTTTGTTTATCTGTGGCTCTTTGAGCAACATTTGATAAGTTGCTGTGTTCAAACTTTCGGGGGCGTAGAGCGATATGCTCTGCCCACCCAGGAGTTGCGCCAGTCTTTCACTAATCGTGTTGGGCTGGTTTGCCGCTTCATCTCCCATACCTCCTCGTGCTGAAACAACGGTAAAGGTCCGATGATCACTTAAGAGACGGCTAGAAAGATGAGGCACGACAGCTTGGACCGTTGATCCCCCGGTCACAGCAATCACTTGCTGGCCCTTGTCCAGATGGTCTGCCAAGAAAGAAGACAAGGCTTGTGCCATCTTAGCTGATGTTTCGTCATCCATGCCTAAGACCCCATCAACAATTAGGGCCGCTTGGATGCCGAGTAAGTCAGCGAGTTGGCGTTCAAGGACATGGATATCGGTTTCGAGTCTAAATAAGCGGTGGGCAATTGTAATTGCCTCTTCGCCCTTAGAAGTCAGGACCATGCCTGAGGCCAATTTCTCTAAAAGCCCCTGCTTGTCCAAGACATCTGTCTCAGCTCGCACCCGCCTCTCAGTGAGGTCTAAGCGCAAGGCCATGGTCTTACGACCCATGGGCCCTTCAGCTGAAAGCAGACTCAATATCCGAATCCGCAAGCGGTAAGTTGCGTGTAGCTCTGGGACCACATCTTCAATTAAACTTAAAGATAGATCCATAAGCTCCCTCATTTCGCTGGCCAGTTATTGTCCAGGTAGACAATTTCTGACCAAGTGTCTGTAAAAAAATTTGTCTCAAATCTCTTTACACCGTTAGTATAGCAAGCTTCCGTCTAAAGTGCAAGCTATCAGCTTAAAAACTTGGCAGTTTTTTGTAAAAAGAATGTAAATCCCCTATTATTATGGGGGTCAAAAATAATATAAGCTGGACATAATCAGTCCAGCTTATTAGTTTTAAAGTTTACTTTGGATGACTTGAGCTTGGTCTTGGGCAATCAAGCAGAGCTCTTGGGCTTTGAAGATATGCTCTTGGGTCATCGCTTCTTCTGTACCATTCAAGCAGTCTAAGATCATTTGCCCGAAGAAGGGGAAGCCAATTTCGCCAGTAACTTGGCGGTGTTCCACGCCTTCTTCAGTGACTAAGTAAACATGGTCTAGGCTGTCTTCACGCCCCACATCTAAATACTTGCGGAGTTCAATGGTGCCCTTGGTTCCTGTAATAAAGGTCCGACCGTCGCCCCAAGTTGGGAGTCCGTCTGGTGTGAACCAATCCACCTTGAAGAAGAAAGTGGCCCCATTATCCCCTACTAGGGTGGCATCACCATAATCTTCTAATTCTGGCACATCGGGGTTGGCATAGTTAGCAACCTTAGAAGCAAGCACCTTGGCATCTTCATTCCCTGTGTAATAAAGGAATTGCTCGATTTGGTGCGAACCAATGTCAGCCAGGATTCCCCCATATTCTTCTTTATTGAAGAACCAATCGGGGCGTTTTTCCTTGTCTAGACGGTGGGGACCAAAACCTGTCACCTGGATGACCTTGCCAATCCGACCTTCTTCAATGAGCTGGCCAGCCAAAACAGCGGCCTCAACGTGCAGGCGTTCAGAGAAGTAAACAAAGTAACGGCGACCTGTTTCCTTCTGTACGCGGCGGGTTTCTGCTAATTGGTCTAAGCTGGTAAAGCCTGTCTTGTCCGTGAAGTAGTCTTTACCCGCCTTCATCACCCGATTCCCTAAGGCACTTCTCAGGTTAGGAACGGCTGCAGCTGCGACCATCTTGATCTCAGGATCTTCCAGGATCTGTTCAAGAGAGTCAGCTACTTCTACATCGGGGAAAGTTTCCCGGTATTCAGCTACTTTATCAGGGTCGGGATCGTAGACATACTTAATTGTTGCCCCTGCTTCAATTAAGCCATTGGTCATCCCGTTAATATGACCGTGGTCGAGGGCTGTCACGCCCACCTGGAATTCTCCAGGCTCTACCACATGGTTTACCTTTCCTTTTGGTGCATAATTCATCCCATCATTTGCGCCCAAACTAATTCCTCCTTCATCTTTGTCTGATTTATTTTAGAATAAGTCTTTAAAGCCTAGTTCGTAGAGAGCGTCCCGAGAATCAGCCAAGCAATCGAAAGGATCGCGTCCGTACAGCATGTCTTGTTCCACTAAGAGGTAAGAAATGCCTAAGTCAACCGCCTTATCGATAATCGCCTTGTAGTCCATAGAGCCTTGGCCAATCTCAGCAAATTCTACAATATTCGTGAAGTAATTATAGAAGGTTGCCACATCTTCCGCTTCCAAAGCTTCAAAAGCTTCGTCAGGAATTTCACCAATGCGGTAGTCTTTAATATGAACTAAGTCGGTGCGGTCAGCATACTGTTCTAAGATTGAGATAGGACTCGCCCCACCCCGTTGAACCCAGTGTAGGTCAAATTCGAAGTCCAAGTCTGGGCACTCTTCCGCAATGATATCTAAGAGGAACTTGCCTTCATAGCGGCGGAATTCCACATGGTGGTTGTGGTAGAAAAGACGGATGCCGTGCTCTTTTAATTGCTTGGCATACTTATTGGCTTCCCGGCAGAATTCCAATGCCGTTTCCTTGTTCTTCATATTCTTAAAGGGCAGCATCCCAATCCGAAGCAAGTCAACATCTAAGGTCTTGCAGTCTTGGACAATCTTGTCGAACTTCGTATCTAAGGCATCATTGCCCCCAGGCACGCCTTCATCAATCACGTTACAAGATAAGGAAGCGATTTCCATCCCGAAGTCTTCCTTAGCTCGTTTAATTTCTTGGACATTCTCTTCAGTCATTGGAATTTGGGAAATTTCAACAGCTGAATAGCCTAATTCACTGACCTTCTTTAGGGTCTCATAGGCTCCCAATTCTTCAAACTTATCTCTTAACATCATTGCTTGAACGCCAATTTTACTCATTTAAATATCCCCCTTATAGATCGTTTCTTTGCTTCTCGATGACGCCTTCATGGCATCGATCATTTCCATCGTGGTTAAGGCATCGGACAGCTGGCAATAGTCTTCCGTGTTGTCAATAATGGCCTGGTAGAAGTTCTCGATACAGCGCTGGTGGCTCGGCCCATAGTAAATCTTAGTCCCGGGCAAGCTTTCATTTTCTGCCAAGCAGTTCATCTGGTCGTCAAAAAGCTTGTCATCTTTAATGGTATAGCGGGACTTTTGGGTAACAACCTGTAACTCGATGGAATCATTACCATAATAGGCATTGGTCGCCGCAAAGAAGCCGTGACTGCCATCACTCAATTCATAATTAGCCATGGCGGAGTCTTCGACTTCAATATCATACTCCAGTAAATTGCCGAGCATCCCCCGGCAAGCGACCCAATCGGTATCCGTCACATAATGCATGAGGTCCAAGGTATGGATGGATTGGTTGATAATGGTCCCTGCACCTGCTTCCGCTTCCCGGCCGCGCCAAGCTTTCATCGTATAGTAGTCCTCAGGGCGGTACCAGGCCACAATTCCCTTGACAGCAATCACAGGCGAGGTATCTTCTTCTGTTAAGATCCGCTTGAGTTCCTGGACGGTTGCATTTAAGCGGTTTTGAAAGCAGATGGCAAGTTTAGTCCCATTAGCCAGATCTTTCTGGGCATCCAAGAGCTCACGCGTCCGTTTGGCATCAATTGTAACGGGCTTCTCTAGGAAAACATGGACCCCTGCCTGTAAACACTTCAGCGCCGCCTCATCGTGGAGGTGGTGGGGCAGGCAAATATGAACCACGTCTAAGTCTTCCTGGGCCAGCATTTCATCTAGGTCGGTATAGAAAGGCGTCCCTTCAACTTGAGATTTCAGGCTTTCATCGAGATCGCAGACAGCTGTTAATTCAGCTGCCTGGGCATTCTCGATAGCTCTCAAGTGGACCACTGACACCGTTCCTAGGCCGACAAGTCCAACCTTAAGCATGTCTAGCTTCCTTTCTTATTGGCGTTGTTCAAACTTACCTTCTTTAGCAATGTGTTCGTTCAACATGCCGAGGAATTTGTCATCATCGAAGTTCTTAATAGAAACTTCTTCGCCGGTCCAACCTGACATTTGGATAGCATTGGCTAAACGAACCCCATTGATGCCTTCATCCCCTGGTGCAATTAAGTCTTTGCCATTGAGGATATGTTGGGCGAAGTTTTCCATTACGCCAGAGTGTTGGGCACCCCAAACATTTTCTTCTTCAATCGTATCTACAGATTCATAGAGGTCACCGAAGACATCTTCGCCTGCCATCATGCGTTTCACCTTAGCGGCATCAAATTCTTTGTTGATTTCTTGCTCGGTTTCTTTCAAGCGGTAAACGGTTGCTGTTTGAGAATTATCAACAACAATCTTACCCTTGTCGAAGTATAATTCTAAGCGGTCTGAACCGGCAATTTCGTTGGTTGAAGTTACGAAGACACCGGTGGCTCCATTGCTGTAACGTAGCATAGCGTGGACTTGGTCTTCCACCACGATATCACGTTGGTAACCTTCTTGAACCATCGCGTAAACCGATTCAGGTACACCAGCGATCCATTGAATTAAGTCTAATTGGTGGGGTGCTTGGTTGACTAAGACGCCGCCGCCTTCGCCGCCCCAAGTTGCCCGCCAGTCACTTTGGTTATAGTAAGCTTGTGGCCGCCACCAAGTTGTAATGATCCAGTTTGACCGGCGGAGGTCACCTAAATCACCGGAATCTACAATGGCTTTAATCTTTTGGTAGAGCGGGTTATTCCGTTGGTTGAACATGATGGCATAAGTTGCCTCTGCCGTCTTGGCATATTCATTTAATTCCTTAACTTGCTTGGTGTATACCCCAGCAGGCTTCTCATTGAGCACGTGAACCCCCTTGCTTAGGGCATAGATAGCCATTTCAGGGTGGAGGTAGTGAGGTACAGTCGTCACAATCGCTTCAACCTTGCCGGAATCGATCAATTCCTTATAGTCAGCATAAGTTTCAACTTGTGGGTAAAGTTCTTTAGCTAATTTTGTCCGTTCGTCATCAATATCACATACAGCCACTAAATCAATGCTAGGAACCATGCCTTCATCAATAAAGCGTCCGTAAGCTGAACCCTGTGTCCCGAAACCGATAATAGCGAATTTTAATTTGTCTGCCATAATAACATCTCCTTATTTCTATTATATTTAATCGACAGTTATTAACGATTGGCCTTGCGAAATTGACTCGGTGTCATGCCCACACTCTGTTTAAAATAACGCGAGAAATGGGCATTGCTCTCAAAACCACTGGCCAGGGCGATCTCTTGGATCGATAAATCACGGCTCATCATCAAATGATAACGAGCCTGTAAGAGGCGGTACTTCATCAGGAAATTGATCACGGTCATCCCTGTCACCTCGCGGAACAAGTGGGAGACATAGGACTTACTCAGGTTGACACCGCTTGCAATTTTATCTAGATCTAATTTCTCTTGATAGTGCTGGGTTAAATAGGAAGCAATCTCCTGGACCCTGAGCAAGGGCTCTTCCTGGCGGGCGCTGACTTCCAGAATCGACTCATGGTCCATCCGGTCCAAAGTCATAAGCAAATCCACAATTTGTAGCTTAACTTGCTGTTCATGGAAGCTATAAGAGGAGTCCAACTGGGTGAGTTCAGCCAAGGCTCGCATCTTCTCCGAAACGACTTCCTTATCTGAAGACTGGGTCATCCGGTAGAGGCTGCCCTGCCCCTCCTTAAAGAGCTCTAGGAGACGGCTCGCGTCCAAACTAGCTAGGAGGGGCTGGATCGACTCCCGGGTAAAATGCACCACATGGCGTCTGTAGACCTCTCCTTGGTCCTTGACGAAAGCCTTGTGCAGGCCCATGCCGTCAATCAGCAAAATATCTCCTGGCTCAAGTTCATAGAACTGGCTACCAATCTGAAAATAACAACAACCAGCGATAAACTGGTAAATTTCAAGTTGGCGGTGAGTGTGAAACTCTAACCACTCATCGCCACCCTGCAGGTTATAGCCCGCATAAATTTCTTCATCCATTCTGCCACCTGCCTCGTACAAGTTTATTATACCTAAGAAAGCGCTTTTAATCATTAGATATGTTTGTTGAAAAGTCTTTTATTTTTGACTGAGCGTGCTATTTGTGATGTTTTGAACATGATTTCTTGCAAAAAAAGACTGGAAAAATCCAGTCTCTATTAACATTTATTTTAATTCAAACGGCAGTCATGCCCTATTTCTGCAATTCCGCATTAGAGGTCATGATATGGTCAATAATCCCATATTCTTTGGCTTCTTCAGCTGACATCCAATTGTCACGGTCAGTATCTTTCTCGATCACTTCGATATCTTGACCCGTCGCTTCGGAAATAATCCGGTTCAAGTTCTTCTTAGTCTTCAGAATATGACGGGCTGTGATTTCAATCTCTGTGGCTTGACCTTGGACACCACCGAGTGGTTGGTGGATCAAGATTTCAGAGTTAGGTAAGGCGTAACGCTTGCCCTTCTCCCCTGCCATGGCAATAACAGAGCCCATGGAAGCTGCTAAACCGGTCACGATCGTTACCACATCTGCTTTTACAAAGTTCATGGTATCATAGATAGCAAGGCCGGCTGTCACAGAACCACCTGGTGAGTTCACATAGATGTAAATATCTTTTTCAGGGTCTTGGGCATCGAGGAAGAGCAATTGGGCAATAATAGAATTCGCCATATTGTCATCCACGCCCCCACTCATCATAATGATGCGGTCTTTTAACAAGCGAGAATAAATATCATAAGCACGTTCACCACGCGAAGATTGTTCGATTACTGTAGGAATTAAATTCATAAATTAAAACTACCTCCCTATACATTGTTTAATTCTATCATACACGGTTGGTCAACAATGGTCAAGCAGAAAGTCTCAAAAAAGATTTGCAATCTCTATAGAAAAATTGTATAATAATCTTGTTGTTAATTTTTGCGCCCATAGTGTAATGGATATCACGTAAGATTCCGGTTCTTGAGATGGGGGTTCGATTCCCTCTGGGCGTATTTTGTGAAAGCTAGTGAGCTTTGAAAGTTATTATATATAAATATCAATGAAGGAGACCGCAATGGCCTCCTTTTTTGTTATCTAATCATTCACAAAAAACTGGAACATCTACACCAAAAGCGTTTTAGATCTTTCTAGTTTGAAACTTGTCAAAACTTATCAGCTCCTACTAATGGTAGCCCAACAAGTTAAGCCTTTTTCCAACAATCCCCCTACCTTTTAAAACAAGGGAATAAGTTTAGATTTTACGTGTTAGTTCTTTATAGAAATTCTCACGACTTCCAACTTGGATAATCTCTACTGTCACAATATCTTCATGGATCGTATAGGCAATTCGATACTGCGATTTTGGATAGCGGATTGGTCGAGTGTAAATATCTTTCAATCCCCCTTTTTTCCTATCTCCGCAATAGGGATCTTTTGCTATGACTTGATAAATTTCTTGCCCAATCAACTTAAGCAGACCTTTGTCTTTCATTTTCTTTAATTCCCGCTCTGCACTCTTTCGGAAAAAGATTTTATAGCCCAAATTCACGGTTGAAATCCTCTTCGGTCATTTGTGTTGCTGGTTCGTCCATGAGTTCATCTAAACGTTTCTCCATGAGCTTCTTTCGGCGTTCCATCTCTTGAATAATGGCCTTGCCGTCTTTGTAACCCTCATTAACAATCTCTGTTAGTAATAGGTCATCATAGTCATCAAGAAAGCGCGGGACACTTTCTACTCGTTCAAAGAAAATCCCATCTTCCTGTAAGTGGGGCTTAAAGCTCTCCCCTTCACTAATATTAAAAGCTTTTGGAATAGTAATCATCAAAGAATTTCCTTGCCTTCTCGCCTTAACTACCATAATCTCATCTCCTCTTTTGTAATTATTTTAGTAATTACATTATATCTTGATAAGGCCTGATAGTCTAATACCTTTTACCCTTGTCCATTCATTTGCTAAGACTTAGTCGCTTTTCGGTCGAATATGCCTTTTTGACTTCTAGATGCCTACCTCACGATACCTATCCGTTCAATTAATTAATATGTGGAAGACTTTAACTCATTCATTTTAGACATTGGCTCACCTCTCGAAATTAACCATAAGAAAAGCACCTAAGCTGTTTATTGATTGGTGCTTTTAACGGATGGGTTCAAGATCTTTAGAAATTATTTGCCATTCTTTTTCTGCTTCGATTGCCTATTGTTGAAGTAACAAAAACCTCAGCAAAGACTTCAAATTTTTGCTTTCTGAAAGCTTTTCTTGTACATATTTAGTGAGATCATCACTTAAATTATAGCTAGCGTTATTCATTATTTCAATTATATCTATCAAATTAACGCCTACCAGTCATCACTTGAAGTCCGCTTACACTCAATTCCTTGATCCACATGCTTCTTCAAGTTTTTTTAAATTAATTCTCAATCAGTAGGCTCGTAATCCGATGCTCAGACTCTTCTAATTTCTTTACGATCACTCAGTTAGTCTTTACAAAATAATTTATCGCATCTCATTTGAATCAACCGCTTTAATCCATTAATTTAGCACAAATTAGTTGAGACTTTCATCCAATCATTTCTCTTCAATAATGATTAAAAAAATGCTAAAATAAGTTTGTGAAAACATTAATTAACTTTAAGGAGGAATTCTTATGAATCGCGTTTTCGCTAGTCCATCACGCTATGTCCAAGGCAAGGGTGCCCTCAAGTCAGGCATTGATTACATCAAATCCCTAACCGAGCGTCCACTCCTACTCTGTGACGATACCGTTTGGGAAATTGTAGGTGAAGCCTTCAACCACTTCCTCACTGACCAAGGCTTAGAAATTGAACGGGTAGCCTTTAATGGTGAAGCTTCTGTTAACGAAATTGACCGCGTTTCTCAAATTGTCCAAGATAAAGGCTGCGACGCTGTCATTGGCTTAGGCGGTGGCAAGACCATCGATTCAGCCAAGGCCATCGGGGATAATACAGATATTGCTGTTATCGTCATCCCTACTCTGGCTTCGAGTGACGCTCCAACCTCTGCCCTATCCGTTATCTATAGCGATGAAGGTGTCTTCGAAGGTTACCGCTTCTATGACAAGAACCCTGACCTCGTCCTAGTGGATAGCGCCGTCGTTGTCCAAGCTCCAGCCCGTCTTTTTGCTGCAGGTATTGGCGACGCGATGGCTACCTGTGTGGAAGGCCTCTCTGTCATTAAAGCCCAGGGTAAAACCATGGCAGGCGGTAAAGCGAGTTTAGCCGGTCAAGCGATTGCTGAAAAATGTCAAGAAACCCTCTTTGAATATGGCGCGCTCGCCCTAGCTGCAGTGAAAGAACACCGCGTTACCCCTGCCGTTGAAGCAGTAATCGAGGCCAATACCCTACTCAGCGGCCTGGGCTTCGAAAGTTGTGGCCTAGCAGCCGCCCATGCCATCCACAATGGCTTCACTGCCCTCACTGGTGACATTCACCATATGCAACATGGGGAAAAAGTCGTCTACGGCACCCTGACCCAGCTCTTCCTTGAACAAGCGGATAAAGCAGTGATTGACCGCTTCATCCACTTCTACCAATCTGTTGGCTTACCTACCACACTAGCTGAACTCAAACTTGACCAAACGTCTTATGAAGACCTGGTCAAAGTTGGGGAACTGGCTCTCCAAGATGGCGAAACCATCCACGAAATGGTCGGTGACTTCAGCCCAGAAGACATCGCAGATGCTCTCATTGCCGTAGATGCCTATGTGACCAGTCTCGATTAAAGCATCCCCTTAACAAAAATTAGCCCCTTAGTAAAAAGCTAGGGGCTAATTTAAATTACCAACAAACAAATGGGCTAAAATAACCCCTAAAGGAGGATTAGAATGTCACTTGCTAACTATGTTATCTATCCTGCTATCTTTACCCCTGATGAAGACGACCCTGAACTTTTAAATGTGGAGTTTCCTGATGTACCTGGCGCTTTAACTTGCGGGAAGGGCCTTAAAGAAGCCATGTTTAACGCTTCTGAAGCGCTAGCCCTCATGCTCTATGACGAAGTCGAGAAGCCCCAACCATCCTCTCTTTCAGACATTCAACAACCGTCTCCCGGAGCTCAAGTACACTATGTAGGTGTTGACTTAGACCAAGCTGCCAAAGACATTACAACACCTACTGTTATGAGAAACACAACTATCCCTGCCTGGTTGAATGCTGAGGCGACTAAACAAGGTATTGACTTCTCACAAACTTTAACTGAAGCCCTCAAGGAAAAACTAGATATTTAACGCTCAAAAGCCCACTTTTTGCTGGGCTTATTTTTTAAGCTTCAGCGACCTATATGTCGTTATAACGAATAAAATTTTCTTAGCCTCCAAAGCGACTGGAAGAACTTTTAGGATTCCCCCGGTCTGGGCGGATCAATGCATTCGCCAACACTATCTCTGTAGAGGATCTGCCTCCACCTGCCGCCTAACTTCCTCCCCATAAGCCCCCATCAGGTTGCGCGTCAGAGGCCCCACTTGATAAGCCGCCTGGCCGACTTGGCGGACAGGCATAATCCCCATCAAGGCATTGGTCACAAAGACCTCATCAGCTTGATAGAGAGCTTCTAAGGGGATGTTTACTTCCTTAATTGGGAAGTTGTCGATCAAGTAGGAACGGACGGTGCCGGGGAGGAGGCCCGCGCTCTTCTTGGGTGTGTAGATCTCACCCGCCCTAACCATAAAGAGATTAGAAGTGGCGCCTTCACAGACCAGGCCCTCTGCATTAGTAAAGACCGCCTCCCTGTAGCCAGCCGCCTTAGCCTTCCGGAGGGCATAAAGATTGTCCCCGTACTGGAAAGTCTTATGGTAGATATAGGGCGAGCTGGGGTTGCGCTGGATTTCACTTAAGCAGCAGCTGATCCCTTCTTGATACTGATTGAATGTATAAGGATTGGGGCGTTCTGAATAAATGATATTTTTCTCTGAGACTGCTATCTTCAAAGCATGGTGGTCTAAGGGCTGGTCTGCCAAATAGGCCAGCACATCTTCTGCTTTAAGCGAAAAATCAATTCCTAAAAAATCTACTCCTGCCTGTAGACGGGCCAGGTGGCAGTCGAGAAAGAGTGGACAGCCGGCTTCCACTGCAATCGTTTCAAAGACGCCCAGTCCATAATAGAAGCCGTTATCGAGTTGAATCATGGCTGACTCCTTTCCCACCTTGAAAGCTTTGGACGAGGGCTTGGCCTTTGAGCACCGTTTCTTCATATTCGGCTCGTGGATTGGATTCACAGGTGATGCCTCCACCTAGGCCGACTTCATAAGTGCCAGACTGGTGAACTAGGCTGCGGATAATTATATTGAGCTTCATATCCAAACCAGGACTAATATAGCCCAGACAGCCGGTATAGATGCCACGGGCAGAAGCCTCCAGTTCGTCAATAATCTCCATGGTCCGCTGCTTGGGTGTCCCAGTAATCGATCCACCTGGGAAAGTGGCTTCTAAAATTTGCTTTAAATCAGTATCAGCAGCCAGGTGACCAACAACGGTCGATACTAAGTGATAAACCGTAGCATAGGCCTCCACTTCAAAGAGTCGGTCTACTTTGACCGTCCCTGGTTGACAGATCCGGTTGAGGTCATTGCGCTCCAAATCGGTCACCATCAAGAGCTCGGACCGCTCCTTGTCTGCTTCCAGCAGCGCCTTACAGTAGGCTTGGTCGACCTGGTCATCCCCCGTCCGTGGGCAGGTTCCCTTGATGGGCCGAGTGGTGACTTGTCCTGATTCCACTTCTAGAAAAAGCTCAGGCGAGGAAGATAGGACTTGGAAATCACCAAAATTAAAGTAAGCCGCATAAGGCGCAGGATTGACCTGGCGCAGGGTTAGATAATAAAGTAGAGGATCCTGGTCACAAAGCAACCAAATCCGCCGCGTGAGATTGGCCACATAGCTATCCCCTGCTTCCACATAGTCGATAATTGCTTGGACTTTTTGCACATAGTCTTCGGGGGAGCAGTCCGTAATCAGCTGGTTGATGGGGTTTCCTGCAGGCAGAGGCCCAGCTTCTTCCAAAATTTCTTCAAAAAGGCTCTCCCAGTCGTTAAAAAAACCGTCCGCTTCCTGCTGATCCCGCAGTGTGATTAAGCTTAATTGACCCTTAACATGGTCCTCGACCAGGTAAGTCTCATAGAAGGTCCAGATGGCATCAGGATAGGCCAAGCGCTTCTCATGTTGGCTAGCCAGTCCCTGCAAGCGGCAACCAAAATCATAGGCGAAGTAGCCTAGTGCTGGGTTGACAGTCGGCAGACCTTCAATCGACAGAATAGCTTGCTCGTCCAAGCAAGTTTGGAATTGGGAGAGAAAGTCTCCCTCAACTGCCTGGTCATTCAAGAAAACTTGCCCCGCCAAATCTTTTAGAATGATCTTAGGGTCTAAAGCCAAGATGGAATACCGCCCTTGCTTGTCCTGGCTTGAAGAGTCAAGGAAGGCACAGGGCCCCTGGTCAGCTACATGGGAAAAAATTTGAGTCAGTTCGGGATAGTCTTGGTAGTGTCTGTAGTGCATTTTTATGCCCTCCACTCTCTGGCAATTCGGATAAAGCGGGCTAAGATGTCGTGGCCGTGTTCCGTTAAAACGGCCTCAGGATGAAATTGGACGCCATAGATACACGTATTGGCATCAGCCAAGGCCATCAAGCAGCCGTCCGACGTCCAAGCCTCAACCGTCAAGTCTTCCGGTAAAGTGGTTGGATCCACAAGCAAAGAATGGTAGCGGGTGACCTGAAAAGCTTGGGGCAGTCCTTCAAATAAGCCCCGGTCCTCGTGCTTGAGGGCGTGGAGCTTGCCATGTTGAGGACGGGGTGCGCGAACGACCTGGGCCCCGCTGGCATAAGCGATCACCTGGTGGCCAAGGCAAATGCCTAAGACAGGCAGTTTCCCTCGAGCTCTACGAAAAAGCTCTACCGAGGCTACCGCATCCTCGGGGCGCTTGGGACCTGGCGAGATAATTAGGCCTTCATAAGCCATCAGGTCAAGCTTAAGCCCATCCCTCTCTAAATCGCCAGCTGATACAATTTCTAAATCAGCCCCCAGCTCCTTAAAATAAGTGGCTAGGTTATAAACAAAAGAATCGTAATTATCAATCATTAAAAACATGGCTTATCTCGTTTCTATTTTTTTCAATGATAAAGTCTTGTCTAGCTGGAACTGCTTTGAGCCCATCCTAAGCAGCCAGACAGGATCAAAGAAAAGGACGCCCTAGCTTCATCATTTTGAATCAATCGATTTCTGATAAGCTGGGCGTCTTCTTCCAATCTTTTTAATTTTATTTAGTATACCATGGTTTAAGCTAGGTCACAATGTATCTTTCAATCAAAAAAAGGCTGGAGAATTTGCCCCAGCCTCAGTTCGCCCCAATATGGACCATGATCGTATCCAGGACGTCTTGGTGCAGGTCTTCTACCAAGTGGTCCACCACATGGCCATTGCGACTTTCAAAATCCAGGCAGCGGATTTGAACCGTGTCAACGATGCCCTGGACTTCATTTTTCTCGGTCTTTATTTCCAGGTCCATGGGATATTTTGGGGGACGTTCGGTAATCGGCATAGCCCAGACAAAACCGGCACTCTCCGTCATCATCGGGCTACTGACTATGAGTACAGGCCGCGTTTTGCCTTTTTCATGGCCGCGTGCCGGGTCGAGGTCAATGACTGCAATATCAAATTGTTCTACCATTCTTCACCTGCTGTTTCTCCATAATCCACCAAGCCTTCTTCATAAACACCGCCATTTTGGTAGAAGGCTCTGATCCGCTCTTGTCGCTTACTTGGCTTCTTGGTGACTAGGATCGCGTCAGGGTGGATTTCTAAATCCAGGCGGTCGCCCACTTGCAAGTGCGAGAGCTCCAAGGCCCTCTGGTTCAGACTAATCCCTTGGCTATCCCCACACGCAATCACTTGAGCAGAAACTTGTTTAGCCATCATAACCAATCCTCCCTTATTCATCACATCAACTGTATCCTAACACATGAGCGGACAAATGTCATCGTTGTCCAGGCCAAGCAAGGGAACTTTAAACTTAGTCGCTTGTCTTGCCATGGTAGAGGAAGTATTGGAAGGCTTCTTCCTGGTTAAAGCTGAAGGGTGGGTCCGCAATTAACCCCTTGTAGTCGTAGAAGCTAACATCACAGTCGCTATCGGTATGGAGGATGAAGTCATCTACGCCATGGTCGCGGAAGACTTCCAGGCCTGCCCGCCAGAGCTTACCCCCGATCCCCTTGCCTCGGGAGGCCGCACTCAGGATGAAGAGTTGGAGGACAGCTTGATAATCCTGCTTATGACGATGGTCTAAACAGCTATTCGCCTCACGCTCACGATCTAAGACTTCAAGCACTGTCGGGTCATTTATCCCCAGTTCTTGGATATAGGCGTCCCAATCAAGAGGTGCCTGGAGCTTATCTTCGCCCTGGACATCCCCGATAAAGATTCCCAAGCTCTTACCATCATAGTCCGCTACCAAAGCAAAAGTCCCCATCCCAAGCCGCATCTTGGCATCGATATCAGCCAGGCGGTCGGCGAGGTCGGGATCCTCTTCCATCACTTCCGGGTACCAGGTCTCTTGGATCATAGCCTTGACGGCATCATAGTCCGTTTCTCGGTAGGATCTTATATTTAATGACATCGTTCTCCTCCTGTATTTATTATTTATTCTCATCGTAAAGATACAACCTAGTCTAACAGAGGCTAAGCTGAAAAACAATTCTCACGGCTTCATATAGAAAATCAGTTTTATTAAAGCAAACCATTTCATTAGCATTCATCCCTTTCATTAGCATTCATCCCTCGCTTTATGAAATGAGCAAAAGAAATTACTTGCTCATGTCCAAAAATAAATAAGATTTATTTTATACTAGTCGCTAAAAGTTATCCACACTCCATAAACTAGCTTTCCTACATCTTGCTTTTCAAGATCTAGAAAACCAAGATGCTTAAAACCACTGGCTACTAAGGACTAAGTAACAAATAACTAATTAAAAAAAGACTAAATAAACAAATAACGAATTTACAAAATAAATTAAATTAATTAAAAACCCGCGTGCGCGCGAGAAAATCATTCCTCAAATTTAAATAAAATCAACAAGCAAAATATCCGCTTTCCTCGCCAAAAGCTTGTCCATTCAACATCGCGGGCACTTGTCAAGGCTGATTTGCTCCATCCCATGCTCACTTTCGACGCATTGCTGCTCACTAAGAACGAATGCAAAATAACCTGGGATGGCTTATAGTGGGGATAGCCCCCATCCGATTCCTCCCAGATAGCCTGGTTGGTCGCCGCTCTGTCTTTTCCTAGCTTGCCATAAAAATCAAAATTGCCTGTAAGAAATCGCCCTTAGTCCGTGTATTCATAGTGAAAGGAGGACAGCCCATGTTTAAAGACTTTTGGACCATCCAACAAATCAAAGGCCGCAAGGAAAGCGGCATCCGTGCTGTTATTGACCACTATGGCGGACTTCTGATGGCCGTTATCCGGCGCCATTCCCATGGCTATGAAGCCGACCAAGAGGAGTGCTTTAACGACACCCTCTTGGCCATATGGGACCATATTTTTGACTATGACCCGAAGAAATCTTCCTTCAAGAATTGGGTCTGTGCCATTGCTCGCTACAAGGCCTTGAACTTGGTGCGGGCCAAGGGACGAACCAAGCAGGAAGAAGCCTATGATGACCACTACTCGCCACCTGACAAGGGAATCCTGGACCAGCTGATCCTGAAAGAAGACCTGCAAGACCTGATTGCCAGCCTGTCTGAAGAAGACCAGGCCATCTTCCTCGCCCTCTTCTACGAAGGCCAGGAAGTCAACGAGGTTGCCCGAGCCCACCAACTGAGCCCCAATGCCCTCTACCAGCGCGTCCACCGAGGCCGAGAAAAATTGAAAGGAGAAAGAGACCATGACTAAGAATAAGCTTTACCAATTGCTCAACCAGACCCAGATGCCCTTATCCGACTACCCGCAAGACGACCTATCGGATGACCAAAAGGACCAGTTGTATGCCCAGTTCAAAGCGTCTATCGGTAGCCAAAAAAGCAAAGTCCCTCAGCTTATTTTAGGCTTAGGGCTCGTCGCTGCCTTAGCCCTAGCCGTCCTCAGTCCCTGGGGGCAACAAGCCTCTGCTTCAGTCAAGTCGCTCATCGATACCAGCCATTTCTCACTCAGCGCAAGTCAGGGTAACTTAGACGGACAGACTTACCCCGTCGGCCAGCTCATTGACATGGGGGACCACCGTGTCAAGTTGGAGGACGCCCTCTTGGATGAGGAATCAGTCACCGCATCTTTTCTGGTCGAGTCCCCGCAAGCTTTAACGGTGGAAGACACTTATGACTTTGTCGGCATGGCGATCGCCGTCAATGGGGAAACCACTCGGATTAGTTCAGCTGCAGGCTCTTCCCGCTTGCTAGCTAACGGCCTCTACCAAATGACCATGACCTATCGCTTCGACAAGCCCCTCCAACTCCAAGCGGATAACCAGATCTACCTGCAAATCTCTGGCCTCGTGAAAAATATCCAGGAGGTCATCTCCATGACTGACGCCGCCTTTGACTTGAGTGGCCGGCCGGAGGACTTGAACGGGGGCAGCCGCTACATCAACCTGGACCATAGCGCGCCCAAAGACCCAGACCAAGTTCAGATCCAAGCCCTCAAACTCCACCCCCTAAAAACACAAATCCAGGCCCTCATTCCAGAAAAAGACGCCCAAAATAGTCTAATTGAAGCGGACCTCATCCTCCCTGATGGGCGGCGCCAAAGCTTGACCGGCGCCTCTGATATGATTCCGTCTACTTCCCCTGGCATGGTGGCCTTCCACAGCAACTTCGACTTTTCGAGCGCGACTTCAGACGACTTGACCTATGAGGACCTCCTTCAACAAGAGAGCCTCCAAGTTCAACTCTTCAAGATCCCACTGCCAGAAAGTTCGGGTAAGATGGACGCGAGCCAGAGACATACCTTGGGCGAACCGGTGACCCTTGACTTAGACAAGAAGGATTAGACTGGCGTTCCATTGTCACCGCAAGATGCGCTCCAAGACAGGAAAGAGCCTTGCCCAAGAATGCTCTGAGATTCTTTAAGTTAACAAAATACCTAGCCTCCTAGGGACTCAAACGGAAAGTTTCTGTTAAGTTCCCTCAGGAGGCTCTTTTATTTCATGTCTGTCCCTCTCGTCCCACTAACCGACAAGCCCAAATTCTAAAAGCCAAAAAATTTACATAAAATTTACATCTTTTTTACAAAAAAAAACAATCCTCAGGTATGATGTTAACTGATCATATTTAAAGATTATTTTGGAGGTTATTTGTTATGAAAAAATGGCTTAAATCTGCTGGGGTCTTATTAACTTCAGCCCTTATGTTAACGGCTTGCTCATCTGGTGGCGGTGAAAGTTCAAGCGCTTCTTAAAGTGGTGGCGAAGAACAAGCTGATTCCAAGTTGGTCATCTATTCCAACTCTTTGAGCGACGGACGGAGTGACTGGCTGCAAGCTAAAGCAAGCGAAGAAGGTATGGAACTGGAATTCGTTGATGCGGGGGGTGGCGATATTTATAACCGTCTCCTAGCTGAGAAGAATGCCCCACAAGCTGATGTAACTTTTGGGATGGATGAAGGCTACTTCAAGAAGTTAGATGAAGAAGGCATTCTCCATAATTACACCCCTGACTGGGTCGCTGATATTCCAGAAGAAATGCTTCAAAATAAAGAAGCCTATGCCCCTCTGGTTGAACAGCGGATCTTCATGATTGCAAACCCTGAGTATATTGATGAAGCCGACCTTCCTAAGACCTGGGAAGAACCGGCCAAGGATGACGCCTTCAAGGAAAAATACCGTGTACCAGCTAGTGTTGGGGGCGGGACAAACCAAAAAGCGGCCATGAGTGTCCTCTTCAACCACCGCGATGAGAATGGTGATTTAGGGATTTCTGAGGAAGGTTGGAACACGCTCCAAGCATGGTTCGACAATGGCTATATGCCTTCTGAGTCCGAAGAAGCCCTGCAATTGTTCGCCGATGGAACCACTCCGATCTCTTTCTACTACTCTTCAGGCATCCCAGCTGCTGAAGGAGAGTACGGCTTCAAAGCCCAACCGATCGATACAGAAGGCGGCGTCTTCTCTATGTCCGAACAGATCGGTATCGTCAACAAAGGCGATGACCACAACTACGAAACAGCTGAGAAATTTGTCAACTGGTTCGGTTCTGCTGACATCCAACGGGAATGGGCCAAAGAATTTGGGACCTGGCCGGTTAACCCTAATGCCCAAGATGGTGCGTCTGACCGCATGAAAGAATTGATGGAACAAACCACCCCGAAACACGTGGACTGGGACTTCATCAATGAAAACATCGATGCCTGGATCGAAAAAATTGAATTAGACATCTTACCATAAGCAAATTAAGAGGCTAGGACCAAGGCGCTAGCCTCTTTAAAAAAGGAAGGATTCCTGACGAATCGATTCCGCAAGTTAGCCCTGATAGCCACTTTACGAACTTGGAAGAGCTTTGACGAGACGCTTTCCGTGTTTGCACCAGTGATTCAGGGCTAATTAACTTTTGTCACAGTTTTGACACTGATTAAAAAGGAGAAAAATATGTTATTAGTAGAAGATTTACAAGTGAAATATGGTGACTTCGTTGCCATTGATGGGGTCAATCTCGAGATTCAGGATGGCGAATTCTTTACCCTGCTCGGCCCATCTGGCTGCGGGAAGACGACCACCCTTCGAGCGATTGCCGGCTTCCAATTTCCTTCTAAAGGAAAGATTATCTTGAATGACCGCGACCTCACCCATGTCCCCGTTGAAAAACGCGAACTAGGTATGGTCTTCCAATCCTACGCCCTCTTCCCTACCATGAGCGTCTATGACAACATTGCCTACGGGTTGGAAGTCAAAAAAGTAAACAAAGCAGACATTGAAAAGCGGGTTATGGAATTAGCTGAACTGGTCGATATGACCCCTGAGCAACTGCAAAAGAATGTTTCCGAATTATCAGGAGGCCAGCAGCAGCGGGTGGCCATCGCCCGGGCCTTGGCCATGCGCCCCGACGTGGTCCTCTTTGACGAACCCCTGTCTAACCTCGATGCCAAACTGAGGAAGCAATTGCGGGTGGAACTCAAACGCATCCAACGGGAGACAGGGATGACAGCTATCTATGTGACCCACGACCAGGAAGAAGCCCTAGAGCTCTCCGACCATATCGCCGTCTTTAATAAGGGCTTTATCGAACAAATCGGCACGCCGGAAGAGATTTACAATCATTCGGCAACGGAATTTGTCTGCGACTTTATCGGAGAATCGAATCGATTAGATGACGCTCTCGTTCAAAGCATCAATGAACAAATCCCCGGCATGCTGGATCCCAAGCAACGCCATTACATCCGTCCAGAGAAAATCCGCTTCTACACTGTTGATGGCGACCAGGGCGCCCGGCTGACAGGGACCGTCCAGCGAGTGGGCTATAAGGGATCCTTCAGTAGTCTCTTTGTCGATGTCAATGCCGGAAAGCTCGTCGAAGTCATCAACAAAGAGGACCGGAATGCCAGCTTTGGCATCGGCGATCGCGTGGACTTAATCCTTCATCCAGAAGACATTTTAAGTTATGAGGTGGTCTAAGATGGATAAGTTATTCAAGAAACAATCGAATGGGCTAAATCTCTTTAAAATCATCTTTATTGCCTTTTTAATTTGGTTTGCCCTGACCTTCTTAGTCTATCCACTGGTTGGTGTCTTTTTACAAACCTTCGTCCAGGATGGCAGTTTCTCTTTTACCGCGATTGATAAGATTTTGGATTCCGAACGTGCCCTCAAGTCTGTCGGCAACTCCTTCTTATTGGCAGTGGTTCTGACCTTCACCGTGAATATCGTGGGTACCTTTATCGTCTTAGTCACCGAATACTTTGACATCAAAGGGGCCAAAATCCTGAAAGTTGGCTTCATGTCAACCTTAGTCTTCTCTGGCTTGATTGTTGCCAATGGTTGGCTCTATCTCTATGGCCAAGAAGGCGTGATTACCCAATTCTTAACAAACTTCTTCCCGGACATAAATAGGGAATGGTTTACTGGCTTTCCAGCAGTCCTCCTGGTGATGACCTTCGCCTGTACCTCTAACCATATGCTCTTCTTAAGTAATGCGGTCCGTTCCTTAGACAATAATACCATTGATGCCGCTAAGAACTTGGGCGATAGTCAGTGGTCCATCTTGAAAAAGGTTGTCCTTCCTACTTTTAAACCGACTTTCCTCACGCTAATTGTCATGACCTTTGCGACTGGCCTGGGTGCCTTCTCTGCCCCCTTAATGGTAGGTGGGAAGGACTTCCAGACTATCGCCCCCATGATTCTAACCTTCTCGGGACGCCCCGCCTCGCGTGACATCGCTGCCTTGCTGTCCATTATCCTCGGGGCTGCCCAAATTATCTTGCTCTTTGTGATTACGGCTAACGAACGCAAGGGGAACTACCTGTCGATTTCAAAAACGAAAGGGCGTTTAGTGAAACAGAAGATTAACAACCCAACCGCTAATTGGATTGTCCATATCCTCTCTTGGCTGCTCTTCGTCATCTATACCCTGCCCATCGTCTTCGTTATTCTCTTCTCCTTTATGGATACCTCATCCATTGCGGCCTCTAAGCTTTCCCTTTCAGGCTTTACTTTGGAACACTACAGCAAGATTATTACCAACCCAGCCACCTATGAGCCCCTCTTACGGTCAGCAGCTTTCTCTGCCTTTGCCGCCATCGGTTCTGTGCTCTTAATGCTATTACTGGTTCGCTGGATCATGCAGAAGAAGGCTGGAATCTTTAGAACCGCTATGGAATACACTTATTACATTCCTTGGCTCTTCCCCACCATCATGATTGCTTTGGGTTACATCCTTACTTACGACCGGCCCCATCCCCTGCTCTTTGGGCAATCGGTGATCGGCTCGCAATGGATTCTCCCTGTCGCCTATATGGTTATTCTTCTGCCGAATACCATGCGCTACCTGAAGAGCGCCTACTATTCCTTCGATTCGAACCTAGAAGATGCTTCGAAGATCCTAGGGGCTTCAAGCATGCGGTCCTTCTGGAAGGTCATCCTGCCGGCCCTCCTACCGACCGCCCTTGCTTTAGTTGCCCTGAACTTCAACAGCAACCTGGCTGAATACAACATGTCGGCCTTCCTCTTCCAACCCGGTAGCGAAACTTTAGGGATCATCATCCGGGCTAACTCCGACCCCTCCTCCACCATTGACGCCAAGGCTATCAACTTGGTATACTCAGTACTCTTAATGGTGATTAATACCCTTGTCATCTACTTCGTTTATGGACGAGGTGCCAACCGTGCAATGGGAGGAAAGAAGTAAAATGAAAGCAGCACCTGAAAATAAATTTAGCGATTGTTTACAAAGCAGGGATTTCCTGATCATGGCCCACCGCGGTTTCTGGGGTGGCAATGTGATCCAAAACACCCGCCAAGCTGCCATCCTAGCTAAGCGAGCGGGTGCGGATGTGATTGAAATCGATGTCTGCCGGTCCAGTGATGGGGTCTATTATCTCTTCCACAATGAGAATGAGCCGGCCCTCCTCGGCATGATGGGCCGGGATTTCTCTGAGCTGCCGGCCAGCTTGATTGACCAATTGGAATATATCAATTCGGTAGGTGATCCCTCCGGCTTCTATCCCGAACGCTTGGCCGACTTCTTGGCCTGGCTGCCTGAAGATTACTTGGTCAACATTGACCGGGCCTGGGCCTACTTTAGAGATGACGCCTTCATTGGCCTCATCCAAGACTCCGGCAAGGCAGACCAGCTCCTCTTCAAGTCCCAGGTCGAAGCGGGACCCCTCGAGGCCTTGAACCAGCTGGATGAACCCTTGAATTATATGGCCATTATCCAGAAGCGGGACCAGCTGGCAGAACTTAGCCAGTATGACCAGGTCCGACTAGTTGGCTTGGAATTGATTGTTAAGGGGGAAGCCAATGACCTCGTCGATCCCGACTGGCGCCAGGACTTATTGGCGAAGAACTATCTTCTGACGGTCAATTCAGAGAAGCTGGGCAAGCAGCCCCACCTCTACCTCGAGCTCAGTGATGAATCCGCTCTCTTATCGGAGGCTGGTTATGGCGACTGGGAGGACATGGTCCAACATGGCAGCAACGCCTTCATCACGGACTGGCCCAACTTTATGGCTGACTTCCGCAGACAGCGGCAAGGCATGTGAGTCCATCCATGCAGATCATTGAACAATTCGTCCAAGGCAAGGCGGGGCCCCGCTTATGCGAAGACATCATCTATACTTCCGATGCCTTCATCGCGGTCATCGATGGCGAATCCGCTAAGGCCAGCATTCAATTTGACGGTCAAAATCCAGGCAAAGTCGCTGGCCAAATCATCCGCCAGGTCCTAGCTGACCTGCCTCCCAAGGCCAGCAGCGACCACTTCATCCGAGAAGTTAACCTGAGCATCCGGGACTATTATGCCGCTAAGCAGCTAGACCCCAAACTCAAAGCGGTAGGTCTCCAAGCCGTAGCCGTGATCTATAGTCTCCAGCGCCAAGAGATCTGGTTGATTGGGGACTGCCAAGCCTTAGTTAATGGCCAGCACTACCAGAAGCCCCGACCCGCCGACCAGGTCCTCTCCGACATGCGCCGCTTAATCGCTTATACCGAAATGCGGATCGATAAGCAGGACCCTGCCAGCTACTTCGCCCAAGAGGACAGCGCCCGCCTGCAAATCCTGCCCTGGTTGGTCCGGATGACAACATTCGCTAACCAAAGCGACAGCCCCTATGGCTATGCCGTCCTCAATGGCAACCCTATCCCCAGAGACCTCATCCAGATTATCCCGGTCACTTCCGACAGCCCCAGCGAGATCGTCCTAGCCAGCAACGGCTATCCCGAACTTGCCCCGACACTAGAAGCAAGCGAAGCCAAGCTCCAAGAGCTCTTAGTAGCCGATCCCTATCTCATCGACCATTGGCCAGCAACCAGGGGGCAAGCCCACTTTGCCTCCTTCGATGACCGGGCTTATGTGCGCTTTCGGATTTAGGACCTACTGGCCGAGCTTGATAAAAAACAGCCAGTCCTTCCCCTTTACTCCAGCTATTGCTGGGTAGAGGGATGGGCTGGCTTTTTCTGCGGCTTTTTCTTGGTTTTGATCGGGAATTTAGTTGATCATTATGGGGATAAGGCTAGGGTCACAGAAGCTTCCATAATGCTTGCTAAGCTTTAATTAAGATAATTGTCTAAAGAAGTCATGGTAAGCTGGATCGTAATTGAGAATATAGATACCTTTTTTGGCACGCGTGATGCCTGTATAGATCAAATCGTGTCGTTTAACTCGCTCATCTTCGCTTAAATTCTTTCGACTTGGAATCACGAGCACAACATAAGGCGACTCCCAGCCTTTAAAGCTATGAATCGTACTCATCTTAACAACCCCAGTATTTCGATAGAATTTCATCTTATAGGGTTTATCGTAATCCGTTTTCTGATCAAGATTTTGATACTTGGAATCGTCAATATCACTTATGGGAGGAAAGGTTGTCGATATGTCTTTAAAAATTTCCCCCATTGCTCGCATCTTATTTTCTAAACTGCGCAATAACTTGCGATCAGTCGATAGAACAGCTAAGTCATTGATAGAAAAGTTTGAATCCGCATTACCAACTGCCTCCATATATCTATAGACTTCTCGAGCTGCAAGATCCGCATCAAAATCATGGGCACTATAATTATAGATAATTTTTTGACTAGCTAATGTTTCATCTTCATTAATAAATATACCGTCATCACTAATAGAAATGGTCTTATCTAAATAAGCATCTACAAAGTGATTAGCCAGTGTTGTAATCATGGGATTACTGTGGCGGTGACTAATATCAAAGGAATTCCAACGTCCAGGGATAGGGGTACGGGGTAATTGGTAAGTCATACTTGTATCATCAACCTGCTGCTCCATCTTTTGCCCGTAAATATTTTGGTTTTGATCAGCAAAGATAACAAATTCACCGTCGCCAGCTAAATAACTAGCTTCAAGGACTTTAAACCACTCATACTCAAAATCTTGGCCTTCATCGATAAAGATGGCTTGATATTTTTTATCAATTTCTTTTAACGAAGCGATCCAATAACGATTCCCATCTCTTTTCCAGCGAAATAGGCTATTGAAATGTTGTAAATCGACGCCTAATTCATGCAAGTTCTTACCTGCTTCAGCTACAATTTTGTCGTGTAAGTAATTGCCAATTGTAATGTTGAAGTAAGTCACTAGGATGGCCTGGTTGGTCTCTAAACGCTCTGCAGCATTAGCTACCCTTTTAGCCAGTAAGGTCGTTTTCCCGCTACCAGCACTCCCTCTTGCCTTTTGCTTGCCGGGGCGACTTTGGACAAAATTTCTATATTTTATATTTTTAAAGTCTTTTTCTGGTTCATTTTTCCCATTTTCGCCTGGATTTAATATCATACGAAAGTCACAAGTCTCTCGGGAGGAGAGGCAAAGATTTTCTTTATAGATGGGTTCAAAGAATTTTTTGAGACCTGACTGGTTCTGAAGAATTTCTTTACCCCAGACTTTAATATATTGATTTTTTATTTTTTGCTTAGCGATGTCAGCCTGACTATAGTTCGATAAAAATAAAGCACTTCTAATCAGGCAACCAAATCGCTGTTTACCCTGTTCGTCTTTCGAATCAATACTTTGTTGGGTTAGAGGGCTGGCATATTCCAATAAATCTCTCCGATACTCTTCTACTTGCCTAAACGGATAGGCATGAACCCTTTCATCTTTTCTAAGTCTCCAAGTCATCTCCCCATTATTATCTATAACCATATATGAGGATGGTTGATAATCTTTCACCTCAATAATCCAAAGTGACCGGTTGGGTTCCAAAACAACAATATCTGGTCTCTTAAAGAAAAGATTTGGTTGGACATAGATCTCAAAATCTCTATAGGGAATGCTTTCTAAATAGCTGACCAAACAATCTACCATTTGTTTTTCCCCAGTCGTTAAAGGGACTTTGAATTTTAAAATTTCATTATAGTCAGGAATCAATTTAACAGTCATTTGCCATGCTCCTCTTCTAAATCTAAAGATTAAATTAGATAAATTCTAAAATAATTCAATAATTTAAAATTATCTTATCATAGGAAGTCATCCAATTGTTTATTCACTCCTGAATAGTACGATTGAGCTCCTTATTAGAAGAATTGAAGATTTTAAATTGATCTGGCTTTAGCTTAGTTCTCAATTCTTTGTAACAAAATATGTTTGATTGTTTGATTTCCGCTATCTTTATTCACTTATCCAAACAATTAAAAACATTTTACCCGCTTATCTATTGAATAAAGCGTTTTCATATGTTAGTTTAATAACAGTATGTTATTTAATGTTTGAATGAATAAGGGAGGAAATCCATGATGCTTTCATCACGTAATTGGAAAGAACGGAAGAATCGGTCACAGCGGCAAGAACCCCGCTATGCCCTGCGCAAGACCTGCTATGGCTTAATCTCTTGTACGATTGGGCTCATGATAGCGAGCCAGAGCCAAACAGTAGTAGCTGCTGAAGATTCGGCCAGTGAGACCTACTCGACAACAAGTCAAAGTCAAGACACCGCGTCTGAAGACTTAAGAGAAGCAGAAGCAAGTTCACGAGAAGCAAGCAGCCCTGCCCCTGAACAGGCCAAGCCGGAGGAGACAGTTAAGGAGGAAGTCGACCCCACTTCTGCAGAGGGGGAGACGGAAGCTCGTGCTAGCAGAAGTGCGGATACAGAGAGCTTAAGTCCAGAAGAGCAAGCAGCTAATGAGTGGCAACAAGTTACTGAAAAGGGCAATAAAGAAATCGTTGAAGAGGAAGGCACGCGCTATCTCCGACTGAGCACGGAAGCAGAAAGTCTCTACGTTAAGGAAGGCATGAAGGCCAACGAAGACGGCAGTGCCAATTATACCCTCAATTTTGTGGATCGGACGGAAGGCCCTGGGACGCAATTTGGGCTCTTCCTAGGCCGTGACCAAGCAGACCATCACCTCTACGTTGGTTATGATCCAGAAGGTTGGTTCTGGTCCTACCGAAGCCCTGAACGTGAGGATAAGCTCGTCAACCACCGCACAGAAGCCCCCTCAAGAGATGAGAAGAACCAAGTCCTCATCAGCCTTAAAGCCGATGGGCAATTAAATGCCAGCAACAATGGGGTCAAACTCTTCGACACCATCAACTTACCCCAGAGTGTCATGGACAATTTGAAGGCCAATCCCCAAGCCTACCTGCAAGTCAAAGCAACTGACCAAGGTTCAAGTATCATCGATGTCAAAACTGATAACCAAGAAGACGTGTCTCTACCAGTGGATGAGGAAATCGAAACAGGTCCTGCCATTGCTGATGAGGATGTGACCTACGATACCCTAGAATCAGAAGACCTACAGATAAAGATTGACCAAGCCTTTCCCCGGATTCACTCTTACCACTACAAGGGCGGGCAATTATACGGACAAGTTCAGCCCACCAATGTCATCCGCATCAACCACCTGGACTTCGTTCCTGAGGTCAGCTATCAAAAGATTGATGCCAGCACCGCGCAGTATGTTTTGGATGTTCAATCAGAGGATCGTTTAATTGATGCGGCCATTACCTATCAAATCAAGGTCGATGACAACAAAGTACACTTTGACGTTGTAGATATTCATAACCGCCACAATATTATGCCTGGTCAATCGATCGACCATCCCCTGCAATTAATTTTGACAGTTGATCTTCCAGGCAATTATTTAGTTTCTGCCTCCTCCAAGGAAGCCGGATCCCGCTTTGATGGCGCCCGGATGTCAACCAATACCCACCAGTCAGGAGATGTTCACCTGGATGTGACTAATCCGATGATCGATGTTCCCTCGACGGGCTTCATGTACGGATTTGTCTCCAATCCTAAACTCGCCGCAGGAGTCTGGAGCAACTCCCAGTATAACTACGGTGGAGGTGGTAATGACTATACCCGACTGACTGTCGGCAAAGAAACTTATGGCGATACAAACTATTTAGGCATCACGAGTTCACCCTATATCTACCAACTTTCCTATGGCGACAAGGTGCTCCCTGAACGCACTTGGGATTTACCTAAGGCTACCATCGTCCTCTCCACTGACCGCAACGATGACCAAGTTGTCGACTGGCAGGATGCAGCGATTGCCTACCGAGATGTAATGAACAACCCCCAAGGATGGGAAGATGTGCCGGATCTTGTTGCTTACCGCATCGCCATGAACTTCGGCAGCCAGGCCCAAAACCCCTTCCTTATGACCTTAGACGGCATTAAGAAAGTTTACTTACATACCGATGGCCTCGGCCAATCCGTTCTCTTAAAGGGTTACGGGTCAGAAGGTCACGACTCTGGGCACTTAGATTACGCCAATATCGGTCAGCGGATGGGTGGCGTGGAAGACTTCAAGAAGCTCCTCCATTGGGCTAAAGATTATGGGGCTAAATTAGGCATCCACGTCAACGCCTCAGAAACTTATCCTGAATCTAAGTACTTTGAACCTGAACGCTTGCGCAAGAATCCTGATGGCTCCTATGCATATGGCTGGAATTGGTTGGACCAAGGCGTTAACATTCAAGCGGACTATGACCTAGCCCATGGCCGCTATGACCGCTTCAAAGATCTTAGAGAACTCATCGGTGATGACTTAGACTTTATCTACGTTGACGTCTGGGGCAATGGCCAGTCAGGTGATAACTCCGCTTGGGCCACCCACCAGTTAGCCAAAGAAATCAATGACTTGGGCTGGCGGGCTGCCTTCGAATGGGGCTATGCCGGAGAATACGACTCGACCTTCCAACACTGGGCAGCCGACCTCACTTATGGTGGCTATAGCTTGAAGGGCATCAATTCTCCGATTACCCGCTTTATCCGCAACCACCAAAAAGATGCCTGGGTCGGCCACTTCCCAAGCTACGGCGGCGCTGCTGTCGCTCCCCTCTTATTCGGTTATGACATGATGGACTTTGAGGGTTGGCAAGGCCGCAGCGACTACAAGGGCTATATCCAAAACTTATTTGAAACGAATGTGCCAACCAAATTCATTCAACACTTCAAAGTAACACGTTGGGAGAACGGGGAGCCCGTTAAAATGTCAGATAACGGGGAAACTTATTATTGGACCCCTGAGATGCGCATTGACTTAGAAGACGATGATAAGAACCATTTAACCATTGAACGGGCCTCAAACGATGTCAACCACCCCGACTACCAACGGCGTATCATGACCTTGAATGGACGGAAGATCTTAGATGGTAACAGCTATCTAATCCCCTGGAAATGGGATCAAAACGGCCAATTACTTCCAGCAGACAAGCAAAAGATGTATTACTATGCTGGCCAAGACCAGGCTACAACTTGGACGGTCGCTGACACGCTAGCTGCTGATCAAGTCTATGTTTACGAGCTCACTGACCTCGGCCTAGCCAATCCGCAAAAGGTCGACGTATCTGCCGGTCAGATCCATCTCCAGCTCAAGGGAGGCACACCCTACGTCCTCTATACCCAGCCCCAAAAACCGAAACAAGTCACTTATGGACAAGGTGAGGCTGTTATTGACCCCGGATTCAATAGTGGGACCCTCTCCCACTGGCATATCGAAGGGCAAAGCGATGGGGCCAAGATCGAGCGTTCCCAAGGTGACAACCCCATGCTTAGCTTCACCAATAAGCAAGAGGGCGTTAGCCTAAGCCAAGAGCTGACCGGCTTGAAGGCAGGCCAGAGCTATGCTTTGAGCCTCGGTATCGATAACCGGAGCAACCAGCCTCTAGAAGTCATTATCCGTCAAGGGGATAAAACCTGGCGACAAGTTGCTGGCCAATCCGTCGCCCCTAATTACGTCAAGGCCTATGCTCACAATACACTGCCAAAGAATGCTACGGTCAACAACACATCCTATTTCCAAGACGCCTTCCTCTACTTCACCCCTGCCGATGACGTTAGCCCAATCTACTTGACCCTAAAACGTCCGGCAGCAGATCAGAAGACCTATGTCGATGACATCCGAGTAGTTGAGAACCAGTCAAACCTATTCGACAACCAGCATGACACAAAAGATGCCCGTGTCTTCTTCCAAGACTTTGAGCAAGTAGCCCATGGGATCTATCCCTTCGTCATCGGACCAATCGAAGGTGTTGAAGACAACCGCACCCACCTTTCCGAGAAAAATGCCCCTTACACACAACGTGGCTTTAATGGGAAGGTCATTTCGGACGTAATAGATGGCAAGTGGTCCGTTAAGACCAATGGCTTAGTGGGTGCCAACAACTTGGTCTACCGGACTATTCCGCAAACCCTTCGCTTTAAGCCAGGTCGCGATTATGAAGTGAGCTTCCAATACGAAGCCGGTTCAGATGGAACCTATGCCTTTGTCATTGGGAACGGCGAATACAAGGGGCCTGAAGACCTTATCATTCATCCGCTCAGCAACACTTGGGAAGATTCCTCCGAGCCAAAAACGGTAACGTTCTCCTTAACAGGTGCTGATAACGGCCAGACCTATATTGGGATCTTCTCAACAGCCAAAGCAGCAGATACTAAAGGTAAAAGCGGTGGCGAAGCTAACTTCGCCTCTTACAAAGACTTCATGCTAGATAATCTAAAAGTCACTGCATTATTGTCAGAAGAAGAATTGAAAGCAGAAGTCCAAGAACGCATCCAAGATCGCTTAGACCAAGCTCAAGTCCACAATCCAGAAGCCTATACTCCAGATTCCCTAGCAGCTTACCAAGAAGCCCTGGAAGCTCTCCAGCAAGCCGACATCGATCAACTCTCGCGCGACCAAGTCGACGCGCTCATCGAAGAACTTGACCGAGCTGAAAGTAATCTGGTCCGTCGCCCTGTCACTGAGGAAGAAGATCCAGGCAGCGCAGACGGTAGCGAAGACCAAGAGCTTGAACCTCGTCCGGATGATTCCTCCTCTGACCAAGAGATTGAGAACGAAGACACAGATCAAATGCCTGACCAAGATCAAGCAAGCGGCGACCAAGTTGATCAAGAAGCTTCGGAAACAAGCGACTCAGCTGCAAATGAAATCAAAGACCAAGCACACCCTTCACCTTCCCCTGCAGTCAAAGCAGAAGATGAGCCGACAAGCGACCCTCTTAAGGAGAGTCCAGAAAGCTCAAGGGACCAAGCTAAGGAGCCAAGAAAGGTTAAGGTCTCCAGTCGCTTAAATACAGAAGGCCAAAGCAAAGGCCTTAAAGGGTTAGGATCCCCACGGACAAGCACTCCGTCCCCTGCCTACCAGCTTGCAGGTGACAAGCAAGGCAATGAATTACCCGCAACAGGCGCAGGATACACTAGCCTGCAAGTCCTCATCAGCGGACTGAGCGCCCTCTCTCTCGGTGCCTTCTTCCTTACTAGAAAAAGTAAGGAAAGAAAATAGAATAGGAAGATTAGCTGAATAAGAGATTAAAGCCCGGCTCATGGTTGAGTCGGGCTTTTTGAGTGAATATTATTTCTCAAACAAACACTTATACACGAATAACAAAGCTAAAAGAATTAATATCCCCTCGATACTTGGACTTGGAATATTCAATCGCGGTATTGTCTTCTAGGCGAGCTACTGATTTAAAGTAATAGAGTGGATCTTCGGGAGCAACATTGAGCAAAGCCGCCTCTGTTTCTGTTGCTTTTGTAATTTCTAAGTGGCGTTTGATTTGGGTAATTTCTTTGTCCATTTCTTTAAGTGTATGGTAGAAACTCTGGCTAGTAAAATCAACGTGTTCTAATGCTTCATTCCCTTCATAAGGAATATAGGTAGTCACCAGAACGACTGGCATTTCATTACTGAAACGAAGACGAATGAGCTTAATCACAAGTGCTTGATCAGGTATTTCTAGTGCTTCAGCAACTTCTTCGTCAGCGGAAACAACCATCTGACTAATTACCTGAGTCGATGGATCAAGACCTTTTCGTTTCATTTCATCATTATAGGATTCAATAATATGAGTGAAACTTTGATCAATTTTATTGCTAATAACCTTGGTGCCCGCCTTCTTCTTACGATGGAGATAGCCTTCATTAACTAGGGTTTGGATAGCTGTCCGAATAGTTGTTCGGCTGACTTCATACTCCTTCACTAAGTCCAATTCCTTGGGGATTAAAGAATTTTCTGGATAGGTCCCATTTTCGATTTTCTTACGCAGGTCATTGGCAACTTGTTCGTGTAATTTACTCATAGAATCTCCTTTTTCTGGTCAAAATAAAAATCGATGAACGCATGCTCATCGATTTGTTATACCGTTAAATTTCGATTTTGTCAATCTTTTCTCTTTCTAACCGGTCTTTTAGCTCGTCAATAATATGAATTCCAGAACTGCAACCGATTCTTTCTGCCCCAGCAGCAATCATTTCAAGGAAGCTATCAGCATCACGAATTCCTCCAGCAGCCTTAACTTTTACTGTGTCCCCAACTATTTCTTTCATCAAGCGTACATCTTCAACCCTTGCACCACTGGTACCAAAGCCTGTCGACGTCTTAATAAAGTCAGGCTTAACCTCCCTGGCGATTTCCGCTACTTTTCTTATTTCATCCTTAGTTAAATAACAATTTTCAAAAATAACTTTAGAAATAACCTGTGCTTCTCGACAAATGTCAACAATTGCTTCCATTTCTTCCTGAATATAAGCATAATTTTTATCTTTTAATTCTGTGATATTAATAACATAGTCAATTTCATCTGCCCCATTCGCAATAGCGTCCTTAGTTTCAAAACACTTTGCAGCTATCGTTGTTTGTCCTAATGGGAAGGCAATTGCCGCTCCAACATGGATATCTGTGCCTGATAAGACTTCAGCACAGAGCTTAGTTTGAGTTTGATTAATAGCCACCATCTTAAAATGATAGCTTTTAGCCTCTTCACAAAGCGCTTTAATAGCCTCTGAATCAGCATAAGCTTTTAAATTTGTATGATCAATCAAACGGCAAAGTTGGTCAAGAGTATATTCAGCCATAGTTAATCCTCCTAGATATGTAATTACATAATAATATTAAAATCAATTATACAAAAAGTCAACACTAAAAATAAAAGCGCATACATTCATTTAAATTAAGTCTTTTAAAATTTACTTTTATTTAATAATCAGATTGACATTCCTCTTATTATGTAATAACATAAAATAAAGATAATTTTTGAAAGGGGTTTCTTTATTATGAAATTACTACTTGCAACACATGGAAACTTTGCTGAAGGTATCTTACAGAGTTATGAAATGATTGCTGGTGATAGCACTGGTATTTCCACTGTCATTTTAAATGATCTAGGGATTGATGACTTCCGTAACCGTCTCCATCAAACACTAGATGAACTCCTAGCGACTGACGAAGTACTGGTACTTGTTGACCTACCGGGCGGTACTCCCTATAACGAAAGTTTAGCCTACCAATTCGAACATGGCCAGGGCCTAGGTGTCATTGCTGGCTTGAACCTTCCCATGTTAATTGAAGTTGGAATGGGACTACCCAGCTTATCTCTAGAAGACTTAAAGGCAACTGCCCTAGAATTTGGTCAAAATGGTATCCAATCAACGGATGATCTACTTGCTGACTAAGAACAACAAGCCTTAAAGGAGGAATTCCCATGACAATTTCACTTGTACGTGTCGATGACCGGGTTATTCATGGCCAAACCACAACCCGTTGGACCAAAGCCCGTCCCTGCTACGGTATTCTCGTAGTTAGTGATAAGATTCATGCTGATAAATTACGCCGCCGTGTTCTAAAAGCAGCGGCAGGAAAATATAAATTAGGCATTTATACAGAAAAACAAAGTCCAGATCGCATTCAAAAAGCCATTGATTCGGATAAAAATTATTTCTTAATCAGTGATTCACCACAGAACTTTGCTAGTTTACTTAAAGCAGGCGTTCGCTTTGGTGATGAACTCAATATTGGGCCTATGAATACTCGCCCTGGGACCAAGGTTTTAGGGCGAACGGTTGCCATTGATGAGGAAGATTATGCAGCCTTTGACTATATTGAGTCACAGGGAGTTAAGATTTCCTTCCAATTGCTCCCAGATGATGAGAAGAAATCATGGGCAAGCATGAAGAAAAAATTTGATAGCTTATAGGAGGGATCATAATGGATACAAGTTTATTTCTACCCGCGCTTCTCACTGCTATATTTTGTTACTTAGGTGCCATTGAGTCCTCTCTTCTACTAGGGATGACAGGTGGCTTCTACATTGTCGGACGACCTCTTGTAGCGGGCTTATTAGTCGGTCTAGCTTTTGGTGATGTTCAAGCTGGCGTTCTCTGTGGTCTAGCTGTTCAAGGCGTTTTCATCGCTAACCTATCAACCGGAGGAGCCACCAACTCTGAAATCACCTATGCTTCTTACGGTGGGATTGGCCTAGCCTTAGCAACCACCAAAGACCCAGCCATTGCAGTAACCTTATCTGTTTTAATCGGACAAACTTTCGGCCTCATCTTCTACAATACCCGGATGGCTCTCTACTCCTTCTGGAACAACCGGGCGCAAAAAGCTGCTGAAGAATTAGACGACCGTGGAATAGTCCTAAACCACTTTATTTTGCCACAGATTACCACCTTCCTTATCCGTGCGGTGCCTATTTTCTTAGCAATCTACTTTGGTCGCGACCTCGTTGATGCCCTCTTGAAGAGTGTTCCAGAAATTGTTACTCATATTATTTCAGTTCTCGGTGGCGTTCTTCCTGCTCTTGGGATTGCGATGCTCATGGCCATTGTTATCAAAGAAAAACTCCATCTCATCTTCTTCTTTGCAGGCTTCGTTCTCCTAGCCTTTGCAGATTTAAGTATGATTGCTCTCGTCTTCATTGCTGCATTGGTCGCTTACTTAGTTTACCTCTCCTCACAGAATAGTGGACAAGTAGCCAGTGCTGTTACAGAGGAAGCGACGAGCAGGCAGGAATCGTCTGCTAGCTCATCAAGTTCGCCAGTTAGTATAGAAGGTGAAGATGACTGGTTTGAAGATGACGATCTCTTTTAGAAAGGAGTGTACAAAATGTCTACCGATATCCAACAAAAACTAACTAAAAAAGAATTACGACAAATATGGAGACGCTGGGCCTTTACCCACCTTTCCTCCATGTCCTATGAGAAGATCCAAGGGCATTCCTGGGCTTTCTCCTATCTGCCCTTCGCTAATAAATACTATGCTAATGACCCCGAAAGCAAGCGCCGCTTACTCGTCCGCCACTCCATGTTCTATAACACAGAACCTCAAACGGGCCAGCTTATCAATGGGATCGTTACTTCTCTTGAAGAACAAATTGCCTTAGGTGAAGATGTTGACGAACAAATGCCGGTAAATATTAAAACCTCTCTAATGGGTCCACTAGCCGGGATTGGGGATTCGATCATTCAAGGGATCATTGTTCCTCTGCTCCTCTCCATTGGTATGGGACTCGCAGCCAACGGGAGCGCCATTGGGCCAATCTTCTATATCATTGCTTATGGCATCGTGGGGACTGCAATCTCCTACTTCAGCTACATGTACGGCTACCGTCTAGGAGTTAACGCCATTGATGCAATTATCGGCGAGAATGCTTCACGCATTACCGAAGCTTTCAACGTCTTAGGGATCATGGTCATTGGTGGCTTATCTGCTTCGACTATCCACCTCACCACCCAACTCAATATCCCAATGGGGGAAGAAGTCCAAGCCTTACAAGAAGTCCTCGACGGTATCTTCCCTGGTATCCTTCCTCTTGTCATGGTTCTCTTTGCATGGTGGCTCATCTCTGCTAAACAAATGACCGCAACTAAAGTCATCTTAATCTTAACAGCCATTATTACAGTAGGCTGTTTAATTGGTATTTTCTAATAGGACTGAACACTTGGTCCGGATACCTACAAACATAAAATAAGCCAGCTATACTTCTGACTATCTTCTCTTTAGAGAAAATAGTATAAGAAGTGTAGCTGGCTTTTAGATTCTAACGACCGCATCCAAGTAAAAGGTACATTCCCAACTTAGTATTTTTTCACTTTCATAATTTTCCGCTCTTCTATCATCAATTTTTTAATTTATTATGTGTCTAATTAAGGTCAAATAGAGCTCTCAGCATTTGGCGTCTCATAGAGCCGAAGCACAGGCAGCTTTTGTCCGCTAATCTACCAGAGAAAGAATCAATAACATTTTATAGGGGCTTAGAGCTGTCACACTGTGAGTCACACCTTTTGGGAAGACAATTTGTTGTCCTACTTCAATGTTAAAGGCTTCTTCACCAACTTCGACTTTTGCCTTCCCTTCTAAAGGAATAACGAGTGCATCGCCTGGCGCACAATGTGGTTTTAGCCCTTGACCTTCATCAAAAGCTAAGGCCATCATTTTATGTTCTTTACCAGAAACAAAATCAATATTAGCAATGCCGCCTTCAAGATAATCAATCGTATTTTTAAGGGAAATAACTTGGCCTTTTTCAATATGTTTCATTTGCTTCTCTCCTTAATTTTCTGTAAATTCAAAAATAATACTATCTTTCACAGCCTCAATAGCTATGGCTTTGTTCTTAGGATACAAGACGGCTTGTCCCTTTTCCACTAGCTGATTGGCTATCTGTACCTGTCCGTTTATACAGAAATATAATTTATTGCTGGGATAAGACTCCCCACTAATATCAGTTTCCTCAGCCAAACTCAATAAGACTAAGCTCCACTCTTTCGATTGAGCAATAATTTTACTAAGGGTTTGGTATGGTCGAATAGGGATTAAGTCTTCCTGATTAAGTAAACACGCTTTTTTTAAAGCAGTGAACATTGTCTCACTCTTTTCTTCATATTAAACTTTTTGATGAACCATGACAAGATAATGGATACCTGATCGCTGACTCAATTCTTGCATCATTTTAAAACGTATTTTATTTTCGCCTTTCATGCCATTACGAAAGAAGTCAGCAGCACGACTAGGACCTTCATCTCTAATAACCGTTTCTTTATCTAAAAGAAGCATGTTTCCTTCTTCTTCTACAAGTCTTTGGAAACCCACTTCTTGAAACTGCTCATGCCAGGCCTCCACAGTCAATGGATGTACGTGCCGATTGGCAAACTTGCTAACGATTTTTTTAGCTAGACTTTGTTCCTTTGCTATAGCTACATCATGCGTTAACAACAACCCACCTTTTTTTAGGATCCGGTAATATTCTTTGAGACAGGCTGATTTATCTTCGTCATTTAGCATAGTCAGCATGGCTTCATTAATTACCACATCGAAAGAATTATCTGCAAAATCAAGTTTCTTAGCATCCATCTCTAGCAGGTTAATGACTGCATCCAGACCTAAAACATTCAAATTGTCTTGAGCTTCTTGGATGACTTGAGAATCAATGTCAATCCCTGTCACTTGGCAGCGGTGATCCATATATATTTGGACAAGGTTATCCGCTCGATTGCATGCTACTTCAAGTACTTTTGTCTCTTGTGTCCAATCGACTTGATTCAACAACCAATCTGTTTTTTGACCTCCACCTGGTCTTAATTTTGTGCGACCCAATTTTTTTAAGAAAACATGCCCAGGCATTGTGTTAATTTTCTCCATAGAAACCTCCATAAAGTTCTTACTTGATCATCAATTGTACTCATATGAGTCATAACTATTGGGCTGGTTAATTTGATGTGAACGCCTCCTAAAATTTTAGTTTAAATAACTCACAAACAGTTTTTATTTTTATAACTTAATTATACTTTCTAATTTTTACACAATCCACACAAACTTTTAACCTCTTATCAACATCCATTTGCTATATTAAATGTAATCATAGCGCTTATTTTTTTAGGAGGTTCGTCCATGCATACACCCCAATTTTTTTGCACCAAGTCCAGTCGCTTTCTACTCAGCTTGATGGCTTCTGGGGCCATTTTTGTTGCGGCTAATGAGGTTCAGGCAGCTGAGACTGCAAGCCATCCAGGCTCAGTAGATAGTCAGACAAGTTCTATTCTTAGTTCGGGGGCTGAGTCCCGAAGCTTGCCAGCGTCGTCAGTAGAAGCGCCGGGGCAGATTATTGATGATCCTGCGATCCCTAATCAGGGGCGGTGGACCAGTGGCGAGGTCCACGTACACACCACGTCTTCTAATGATGCGAATGCGTCCTATAATGAATTTGAAAACATTCTAAATGCAGCCTACCGAGAAGATGTCGACCAGATTCCAGCTGCCGGTCAAGCAAGTCTCGACCACAATGGCGGCTTCGATTATTTAATGGTGGCGGATCATTTGCGCAAGTCTTCGCGCAATCCTCAAGGCCAGGAAGAAGTTACGCCCCAGTACAAGGTGATTGAGCAACAAGTGGAAAGCTTTAACCAGTTGAAGGAAGCAGGCAAGTACAAAGGGAAGATCTTCTATTCCGGCTTTGAATGGGATATGTTCCAACTCGACCATGGGACAGTGGGGATTATAGAAGCGGGAAGCAACCGCGTCCCGATTGAAGCCATCCAAGAGTTCGAGTGGAAGTTTGCCTATGATACCCCAACCGAGGTCTTCCATAACAATGAACAGGAGAAATTCGGTGACCGTCAGAATGAGAAGGCAGATATTAATAATACCTTCAAGGGGCTCCACTGGCTGCAAGAGAACTATCCTAAGTCTATCGTCATCGCCAACCACCCTTCCCGCCACGCGGAAGGTAGTGGCGAGGTGCGGATTGAACACCTGCGCAAGATGCACGACACAGCACCCGATGTTTTTATTGGGCTCGAGGGGATGCCGGGCAACCAGCTAGGCTACGACCGGGCTGAACTCCCGAACGGTTATACCTTAGGGGGCGCGGATAAGATGATTGCAGAAGTCGGTGGGGTCTGGGATGCCCTCTTAGGAGAAGGCCGCCACCTCTATAATTTCGCCAATTCCGATTTCCACTTCAAGGTGAGTGACAACCGGTTCTACAGCTCGGGCTACTGGCCCAGTGAGTATTCACGCACCTACACCTATGTCGAGGGGAATACTTTCGAAGATGTGGCAGATGGCATGCGGGCCGGACAGTCCTTCAGTGTCTACGGGGATTTGATCACAGGCCTTGAATTCAGCATCGAACAAGCCGACCAGAAAGCAGTCATGGGCGGTGATTTGAAGGCCCAGCACGGTCAAGACGCCAGGCTCGTCATCCGCTTTAAAGAAGGTACGGTTAATAATTACAAGCCCATCACGCCTGACCACCAGTCAGTTGTGACTAACCAACCTCAGCTCGACCATATCGATGTGATTTCTGGGCGCATTTTGGGCCCGAGCGCTGATAAGACCCAGGCGACCAATCCAACAGCAGAAGTTATCTACCGCATCGACCGCGACCAATTTGGTGAAAAGGATGCAGAGGGTTACTACACAGTGATTCTTCCTATCCAAGTGGACCAAGACCGCTATTACCGACTCCGGGGGACCAACCACGGCTTGAATGTACCAGGTGAAACAGACGCTGAGGGCAACCCCCTCCCCGACTACCACCTGACCAAACCGCAGCAAGAGGAAGGCGAATCGGATGCTTCCTACGTGGAACGGATGGCTGTCCACCTCAACGAGGTCAACGACCGCAACTATAGTGACTTATGGTTCTACTCCAATCCCATCTTTGTCTGGGCGCAAGCGCCCGAAGCCCCTACTGAACCAGATAGCGGCTCAAGCTATAACCCCTCTCAAAGCAGCCTAGGGACAGATACGGCTCCTAAGCCAAGTCACGATCAGCCAGCTCCTCAGCAGACCGATCTCCAACCAGAAAAAGCAGCGAAAGCAAAGCAAGACCCTACCAATCAACCAACGCTTGGCCAAGGCAAACAGATGCCAACTTCTATCGAAGAAGGCAAAGCGAAGCCTGACCATCAAGCTAACAGCCAAGCCCCTCATGGCATGGGCGCCTTAGCTACAGCAAGTCATCAGCCAGCTGAACCCACTCAAGTCGCTAAGAAGCCATCCACTCAAAGCAAGCTTCCCCAAACAGGGGCCTACACCATTGCCGGACTCGGACTCAGCTTGGTCGCTATCGGCAGTCTGCTCAGCTTCAAGGCTAGAAGGCATTAGGACTTTAACAGTATAAATTTTTCAAAAACTTAACCTAGCAGCTTCACAACACAAGGGTGAAGCTGCTTTTACCTTTCTCCCACAAGAAAAAAACCGCCAAGCCTAGTCCTATAAACTAAACCTGACGGGTTCTGATCAATCTGTCTTAAGTTCTAAAATAATCCAATAGGTGCTGCCACACCTCAGCGTCAAAGACCTTCAAGAAGAAGTGATCGCTGCCTATGCCATAGCCCAGCATCAAGCCAATGACAAAGAGGCAGACCAGGGCCAGGAGATAGAGTCCCCAGCGTTGAACTTTGCTGAGACGCCTTGTATGCTTAGTCATCGAAACACCTAGTCGAAGAAGTCGGCGGCTGGGCGGCTGCGCAATTCATCAGCATCGATCCGCTTGATATCGGCGCCTAGGGCATGGAGTTTGTCTTCTAAGTGGTGGTAGCCCCGGTCCAGGTACTGCAATTGGGAGACCACGGTGGTGCCTTCTGCAACTAAGCCAGCAATAATCAGAGCGGCAGCGGCTCTTAAGTCCGTGGCTTGGACATTGGCGGCCTGGAGTTGGCTGGGCCCCTCGAAGCTTACCGTATCCCCGTGAATCTTGAACTGGGCATCCATGCGGCGGAGTTCTTCCAGGTGCATGAAGCGGTTCTCAAAGACGGTCTCCTCCATAATAGAGTTGCCTTCTGCCCGGATTTGGGCAATGGTGAAGGGAGCCTGGAGGTCGGTTGGGAAGCCAGGATAAGGCAAAGTTTTAACATTAGTTGCCTTCAAGTGGCCGTCTGACTTGATGAAGACAGCGTCCATCTCTTCCACAATTTCGACGCCCATTTCCCGCAATTTGGAGATCAGGGGCAGGTTATGTTCCACCAGGGCATCCTTGACGAGGACTTCGCCCCCAGCGACTGCTGTAGCTAGGATAAAGGTTCCTGCTTCAATCCGGTCAGGAATCACACAGTGGTCGGTGCCATGCATGGTTTGGACGCCAGTAATCTTAATGGTGTCCGTCCCCGCCCCTTGGACTTGGGCGCCCATGCGGTTGAGATAGTTAGCCAAGTCAACGATTTCGGGTTCTTTAGCGACGTTCTCAATCGTCGTTACCCCTTCTGCCAGGACGGCAGCCATCATAATATTCTCTGTAGCTCCGACACTCGGAAAGTCGAGGTAGATATCGGCCCCCACGAGCTGGTCAGCCTGGGCCTCCACATAGCCGTTCGTCATCGACACCTCTGCTCCTAAGGCTTCGAAGCCTTTGATATGGAGGTCAATCGGCCGAGTCCCAATCGCACAGCCACCGGGCATGGCCACCTTGACATGGCCAAAGCGCGCCAAGAGAGGCCCCATGACAACAACAGAAGCCCGCATCTTGCTGACCAATTCAAAGGGGGTTTCGGTCCGTAATTGGCCGGCTGAAACCACTTCAATCTGTTGCTTGCTTTCATCGAATTGAACGTCAGCATCCAGGTAGGACAGCACTTCTTTCATAATGTAAACGTCCGACAAGAGCGGGACATTGTTGATGACATTCTTCCCTTCAGAGGCTAAGAGGGTCGCAGCAAGGATGGGTAAGACAGCATTCTTTGCCCCATCAACCTTAACTTCTCCCTGGAGGGTCTTGCCTCCCCGCACAATTATATTCTCCATGTAACTGGAAACACCACCTTCATCAGTATTCAATTAACTATTATACACAAAAAAATCCAAGTGATAAAGCCTTCCCCCTTATGTGGGAGAGACTGACTTGGATTTTTTGAACTGGCTTAGAGGGTACCGAAGAGACGGTCACCCGCATCCCCGAGACCAGGGACGATATAGCCGTGCTCATTTAGTTTTTCATCTAAAGCAGCTGTATAGATATCAACTTCTGGGTACTTGTCTTGGATGGCCTTGACCCCTTCTGGAGCAGAAACCAGGCAGACAAAGTCAATGTGAGCAGGGTCAACATCACGTTTGACCAAGGAATCGATGGCCATGAGGGCAGACCCCCCAGTTGCTAACATGGGATCGACAATAATCACTTGCCGGTCTTCGATGTCATTAGGCATCTTGAAGAAATATTCTTGGGGTTCCAAGGTTTCTTCATCACGGAACATCCCAATGTGGCCTACCTTAGCAGCGGGAACTAGGGTCAGAATACCGTCTACCATGCCCAAGCCTGCTCTCAGGATAGGGGCAATGGCAACTTTTTTACCAGTGATCATTTTTTGTTTGGTGACAGCGACTGGCGTTTCCACTTCCACTTCTTCCAGTGGGAGATTGCGGGTAACTTCATAGCCTAAGAAGACCGTAATTTCATTAACGAGTTCACGAAATCCCTTACTGCCTAAGTCCTTATCCCGTAACAAGGTCATCTTATGTTGAACCAATGGATGATCAATCACGTGTAATTTTCCCATTTTATGCCTCCAATAATCTAGTTTCGTCGTCATACTTCTCTAATTACTTTACCACTAATTCAGTTTATTGCAAGGAAAAATAGCTGGCTTTGCCCCTGAAAATGTGACCTAGTCAAAGACCTGTACGCTAGCCTTCTTTAGGCGGTTGCGGTAGCCAGCTGAGCTTTCGCCTTCATCGATCCATTCGACGAGGATAAGGTCGATTCCCTGGCTGTCATCGGCCACCCGTAAGGCATCGAAGAGGCGCTGGGTGGCCGTCTCTAGGCTAGGCCCCAATGAATAGGTCTGGGCCAGTTCTGGAAGACCTGCCAAGCAGGCTTCTCGTCCCGCACAGAAGATAGCCTGGTCTGCATGGTCCTGGATCACTTCCGCCATACGGTCAGCTGTTACCGCATAGACCGTCTGTTGGGGGCTGTAGTGGCGGTATTTCATCCCAGGGGCCTTGGGTTGTTGGTCAGCTTCGACTGTTAATTGGTCGGGATAAGACACCTTAACGCCCTCCAAGACCGCTTCGATCTGCTCCTTGCCGATCTGGCCTGGGCGCAGGATGAAGAGGCCGCGTGGGTCAGACAGGTCGAGAACCGTCGATTCCACCCCGATGCGTGTCGGCTGGCTCGCCAAAATACCTGCAATCTTGCCATCGAAGTCGTGGCGAACATGGTCTAACTTGGTCGGACTAGGTTTTCCAGACAGATTGGCAGAGGGCCCGACCAAGGGGAAGCCAACCGCTTTAATCAATTTCAGAGTCAGGGGATGGTCTGGCATCCGCAGGCCGACCGTATCCAAGCCCCCCGTAACAGTCGGCGCAAAGACCCCCTCCTTGACCGGCAAGATAAGGGTCAGAGGCCCTGGCCAGAAGGCAGCCTGGAGTTTTTTGACCCAATGGATTTGGTCAGCAGTCAGGTCTTGGACATAGTCGAAGAGGTCGGACGGCTGGGCCAGGTGGACAATCAAGGGATTATCACTCGGCCGGCCTTTCACCCGGTAGACAGACTGGACGGCTTGGTCGTTATTAGCGATAGCCCCCAAACCAAAGACAGTCTCCGTGGGGAAGGCCACGAGTTTGCCTTCTCGTAATTGTTGGGCCGCTTCATCTATGCGGTCACTTTGGTAAATTTCCGTCATTTCTTGGCGCTCCTTCCTTAGACACCACCAGGAAGCGGTCGTGTCCGGCAAAATCTTTTTCAATCTGAGCCTGGTAGTTAGCAGGCAGTTGGTCCTTACAATAGGCGAGGAGCCGGTCCCCCTGCTGGTAGCCAATTTCCGCGATCAAGTAGCCTCCTGGTCTTAAATAAGTATCGAGTTCATCAATTAAGCGGTAGTAAATGGCATAACCCTCTGCCTCCGCAAAGAGGGCCAGATCGGGCTCATAGCGTTGGACGTCCTCAGCGACCTCCTCTAGCTCCTGGCAGCCGATATAGGGCGGGTTGGAAACAATCAAATCAAAGCGTTCGCCTAAGACGGCCTGGTAGAGGTCACCTTGGACTAGGCGCAGGTCTGCTTCCAAGTTTCTGGCATTAGCCTCTGCTACAGCTAGGGCTTCTTCAGAAAGGTCTGTGGCTGTTAGGACTAGGTCCGGACATTCCTTCTTCAGGCTAATGGCAATGGCGCCTGTCCCCGTTCCAATATCCAAGACTTCCGCCTGGCGCGGAATAGCCCCCCGACAATAGAGGGCCTTGGCCCGGTCGACCAAGAGTTCCGTCTCCTGGCGGGGGATTAAAGTCGCGGAAGTCACCTTAAACTTATAGCGGTAGAAATAAGCCTCTCCTAAGAGATACTGATAGGGGTAGTGGTCCCTAGCGATACGCTGGATGCCAGCTGCATAAGTCGCATAATCGGCTGCTGGCATGGCTTGGAATTGCTGGCGGTACCAGTCACTGGCCTCCCAGTCCATCAGCCCCAGGAGATAGTGGTAGGCAATGGCTTCTTCAAAGCCCCTCTCCCTTAAAAAAGAAGAAGCCCCTAAGAGAGCTTCTCGGTAGGAGCCATTAAATACTTTGTTCATTGAGTTCCTCTAATTTCTGTGCTTGGTCAGCCAGGATGAGGGCATTGATGATTTCTTCCAGTTCACCTTGCATGATCCGGTCCAGCTTCTGGATGGTCAAGTTGATCCGGTGGTCCGTCACCCGGTTCTGAGGATAGTTATAGGTCCGGATCCGTTCTGACCGGTCCCCTGTCCCTACCAGGTTCTTCCGCTGGCTATCATATTCACTCTGTTGCTCCGCTTGAACGTGTTCATAGACCCGTGAGCGCAGGATCAGCATAGCTTTCTCCCGGTTCTGTTGTTGGGACCGTTGATCTTGCATGGCAACCACAATCCCCGTTGGAATATGGGTCAGGCGGACAGCTGAGGCCGTCTTGTTGACGTGCTGGCCCCCGGCACCTGAGGCATGGTAGATGTCGGTCCGGATATCGTTGGCATCAATTTCAAAATCGAGGTCTTCCAATTCTGGCATCACGCCCACCGTAGCGGTTGAGGTGTGGACCCGGCCCTGGGATTCCGTCTTCGGTACCCGTTGGACACGGTGAGCCCCACTCTCGTACTTGAGCTTGGAGTAGACCTTGTCGCCCGTAATTTGGAGGATGATTTCCTTGTAGCCCCCAATGTCATTGCTGTGGGCTTCCACTACAGAAATCCGCCAACCCTGGCTCTCTGCATAGCGGGAGTACATTTCATAGAGGTCAGCTGCAAAGAGTTGGGCCTCATCGCCCCCAGCAGCCCCACGGATTTCCATGATGATATTCTTGTCATCATTAGGGTCACTTGGCAGCATGAGGACACGGATTTCCTCTTCTAATTGCTCGCGTTCTTCCTTGAGGGCCTTGAGTTCTTCCTTGGCTAATTCGAGGAGTTCCTCATCCGATTCATCAGCCAGGATTTCTTCCGCGCCTTCAATCTGGTCCACGACATCCTTATAGTGTCTGAAGGCCTCAACTTTAGGTCTCAGGTCGGCTTCTTCCTTGGACAGGTCACGGAAACGCTTGGCATCATTGATGACATCCGGGTCGCTCAATAATTCGGCCAATTCCTGGTAACGGTTGATAAAAGTATCAATTTGGTCTAATAGCATGCAATCTTCACTCTCTTTTCCTTTTTATACTCTCTTGACAATCTTGCCATCCTGCATGGGTGGTTGCTTGTAGTGCTTGCGGCAAACAGGATAATAGGACTCATTGCCGCCAATTTGGACCTGGTCACCGTCATAGCAAGGCACGTCATTGTTCACACGGAGATTCATGGTCGCCTTCTTCTCGCAGAACCAACAGATGGTCTTCACTTCTTCAATTTTATCGGCTAGAAGCAGGAGTTCTTCCGACCCGCTGAAGAGTTTATTTTGAAAATCATTCTTCAAGCCAAATGCCATAACAGGGATATTTAAGCTATCCACAATCTGAGCGCACTGGCGGATGTGGTCCGCGCTCAAGAATTGACTCTCATCGATGAGAACACAGAAGACAGCTTCTTCCTGGTTCTCCTTAGCCACATAGTCATAGATATTGAAGGTCTCGTTAATGGCCACAGCTGGTCGTTCATGGCCCACCCGGCTAGCAATTACGCCCTGGCCGGACCGGGTATCCACTGCACTCGTCATCACGATCACCCGCTTAGCCTGTTCTTCATAATTATGGGCTACCTTGAGAATTTCAATCGATTTCCCACTATTCATCGCCCCATAGCGAAAATATAATTGTGCCAAAATACCACCTATTCCTTCCCGACTGATTATTTCGTCAGATAAATACCTTATTAATGATACTTGGCAGCCGGCACTTAGTCAATATTTGCCCCCAAGTTATTCCACTCAGATGGCACTAGCGAACGCTTAAATTATAACATGTTTGCATAAATTTATACATTTTGCCCCTTCAAACTATGGTATCATAGGAAAGAAACAGGGCCTAAGACCCGACACTCAGACAGAAAGGAATTTATCCATGCGTTTGAAAACTCAATTGGCTGCTTTAGCCGGCCGTGCCTCTTACTGGGGGCTCCATACCTTTACCAAGGGCGGGTCGAGTTTGCCTGGCAAGATTGCCAAGAAGATCGATTCGAATGTCTTAGAGGAGCTCGCTAAAGACTACCGCATTGTGCTGATTACAGGAACTAATGGGAAGACGGTAACGACTGCCCTAGCAGTCAATATCCTCAAGCAGGTCTACCCTAATATCTTGACTAATCCAACAGGGTCTAACATGATCCAAGGTATTACCTCAACCTTCGTCAGCCAAGCTTCGACCAAGTCCGGCCAAGAAAAAATTGCCATCCTCGAGGTGGATGAGGCGAGCCTGCGCCATGTGACTGCCCAAGTGACTCCCGAATTGATTGTGGCGACCAATATCTTCCGCGATCAGATGGACCGCTATGGGGAAATCTATACCACCTATGACCTGATCCTAGAAGGGGCCAGCAAGGTGCCCCAAGCCCAGCTGCTCTTGAATGGGGACGCCCCCATCTTCTCTTCTAAGGAGACAGCCAATGACCGCGCCTATTTCGGCTTTGCCAACGCCAATAAGGAAGAAGATTTCCTGGCCCATTATAATACCGACGGGATCATCTGTCCCCAGTGTGAACAGGTCCTCCACTACCACATGGTCACTTATTCCAACCTGGGCGACTTCTTCTGTCCCCATTGCGGTTTCAAGCGGCCCGACCTCCAGCATGCGGTGACGGCCATCCATAACTTGACCCCAGACCAGGCCAGCTTTGCCATTGACGGTGAAGACTACAGCATTCCCGTCGCCGGCCTCTACAATGTTTATAATGCCTTGGCCGCCTATTCGATTGCCAAGCACTTTGGCCTTGACCATCTAACGATCAAACGCGGTCTAGCCTCCGCCCAGCGGATCTTCGGCCGGCAAGAAACCATTCAAATTGAAGATAAAGAGGTCCGGATCAACCTGATCAAGAATCCAGTAGGCCTTAATCAAATCATTGAACTGATCAAGCTCGAGCAGGATGACTTCGACCTCATCACTATCCTCAATGACCAGCCGGCTGATGGCCAGGATATTTCTTGGATCTGGGACGGCAACTTTGAAGACTTGGCCCAGCTGGACAAGGTCCAAGACACAGCCTATGCCGGCATGCGGGCCGAAGATTTGAAACAGCGCTTAGTTGTTGCAGGCTTCGACAAGGACCAGCTAGACCCTGTCGCAGACGCAGTTAGCCTGATTCAGTACATTAAAGACTCATCATCTCACACAGTTTATATCTTAGCCACCTACACGGCCATGCTCGAACTCAGACGGGCCCTGGCTGCTAGTGGCTATGTAAAGGAGCGGATGCAAGCATGACCCTTAGAATCTGCCATCTCTACGGCAACCTTATGAATACTTACGGCGACAATGGCAACCTCCTCATGCTCCAATATCTGGCCAAGGAGAAGGGAGAGACCGTCGAAACGGACCTGGTCTCCCTCAATGACCCCTTCGATCCTGAAGCCTATGACCTGGTCTTCTTCGGAGGCGGCCAAGACTATGAGCAGTCCCTAGTCGCCAAGGACATCCAAAAGAAAAAAGCTCCCCTGACCCAGTACATTGAGTCAGGCGGCGTGGTAGTGGCCATCTGCGGCGGCTTCCAACTTCTAGGCCACTACTACATCAATGCCCAACACCAGCGTTTGGAAGGTCTGGGAGCCATTGACTACTACACCGAAACTGAAGCCAACCGCTTGATTGGTGACATCGAGATTTACAATGACCGCTTTGACCTCAGCCTCAAAGGCTATGAAAACCATGCCGGTCGGACCTATCTCGGCCCCGGTGTCCAAGCGCTCGGCCAAGTCCAATCTGGCTTCGGCAATAATGGTCAAGACCAAACAGAAGGCTGCCTCTATAAGAACACCTTCTGCTCCTACTTCCACGGTCCCCTCTTGGTCCGTAACCCCCAATTAACAGACATCATTATTGACCTCGCCCGTTCTGGCAAATAAAAAATGCCTTAGCCCAGCTTTTTAAGTCTGGTCTAAGGCATTTCCTTTAAGAGCTATTCTTCTGAATCCCATTCCGCTAGGAGGTCCTCTTCATAGAGGCCGGAGACTTTACGGTACCATTTGAAGAAGTAGGTAAAGATCAGCTTAAGGATGGCATAGCTTGGGATAATAATGATAATGCCCAGGATACCGAAGAGTTTCCCCCCAGCGATCAAGAGCAGCATGATGGTGACTGGGTGGATGTCCAAGTTAGAGCCCAAGATATGGGGTGAAATCACCCGGCCCTCAATGGTTTGTTCAATCATGAAAACGACAAGGACCTTGACCACCATGATGGGACCCTGAACAATAGCAATAATCACCGCCGGAATCATGGCTAAGAAGGAGCCGAGATAAGGGATTAAGTTCAGAAAGCCTGCGAGGACACCCAGGATAATACCGTACTGGAGCCCGATAATCGAATAGCCCAGCATGAACATAATAGCTACTGAGATACCGACCATAATTTGCCCGCGCACATAGGCTGACACTTGTTGGTTCATCTCAAAGAGCAGCTGCATGGTCGATGACCGGATGGGATTAGGTACCACCAAGGCCAAGTTTTGCTTGAGCTTGGGCCCATCCTTTAACATATAGAAGAGGATGAAGGGGGCTGTCACAATCGCCAAGATAAAGTTAGAGAGGACACCCACAATCGATCCGATCGAATCAATGGCCGAGTTAAAGATCGTCGACCAGTTAATGGAATTGCCCTGGATGAAGTTGAGCCCCCAGTCATTCAAGAGCTTGACCCCCTCTTCGAATAAAGGATTGTGGTAGAAGCGTTGCAGGGGCTGGTCATAGCTAGAAATTAACTCATCCCAATTAGACACCAAGGACTGGGATTGGGCAAAGAAGATTGGCGTAAGATAAGTTAGGATGAGGACCACAATGGCCATAAGCACGAGGACCAGGATGGCCCCCCACTGCCGCTTGAGCCCCCGCTTCTCCAAGTGGTTAACGATCGGTACGGTCAAGTAATAGAGGATGGCTGCCAGAACGATTGGCAGGGCAATCACACTCACAAAATCGATCACCGGATGGAAGAGATGGGCGATCCGACTAAAGATCAATAGGAATAAGGCAATTAGGATGAGTACCAGCAAGAGTTGGAGCCAGCGGTTACTCAAGAAGGAACGGAAGGAGTGGTAGTTAATCTTCTGCAATTGGTCACTCCGTTCCTGCCAGTACTGGTTCATTTTATCATTTGGGCTTCGCTTATCAGCCATCAAAGTCCCCCCTTAAGGAATCGATTTACTTTTATATATTTAAGTATACAATATTTTTTGAGGTCAGTGAAAAGCCAACCATTAATTTATAGTAAAATTAAGATTGAAAGGTGGATTTAATATGGATCAATTTTATCTCGGGGCCTATACGGATGGCTCCAATACCGGCATCCATAGCCTGACTGTGGATCCTAAGTGCAACCAGCCAGTGTCTGACCGGCTTCTTCTTGAGGAAGCTGACCCCTGCTATTTTTGCTTATCAAGAGACCAGCGCTCGCTTTTTACCCTGTCGAACCAAGCAGGAGCGCCTGGCCTTAGCCACTACCGCTGGACAGCGTCAGGCTTTGAACAAGTCGACCGGCTTGCTTTTCTCAGTGAGCCGGCCTGCTATGTCAGTCTGAGCGCAGATGGGCACTACCTGCTCTGTGCCTCATATCGTGAAGCTAGTCTTATCTTAATCAAAGTCCAGGCAAATGGCAATCTTGAACTAGCTGATATTGTGCATCGGTCTGGCTCGGGCCCCCACCCGAACCAAGACCAGCCCCACTGTCATTACTTTAAGCAGTACCGAGACAGCCCCTTCTTCCTCGCCTGCGACCTGGGAACAGATGAGGTCCTCGTCTATCGGATCCAAGCGAATAAGCTCCAAATGGTGGACAGCCTGAAGCTGACAGCAGGCTCGGGGCCCCGCCACCTTGTCGCCCATCCTAGCCTGCCCTATCTCTATGTCCTGAGCGAGCTATCCTACACGGTGGATGTGGTCCAGATTGACCAAGAAGTCGGCCATTTAACCCCCTTGAAACGTTACCAGACCTTAGACCAAGCGCCCCTGGGCTTCAATTCCAGCGCTGCGATCCGGATATCTTCGGACGGCCGCTTCCTCTACTGCTCTAATCGCGGTGAGAACAGCTTAACCGTCTTCGCTATTAATAAGGATGGCCAAGGCTTGGAGCGCATCCAAGTGATCGCTAGCCAGGGAGACTTTCCACGGGACTTCAACCTATCGCCCGATGAATCCTACCTCCTCGTGGCCCACCAGAATGATGGCCACTTGCGCCTCTTCGACCGGGACCCGGCATCCGGCCTATTGCAAGCCCGAGACTTTGACTACCAGCTCGACCAAGTCGTCTGCGTCCAAAGTATTTCTTAAATTTTCATCAAATTTAAGCCAGGAAGCCTTCATCCAGCTAAAACTTTGATATATTGAAGACTGCTTATTTTATCGCTTAGAAAGGAAAAGCTGCTTATGCTTGAACTCTTAAAAATTATCTTAATCGGCCTCATTGAGGGGATCACCGAATGGCTCCCTATCTCAAGTACGGGCCATATGATCCTGGTAGAGGAATTTGTCCAACTCCAAGTGCGTCCTGAATTCTGGGATATCTTCATTGTCGTCATCCAACTCGGGGCCATCCTGGCTGTTATTTGGATTTACTTCAACCGGCTCAACCCCTTCTCCCCGCAAAAGACCAAAAAAGAAAAACAGGAAACCTGGGAGACCTGGTTTAAGGTGGCAGTCGGTTGTATTCCCGCCGCTGTCCTCGGTCTCTTAATCGATGACTGGATGGAAGCCCACCTGATGAATTGGTTAGTGGTCGCCCTGGCCCTCATTATTTATGGGATTGCCTTTATCTTGGTGGAAAACTATAACAAGACACGGAGGAGTCAGGTCAACAGCATGCAAGAGCTCACCTACCGTCGGGCCTTCGAAATTGGCCTCTTCCAGTGCCTGTCGCTGGTACCAGGGACTTCCCGGTCAGGCTCTTCCATCCTCGGGGCAACCATCCTAGGAACTTCCCGCCCCGTAGCCGCCGACTTCTCCTTCTTCATGAGCATCCCTATCATGTTCGGGGCCAGCTTCCTCAAATTGGTCAAGGCCTTCTTCGAGGGCTTCCGCTTCACTGGCACCGAACTCGGCTATCTGGCAGTAGGCATGGTCGTGGCCTTCCTCGTTTCCGTTATCACTATTAAGCTCCTCCTCCGTTACATCCAAAGCAATGACTTCAAGCCATTTGGTTGGTATCGGATTGTGCTCGGGCTTATCGTCATTATCTACTTTGCTTGGATCCGTTAATATCAGAGTCTTAGCCGCCCAGCTCAGCTGGGTTTTTTTTCATGCAAGAAAAAAGGGAAGACCCTGCTTCCCTAATGACTTGTTTTATCTAATTCTTGGATTCGAAGAATTCCTTGTAGATGGCTGCCACAGCGCGCTCTTCTTCTTTTTCGTTGATGCCAAACATAATGGAATTCTCGGATGAACCTTGGTTAATCATGTCGATATTGACCTGGGCTTCGCCAAGGGCCTTGGTTGCCCGCGCCATGAGTCCAATCTTGTGTCGCATATTCTGCCCAACCAGCATGACTAAGCAGAGATTGTCTCGTTTTTCGACAACGTCAGCAGCCGTCTTGACCTTGATTTCAACTAGGAGGTCTTGGAATTGCTTGGCCGTGATCATTTCTTCTTTGAAGACAATGTCAATGTCGTCGATACCAGAAACAATGTGTTCCAAGCTGATGTTATAATCTTCGAGCACATCCAAGACCCGGTTAATGAAGCCCACTTCCCGGTTCATCATATACTTACTGATATAGATGGAGGCAAAGCCCGACTTGCTGGCAACTCCGGCAAGCGGATATTCCGACTCCGACCGGGTCCGAGTGATCTTAGTCCCTGGGGCAGACGGATTGTTGGTGTTCTTAACCACCACTGGAATTCCTTCTGCGAAGGCAGGGTAGAGGGCCTCGTCATGGACCACGGAGAAGCCAGAATAGGAGAGTTCCCGCATCTCCGTATAGGTGAGGTCTTCAATCGGCACCGGATTTGACACAATATTAGGACTGGCTGAATAGATACAATCCACGTCGGTGAAGTTCTCATACAATGTGGCCTTGACCCCATTGGCGAGGATGGCCCCGGTCACATCGCTTCCCCCGCGTGAGAAGGTCACCAATTTGCCTGTCTTGGTGAAGCCAAAGAAACCTGGGAAAATAATAATTTCATCATAGTCTCTCAAAGCAAAGAGATTTTGATAGGATTCAGGTAGGATTTGCGCATTGCCAGGCTCATCTGACAAGTAAAGCCCTGCTTCTTTGGGGCTAATATAGCGGGCAGGAATCCCTTCTGAACGAAGGTAAGCGGCAATTAACTTGGCGCTGTTGTCTTCCCCGCTCGCCTTCAAAGCGTCCATGAAATAAGATTCTTCTGTCGTGTCCCCTTCAATTAAGGCTTGTAGATTATGAGAAATCTCACTCACAATATCTTCGTCAATGGCCAAGTCCGTTGCGATTTCCTTGTAACGGTTGACAATTTGATTAAAGACATGGGAGACTCCCTTGTTCCCATTGAGCACCTGGGAAGCCAGGTCAATTAAGAGGTCGGTCACCTTGGTGTCTTCAGGGAAACGTTTACCAGGGGCCGAAACGACCACGATACGTCGGTCAGCGTCACTTACAATGATATCTTTAATTTTTTTAATCTGCTCGGCACTAGCAACCGAACTTCCACCAAATTTAATCACTTTCATCAGCATAACCTCATTCATGTTTAATTTTCTCATTTCCTTATAATATAACACAGCTAAACTTCCTAGACAAGAAACTTTCATTGGCTTTTTCAGGAAAGTATTGTTTTTGATCGGGCTTTAGGCTATGGTAGAGGTATTATATTTTCGCCATAACTAGAAAGGAAGACATGACAATGACTGGGGACTTAGAGGCTTTATTAACTGCGGTTGATGACTTGGAGGAGGAATTGATTCAATTGCGCCGAGACTTCCACCAATACCCTGAGACGGCCTGGTTGGAATTCCGGACCACCGCTCGAATTATTAGCTATTTAAAAGCACTTGGCATCCCCGTGCATTACGGACCGGACCTGGTCGATCCTCAATTTGCCTGGGGTCGGCCCGATTATGCGACCCGGCAAGCGGCTATTGAGAGAGCGATTGACCAAGGCGCTGACCCCCAGCTGGTTCGCCAAATGGCCGGCTTTCCCGGGGCTATGGCCCAAGTCGATACCGGACGCCCTGGTCCCCATCTGGCCTTCCGCTTCGATATCGATGCCAATGACCTCCAGGAGACCCTGAAAGCTGACCACTTCCCCAACCAAGCAGGCTTCCGCTCCAAGAATAGCCAGGCCATGCACGGCTGTGGTCATGATGGGCATACAGCGATGGGCTTAATCCTAGCCCGCCTCGTCCACCGCTACCAGGAGGCTTTTACTGGCAAAATCTCCTTTATCTTCCAAATGGCAGAAGAAGGCGTGCGCGGCGCCCGGGCCATGGTAGAGGCAGGCCTGCTCGAGGGGGTCGATTACCTCTTAGCTTGCCATATCCTCCAGAGTCCCCACAATGAGCTGGCCTTCTACAGTGACTGGTCTGGCCTCTATGCCACCAGTAAGTTCAATGTCACCATCCACGGACGGTCTGCCCATGCAGGCCTCGCCCCAGAATCCGGGCATAATGCCATTCTGGCAGCCACTTCAGCCATTGCCAATATGAACATGTTCTTCCAAGATTCCCATGGCAATGGTCGGCTCAACATCGGGACGATCAATGGAGGGACTGGACGCAATGTCATCCCTGATTTCTGTTATTTTGAGGCGGAAACACGGGGACCTAGCCAGGAGGTCAACCAGCACCTCTATGACAAGGCGGTGACTTCCATCCGGGCCGCCTGCGAGATTTACGACTGCCAGTATGACCTGGAGATTGTGGGCGGTTCCATCAATGCCCAGGCCAGCCCCGAACTTGTAGAAGAGGTCTACCAAGCCAGCCAGAAGGTCCCTGACTTTAAGGCCTGCTACCGCCACTATGCCAACCACGGCGCCACTGATGACTTTGCCTATATGATGCAGGCCGTCCAAGACCAAGGCGGCCAGGCCACTTACGCTGTCCTCGCTTGCTCCCTGGCTGCGGGCAACCACAATGATGCCTTCGACTTCGACGAAAGCTGCCTCAAAGCTGGCGTCAAAGCCTTCCTCTCCACCCTCTACCAGATCAGCCGCCGCCCATAAGATAAATGAAAGGCCCTGCTCCAGAACGTCACTGGAGGCAGGACCTTTTTCTTTTTTAGTGTTCTAAGAGTGACTGGTAGAGCTGGATATAGTCTTCGGCCGGACCACGCCAGCTAAAGTCCCGGCTCATGGCCTCTTGGATCAGACCTTGCCAAGCCTTATCATCGTGCTCATAGACATCCACAGCGTAGTTAACAATCTTCAGGAAGTCGCGGCCAGTAAACTGGTTGAAGCTAAAGCCGGTCCCTTCCCCTGTAAAGTGGTTATAGGCTTCGACTGTATCCGCCAAGCCCCCGACTTCATGCACCAAGGGCAGGGTCCCGTAGCGCATGGCAATCATCTGCGACAGGCCACAGGGCTCAAAGGCACTCGGCATCAAGAAGAGGTCAGAGCCGGCATAGATTTGCTGGGCCAAGTGGACATCGAAAGCGATATAGGCACAGAAACGTCCCGGATACTTGTGTTCAAAGTAGCGGAAGGAATGTTCAAATTCATCATCCCCCGTACCCAGAACTAAGATTTGAACCCGGCGCGTATTCAAAAGTTCTTCCGCCTTCTCTTGAATCAGCTGCATGCCCTTTTGTGGCGTCAGTCGGGAAACTACTCCGAGTAAGCAAGCATCTGGATCCTTAGCCAGGCCAACCCTTTCTTGAAGTTTGAGCTTGTTCTTCACTTTGGCTGTCTTGACCGTCTTGGCATCATAATTAACTAGCAGATTAGGATCTGTCTTGGGATTGTTCAAGTCATAATCAATTCCGTTAATAATGCCCCGGATTTTAAAGTGGTTATCCCGTAAGCAAGCATCCAGCCCTTCGCCAAATTCCGGTGTCTGAATCTCGCCGGCATAGCGAGGGCTAACGGTGCTGACAATATCAGAGAAGTTAATGCCTCCCTTGAGGTAATTGACGGCGCCGTAGTGCTCACAGCCCTTGTCATGGAAAGTCGCATCCGTGGTATTGAAATAACGGTAGAGCGCTTCCTTGTCCGTCCAACCCTGGAACTGAATATTATGGATGGTAAGCACCTTGCGAATATCTTGATAGGCCTCCAGCCAGTGGTACTTGTCCACTAAGAGGGCTGGAATCATGGCGGTTTGCCAATCATTAACATGGATAATATTCGGGATAAAGTCTATCTTCTCCATCATTTCAATGACAGCCAAGTCAAAGAAGGCAAAGCGCTCGCAGTCATCCTCATAACCATATAAGCTAGGCCGGTTAAAGTAATCCAAGTTATCCACAAAGTAATAGGTCAAGTCATCCAATACTAAGCGCTTGATTCCTACATATGCCTGGCGCTGGTAGCCCATCTCCACTTGGAAGTTCAAGAGGTCTTCGCAAGCTTCCTTATATTCTTCTGGCATGAGGGTGTAATAAGGAAGAACAACCCGCACATCAATTCCTTGAGCTTTCAGCGCCTTGGGCAAGGCATAGGATACATCGCCCAAGCCCCCTGTCTTAAAGAAGGGGGCCGCTTCTGCTGAAGCAAATAAAATTTTCATTTCTGTCTCCTTTAATGCATGTCAACCGATTAACTTAGGCTTTAATTCGCGTATTCTTAGCCACAACTAGAGGTTTTTCAGGACTGCCCTCTAAGACAGCTCCAGCCTCAACATAGACCCGCTTATCCAAGATGGCATTCTTCACCCGGGCGCCTTCTTCAACCACACAACCCTGGAAGAGAATTGAATTCTCCACTTCAGCCTCTTCATGGATTTGAACCTTACGCGAAATTTGCGAATGGCTAATCTTACCCCGAATATTGGTATGGGTAGCAATCTGCGCATTATGAACCTTAGCATGGGCCCCATAGTAGCTCGGTGCCCCATTATGGGTCCGGGTAATAATGGGCAACTCCGTATGGAAGAGACTGGTAAAGGCCTCGCCCTCGAGCATGGATAGGCTGGTATCGTAATAGGCTTTCACTGAATCAATATTAGCCACAAAGCCCTTATATTCATAGCCTTGAACCGTATAGTCTAAGAGGTATTTTTCGATAATTTGGTCCAAGTTATCGTTGAGGTTTTCCGCATTGGCCTTGTCGATGATTTCGAGCAGGATATTGGATGGCATAATGGTCATATTCATATCGAAGTTCACTTCATCCCCTTCGATTGGCGTTACCCCTTCTTTAGCGAGGTCCGTCACATAACCCTTATCATCGATAGTCAATAGGTTTTCTTCAGGATGGTACTCGACAAAGCTCTTTTCCTTCTTGGCATAGAGCCGCATCACTTCTGCCGTCCCCTCTTCAAAAGCCTCCATCACAGCTAACAGGTTAACGCTAGCTAAGATCTTAGAGCCAGAGATGAAGACATATTCACTATTAGCCCGTTCAATAAAGATCTTATGGTCTTCATAGAAATCTCCAATCCGACTAGCTGCCTCATAGAGGGCCTTCTTGTGCTTCATCTGAGAATAGGTAAAAATCCCCCCAGAATTGGTATCTAGGTCCCAGGCCTGGCCTGACCGGATATGGTCGTAGACCGAGCGGCCCGTCTCATTAATGAAGATGGCCGCCGAACGAATATCGGCATGGGACAAGCTAGACAGGGTAAAGTCTAGCAAGCGATAGCGACAGGCAAAGGGCAGGGCCCCGATTGGCCGACTATCTGTCAGCGGAGCTAGCTTGCTATCATCTTCGGTCATATTAATAATGGCACTTAACTTATTCTTCTTCATTGTCGCTACCTCCCACTACTTCTTCATAGCCGACCACTTGGATTTGGTCCGGCGTCCCGATAACTTGTGCATTATCCGCAATCTGGGCACCCTCGCCCAGGATGGCATACTTAATCACAGCGTTTTGACCGACACGCGCCCCGGTCATCAAGACGGATTTCTCCACTTGGCTATCCTTGCCAATCTTCACATCCTGGGAAATGACTGACCGACTGACCCGTCCGCGGATAAAGGCCCCATCACAGACCATGGATTCGGTCACATCAGCCTCTTCCGTTAATAATTGCGGAGGAGACACCATGTTTTTACTGTAGATTGGCCAATCATTGGACCGGATATTGAGGGGGTGTTCAGGGTCCAGGAATTCCATATTGGCTTCCCAGAGGCTTTCGATGGTCCCCACATCCTTCCAGTAGCCATCGAAGGAATAGGCATAGAGGGCTTCCCCATTATCTAAATAGGCTGGAATGACGTCTTTACCGAAGTCTTCCATCTGTTCAGGGTCTGAGGTCAAATACTCGCGCAATTTATCCCAAGTGAAAATATAAATCCCCATGGAAGCAAGGTTCGACTTGGGTTGTTCAGGTTTCTCTTCGAATTCAATAATCTTTGACTGGTCGTCTGTATTCATAATACCGAAGCGGGAAGCTTCCTCCATAGGCACAGGAATAACCGCCACGGTACAATCTGCTTCGTGGGCCACATGGTCTTCAAGCATGCGCTCATAGTCCATCTTGTAAATATGGTCCCCCGACAAGATTAAGACATAGTCCGGCTTCTGGCTATCGATAAAAGAAATATTCTGGTAGATGGCATTGGCCGTCCCCTTAAACCACTTCTCTCCTCCATCTGTCGAGGAATAAGGTTGGAGGACATAGGCGCCCCCTTCATTGGAATCCAAGTCCCAAGGCACACCGACCCCAATATGGTCATTGAGGACGAGCGGCTCGTACTGGGTCATCACGCCGACTTTTTTGATGCCGGAATTGGCACAATTACTTAAAGGGAAGTCAATAATGCGGTACTTGCCACCGAAAGGAACGGCTGGTTTGGCAATTTCTTTGGTTAATTTACCCAGACGGGTGCCCTTACCCCCAGCAAGTATCATAGCTAATAGTTGTTTTTTCATAATGATCGAGATTACACTCTTTCCCCTCCTTCAACTAGGTCTTCTTTCTTCAATGGTTCTGGCCTCTCCGTCAAAAGCTGATCGGGCTTCAATAGGAAGGTCGACAGGGAGGGCAATACGATAGTTAAGGAATGGTCAAAACCCTGGTAGGGGACCTTCTCTGTCGTATAAGTTTCCTGCTGGTATTCCCAATTGCCTCCAAATTCTTGCATTTCACTGTTTAAGAGGACACGATAAGTTCCTGGATACGGTACCCCCAGACGGTAAGACTTGCGCTCCACAGGGGTAAAATTATAAACACAAACGATAAAATCTTCTAAGTCCCGACCTCGGCGAATAAAGGCGGCCGTCGTCTCCTGGTCGTCATCAGCTTCCAAGAAACGAATGCCTTCTGGGCTCAAATCCAACTGGTGGAGAGCTGTTTCCTCCTGGTAAACTTGGTTCAAGACCTGGATGTAGTGCTGGTATTCCCGGTTATAGGGTCGGTCCAAGTCTTCCCACTCTAACTGGCTGTAGAAACGCCACTCTAAGAACTGGCCAATTTCATTACCCATAAAGGATAATTTCTTGCCTGGATAGGTCATCCGGTAGCCTTCTAAAGTCCTTAAGTTGGCGAATTCATCATAGCGGGTCTGGCCCGGCATCCGACCGAGTAAGGATTCCTTGCCATGAACGACCTCATCATGGGAGAAGGGCAGGATGAAATTCTCATGGAACATATACATGAAGGTGAAGTTCACCAGCTTATAATGGTGGGACCGGTGGATGGGATCCAGGCTAAAGAATTTCAAGGTATCATTCATCCAGCCCATGTTCCACTTGAAGTTAAAGCCTAGGCCCCCTTCAGAAGTGGGCCGGGTCACCCCATCCCAGGCTGTTGATTCTTCTGCAATCATCAGGTAAGAATCATCCCTTAAGAAAATCTCCTGGTTCAAGCGGCGGAGAAAGTCCACCCCTTCCAAGTTGACATTATTGCCATAGCGGTTAGGCTGCCAGTCCCCGATATCATAGTCCAGGTAGAGCATGTTGGAAACTGCATCCACCCGCAGGCCATCCATATGGAATTCCTCCAACCAAAAGATAGCATTAGAAATCAGAAAACTCTGAACCTGAGACTTGCCAAGGTCAAAATTATAAGTCCCCCAACGGTTATTCACCGCCCGCTGGGGATCGGCAAATTCGAAACAGGGACTGCCATCATAATAGGCCAGGGCATCACCATTGCGAACAAAATGTCCCGGCACCCAGTCGACTAAGACCCCGATCCCCGCCTGGTGGCAGGCATCCACGAAACGCATCAGAGGCTCAAAGTCATGGCCAAAGCGCCCAGCAATCGAATAATAGCCCGAAATTTGATAGCCCCAGGAAGCCTCTAAAGGGTGCTCCATTAAGGGCATAAATTCAATATGGGTATAGCCCATTTCCTTAACATAAGGAATTAATTCTTCCCTTAAGTCATCAAAAGTATAGGCTGACCCATCTGGATGGCGGCGCCAAGAAGACATATGAAGCTCATAGATATTTAAGGGCTGGTCGTAAATTTTTTCTTTTTGGCGTCTGGCTAGCCAGTCCTCATCCTGCCAAGTATAGGCGGGCAGATCTTGGATGACTGAAGCGTTCTTGGGCGGCACTTCGCTAGCGAAGGCAAAGGGATCTTGCTTTTCCTTTTTCTCCCCTGATTGGCTCGTCACGACAAATTTATAGAGGTCCCATTCCTTAGCTTCTGGCTTAAAAATAGTCCAAGCCCCTGTCTTCCCGATGGCTTCAAGGGCCTCCTCCTGCCAGTGGTTAAAACTTCCAATCAAGGCAACCGCCTTAGCCCGGGGTGCCCAAACTGTGAAATGGTAGCCCTCCTGGCCAGCTTGGTTTCTACCAGGCTTGGCGCCCAGAAACTGATATGCGGAAAAATGATTGCCTAAATTGAAATAATACATCTCTGTCGCCAGCTGGTCTTTGGTCAATTGCGGCATATTCCCCCTCCTCCCTAAATAAAAACGCTTGCATTTTTTCTAAAAAAGAAAGCGAGAACAAATTTAATTGTTCTCGCTCTCTCCTAGACTAGGGATAAAGCTGTTCACATCAACTTTATCCGAGCACCTACTTCCCGTAGTGTTGCTTAGCAACTTGTGCTCTCTATATTCTCAATACACAGTTAAGTGTACTCAGCTCATCGCGAGATAAGTATAACATGGTTTCCACTAAAAAGGCAAGTTATTTCCAAGCCTCTTCATCAATAACTTCAATCTTATAGCCGTCTGGGTCAGTTACAAAGTAGTAAAATGGTTCTGTCCCAGGTAAACCTACATAGTCTGTTACGGGATAACCAGCTTCCTTATGAGCTTGGTGAAGTCCTTGGGCATCCGCCGTTACAATGGCAATATGCCCATAACCATCGCCTAAATCATAGGCTTCATGGTCATAGTTATAGGTTAACTCTAATTTATAGTCTTGGCCTGGTAGTGAAAGATAGCAGAGGGTAAATTCATTGTCAGGAAAGTCCCGACGTTCCACCTCTTCAAAACCAAAGGCATCTTGGTAAAACGTAATTGACGCTTCTAAATTTTTGACACGTACACATGTATGGTCTACAAATGCCATTCAATCATCACCTTTCCTTATGTCTATTCTACCTAACTTTCACGCATTTTAAAAGAAATATGATAAAAAAATGATAAGTTTATCAAAGAATTTTTGTGACCTTCATCTTTTAGTCCTTATGATTGAATGACCTGGCTGTTAGAGAAGTTCTTTTACTTGTTTACTCTCCGTAAGCGTCGGCTGATTATTCTTCTCATCATAAAGAAGGCCAAGTAAAAACAAGCTAAAATAAGGTTTATTTTTAACATGATTGATAAGTCTAGCCTTGCTGGACCTGCCCCTCCCCTCTCATCTTTAAGATAAGTTCATTCTATCACAAGAAACGAATTATTGCTTAACATAAAAAAGGCTAGCAAGGATTGCCTTAACAATTCTTGCTAGCCTTTTTGATAGCTGCTAAAGTTTTGCAGTTTTTTTATGCGGGTAACAGGACTTGAACCTGCACGGGAGTTACTCCCACTACCCCCTCAAGGTAGCGCGTCTGCCTATTCCGCCATACCCGCGTTGCTTAACACAAGATATATCTTACCGCATATCGGTTAAGCTGTCAACTATTTTTCCTAATTTTTTTAGAAAATAATATTTATTAGGAAGATATTGAGCAGGACAAAGCAGGCAATAGCAAGTAAAGACGCATAATAGCGATTGATCCAAGCCACCCGCGACTCATAGAGGTAATAGAGAAGCGGAATGGAGATAAGGAAGACGATATACTCCAGGAGCATCAAGAAGAGTACGAGAATGGAGAATAGCAAGGGAGCGATCAGGCTACAGAGCATAGCCAAGATCGAGAGGACCACTGTCAGGCTGTTCATCCCCATAAAGCGGGTCAACCATTCTAGGTTACTCTGATCCAGCTTAAAGATCAGGCGCATGGTAGCCTGGCTAACCGCTGCGATCAGCCAGAACATGACAAAGAAATAAACCAGGGCCTGGACAAAGAAGAGCCAAGGATTAAAGCTATAGTCAATATTCGGTAAGATGGAGATACTGGATAGCCAAGCATAATTGGAGAAGGCAAAGTTAGCCATAGCTGTTAGGGTCACCGTATTCGTCAGGGTCAGAATAATGAGCATGGCGACCCCATAATAGGAATTGATGTAGCTAGCATTCTGGATATTCTTAATCGGATTCCTTAAAAAAGCTAAGAAGCAGCGGAAAAAGTCTTTAGCATAGGCCGACCACTTCTCCTGGTCTGCCTTCTTCTTCCGGCTCAGCAGCTTGGTCTTCTTCTCTGCTTCTGCCTGGTCTGGCTTGACTTCTTCTTCCAAATAAAAATCATCGTCTGTCTGGAAAACCTGTCCACACTTGGGACAAACTAAATCGTTTTCCGCCAAGAGGCAGTCGCAATTTTGGCATCTTTTAATCATGAAAAACTCCTTTCTTTATTATTAAGGGTGTGAGAGAATGCGGGAGAAATAGACCTCTGGAGCAGAGAGCCAGAGAAGACTGCAAGTCTTCGGCGGATCTTTGTGAAGAGGAGCTATTTCTACATCCTCGAACCCGACTATAGGATGTGAGAGCGCGCGATCAGCTTCCTTTCAAGCCAGCTTCAGGTCCCTCGACTTGGACTAAGCCCCCCAAGCAGAGGCCGCAAACGATGCGGCTTTTCACGATTCGACGTTCACGTTCATACACTTGATGGCAGCATTGGCAACGGTAATAGTAGAGCTTACGCTCAGAGGGATCAAGCAAGTCCGGCACATAGTCGATGCCCCCTACTTCTTTTAAGAGCTCTTTGAAGTCCCAGTTTCCATGCCGGTAGCCCTGCCCTTCTCGGTAGAGGTGGTAGTGGCAGAGTTCATGGCGGATCACTTGGATCAATAAATCTTCATCATAACGGTCGAGGATTCTCGGGTTAAAATCCAATTTGCAGGACGGGGAATGGAAGCGCCCACCTGTCGTCCGCAAGCGCCGGTTCCAAATGGCCCGGTGCATGAAAGGGCGACCAAAGTCTTCTAAAGAGACCTTTTCCACCAGGGCCTGAAGTTTGTCAGCTGAATAGGTCGGTTTATTTTTCAATCATGGTCAGTCCAATCCGTCCTGTTTGGGTGTCTACCGATTCCACCCAAACATTAACAATTTCACCCACTGCGACGACATCGCTCGGATGCTTGACAAATTTCTTGCTGAGCTTGGAGATATGGACTAGGCCATCTTGCTTCACTCCGACATCCACGAAAGCGCCAAAGTCGACCACATTGCGGACGGTACCTTGTAGAGCCATCCCCTCTTTAAGGTCACTAAGTTTCAAGACATCAGAGCGCAGGATTGGAGCATCCAGATCATCCCGTGGGTCGCGTCCTGGGGCTAGGAGGGAGTCTTGAATATCCTTGAGACTTTCTTCCCCAATCCCATAATTAGCAGCCAGAGACGAAATATCCCAAGCCTTAATCTGTTGGCGGACGCTATCTTGGTGGATTGCTCCTAGGTCAATCCCCTGGTCAGCCAGGAGCTTTCTAGTGAGTTGATAGCTTTCGGGGTGGATAGCCGTCGCATCTAAGACTTCTTCACCATTGAGGATGCGCAGGAAGCCCGCACACTGTTCAAAGGCTTTAGGCCCTAGGCGTGAAACATCCTTCAGTTCTTTACGGTTCTTAAAGAGGCCCTTGTCATTGCGGTAGGCCACAATATTCTTAGCCACTGACTTGTTCACGCCGGAGACATGGACGAGTAAGGAAGGGCTTGCCGTATTTAAGTTTACCCCCACCCGGTTCACCACTGTTTCTACCGTAAAGTCTAGTGAATCGGAAAGTTCTTTTTGAGACACATCATGCTGGTATTGGCCGACCCCGATGGACTTGGGATCAATCTTCACCAATTCCGCAAGGGGATCTTGCAAGCGGCGGGCGATGCTGACGGCAGACCGCTCTTCAACATTGAAGTCCGGAAATTCCGCCCGGGCCACCTTGCTAGCAGAATAGACCGACGCCCCACTTTCATTAACGATCATATATTGAAGTTTTGGAAAGCGATCCTGGATTTGGTCCGCCACAAACTGTTCGGATTCCCGGCTGGCTGTTCCGTTCCCAATTGCCACCATTTCGACCCCATATTTTTCAACTAATTGGCCAAAAATTTGGGCTGCTTCTTCGACCTTGTTCACTGGATGCGTCGGATAAATAATCGCCTTGTCGAGGAATTTCCCTGTTTCGTCAACCACTGCCAGCTTGCAGCCGGTTCGGAAGGCAGGGTCCAAGCCGAGCACCACCCGCCCCTTGAGCGGTGCTTGCATGAGCAAGTGGTAGAGGTTCTCGGAAAAGGTCTCAATGGCATGGCCTTCCGCCTCTTCTGTTAATTCAGAGCGGATTTCTCGCTCAACAGCTGGCAGGAGGAAACGCTGCATGGCGTCCTGGATGGCTGCCTGGAGTTCCTTCAAGCTGACCGGATGGCCCTCAATGACCTGGTTGACCAGGTATTCTAAGACCGGAAATTCATCAAAATTGAAGCTTAAGCGCAAGATTTTTTCTTTTTCACCACGGTTAAGGGCGAGCACTTGATAGGGCTTGAGCTTGCTAATGGCCTGGGAGAAGTCGTAGTAGACCTTATAGACTTGCTTATTGTCCTCAGCCCCCTTGGCCTTCTCGCTCACTAGGCGGCCCTCTTCTTTGACATAGCGACGCAGCCACTGCCGGTAGCGGGCGGTTTCGCTAATCCATTCGCAGAGGATTTCGTGGGCCCCAGCTAGGGCATCTTCCACTGTGCCCACTTCATCGGACAGATAGGCAGCTGCCTTTTCTTTAGGGTCCCCCGACTTCGGACTCGCATAAAGCCATTCCGCCAAGCCTTCCAGCCCTTGTTCCTTGGCAATCGTCGCCTTGGTCCGGCGCTTGGGTTTGTAGGGTTCATAGAGGTCCTCTAATTCTTGCAGCTTGTTGGCCTTTAAGATTTCTTTTTTCAGTTTGGAATCGAGCTTGCCCGCTGCTTCAATGGTCTCTAGGATGGTTGCTCTACGCTTCTCTAAATTTTCAATATACTCATAGTTTTTTTGGATTTGACGGATTTCCACTTCATCTAAAGCTCCCGTTTGCTCCTTACGGTAGCGGGCGATGAAGGGCACCGTGTTGCCCTCAGCTAATAAACTAAGGACACTTTGAATTTGTTTTTTTGAATAAGTTGGCATCTCTTGATGCACTAATTTCAAATAATCTTCATTCATAAATCTGTGACACCTAACTTCCTTTAAAAATTCCCTTATAAGTTTTCATTATAGCATTCTTCTCCCGCTTGTACACGTTTAAAATAATTGCGGGAAATGCCAGTTAAAAATTGCAATTTCAAGGATTATCCACTATACTTACTATACATATTAGTGTACAAATCATAAGGGAGTAACCTGCAGCATGTCTGCGGTAATATCAACAGGCGCAGTCAATTGTATTGCTGGTATTACCTTAATTTGGTGAGACTTATGCTACTGGGGGATGACAGTAGTATGGGTCTTTTTTTACACTATTATATAATAAAAAGCTCAGCTGAGCGAAGAAGGAGTGTTTATAATTGGACGAACAACAGTCAGGGAAGAAATACTTCACCATGGATATTCCTGCCGTTGAAGAAGAATTCCAAACGTCGACTAGCGGCTTAAGCGATACCCAAGCCAAAGAACGTCTGGACCAATACGGCCCGAATGAAATCCAAGAAGGTGAAAGTAAGTCCACTTTCCAAAAGTTTATTGATCAGTTCAAGGATCTGATGATCATTATCCTGCTGATTGCCGCCGTGCTTTCAGTGGTTCTTGAAGGTTATGAGGGGATGGTCGACGCGATCATTATCCTTGCCGTCGTTATTATTAATGCCATCCTTGGGGTTATCCAAGAGAATAAGGCTGAGGACGCCATCAATTCATTGAAGGAAATGTCTTCACCCCAAGCCAATGTCCGCCGTAACGGTCAAATCCGCGCTATCGATTCGCGAGAAATTGTACCTGGCGATGTGGTTTTACTCGAAGCAGGGAATGTGGTTCCAGCTGATATGCGCTTGATCGAAAGTAATTCCTTGCAGATTGAAGAAGCTGCCCTTACTGGGGAATCTGTTCCCGTAACCAAAAACTTGGAATTGGTTGATGACAAGGCAGCTATCGGGGACCGCAAGAATATGGCCTTCTCCTCCACTAACGTGACTTATGGACGGGGTGCTGGGATTGTCACTGGTACCGGGATGAACACAGAGGTTGGTCATATCGCTACCATGTTGGATAATGCCGAAACCAAGAAGACCCCATTACAAGAAGACCAAGACAAGTTATCCAAGTTCCTAACGGTAGCGATCATTGTCATCGCGATCATTATCTTCGTGGTTGGTTTAGTCCAAGGCCGCTACTGGGTAGACATGCTCCTGACAGCCATTTCGATTGCCGTCGCTGCCCTACCAGAAGGCCTGCCTGCGATTTCAACCATTATCCTCGCTTTGGGTACCCAAAAAATGGCCGACCGCAACGCCCTTGTCCGCAAGTTGCCTGCTGTTGAAACCTTGGGGGGGACTGAAGTTATTTGTTCCGACAAGACAGGTACCCTGACTCAAAACAAGATGACCATTGAAAAAGTTTACTATAATGGGCAACTCCATGATGCGAGCGAAGAGATTGACTTCGAAGAGCCTGTCTTCAAGATTATGAATATGGCTAACGATACCACGATCTCAGAAGATAAGAGCCTAGCCGGTGACCCAACCGAAACCGCCATGGTGCAATTTGGGATCGACAAAGGCTTCCAACTTGACCAAGCTCTCGAAGCCCAACCTCGGATTGGCGAAATTCCTTTCGACTCCGAACGTAAGATGTCAACCACTGTTCACCCTAGCGCCGATAAGAGCCAAGGTCAATTTGTAGTCATGACCAAGGGGGCTCCTGATGTTATCATCGATAACTGTGACTACTACTATGAAAATGGCCAAGTCCATGAAATGACAGAAGCCTACCGCGAGAAACTTCTAACCGCTAACCACGACATGGCCGTTGAAGCCCTCCGTGTGCTCGCCATGGCCTTCAAGTATATCGATGAAGAAGCCGACGAGTATACTAGCCAAGAGCATGAACGTCACTTAGTTTATGCCGGTATGGTCGGTGAAATTGACCCTGAGCGTCCAGAAGCTAAGGATGCTATCGCAACCGCTAAGGCAGCTGGTATCCGGACTGTTATGATTACCGGTGACCACCAAACCACAGCTGCTGCCATTGCAGAGCGTTTGGGTATCATTACGGAAGAACATGACGAATCGGCTGTCACGACTGGGGCCTATCTTGACACCATCGATGACACCCAGTTGGAACAAGAAGTTGAACAATACTCGGTTTATGCCCGGGTTGCTCCTGAACATAAGGTCCGCATTGTGCGTGCTTGGCAGTCTAAGACCCACAACAAGGTCGTTGCGATGACCGGTGATGGGGTTAACGATGCGCCATCCCTCAAACAAGCTGATATCGGGATTGGGATGGGGATCACTGGTACCGAAGTATCTAAGGGTGCCTCAGACATGGTACTGGCTGACGATAACTTCGCTACTATTGTCCATGCCGTTGAAGAAGGACGTAAAGTCTTCGCCAATATCCAAAAAGCGGTTCAGTATCTCCTCTCCGCTAACTTGGGTGAAGTAATGACCCTCTTTATCGCAACCTTTGCGAACTGGACCATCTTAGAACCGATCCATATTCTTTGGATTAACCTGGTTACCGATACCTTCCCAGCCATTGCCCTCGGTCTAGAAGAAGCAGAACCTGACGTGATGGAACACAAACCACGTGGGCGCCGGACCAACCTCCTCTCTGGTGGGGTCCTGGAAGGAATTATCTACCAAGGGATCTACGAAGGTGGAATTACCCTCTTCGTCTACTGGTATGCGATTAACCGGATGCAAGTTGAGCACGTTGATGCGGAAGCCATGGCCTTCCTCACCCTGGCCTTCATCCAACTGGCCCATGCCTTCAACTGTAAGTCCGTTTACCGCTCACTCTTCTCGGGTAACCCCTTCAACAACAAGGCCTTCAACTTGGCAATCTTAGTATCAGCTGCTATGCTGATCATTACCGTCTTCGTACCAGGCTTAAACGATGCCTTCGGTACTGTTCACCTGGTAAACGATCCAAATGCTGGCCAAATGTGGACAGTCATCATTGTAGCTGCCCTGTCCATCATCCCTTACGTAGAGATCGTCAAATTCTTCCTACGTCAATCCGGCTATGCAGCGAAATCAGAAGACCATAAATAAGCCTTTAAGCTAGGCCTAAAAAAACAGAGCCTCCTGTCCATAAAGACAGGGGCTCTGTTTTTATTTGTTATGACCGCTTAAATAAAGAGATCCAAAATATCATTTAAAGACTTACCAAAGACAGTCCGACCTTCTGCTTCTTCAGCCTGATCTAAGGCCTCTTGCCGGTAGCTATTACGATGGAAACGGACAGCTTCATCTGCTTCCCCCTTGTTGTTCTGGTCTTCTTCCTCTAAGGAGTCAAGGGGTTCAGGTAAAGGCTCTAAATAGGCATAGGTGAAGCCGTACTTGGCTGGTAGAATAGCCTGGGACTTGCCGTGGTTATCATAACAGCGGAATTCCAAGTCGCCCTGGTCATTGTAACGGTAGGCGTAAGCCAGGAGCCAGTGGTTGCCATAGGGTGAGCCTAAGAGACCAGCTGTTCCTAGAACAAAGGGTCCATAGCCTGCTTGCATCAGTTCTGGCACATGAACTTCAGGGAAGAGGCCCAGCCTAACCCGGTAGCCCTGAGGCCCGAGTAAGCTATCCAAGCCCGAATAGATATTCCAGATAAAAGTGCCCTTGTGCAGGTGGTTGTCATCAACCAGCTCTTGACTGGCTCCCAGTAATAAGTCCTTATCTAAATTTCGCCCGGTATCTTCAAACACCCGGTCGTGCACCAAAACAGCCGTGACATAAGAGCCACAGATTCCCGGCTCCTCGCGGTTAATCCATCTTCTATATTTAGCAAAACGCTCTGCTGGCAGACCCTGCCATTGTTCAGTCATGCCTTTCCCTCCATCTCGCAAATTTTCATAGTCTTATTCTACCATTCCTTGGCTACTTTGTCAGACTTGGGACTAGGAATTAGGCCAAACGAAGCCTTTCGTCCTATCCCTAGCCCTTGCTAGGAGATAGGATATCACTGCAGGGCTTAAGCCCTGTTCGTTCACTTCCTTTGATTTTAGAAATTCTTTGTACTTCTCCAGTCATAACATGGTATCATAATAATTAATGACATTTTATAAAGGAGGAGGTGATTCGCATGAAGACCCTCTCAAGCGATCGTTTACCCTGGGACTTACAAGCCCTGCTCTTAATGATCCTCTTAATTAGCAATTTCTTCCCCTTCTATATTACGGTCACCGTGATGACAGTGATTTTTATCATTTTAGCGGTCTGTGGGCTCTTCCGCCCCAGCTTTACCGATAATAGTGGGGTCATGGCAGCCTTTTGGATATTTATTGCCTATAGCATTTCGATTTCTCTCGTCTATCAGAACTGGCTGGGTGTCTTGATTTCCTTGGGCTTTGCTATTTACCTGATCTTCTTCAAGTATTATTTTGATGCCATCAAACCCTATTTTGTAGAAGACCTGATCAATATCAGCCTTATTGCCAGCTTTATCCTCTTTATCTTTGCCCTGCTCGAGCACTTCCAGTTCATCCAGGAATGGGACTATACCTTTATTTCTGAAGCCATGGGCAAGCAGCATGCGGATCGGGTGGAAGCGACCTTTTTCAACCCGAATTACTATGCCATGATGCTTGAATTCTTTATCATTATTGGTTTCTACAAGTTGACCCGGACCAAGAAATTACGGAAAAAATTAGCCTTTGCCTTCATTACGCTCTGTAACCTATCAGCTATCTTCTTTACCGGGGCGCGTACGAGCTTTATGGTGGTTGTTGGCTCCATCGTCGTCTTCTATTATGTCTATGGCTACCACAAGCAGGCGCTCATCAGTCTCGGCATTATGGTTTTGGCTGTTGTTGGCTTAATGCTGACCAACCTCTTCCCCCGCATGGACACTCTGTCCTGGGCTTTAGGCGACCGGATCCATATCTGGCAAACGGCTTTACGGGCCATCCGCCACAATTATCTATTCGGCCAAGGCCCACTGACCTACTTGCAGGTCTGGAATGAGTATCCAGGTGGGAAGTCGACCATTCATTCCCATAGCATCTACCTCGATCCGATCCTGAGCTATGGCATTGTCGGCTGCAGCATCCTCTTTCTCCCCTTCTATCGCTTGGCGGCGATGATCCATACCATGAGGCGCTACCCCGCCCTCCGCTTGCGTTTGGCCCTGATCTGCTCCTTCATCTCGATTGTCCTCCTCCATGGCCTCTTAGATTTGACCATCTTTTGGATTCAGACCAGCTTCCTCTTCTTAATCATCGTCCTCCCGATTAAGAATATAATCCAAGAAGCTCAAGCAGGCCAGTATCCCTATAGTTAAAAAAAGAAGCCTTGACCCCAGTTAGACTGGCAGGTCAAGGCTTCTTTTTTTGATTTTCTAGGAATTATTCATAGGGCTGCTAGCTACATTTCGTGCGGGGCAGCAACACCTAAGAGGTTTAGGGCGGCTTCTAGAACGATTGTTGTCGCTTTGACAAGGGCTAGACGTGAAGCTAAGCCCTCGTTGTCTTCTAGAATCCGATTGTGGGCATAGTAGCGGTTAAAGTTTTGCGCGAGGTTGATCGCATACTTAGCAATCACACTCGGTTCATAATGCCGGTAAGCCTTCTCAATCGTCGCTGGGAAGTCGTTTAAAGCCTTGATAATCGCATAGGCTTCTGGATCTTCCAAGGAGTAATCAGCTGATAGGTCAAGCGTTTGGCCGGACTTACGCAAGATAGAATGGGCCCGAGCATTAGCATATTGGACATAAGGTCCAGTTTCCCCTTCAAACTGAACAATTTCATCCAGCTTAAAGTCGAAGTTATTCATCCGGTCATTCTTCAGATCGTGGAAGATAACCGCCCCAACCCCAACTTGGTGAGCCACTTGGTCCTTATTGGGCAAGTCTGGATTCTTCTCTTCAATCTGTGCCTCAGCTAAGCGAATGGCTTCATTGAGGACTTCTTCTAAGAGTACAACCTTCCCTTTACGGGTCGATAACTTCTTGCCGTCCTTGGTCACCAGGCCAAAGGGAATGTGGTGGATATCCTTATACCAGTCATAACCCATCTCTTTAAGGACAGCTTTCAATTGCTTGAAGTGGATGCTCTGCTCATTACCCACAACATAGAGAGATTGGGCAAAGTTATAGTGGTCCTTGCGGTAGAGGGCAGCGGCCAAGTCCCGGGTCATGTAGAGCGTTGCCCCGTCTGACTTCTTAACTAAGGCAGGGATCAGGTCGTACTTGTCCAGGTCGACAATGGTGGCGCCGTTATCAACTTTGAGCAGGTCTTTTTCTTCTAAGAGCTCGATGACACGGTCCATCTTATCATTATAGAAGGCTTCCCCCTTGTCAGAGTCGAATTCAATGCCCAACATGGCATAGATGCGGTTGAATTCTTTGAGGGATTCGCTTCTAAACCAACGCCAGAGGGCCAGTTCTTCTTCTGAACCTTCTTCTAAGGCCTTGAAAGCTTGCCGGCCCTTGTCATTGAGGCTGTCATCTTTCTCTGCTTCTTCGTGGAACTTCACGTAGAGGCGCAAGAGTTCTTGAATCGGGTTAGCCCGAACTTCTTCTTCCGTCCCCCATAAGCGGTAAGCAACGATCAATTTCCCGAATTGGGTCCCCCAGTCGCCCAGGTGGTTGATTCGAATGGGATTAAAGCCCACCTTAGCCAAGATATTCCCAATGGCATTCCCAATCACGGTTGAACGCAAGTGGCCCATAGACATTGGCTTGGCAATGTTAGGGCTGGACATGTCGATGGTGACATTGCCCCCTTGACCCAGGTCTTGCTGGCCAAAGTCTGAAGCTTGGCTGAGAATTTCTTTGAGTACCTGCTTAGAGACTTGGTCTGCTTTGAGGAAGAAATTCAAATACGGACCAACTGCTTCCACCTTTTCAAGGGCAGGGTCTTCCATCTCAGACGCTAGGTCTTGGGCAATCGCTTGGGGAGCCTTGCGCAAGGCCTTGGCTAAAAGAAAGCAGGGAAAGGCAATATCGCCATGATCACTATGCTTAGGCGTTTCGAGGGCAGCTTCAATTTGATCCAGATCTAAATGGTCAGAAACTGACTCGTAAATCACTTCAGCAACATGATGTTTTAAATCCATAACACAACTCCTTGTCTTTTTAGGTGCAGATTTAAGCACCACTTTCGTCTTATCTATTTTAGCATAGAATGTATTCGACTTATAGCACCTACCAAATAACCACGCGATTTTCTTTGGCTAGGTACATCGGATCACCTTCCTGGACGTCGAAACAAGCATGGAAGGCATCGATATTCTTCACTTGAACATTGGCGCGAAGAGGACTTGGGGCGTGGACATCCATGCTGAGCAGCAATTGCTTGTATTGGTCTCGGGCTTTCTGGCACCAAATCCGTGCCCAGTTAATGAAGAAGGCTTGGAGATCGTAGTCTTCTTCATGCTGGCAGGCTTCGAGAGCTGCTTGGAGGCCGCCAGCATCAGCAATATTTTCCGAAACTGTCAGTCGGCCATTCACTTGTCCCCCAGCAAAAGGCAGGCCATCGAATTGATCGACCATATCTTCCGCCTTGGCATTGAAGACCTCATAGTCAGCTTCCTGCCACCAATTGGTCATATTTCCCTTCTCATCAAATTGGGCCCCATTGTTGTCAAAGGCATGGGAAATTTCATGGGCAATTACCGCCCCAATCCCGCCATAATTTTGGCTCCGGCTCTGGTCAATGGCATAGAAGGGCGCTTGCAGGATAGCTGCAGGGAAACAGATATGGTTGAAGCTAGGATTATAGTAGGCATTCACCGTGGCGGGTGACATCCCCCATTCCGTCCGGTCAACCACTTGGCCGTAGCGTCCCAAACGATTGGCCACTTTGATCTGGCTGAAGGCTTGGAGGTTGCCGTAGAAGCTGAGCTCAGGATCCACCTTCAACTGGCGGTAGATATCGGGATAAGTGTCCGGATAGCCGACCAAGATATCGATGGCATCGAGCTTCACAATGGCCTTAGCGATGGTTTCCGGACTCAGCCAATCATTGGCTTCTAGACGCTGCTTATAAACCTCAATCATTTCCACAACCATCTGGCGGACATCCTCGCGAGCTTGGGGGCCGAAATGTTTCTTCCCGTAATAGAGGCCAATCACCTGGTCAAACATAGCGGTAGCCGCATAGAAGGCCTGCTTCTCCTGGGATAGGGTTTCCGGATTTCCAGACAAAGCCAAGCTGTACTGGCTGCCAAGTTGGCGCATCTCTTCACTCAGGCAATTAGAGGCTGAATTGACCACTTTGACTAGGAGCCAGGCTTTCACTTGATCGAAAGTCGATGCATTGACTAGCTCATCGAAATGATCAAAGAAAGCAGGCTGGGTCACAATGACTTGGTCAGGGACTTGACCTATGACCGCCTCAAAGTAGGCTGTAAAATCAAAGTGGGAAGAATAGGCCTGGACCTGGTCCAAGGACCGTGGATTATAGAGCTTGGGGTAGTCCGCTAATTCCTCATTAGACTTCATATAACGGGCTAGGGACCGGTCAAAGGCTAGGGCATCAGCCGTCAGTTGGTCAGCCTGGTCAATCCCACAATAAGCCAGTAATTCCTTAGACTGCTTGGCAAAGATAGCCAGCAAGACTTGGCCAGCCTCATGCCCTTCCTCGTAATAAGTCGTATCCGGTAAAATCAGGCTGGGAGCATCCAAGTAGAGGATGTAATGATCCGTGTCCTTCATGTCTGCTTCCACACTGATTGCAAAGGGAAGGTCATTATTCTTAAAGGTCCAGTCTTTGGCAAAGGCCTGGAAGTCCGCGATGTCTTCTAAGTGAGCCACTTGAGTCATTTCATCTTGCAGAGGCTGGCTCCCTTGTGCTTCCCTCTCCTCAAAGTCTAGGGCCTTATTATAATAAGCCACGAATTCTTGAATTTCCGGCTGGTCTAAGCCGATTTCACCCTGACGCATGGCCTGGGTCTCTTCTAACAAGAGGTCTTCCATCTGGTCTCTTAGACTGGTAAAACCTCCTGTTGCAGCTTTGTCAGCAGGAATTTCTGCTTGAGCTAGCCAGTCACCGTTAACGGCTAGGTAAAGGTCATCTTTAATCGAATCATAATCGATGGTCATTTTGCTCTCCCTCTCCATATAGTCTGTAGTTTCTATTTTAACACAAGCGCTGGGCAGCTGAGCCCTTAAAGTTTCCTAAAAGCGCTTTTAAGCTAAGTGATAATTGAAAGCTTGGCTTTTTTAGCTTCTGCTAAAGAGTGAACTTTCAATAATTTTAGAAGCATAACTTGTAAACGCATACATTTATAGGTACAATGATTAAAAGCATACTAACAGCATACGAGGAGGAATTTAGCATGTCTAAAGAACTAATCACATTCTTAGAGTACGAATACAGGGTCCAACCTGGCCAATATTTCCAATTTGATTATTCTTTTACTGAGGATTACTTAATCCGAAATGTTATTATTGACCAGGATGATGTCTTCACCAAGCTCTTGACCATCTACCCCATTACGGATACCCGCGACTTCGTCATGTACATGGAACAAAACCAAGATGGATCGCTCTATCGGACCAACTATCCCCTTAGATTAAAGGATAATTCCGATATCTATGAAGCCATCCTCCCCAACTTTAAATAAGACAAAAGCAGCAAAGTGTCTCTACTGAACTTTGCTGCTTTTATTTGATTTCTAATTGGTCTGGGTGAATATTTAAGACCTCTGCTATTCTTAATACATTGGCATATGAGGCGTGGCAGAGATTTCGTGGGTCCTTCTCATAATTTGCAATCGTCCGGGTTGTGATACGGACAGCCTGGGCCAATTGTTCTTGGGTCAGTCCCTTACTCTTGCGCCAGTCCTCTAGGTGTTTTCTTTCCATAGCAAGCCTCCTCATATGAATTATATAGTTAGCATATATGTAAGTCAAATTTATTTCATCAAATTTCTAAATTATCGAACTATATTTCTAAATATTAGAAGTAAAACAAATTTCATGAATTTGGTTTCATTATTCATATGAACATGCTATGATTAATATAAATATAAAGGAGGGTGTTATATGTTAGCAGAAAACTTAAAATATCTGCGCCAGAAGAATCATTACTACCAAAAAGACATTGCTCGTAAGCTTAACCGCAAAACCAATTCCACAATTTCAGATTGGGAGAATGGAAAATATACCCCATCCTTGGATGTGGTAGAAGAATTGGCTGCCATTTACCATGTCGGCATTGACGAGCTCCTCACAGAAGACCTGCGTGAAAAGTACCAGAGCCCAGGTGACCAACTCGTACAAATCTTCGACTCCCTGGATACAGACAAGCAGGCCCAATTACTCCACTATGCCCAAGAGTTAAAAGACTAAAAAAGAGAATCTACCTCCTACCGTATGGTAAAGTGTAGATTCTCTTTTTTTGACTGGCTATGATTGGGGTCAGACGCACAGAAAGCTATCGCTCTGTAAAAAACTTTCGCCAGAGCTCCCTTTCTAAGCGCTCTTGCTCACACCCTTTAGTTGGGTTCGGGCTAGCAGAAATAGCTCCTCTTCGCAAAGATCCGCCGAAGACTTACAGTCTTCTCTGGCTCTTTGCTCCAGAGGTCTATTTCTCCCGCTAGCCCTCACACCCTTTACTTATTTGAATAGTTTTCCCAGTCTTTGAGGAAGCCTTCGATCCCTGAATCTGTTAGGGGGTGTTTCCACAATTTAGGGAATAAGTTACCTGGCACAGTGGCAATATGGGCGCCGCGCCGGACAACTTCTTCAAAGTGAGGCAGGGTCCGGATGCTGGCGGCAATAATTTCGGTGTCGTAGCCGTAAAAGTCCAGCATGTCCCGAATATCGGAGATCAGGGCATAGGCATCTGTCCCGATATCTTCCAAGCGCCCAACGAAGGGACTGACATAAGTAGCGCCAGCCTTGGCTGCCATCACTGCCTGGCTAAGCGTAAAGACCAGGGTCACATTCGTCTTGATTCCTTCTTCTGACAATTGGTAGACAGCTGCTAGTCCTGCTTCCGTCATAGGAATCTTAACCACAACATTAGAAGCCCATTTGGCTAAGTTGCGGGCCTCATTAACCATACCTTCTGTGTCCAAGCTCACGACTTCCGCACTAACAGGTCCGTCGACGACAGAGCAGATTTCCTTGATCACTTCCTCAAAAGGCCGGCCTTCCCGTGCAATAATACTTGGGTTGGTCGTCACCCCATCCACCAAGCCTAAAGCTGCGATGCGTTTAATCTCATCTACATTGGCTGTATCCAGGAAAAATTTCACCTGATCTCCCCCTTTAATCATTTTCTAATTTTTATAGGTCCATTCTACCATACTTCATAAAGCGGTCACAAGGAATATCTTTTGCATACGGCTTAAGTCACATTTAAGCCTAAAACCCCAGCTGGTCTAAACATCTGTATACTTAGTACCTTCTGGGGAATTGTCATTTATATCATCTTTGATTAAACTCTTCTTGCAATATAGTTAGACTAGTATATTTTTTTAATAGAGTGCTTAGGGCTTGATTCACGTCCATTTTGTATGTATGATATATGTATATAAAAGAGTTAGGAAATACCGATTATACCACATAAACTAGTCAAAATGCTTAAGAAAAACAGTCTTCAAGAAGTACGACAAGCTGGCAGTCATAAGCTTATGTCTAACAACACAAGCAATAGAACACTGTGGTTCCTTTGCATAACAAAGATATTGATGATTCGTTTTACAAAGAGATATTAAAGCAAGCGGGGCTAAATTAACCTACAGGCTTTATGGCTTTTCTAACGTCAACGAAAGGATTGAATTCTTATGTTAGTTTATCCGGCAACCTTCGAAAAAGATGAAAAATATATAATGGTTAAATTCCCAGATATCCCAGAAGCAATGACCCAAGGTGAAGATATCACTCAAGCTTATGAAATGGCAGAGGAGGTTCTAGGGACCGCTCTTGAAGACTACACAGATTATCCCAAAGCAAGCTCTTTAAAAGAGATTAGAGATCGGTTTCCGGACAAAGACGCTGCTCTTATTGGAATTGATTTAGCTGCTTTTCGGCGCAAATACCACTCTAAAACAATTAGAAAAAGTGTTACTGTTCCTGAATGGATTAATGACCTAGCCAACGCTGAGCAAATCAACTTTTCGCAAACTCTAACCGAAGCACTCAAGGAAAAACTAGGTGTTTAACGCTCGAAAGCCCACTATTTGGTGGGCTTTTTTTGAGCTTCAAATGCTTCAATCGTTGCTTTCTGACGGTCTAGAGCTCTCGCCTGTTCCTGAATGAGGACTTCACATTTAAGGAATGGTTAAAAATTTTTGCTATAAAAATAAAAAGTTTGTCAAGGAAAAGTACTTAATCGTATTTTTCCCCATGGCGTTAGACACAGCAAGCAACGCTTCTCTATAAACTAGAAATCAACCTAAAAGACGCCCAACATCGTTTAAGACATAAAACTATCAAAACGACATTGGACGTCTACACTCATTTGTCTGAAGAACGAAATAAGGTAGCAACAAATACCTTAAATGCTTTTTCTTCTAATGGGGCAAAAAAGGGGCAACTATATCAAATTTAAGTGTTTATAGAGCTCAAAAAGGGCTTTAAATCAATGTTTATAAGGCATCTAGCCCACAGACCCTTCCATTTCATAAGAAATCAGACGGTTCAATTCGACCGCATATTCCAGTGGCAATTCCTTGGAGAAGGGTTCCACAAAGCCCATGATAATCATTTCAGTCGCTTGGGCTTCGGTTAAGCCTCGACTCATGAGATAGTAGAGTTGTTCTTCTGAAATCTTGGAAACCTTAGCTTCATGCTCTAGGTCTACTTGGGAGTTATGAATTTCATTCATTGGAATGGTATCTGACTTGGAATCCTTGTCGATCAGGATGGTATCGCACTCAATGTGGGACTTAGACCCTTTAGAGTTCTTAGCAAACTTAACATCACCTAAGTAGTCGGTAATCCCAGATCCCTTAGCGATCGATTTGGAGATAATCGAAGACGAGGTATGAGGGGCATTGTGAATCATCTTAGCCCCCGTGTGTTGGTGTTGGCCAGAATTGGCGAAGGCAACCGACAGCATAGTGCCACGTGCCCCTTCCCCATCCAAGTAGCAGGAAGGGTATTTTTGGGTTAGCTTAGCGCCGAGATTGCCATCGACCCATTCCATAGTCGCATTCTTTCCTACTTTGGACCGTTTAGTAACTAGGTTATAGACATTGTCGGACCAGTTTTGAATAGTGGAATACCGGCAATAACCGCCTTCTTCAACGAAGATTTCAACAATGGCAGCGTGCAAGCTATTGGCGGAATAAGTTGGGGCCGTACAGCCTTCGATATATTCCACAGAGGCGCCTTCATCCACAATAATCAAGGTCCGTTCAAATTGTCCCATGCTTTCATCGTTCATCCGGAAGTAAGTCTGCAGCGGAATGTCAACCTTGACACCCTTAGGCACATAGATGAAAGTCCCCCCTGACCACACACTTGAGTTCAGAGCAGCTTGGAAGTTATCCGATGGGGGCACTAAGGTTGCAAAGTATTTTTTGAAGAGTTCGGGATATTCCTTCAAGGCCGTATCGGTATCGGTAAAGATTACCCCCTGGTCTTCATAGATGGCCTTGGTATTGTGGTAGACTGCTTCTGATTCATATTGGGCCACAACACCAGCTAGGCTGTCCCGCTCGGCTTGGGGAATCCCAATCCGTTCGAAAGTTTCTTTAATTTTATCCGGCACATCATCCCAAGTTCTGGAGTTTTTATCTGATTTTTTCTTATATAAGGTAATGTCATTTAAGTTTAAGTCAGAAATATCAGGGTTCCAGTCTGGAATATGGCTATTTTGGAAGCGTTTGAGGCTTTTGAGCCGGAAGTCAAGCATCCACTCAGGTTCTTCTTTTTGGGCGGATATTTCACGGATGACTTCCTCTGTTAGACCGGTATCGATCCCAATTTCAACTTTAGAATCTACATCATCATGGAAACCATACTTATAATCATCAATTACTGGAAGTTCACTCATTTATTCTTCTTCCCCCTCTTCTACTTCTACATCTTCTTCAATTGTTTGAGCATCATGGTGTACGCCTTCTTGGAGGGCCTGCCAGCCTAAGGTCGCACACTTCACCCGAGCGGGAAACTTACGGACACCAGATAAGAGAGCAGCTTCTCCGAGCTGGTCTTGGTAGTCGGTGTCTTCGTCCAATTCAGGCAAGGTTATCATATCAGTAAAATCCTTAGCTAGATGAAGGGCCTCATCCAAGGTCTTTCCTTTGATTAAATCCGTCATCATACTCGTACTCGCTGTTGAAATTGCACAGCCTTGGCCGTGGAAAGCCAGGTCAATAATTTTGTCATCCTCAATTTTTAGGTCAAGGAAGATGACATCCCCACAAGTCGGGTTGAGCATTTCAATCGTTTGCGTGGCCTGGTCCAAGGCCCCATGGTGGTGGGGATTCTGGTAGTGGTCCACGATGACTGCGCGGTACAAGTTTTCCATTTTAGATAAAGCCATTGGTGAAAAATTCCTCCACTTCTTTTAAGGCGCTAACTAAGCGGTCAACATCGTCTTTGGTATTGTAATAAGCAAAACTAGCCCGTGCAGTTGCCCCGAGGCAAAGCTCGCGCATCAAGACTTGGGCGCAGTGGTGGCCCGCACGAACGGCAACCCCCAATTGGTCCAGGCCTGTTGCCAGGTCATGGGGGTGGACACCTGCTAAATTAAAGCTAATCACGCCATGGTGGTGGTCAGGATTTGTCGACCCGTAGATCGTCACCGCTTCATAATCAGCCAAAGCAGCCATGGCATAGCGGGTAAGTTCGCGTTCATGGTCAGCAATGGCGGCCATGCCTCCAATCCGATCGATCCAATCCAGAGCAGCTGCAAAGGCAACCACGCCAGCAATATTCTGGGTGCCCCCTTCGAATTTATAAGGCAAGTCCGCCCAACTACTGTCTTCACGTTGGACCAGGGTAATCATTTCGCCTCCGTATTCCAAGGGCTCCATCTGGTCGAGGAGGTCGCGCTTGCCATAGAGGACGCCGACTCCGGTTGGGCCATAGACTTTATGGGCGCTGAAGCAGTAGAAGTCACAATCTAGGGCTTGGACATCCACAGGCAGGTGGGCAGCTCCCTGGGCTCCATCTACTACGATATAGCCCTGGTTGGCATGGATCACCTGGGCGAGGGCTTGAATATCCTGGGCTGATCCGAGGACATTTGACACATGGGAGATGGCCAAGATCTTGGTCCGCTCGCTGATTGTTTGCTTCAGGTCTTCTGCCGTCCAGATGCCTTCCTGGTTCATGTCGAGATAGCGCAGCTTAGCTTGGTTGCGCTTAGCGGCTTCTTGCCAAGGAATCAGGTTGGAATGGTGCTCAATCGGCGAAATCAAAATCTCATCACCTGGCTCGAGTACCCTATCCGCAAAACTCCGAGCAATCCAGTTGAGGCCCTGGGTCGTCCCCTTGGTGAAGATAATCTCTTCACGATGCTTTGCATGGATAAAGGCCTTCACCTTGTCCCGGGTCCTTTCATAAGCTTCGGTTGCCCGATTGGCTAAAGTATGGACCCCGCGGTGGATATTGGCATTATCATGCAAGTAGTAAGCTTGGAGGGCGTCAATCACTGCTTGGGGCTTTTGAGTTGTTGCTGCATTATCTAAGTAGACCAGGTCTTCATCATTAACTTTCTGCTTGAGAATCGGGAAGTCCTGGTAAATATTAGTCATTGTCAATAGCCATCAACTTCTTATCTATAATTTCAATTAATTCTTCACGCATCTCTTGGAGAGGGATGGCGACGATCACACTGCCTAAGAAGCCACGAATCACCAGACGTTGGGCTTCTTTACCAGAGATCCCCCGGCTCATCAGATAATAGAGTTCTTCTTGGTCTACTCGGCCCATAGAAGCCGCGTGACCAGCTGTAACATCATTTTCATCAATTAATAGGATAGGGTTCACGTCGCCCCGGGCCCGGTCAGAGAACATCAGGATCCGTTCTTCTTGTTGGGCATCGGCACCTACTGCCCCGCGGTAAATATGACCAATCCCGTTAAAAGCGAGGCGTGAGCGGCCGAGGATAACCCCTTTTTGGTAGATATGACCGACACTGTGACGGCCATAGTTGGACACCCGGGAGTTCACTCCTTGGGTTTGCCGGCCATCTGAAATGCCGACCACATTGACATAGCTGACAGAGCCATCGCCGATAAGTTCAGCATTATAATCCGCTACGACATTCCCATCGTTAAGCATACCGACTGCCCAGTCAATCCGGGCTTCGGACCCACAATGCCCCCGCCGTGTAATGAAGCCGGTTGTATTTTCACCCAGCTCATCTAAGGCCGCATAATGGACTTCCGCATGGTCAGCTGCAATAATTTCGGTCAAGATATTGGCTGAATTCGCTTGGTCTCCATAAGTTTGGAAGCGTTCCACAAAGCTGAATTTAGCCTTGGCTTCTGCCACAATCAAGACATGGTGGTTATAGGCCACATCTTGACTTGCATCTTGGAAGGCATTAACTTCAATCGGGTCTTCAATGTGTACATTGGCTGGGACATAGAGGAAGATCCCGCTATTCATATAGGCCGTGTGGTAGGCTGTAATCTTATTATCACCTGGTTTAGCGGCCTTAGTCATGTAATAGTCTTTGAAGAAGTCAGGATAGGTTTGCATGGCCTCGAAGATATCCATCAAGATGACCCCTTGATCTCTCAAGTCTTGGCTCAAGTCCAAGCTCAAGGTCTGGTCGCTAAATTGGTTCATGAGGGCATCTTGACCATGGTGTTGGTAGCGTTCATCCAATTCAAAGTTGGCTTCCCCTTCCCCCTGGATCTTGGCACCGTACAGAGGCCAGCGTTTGACATCCATCTTAGGGGTATCCGGTAAGTCGAGTTGATCAATATTTTGAAAAGCTTTTTCTCTCAAGGCAAGTAAAAAATCGGGTTCCTTTTTGGCTTGGGAGAAGGCTTGTATGGCTTGCCAGTCTTTCTGGCTCATTTGTTCTGACATAGAATCCTCCCTTATCCGCTAGTCTTCGTCCAAGTCGATATTAAGCTCTTGAGCGAGGCCCTTGTAGCCTTCAGCCTCTAATTGCTTGGCTAAGTCAGCATCACCAGATTTAACCACCCGGCCGTCCATCATGACGTGGACATAGTCAGGTACAATATAGTCTAAGAGGCGTTGGTAGTGGGTGATAATTAGAGAACCAAAGTTATCGCCACGCATAGAATTCACCCCATTGGCAACAACCTGCAAGGCATCGATATCTAAGCCAGAATCAATCTCATCTAGGATGGCAAAGGTCGGTTCAATCATGAGCATTTGTAAGATTTCATTGCGTTTCTTTTCCCCACCGGAGAAGCCTTCATTTAAATAGCGCTCTGCCATTTCTTCAGGCATTTCTAAGACTTCCATCTTGCTGTCGAGCTTCTTGATGAAGTCCATGACGCTGATCTTATCGTCTTCAGGCCGTCTCGCATTAATTGCTGCCCGCATAAATTCTGCATTGGTAATGCCAGGGATTTCAGAGGGGTATTGCATAGCTAGGAATAAGCCTGCCAAGGCCCGCTCATCGGTTTCCATTTCCAGGATATTTTCACCATCTAAGAGGATTTCACCTGAAGTCACTTCAAAGGCTGGGTGGCCCATAATGGCGGCAGATAGGGTCGATTTACCTGTCCCATTGGGTCCCATAATGGCATGGACTTCCCCCGTATTAATGGTTAAATTAACCCCTTTTAAAATTTCATTATCTTCTACTGAAACATGTAAGTCTTTAATTTCTAATGTCGACATAATGCCCTCCTTATAAAACAATCGTTAGTCTCTTCTTATTCTAGTCTATTTGATAATACTTTTCAAATATGTGAACCAGAAGACTCTCTAGGCTCAAATTGACTCGAATGATTCTAAATTAATTGGAACTAACAAATTAGCTTCTAAAAGTGGGAAGCGTTTTAACTTACTAAGTTTTTAGTTATAATGGATACGAGTGACCTATAGAAAGGAAAACGTAAATGCTTATTGATGTTCAATCGCTATATAATCGCCGAAACAATAGTCTCTTCAACCGGACAGCTGTAGGGGATCTCTTAGAAGCCCTAGGTCATAACCGACCGGACGATACCGCCCTAATCGCAGGACCTGGCGCCTATAGCCTGCCCGAGAACCAGAGCTTAACTTACGGAACTTATAATGCCAAAGCCAATCAATTTGCCCAGAGGCTCGACCAATTAGGCCTCGAACGGGCGAGCCGCGTCCTCTTTATCTGTGAGAATTCGACAGAAGCCTTAATCGCTAAATTTGGGACAGCCAAAGCGGGGATGGTTTCCGTTCCTGCTAATCCAAGTTTTTCAGATGATGTGATGGCCTATTTGATTGACTTGACCCAACCCCAGGTCCTGGTCATTGATGCGGCCTTCGTGCGTCGCTTTAGTGCCGTGCTGGACCCTTACACCTTCCAAGCCAAGCTTGTCATTCCGATTGGCGGGCAAGTCCTTGATTCCTACCAGGACTTCAATGAATACCTGAGGGGGCAGGCCCAAGTTCAACCTAACCGCTACCCTATCCATGGGGACGACATCTGGGAAATCCTCTTCACCTCTGGGACCACTTCTTGGCCGAAAGGCGTTATGATTAGCCACCATTACAGCTACCATGCAGCTTCAATCTATGGCATGCATATGAGTCGGGGCGTAGACCAGATCCACCACTACCGGGTAGCCTCCTTCCTGCCTCTAATCTACCACTGCGCCGATCTGACTCTGGCCATTTCAGCCCTGCTCTACGGCGGTTCCTTGGTTTTTGGACGACGCCAGGATGCCCAAGAAATGGCAGAAGTCCTTTCCCAGACCCAAGCTACAGCAGTCTGGACAGGTCGGATTGATATTATGGCCGAGGTCTTTGCAGTCGCCCAAAAAGAAAACTTGGACTTATCTGCCATCACTTGCCTGCTCTATGCCTACTCCCACTTGGAAACTGAGCTCTACCAACAGATCCAAAGCTACTGTTCCCCTCAGGTTCAAGTTATCAATTCTTTCTCTCAGACCGAAGTTCTTGCAGGATTCAGGCTCTACCATGCAGGCAATGAAGAGCTCTTAAGCGACCACCCAGGAGAGAACGTGATTGGGACAGCAGACGCCCGGCTCCAACACAAACTCGTCCCAAGCAGTCAAGAAACTAGCGGTGAAGTGGCCTACCGGTCTCCTGCTGCCTTCTCAGGCTACTATCAAAATCCCCAAGCCACAGCCGCCGCCATCCAGGACGCTTGGTTTCATTCCGGCGATGTGATTGACCTCGAAGCGCCCAAGCAAGCTATCATGGTCGACCGCAAGAAGGATATGATTAAGACCGGTGGCGAAAATGTCTCCTCTGCCCGCGTAGAAAGCGTCCTCCTCCGCCATCCCCTAGTTAAGCAAGCTGCAGTGGTCGGCATGCCTGATGCCTATTGGGGCGAGGCGGTTACCGCTGTGGTCAGCTCGGATACCCTCGGTGAAGGGGATGAAGACGCCTTGATTGCATTTTGCCACAAGTACTTGGCTGGCTTTGAGTGTCCTAAGCGGGTTTATTTTAAGGACGAGATCGACGAATCAATTGGAGGCAAGGTGAAGAAAGCCTCCCTCAAATCATGGATAAGGAGAAGAGAAAATGAACAAGCCTAAACTTACCATCATCGGCTGCGGCTTTATGGGGAAGCAGATTGCCGCTAGCTTCATCAATGCAGGTCTAGAGGTCTGCTTGGTCAAGTACGGCCCGGCGAGTAGCCAGGACCTGGCCCAAGTCCAAGCAGCCTGCCAAAAATTACTGGCTGACCCGGCAGAGGCTAGCGCCCTCACTGTGGTCTCTTATAAGGACTACCGCCAGCAAGGACAGACTAGTGGCCTTGTCATCGAATCCATCATAGAAGACCAAGCGGCCAAACAAGCCCTCTTTGCTGACCTGGGGCAAGTTTTAGCTTCAGAGGTCCTTCTAGCGACCAATACATCCAGCTTGTCTATCCAAGCTTTAGCCGAAAAACTCAGCCCAGAGCTTAAGCAGAACTTCCTAGGTCTCCATTTCTTTGCGCCAGTCACCAGCAATCCCTTAGTCGAGGTCATCCCCCATCCCGATCTTGCGGATGAGAAGGTCCAAGCGCTCTGCCAGTGGCTCAGTCACCGGGTCGGCAAAAAATATATCATTGCCCAGGACGTCACGGGCTTTGTCGCCAACCGGATTGCTTTTTACAGTAATTATGACATTATGTGCCGGGCTGAAGCCAAGCACTGGCTCCCTAGCCAAAGTGATGCCCTGTCTGGCAAGTATATCGGACGAACGAAGATGGGGCCCTACCGCCTAGTGGACTATACCGGCCTGGACCTCTTCGAACAAGCCCTAGCCAACTACCAAGCTGATCCGACCTGCCAGGACTTCTTCCCTAGTCGGTCAGCCCACCAGCCCCTCCTTGAAGCAGGCTTCTACGGCGATAAAGTGGGACAAGGTTATTACAAAAAAGATCAGGGCAAGCGCTATCATTTTAATTTCCAAAAGCAAACTTATGAAGAAACGAGCTTCCCGCGCTTTGCGATCATGGATGAATTAGACCGATTAGCATCTAGCGATCGCTTCAAGGCCATCCTGGATGCCGAGGACCCTTATGGCCAGTTTATGGCTCAGACCTTGATCAAGCTCCTCTACTTCGCGGCACAGAATGTCGGCCTCGCCTGTCAAAGCTACCAAGATATTGACCGGGCCATGGTTTGGGGTTACCAGTGGACATACGGTCCCTTCCAGATCTGGGACATGATGGGCTTCGACCGGGTCAAAGACCTCCTAGCTGCTAGCGACAAGCCCCTCCCTGACTGGCTAACTCGCTTCCAGGGTCCCTTCTACCCTGACAGCAAGAGCCTGGCCCGCCACCAGTCCCTCAGCGCTTATTCGACCGACCAGATCCTTGATCAAGGGCCTGACTTCATCCTCTACCAAGCCCCCCAAGACGCCTTAATCTTTAGCTTGGAAGCTAGTCACAGTGTCATCAGCCTGGACTTGCTGAAGGGCTTGGACCAGGCCCTAGACCGTCTCGCAGAGGGCTCTCACAAGGGATTAGTCATTTACTCGCCACAAAAACATTTCTCCCGGGGCTACGACATCAAAGCTTTTGAAGCCAGTATTGCCCAGGACCGGGTCCAAGAAGCTTGCCAAATTTCTTTTGCACTCGGCCATCGCATCATCCAACGTATCAAGTACAGCCAAAAGCCGATTGCTGTAGCCTGCAGGGGCTACTGCCTGGGTGCAGGCGCTGAACTCGCCCTCCACGCCAGCAAGATCTTCGCTAGCCCCCAGCTTCAGATAGGGCTACCTGAAGCAAACCTGGGCCTTATTCCCGGTGCTGGAGGCTTGGTGGAATTGGCTGAGCGCATTTACACTGAAGAGATGAGCCGGATGGAGCGCAAAGAACGCCTGCTTGCTTGCTTTGAAACAGTCGCCTATGGGAAGATTTCTGCCCATGCCAAAGAAGCCCTGCGTCTGGGCTATTTGCGCCAAGAAGATGTGATCGTGCCCAATGAAGACTATCTCTTGGAGGCGAGTTTGGACTGGTTAACCTTCCAAGCCCACTACCAGACCTTCCGTCCTCAGTTCCCTCAGTCCTACCCTGTCCTGGGCAAGGAATTCATGGCGCTCGTCATGGGGACGACCCAGAATTGGCGCCAGGGGCTCTTTATCAGTGACCATGACAAAGTTTTGGCCGATGGGATTGGCCAGGTCCTAGCTGGCGGTGATGTAGCCATGGGGATCCAGGTCAATCGGGAGGATTTATTCCAGGTTGAAAAGACCGTCTTTAGCCAACTTCTCTCGAGCCAAAAGACCCAAGAACGAATCCAACACTTTGTTAAGCACAAGACCATCTTGCATAATTAGAAGGAGGAAACTATGTCTGAAGCATATATTGTCGCCTTTGCCCGCTCCGCTGTCGTCAAAGGCAAGCCCTCTGGCAAATTTGCCTATGATCCAGCAGAGGATATTGCTGGCCAAGTCCTCCAAGGCTTGATCAAAAAACTAGGGCCCAAGTTCGACCCCTACTTGATCGATGATCTCATTGTGGGTTGCTCCATGCCCGAAAACCTACAGGGGGGAAATATTGCTCGCAAGCTAGGCCTGCGCGCTGGCCTCCCTGTCCAAGTCCCCGCTGAAACCATTAATCGTTTTTGTGCCTCCTCCCTCCAGGCCCTGGCCCACGCTAGCCAGGCTATCCAAGCGGGCCAGGCAGACTTTATCCTAGCTGGTGGTCTGGAATTCCAATCCACCACCCCTTATGCGAGTCTCGAGGCCCACAATAATTACAGCCTAGAAAGCGCAGGCTGCCATCTCAGTGATTGGATGGGCTTGACCGCTGAGCGCCTGGCAGAAGACTATGGGATTAGCCGCCAGGACCAAGACCAATTCGCCGTAGACAGCCACCACAAAGCCCATAAAGCCCAAGTTGAAGGCAAGTTTGAGGATGAAATTGTTCCGGTCCAAGCCCACACGGCCAAGGCCCATCAAAGTCAAATCGTCCAAGCCGATGATGGCATCCGGCCAGATACTAACTTAGACCAGGTCAGCCGGCTCAAAGCCATCTTTAAACGAGGGGGCACTGTCACAGCAGCTTCTTCCTCACAGATATCAGACGGAGCGAGTTTCCTCGCCCTCGTCTCGGAAAGTATGCTAGACAAACTCCAAATCCAACCCTTGGCCATTTTTAAAGGCTATCAGGTCGCTGGGGTGGATCCTGCAGTGATGGGGATTGGGCCCGTCCCTGCCATCCAAAAGTTACTCAAACGGCAAGCTATCAGCTTAGACCAGATTGACCTCATCGAACTCAACGAAGCCTTCGCTGCCCAGGCCCTAGCTGTGATCAAAGCCCTCCACTTAGACAAGGAACGAGTGAATCCTAATGGCGGCGCCATCGCTCTTGGTCACGCCAACGGGGCGACAGGAGCTGTCCTTAGCTGCAAACTCTTAAGCGAAATGGCCAGACGTTCCCAGGCCCGTTATGGCCTCGTTTCCATGTGCATCGGCGGCGGTATGGGAGCGGCTGCCCTCTTTGAACATTTAAATTAGGAAGGTGATGGAATGACTCTCTTCGAAAAAATTGGACTCAAATACCCTATCTTCCAAGGGGCAATGGCACGGATTTCAACACCGGAGCTGGTGGCCGCTGTCAGCCAGGCTGGGGGGCTGGGGATCCTCTCTAGCTATGGGATGTCGGCTACTGAACTCAAGGCTGCCCTCCAAGACATCCGCCAGCAGACCGACCAGCCCTTCGGCGTTAACCTCATGCTCCAACAGGATAATATCCAAGACCTCCTCCCCATCCTCTACCAGGAGGAGATTGCGGTAGTCACGACTGGAGCCGGCACACCCAAGGCTTTTGCCCAGGATCTGAGGGCTTCAGGAAGCCTCCTGATCCCTGTTATTGCCTCGGTCAAACATGCTCAAAAAATGGAAAAACTTGGGGTGGATGCCCTCATTGTTGAAGGGCAAGAAGCCGGCGGGCACATCGGTCAAAGCGCTAGCTTACCCTTGCTCCAGGCCGTTCGCCAGCACTGCCAGCTCCCGCTTATTGCAGCAGGAGGCTTTGCGACAGGGGCAGGCCTGCTTGCAGCCCAGGCCTTGGGCGCTTGTGGGGTCCAAATGGGCACCCGCTTCCTGGCTTCGGAGGAATGCCCTATCCCAGATGTCTACAAGGCTGCCCTGCTGGCGGCAGATGACCAAGCCAGCATTGTTACCGGTCGGACTTGGGGACAGGCCGTCCGCAGCCTCAAGACGCCCTTCTTGGAAGAGATCCTAGCTGCTGAATTCAAGGGCCAAGACCCTGGTAAAATTCAAGCGGCCCTCAAACAATCCTATCAAAAAGCACTAACTGAAGAAAGTTTCGCCCAAGCCAGTCCCATGGCTGGGGAAAGTGCCGCTAGTATCCATGACATCCGCCCAGTCCAAGAAATCATCGAACAAATCATGGCCGAAGCTGAGCAAGTCCGCCAGAAGCTCTGCCAAGCCAAGCTGTAAACCAAGCAAAAAGGCATCCTAAGCCCTTCTCAGAAGCTAGCTAGGATGCCTTTTCTTATTTATTTTATTGGTCCAACCATTTGGCTAAAGCCTGGTCCCGGCTACCGACCGACACCTGTTTGCCATCAGTCAAGAAAGGCCGCTTGATCAGCATGCCATCCGCTGCTAGGGCATCAATGATCTCCTCTTTAGACATTTGAGGAATTTTATCCTTGAGGCCCGACTGCCGGTAGGCTTGCCCCGAGCTATTAAAGAGTTTTTTAACCTCAGGCCAGGCCTGGTCGACAGCAACTTGGATAAGTTCTTTGCGCGGTGGGGTCTCCCGGATATCGATCCAATTGAGGCTATAGCCCCCAGCTTCCAGAGCCTTGCTGACCCTTTGACAAGTGCTACACTTCTTCAGTCCGTATAAATCTAAAGCGTTCAAGATTAGCCTCCTTTGTTAATTTGCGTGCCAGACGGATGACCAGATTCTGTTGGTGGTCTCTTTCCGTTTGGTCTTCATTGTAGCGAATCGAGGCAACCAAGCCCACACACATCATGTTGGTGATAAGGGCTGAGCCCCCCTGGGAGATGAAGGGCAAGGGGATCCCTGTCAGCGGCAGGAGCCCAATCGTCATCCCAATATTTTCGATAATGTGGAAGGAGAAGAGAGTCACAATCCCTGCTACCATAGCCACATAGAAACTATCATTGGTCTTAAAGGCGGCAGAAATCATGCAATAGATCAAGATGAAATAGAGCAGGATTAAGAGCGAACTACCAATAAAGCCAAAGTTCTCCGCAATACTGGAGAAAATCATATCCGATTCCCGGACAGGGACATAAACCTCAAAATTACCTAGTCCCTTACCGAACATCTTCCCTGACCCTACTGCTTTAATCGACTGGCTGAGCTGGTAAGATTCTGACGCCGTATTCTCAAAGGGCGCCAGCCAGGAGTCGATCCGGGAGAATTGATAGTCCTGGAAGCCTAAATTCAAAAGCAGGTCCCGGTCGTAGACCACCAGGAAGAGGAGCACAAGGAAGAGCAAAGTAATAGCCAGGAAGGTTGGCAGGATAATATGCCAAGAAATCCCCGAAACAAAGATTATCCCAATCAAGATCATCATAAAGACGAGCATGGTCCCAAAGTCATTCTGCAGGACGATTAAGAGCATGGGCGGCAAGGACCAAGCAAAAAGCTTCAGAAGGAAACGCCAGTCCACCCGTACCTGGTCGCGGACAGGCATCTCGTCATAGCCCATCCGGTTACAGTCCCGGCTATAGTCGTCCACTAGCCGGCCCATCATCATAATATAGAAGAGCTTCATCAATTCAGAGGGCTGGAAGGTCAATCCCCCAATCGAGAACCAGGACCTGGCCCCGCTAGCCTGGGCCAGACCGCGGTCATAAAAGATGAGGACCAAGAGGAGGAGGACCAGCCCAAAGAAATACGCTAAGGGGGCTAGGCGAAAGAGGGTTTTACGGTCCAACTGCATCATCAGATAAACCAAGACCAAGCCCACCAAGAACCAGGCCCCATGCATCAAGGTCGGCAGAAGGGAGGCCTCCTCATACTGGAGGTAAGTCGTCGAAAAAACCGTAATCATCGAATAAGCCATCAGGGCGAGTAAGCTTAGGAGCAGGGGAAAATCATAGCGGGTCTTCGTCAAGTTCTTAACCCGCTGGTACTTGCTTCGTTTCATATCCATCAATCATCACCAACTTCACTAAAATAATTATCTTCAAAACGTATCGGCGCATCCAGCCTCTGGAGGTCACCATAAGCAATTGTCGCCTCTTCCGCTTGGTCCCAAGTACTCGACCGTCGATTAATATAGGCAGGCTGTTCCTTTAAATAATCGGACAAGTGGTCAAAACGATAGTAGAGAATATTGATCAAGGCCCCAGAGACAATCGATATACAGAAAAGATAGATATAGATCATTAGGACCACAAAGACCCCAATCGTCGAGGAGGTCAAGGATTGACCGACAAAATAATCCACATAGTAACTGAACAAGGTGCTAATCAAATACATCATCAAAGTCGACACCGAGGCACCAACGAGTGAGTACTTGATATGCCAGCCCGGCATAGGGACCACCTGGTAGAGGTAGCTATTGAATAAGAAGAGCGCTATAAGCAGCCAGAGATCCTGGACCGAGAGAAGGCCGCCGATAATCTGAACGAACTGGTCAGGCAGGTTAATATGGGCTTCCAGCAATTGGAAGAAGGCCTCGCCGAACATGTAGACTAAGCTAAAGACTGCCACCACTAGAACCAAGGCAAAGGCCAGGAAGAAGGAAATCAGGCGGGTAAAGATCATATTATTCTTATGGTCAATGCCATAAACCCGCTTAAGGACTCGCTGTAAACTGGTGAAGCCCGTCGATCCGGACCAAATAATAGCAATGGATGACAGGGAGATAACCCCCATGTTCACATTCCCCAAATATTGCTTGAGTACCGGAATAATAAAAGGAGCCACCTGGTCCGGTAAGAAATCTGTAATCACTTGAATCACTTGCCCAGTGTCCATGGGGATAATAGGAATCACATTAGCTAATAAGATGAGCAAGGGAATGAGGGCGAGTAAGGTATAGTAGGACATTTCTGCAGCACTTCCTCCTACATAAGCATCTTGTACGCTGCGTTGAATAACTGGCAAATACTTCTGCTGGAACTTTGCAAACATCAGCTTGCCTCCCTTTTTATTAATCACATCAAAAAAGTTCTGCACCTATCGAAGAAGTGCAGAACTCCGTGTGCAAGTTATATTTTAACACACTTATGGGGTAACATCATTCCAAGTGTTGGTTAAAATATCCTGTTGCAAGAGTTGCCCCGTATTGGGTTGGTAACGGTAGATGGTCACCAGGTTGGATTGTTGCATGTTCTCAGGGGCTTGGCGGCGGACTTCGACTTGGAAGCTACCATCCTCTAAGACACTTGGCATGAAGTAGTAATCCTCATTATTATAAATATTAGCTGAAGCTTGGTGGATGAGGCTAGAGACCTTGGGTAAGAGATCCTTAGAGGAATCGGGATTAGATTCCGTATTGGACGCTAAGGCTTGGTCTGAGCTCGACTCTGAAGCCTTCGCGCTTGTTCCTTGTGAGCTCGCTTGGTCTGAGCTTTGGCCAGCGCTTTCTTCCTTGTCGTCGTCTCCTTGGTCAGCTGGATCCGCTTGGTCACTGGCTTCTTCCGATTGACTGGCGCCCCCCTTACTGGCTTGAACTGTCTGTGCAGAGGACTTCTCTTGGTCCCCAGCAAAAGTTAAGGACTGGTCACTACGTCCACAAGCAAATAAGACCAGGCTCAGACTGAAGAGGCTTAAGCTATTCACTAATTTTTTCCACATCTGATTTTACCGTCCCATCTATTATTTTCTGCCTATATTTTAGCACAAAACTTCGCTTCAAAAAGGAGCATTTTTCCTTTCTTAAGCGAAGTTTAATAGATCATGAGGGCTTACTTGCTCTCGTTCCAAACTGGAATACTGGAGCCATTGGTCATTTCATCAATGATCTTGGCCACTTCATCCGTCTGATAGTATTTGACGATGGTTTGGTAGACGTCCTTATCCTTTTCATCCTGGCGGGCCGCAATGACATTATAATAAGGCTTAGAAGAGTCTGCCACTGGTTCCAGGTAGATGCTATCTTGGGTAGGAACAAAGCCCGCATCAGAAGCCATATCGTTATTGATCAAGGCGATATCGGCATCCCCTAGAGAACGCGCGGTTTGGTTGGCTGCCATGGATTCAAATTGTAAGTTCTTGGGGTTGTCAGTAATGTCACTAATGGAAGGGAGGAGGCCCTTGTCTGGGTCCAACTTAATCAGGCCCGCTGTCTGCAGGAGTAAGAGAGCCCGACTTTCATTCGAAACATCGTTAGGGAGAGCAACCACTGCCCCATCTCTCAGTTGGTCGAGCGAGTCAATCTTTTCCGAGAAGACGCCCATGGGGTTGAGAGTCGTATAAGCGATGGTAGTATTCGTGTAGCCGCCTTCTTTATTCACTTCATCCATGAAGATTTCCGTCAAAGCGGCATGCAGGTCAATCGAGCCATCTTCTAAGGCCACAATGGGTCCCCGGTAGTCCGTAAACTTCACCAATTCAAGGTCAATGTTCTCCTTGTCCTTCAGTTCTTTTTGGATATATTCCCACTGGTCATTCTTATCCCCTACTACCCCTAACTTGACATGGGTCGCTTCCTTGCCTGAATTGCCACATGCCGTTAAGAATAGGGCAATAACCGCCATAAATAAAATCAATTTCTTTCGCATTGTCTGCCACTCCTTGTGATTTGATTCATCCTGACCATGTTAAAAGGAGCAGGATGCCTCTTACTATTATATAAAGCCTGCCCGGAAATAGCAAAGGCTTAAGTATAGGATTTATTGATAGCGGATGGACGCTTGACCCGATCAGTCCTTCCAATAGTCAGCAGAGATAGCTGTTATTATTTATTTCTATAATAAAAGACTTTAATTAATGTTAGACTGGTCCTGACAAGCCAATTGAAAGGATGATCAGCTTGACTAAAACATTAAGAGATACCGTGAAATTCCGCCACGGGGCAGAAATTAAGGGACGAATTGTCCAACCCCCTATGCTCACCAATAGTGGGCTAAGCCAGGGCTTCGTTAGTCCAGACACCCTCAACTACTACCAAGCCCGGGCAGAGTCTGCGGGTCTTGTCATTGTCGAATATTGCTATGTCATCAAGGATGGTGGCCCCTCCCATACTTGGGCAGCGAACAAAGAACAGCTAGGGATCCAGTCCGATGCCCATATCGAAGGCCTGAGCCAGATTGCCAAGGCCCTAAAGGCTAAGGGCAACAAGGCCATGGTGCAAATTAACCACTCAGGCCGGGAATCCAATTTTCCTGCCCGCCACGGAGGCCGTGCCTTAGCGCCGAGCGCCATTGATTTTTCTTTCTTAGATTACCCCGTTGAAGAAATTACTGAAGAAGAAATCTACCAAGTTATTGACGCTTTCGGTGAAGCAACACGGCGGGCCATCCAAGCCGGCTTCGATGGGGTTGAAATCCACGGGGCCAACCACTACCTCCACCAACAATTCTTCTCCAAGTGGTCCAACCAACGAAGCGATCAATGGGGTGGCTCTTACGAGAACCGGACGCGCTTTATCCGCGCAGTCAACGACAAGGTCTTTGAAGTCGTTCGAAAGGAAGCCCCGAAAGATTTCATCATCGGTTACCGGATCAGTCCCGAGGAAATCCATGGCGATAATGTAGGCTACACCTATGAAGACTCTACCCGTCTAGTCGCTGACCTCGGCCGGGACTATGACTTCGACTACATCCATATCTCCCATCTCGACTACAAGCACCGACCAGAAGGCCAAGATCTGACCTATGCCCAAATCTACCGTCAAGTCCTTCCCGAAGAGGTCAAACTCATTGTCGTGGGAGGCATCACCAATGAAGAAAAAGCAGCCGACGCCCTCAATTATGCAGACTTAGCCGCTGTTGGCCGGGGAACCCTAATTGACCCTGAATTTGGCAAGAAAATCATGGAGGGTCGAGGCCAAGACATTGTGACAGAAATTTCACCCGAACAAGTTACAGTCTCCAAACTCCCTCCAGCCCTCATCACCCTCTTCTCCGACCCTCAAATGCCCCTCCAATTAGCCGGGCGAGAATCCATCTTCTCCCTCCATGGCCAGGATAGCGACTATTACCGAGAAGGCTATTAAAAAAATCCCCATAAAAAAATGCTGACTCATTAACAAGTCAGCATTTTTTGACCTCGAGAGCGAGATTCGAACTCGCGACCTACGGTTTAGAAGACCGGTGCTCTATCCAGCTGAGCTACCCCGAGAACTCACAAATTATATTTTACCTCTTTAAGTCAGCGCCTGTCAAGTAGATTTTAGATGGCTTGCTTTCTCAATATGAAAAAGCCCAGCTTGGAAAGCCTGTTTGGCTTCCAAACTGGGATAATAGTCTTTGGCGGGAACGTGTGAGAATCGAACTCACCCAAGAAGCTTCTAACTCCTTATACTGGTTTTGAAGACCAGAGGGAACACCAGAACCCATCCGCTCCCAGGACAAAGTCTATTATAACATTTATTTCTTATTTAGGCAATAGTTTATGACTTATCCTGCTCATATTTTTTAAAACAGAGAACCGCATTATGTCCACCAAAGCCCGCACTATTGCTTAGGGCATACTGAAAATTAGCAGACCGCCCACGTTCGGGCACATAATCAAGGTCAAGTCCCTGGTCCGCATGTTGTAAGCCCAATGTTGGGGGGATAAATTGTTTAGTCAAGGCCATGAGCGTAAAAATAGCTTCAATCGCGCCAGCTGCCCCTAATAAATGCCCCGTAAAGGACTTGGTTGATGAAACTGCTAAGGCTTGGGCATGGTCTGCAAAGACCGCTTTGATGGCTTCCGTTTCACTGGCATCGTTAGCAGCCGTCGATGTCCCATGGGCATTGATATAAGCGATGGCTTCTGCCGGCAGCTGAGCTTCTTCCAAGGCTTGGCGCATGGCTTGACCGAGCCCCTGGGCATGCGGGGCCGGAGCCGTTAAATGATAGGCATCGCTGGAGGCCCCGTAACCCAGTATTTCGCCATAAATAGGTGCCCGACGAGCCTGGGCCGAAGCTAGCGATTCCAAGATTAAAAAGGCTGCCCCCTCCCCCATGACAAAGCCGTCACGGTCCCGGTCAAAAGGAATCGAGGCCCGATTGGGATCAGCCTGGTGACTGAGAGCTGTTAAATTATCAAAAAAAGCTAGGCCACTGGAATTTAGGCAAGATTCGCTCCCTCCAGCTAATGCAAGATCTAAATGACCTGTCTTGATAGCGCGAAAGGCCTCACCAATCGCAGAATTAGAAGAGGCAAAGGCTGTCGAAATCCCCAAGGCAGGTCCCCTAAAGTTTAAAGACTGGGCCAGAGATAAGGCCGTCTGTCCGGCTAGGTTGGAAAGAAAAAGCTGGCTAGGCAACTGGCCTGCAATTGCACCTTCAACTGTTCTCAAGCCACCTAGCCCATTCCCAAAATAAACCCCTGCCCGATAAGCAGAAAAATCCTTTGCCTGCATAGCACTCTGCTGGTAGCAAGACTGGGCGACTTCATGGGCTAAAGAAAGGTAAAGTTCCTCAGCTGCATAAGAATCAACATTGAGTTCACGATCTGGGATAGGGGCGCAAACACTGACGCCCAGACCTCCCTTAGCTGCTATTCCCAGCTCCTCAAAGCTTCGAATGCCATGCCTTCCTTCTTGCAGACACTGCCAATTCTCTTCTAAACTGCGACCTAGTGGGCTAATCGCCGCCATAGCTGTCACCACAACACGTTGCGTCATGCGTCACCTCTCCTCATTCATTCAACAAAAAAGGCTTGGCTCATACCCTACCAAGCCTCCAGCCTGTTATAAATCTTCTAAAGATTGTTTATCTGTATCAATACTCCACATCAAAGCAAAGGCATTCGGCCCACTATGGACGCCTACCGTTGGCCCAATAATCCCTTCTTCTAAGCGTATATCAGGGAATTTCTCTTGGACCATGGCTTTAAGTGACTGGTAGGGCTCAAAATCTTTGCGTCCTGAAATTGTAGCCCGTAAAGGGAGACCCTTGCTGGCATCCGCTTCTAAACTTTCAACAACTCGTTGGATAGCCTTCTTTAAACTACGCGTGCGAGCAGATAATTCTAGGCGGTCTTGACCGACTTTGACAATTGGTTTGATCTTAAGGAAGTTAACCAAGGCTGTCGCAGCCGAGCCCAATCGTCCGCCCTTAAGCACATAGCGGACATCATCCAGGATCACATAAAGCTTACTGTAGGGATGAAGTTTGTTTAGGTTATTTACGATCTCTTCGATCGACCGTCCTTGGTCACGCTCTTTCACTGCTTCTTCAATATAATAACTTTGGGCTTGAAGACCAATTTGCGAATTAAAGGGATAGACTTCGAGATCTTCCTCCTGGTCAGCCGCCATCTTCAAGGTCTCAAAGGTGCCCGAAGCGCGAGGCGTCACCATAATAGCCAAAACTTGGTCGTAGCCCTTAGCTTGGATCTCATCGAAGGCTTCCATAAAAGCACCTGGGCTCGGTTGGGATGACTTCGGAAATTCACCAGTCGCTTCGACCTTAGCATAGAATGTTTCATCATCAATATCTACCATGTCACGGTAGGTCCCATCAGAAAACGTTACGGACAGTGGAACCACAAAAATATCATGTTCTTCTTTAAAAGCCGGATCAAGATAGGCTAAACTATCGCAGAGAATTGCGATCTTTGACATGCCTTTTCTCCCCTTTCTCATAGGAAACTGTCATTCTTTATAATTTTAACATACTGTTTTTATAAAAACAATTTTTTATTCACTAAAAAATAAATACCAAAATTGCTTAGGCAAACTTTTCGTGTAAAATAAGGATAGGGAGGTGCTTACCATGCATACGATTTTATTTATCGGTGATAGTCAAGTTGCTGCTGGCCGTAACCAAGCTAAACGTTCAGATGATCTAGGCCAGGGCTTTGTTGCCCAGCTTGAAGAGATATGGCGAGAAGAGGGTCTTCCCTATACAGCAATTAATAAAGCCTATAAGGGAGCTCAGTTTAAAGATATTTGGTCCGATCTCCGCCCCAATTTAGACCAGTTAGATGCTATCGATGGCCTCGTGATTGGTGCTGGCATTAACGATATCTATTTTCACCGGCAATTAACTACGGACGAATGGCAGAACTACTTAGGGAACTGGCCTCAAGACTTCAACAGGCTCTTAGACCAAGTCCAAAGTCATTTTGCACCCAAGTTTATCCTTTTTTTAGATGTGACTGCGGGCTTTGAAGACCCCCTGCTCCAAGAACGTCTCCTCGATTTCCAGATTATGTTTAGACAGTGCCTAGGCAAGCAAGCTCACTTTCTAAGCTTTGCCCAGGTCTTTGAAAGTCAGCCTAGCAAATACTTTAGAGAGGACCATATCCACTTCAGCCCCTCTGGCCACCATTACTTAAGCCAAAAAATCAAGGAAAAGCTGGAACAAATACGGGTCTAAAAAAAGAGGTCGGCCAAGGCCAGACCTCCTCATTGCTGTATTATTCTTCCATGAAGTCCTTCAATTGTTTAGAGCGGGAAGGATGACGTAGCTTGCGCAAGGCTTTCGCTTCAATCTGACGGATCCGTTCCCGGGTCACGCCGAATTGCTTACCGACTTGTTCCAATGTCTTGGATTGACCGTCTTCCAGACCAAAGCGTAAACGTAGAACATTCTCTTCCCGGTCTGTTAGGGTGTCCAAGACCTCATTGAGCTGTTCCTTGAGCATTTCTTGGGAAGTGAAATCTTCTGGACTCATGGCTTCATTGTCTTCAATGAAGTCCCCCAAGTGGGAGTCATCTTCTTCCCCAATAGGCGTCTCTAGAGAAACTGTTTCTTGGGAAATCTTCATGATATTGCGGACTTTTTCTGTTGGCAGGTCCATTTCTGCCCCAATTTCCTCCGGTGTGGGTTCACGGCCCAAGTCTTGGAGGAGTTGGCGCTGGATACGAACCAACTTGTTAATGGTCTCTACCATATGAACAGGAATCCGGATCGTCCGGGCCTGGTCAGCGATCGAACGGGTGATGGCTTGACGGATCCACCAAGTAGCATAAGTTGAGAACTTAAAGCCCTTGGTGTAGTCAAACTTTTCAACTGCTTTCATGAGGCCCATATTCCCTTCCTGAATGAGGTCAAGGAAGGACATCCCCCGGCCGACATAACGCTTGGCGATCGAGACTACCAGACGAAGGTTGGCTTCAGCTAGTTCCTGCTTGGCAATCGGATCACCTTCTTCAATGCGCTTAGCCAAAGCGACTTCTTCATCAGCTGTCAGAAGGGACACCCGACCGATTTCCTTTAAGTACATCCGGACAGGGTCATTCATTTTGACATTAGCAGGAATACTCGTTTCGTCTTCTTCCTTGTCTTTGGCTTTTTTATCCTGTTTATTCTTTGTATCTGACTTCTTGCTGGTCTTTTTATCCTTATCGACAATTTCATCGATGGTATCGTCATCAATTTCTTCTTTTTTGATATCATCCGATTTCTCAGCTGTCCGTTGCAATTGGCGGTTGGTTGGGCCCCCATCATTGTCAACCACAGCGACACCCGCCTCTTCGAACTGCTCAATCAAGTCATCAATTTCTTTGTCATTGAGGCCATAAGGTTGGGCAATGCTATCACTTAATTCGTCATAGCGAATCGACCCAAAAATACGTTTTTCATTGATTAATGCTTTGCTTGCCTGCTTCAAACTTGGTTTTTTATCGTCTGTTTTAGCCAAATAAATCTCCCCCATTTGTTATCTTTTCATCTGTCTCAATATTTGAATCCGTTTGAGGTTTAAGTCGCCGATTCGCGCTTGGTCGTTAGTCAGCTTCGCCTGTTCCATCTCGTCCTTGAGTGCGGCTAACTGACCCTTTAAGTCTGTCTTAGTTCTTATATTATAGACCAGGTCCTCTAGCTCTGCTTCACTCACTTCTTCAGGCATATCCAAGCAATAAATTTCCACCAACAAGGCTTGGTCAGCTTGGTCGAGTAAGCGGTTATAAAAAGCCTGGGGTGAATAATTGGCCCCCTGGTCCTGGCGGAAGGCTTCGAGCAAGGTAAAGAGGGTCTGCATCTTGACCGACTGAAATTGGAAGTCTGGATACTTAACTTTAAGCATAAGCCAAGCATCATCCTGCTTCAATAAACGATTAAATAAGTGCATTTCATTAATTTCTAAGGGACTATAGGCCTCTTGGGCAGGCTGGCTCGACGGTCCCAGCCAGGAGCTGGCCACTGCTTCTTCTGCCTGCCTCTCCCCCGTTTGACTTGGCCGCGAAACCGTCTGCTGGACCTGTAGGAGCTGGTCTTTGAGGCTGTCAAGGGCGAGCTGGGTCTCTTCGCTAAGTTCTTTGAGGTAGAGCTCCTGCTCCACTGCTGAATCTAAACGAGCAATCCGCTCGATAATTGCCTCAATGTATTGAAGTTTGCCTGAATCGGTCCCTAAGTCATAGTGCAAGCGGTAGTAATACCGGTAAAAATGCATCACAGACAAGCGCTGGTTGACAATGAAGTGACCAAACTGCTCGCTCCCATAGCGTTCAATATATTCATCCGGGTCCATCTGGTCAGGAAAGACACAAACTTGGATCTTTAGGTCAGGCGCTTGCTCACTAAAGTGGTCAAGCGCCCGATAAGCCGCTTCGATCCCAGGTTTATCCCCATCATAGGCCAAGAGAACTTCCTTAGTCTGGCGTCGGACCATCTGGATGTGCGCCGATGTCAAGCTCGTTCCCATCGAAGCCAGGCCATTCTTGATCCCCGCTTCACTGGCCTTAATCACATCCATAAAGCCTTCAAAAAGAATCACTTCCTTGACCCGCCGAATCTCTGGTCGGGCGAGGTCGAGGTTAAATAGAAAATGACTCTTCTGGAAGATCGCTGTTTCCGGGCTATTTAAATACTTGGCCTGGTCACTCTGAGTCCCAGATTCCTGGGGCAAGATGCGGCCAGAGAAAGCCACCGTCTCCCCTTCCGGACTGCGCAAGGGAAAGATCAAGCGACCAGAGAAGCGATCGCGCAGCTGGTGGTCATAGTCACTCCGGATAAAAATGCCAGAAGCCAGGAGCGCTTCATCTGTGAAGCCCTTAGTCAGCAGATGCTGGTAGGATAATTGGCCATCCTCTGGAGCTATCCCTATTTGATAGCGGTTGATAGTCTCTTGACTAAAACCCCGGCCTTTTAAATAGGCCATGGCTCCTTGCCCATACTGGGTCACTGTCAAGAGATAATGGTAGAAGTCCTTTGCCGCCTCATGAATAGCAATCAAGTTCTCTTCTTCTGGGGACCGCCTCGTCTGCTGCTTGGCTGTAAGGTCAAAGTCAAAGTTGACACTGGCATGCCCTTTCATCGCAACGCTTGCGACAGCTTCAGGGAAGGAAAGCCCTTCAATATCCATAATAAAAGAGAAGACATTGCCACCCCGGCCGCAAGAAAAGCACTTAAAAAATTGCTGGTCAGCCTCAACAGAAAAAGATGGCGTCCGCTCATCATGGAAGGGACACTTGCCAAAGTAGTTTTTCCCCCGCTTCTGCAAGTCCACATATTCTCCCACAATGTCTAGGATATCGACTTGCTCTCTAACCGACTGAACCACTTCATTAGGTATTGCTTTTGCCACTGGTTCACCCTCTTAATGCCATAGGATTGTGCATTCTATAGTATACTTCAAGTTCTATCCAATTGCAAGAAAAGGCTTAGTCGTCATATGCCCCAGCAATCACGTCTTCAATAATCTCCCAGGCCTCATCCTTTGCCTCCGCTGTCTTCGAAGAGAAGGGTAGAATTTGATCTTCTGTCACCAGGTCTAAGTCCTGCTTAATTTGAGCCAGGTGTTTGTTCCATTGAGACCGTTTCACCTTGTCTGATTTCGTAGCAATGACAAAATATGGAATCTCATAAGTTTCGAAGAAATCCTTCATTTGGATATCTTCCTTGCTGGGCGCATGACGGAAGTCCACCAAGAGAAGGGCCATCACTAAGTTAGGCCGTGTCATAAAGTATTGGTCCAGCATGTCCCGCCACTTCTTCTTTTCGCTCTTGCTGACCCGGGCGTAGCCGTAGCCTGGTACATCGACAAAATAGAGGCTATCCTCGACGGCATAATAATTTAATTGTTGGGTTTTGCCTGGTTTGCTTGAAGTCCGTGCAATGTTTTTGCGCCTTACCATGGTATTGATGAAGGAACTCTTGCCCACATTGGACCGACCAGCCAAAGCGATTTCGGGCCGGTCCGCTTCCGGGTATTGGTCGGGCCGCACCGCACTGATTAAGAATTCTACTTGATGAACTTGCATTGTCCTAGCCTCCTATTGAATAAAAACGAAAGGGGCTGGGAGTCCTTCCCAACCTCTTACGTCCTTATCCCTACTTAGTCTTTCACACGCTTTCCCTCAGCATCCAAAATCTCAGGCTGGGCCTCATGGTTGATCACGTCTTCAGTGACGATTACCTTAGCTGCCTGGTCATGGCTAGGGATATCATACATAATATCAATCATGCTCTCTTCGATAATGGCTCGCAAGCCCCGGGCGCCTGTTTTACGTTCGATAGCCTTCTTGGCAATCGCCTGGAGGGCTTCGTCCGTGAATTCAAGGTCCACATCATCTAAGGCAAGCAATTGTTTATATTGCTTAATCAAGGCATTCTTAGGTTCGGAAAGAATCCGCACCAAGTCTTCCTCAGTCAATTTATCCAGAACCGTGATAATCGGTAAACGGCCAATAAATTCTGGAATTAAACCATAGGACTGGAGGTCTTGCGGAATAATATGATTAAGAATTTGTTTCTTCTCCTCTGGGCTCTCTTGGCCTGCCGTTTGGCCAAAGCCAATCACCCGTTCGCCCAGACGCTCTTTAACAATATTTTCAATGCCATCAAAGGCCCCGCCCACGATGAATAGGATGTTCGTGGTATCCAATTCAATAAATTCTTGTTGGGGGTGCTTACGACCGCCTTGTGGGGGAACATTAGCAGTTGTTCCTTCCAAAATTTTGAGCAAGGCTTGTTGGACCCCTTCCCCGCTCACATCCCGGGTAATGGAAACATTCTCAGATTTGCGGGCAATCTTATCAATTTCATCCACATAGATGATGCCATACTGGGCACGTTCAGGGTCATTGTCAGCGGCTTGGAGGAGTTTGAGCAAGATATTTTCCACATCTTCTCCCACATAGCCTGCTTCTGTCAGTGAGGTCGCATCAGCAATAGCAAAGGGGACCTTCAATAAGCGGGCTAGGGTTTGGGCCAGGTAAGTCTTCCCGGAACCCGTTGGCCCAATGAGGCAGATATTAGACTTCTGCAGCTCTACCCCTTCCATTTCTTTATCCTTATCTGTTTGAAGGTTACTATTGACCCGCTTGTAGTGGTTATAAACGGCAACGGATAAGGCTTTCTTAGCATCTTCTTGACCGATAACATATTGGTCCAAGACTTCATGAATTTCAGCTGGTTTCGGTGGGTCTACCATAACCAGTTCATCCGAAATTTCCATTTGGGCTTCGTCATCAATTATTTCTTGGCACAGGCTGACACATTCATTACAGATGTAGACGTCTGGTCCAGCAATAATCTTGTTGACTTGGTCTTGGGACTTGCCACAAAAGGAACAATGGACTTGAGCAGTATCATCATTAAACATTTATTGCCTCTCTCCCTTCTTACACATCAACTAATTTTGTCAAAAAAAGAGGTTGAAGTCAACTTATCCAACTCCAACCTCTCTCTTTCTCAATTAAAGCTTATTCTTCAACTGCAGAATCCGTAATCAAGCTCATAGCTTTCTTAAGGGCAATATCACGTTTCAGCATATCTGAAGTCACAACTTGACGTACTTGTTCTTCAGGCATGTTATATGTTTCTGCTAAGGACTTGATTTCTTCTTCAACGTCTTCGTCGCTTGCTTCGATATTTTCATCTGCAACGATTTGTTCAAGAATCAAGTTTGTTTTCACACGTAGTTCAGCATCTTCAGCGAATTGTTGACGGAGGTCTTCTTCTGAAGTGCCAGTTAATTGATAATACAAGTCAGGGCTGATGCCTTGGCGTTGCATTTCATTTAAGTAGTGTTCTAATTGGTGGTTCACTTCTTCGTCAACCATAGCTTGTGGTAGGTCTTCGATTTCTGCATTGTCAACGGCTTGACGGATAGCTTCTTCATCACGCGCATCGTCTGCTTGGCGAACTTTAGCTTCTTCAATTTCTTTCTTGTAGACTTCCTTCAATTCATCTAAGCTGTCAACTTCTTCGTTAACGTCCTTAGCGAATTCATCATCAAGTTCAGGAACTTCTTTAGTCTTCACTTCATGAACTTTAACTTGGAAGGTCGCTTCTTGACCAGCTAAGTCTTCTGCATGATATTCTTCAGGGAAGGTAACTTTAACTTCTTTCTCGTCGCCTTCTTTAGCCCCTACTAATTGGTCTTCGAAGCCTGGGATGAAGCTATTTGAACCGAGTTCTAAGGAGTAGTTTTCATCCTTACCACCCTCAAAGGCTTCCCCATCTTTGAAACCTTCAAAGTCGATAACAACGGTATCGCCTTCTTCAGCAGGACCTTCCTTAAGGGTTAATTCAGCCAAGTTGTTTTGAGCAGCTTCTAGGCGTTGATTGACTTCCTCTTCGCTAACTTCACGGTCTTGCTTAGCGACTTTAAGGCCTTTGTAGTCCCCTAATTTAACAGCTGGTTTCGTAGCTACTTCAGCTTTCAATTCCCAGTCTTGGCCTTTTTCAATTTTTTCAATGTCGAATTTAGGTTGGCCAACAATGTCCAAACCTGATTCTTCAACGGCTTGGGCATAGGCTTGAGGGAGAACCAAGTTAATGGCATCTTCGTACAAAGCAGCTTCCCCAAACATCTTAACAAAGACTTGGTAGTTTACTTTCCCTTTACGGAAGCCAGGTACGCTCACATCTTTCTTCACACGTTTGTAAGCTTGCTTCATTGCCTTTTGGGCATCTTCTTGGGCTACGGTAAAGTGTAGAACGCCTTCATTAGTACTTGTCTGTTCAAAATTTACTGTCATGTATTAATTCCCCTAACTCTTCAAAATTTCATTTTTTGATTAATCGATAGATAGCTTCAAAGTAAGCAAATTGCCCTAACAGGCATATCATCGTTCACATTTTGACATATTACACTAAAAAGCTTAAAATGTCTAGTTTAAACCCAATAAAGTTATGAAGTCTCCTTGTCTAGCCAAGCAGCCGGCACTAGAGCGCTAGACTATTAAGAAGCTTGCAGGCGTGTTATAATTGTGTTAATTTTTGTGCAATTTATTCCTTTTATCGGGTAAAATTGCTATACTTATAGGGATAGATTGGAGGAGTAGACGATCAGATGCGTTATCCAAACGGTAAAAAATTTGAAGGGAGTTTGGACCAAGACAAGGCCAAGTCCAACCGTCAAAAAATTCAATTTGGCCATCGGGGGATGCGGCTTGAGAATATGCTCAACCAATCCAACCAATGGTATCTCAACCGTGGACTGGCAGTCATCCATAAGAAGCCCACTCCCATCCAGGTGGTCAAAGTGGACTATCCCAACCGGGCCCGGGCTAAGATTACGGAAGCCTATTACCGGCAAGCGTCCACGACGGACTATAATGGAATCTACAAGGGCTGGTATGTGGACTTTGAAGCCAAGCAATCCAACCGCATGAAGAGCTTCCCACTCAATAATATCAAGGCCCACCAAGTCAAGCACATGACTGCCTGCAGCCAAGCAGGAGGCTTGAGTTTTGTTATTTTTTGGTTTTCCAAGCGGCAGGAAGCCTATCTATATCCTATTGAGGCCCTCCAGGAAGACTGGCAGGCCTATCAGGCTAAGGAACGGTCCTCGATCCCCTTCCAGCGAATCGAAGACTACGCCTACCCTATCGCCCTAAAATACCAACCTTACTTAGATTATCTCCCCTTGCTTGACCAATATATTACAGACTATGGCAAGTGCCACTAGTCACAGCTACATACTTATAGGAAGAAGGTTTTAATATGTCTGAAAAAGACCGCCGCCACCAACGCTACAACAAGAAGCGAAAACCGCGCCAGGCCTTATCAAATCAGTCACTTTGGAAAAAAATCATCCTAGCCATTGTCGGTTTCTTTGCCGTCATCGCCCTCCTTGTAGGCTCAGTCTTCGCCTACTGGGCCTTCACCGCCCCTGAACTGACTGAGGACGAATTACGGGGGTCAATGGCTTCCATTGTCTATGACAACCAGGGCCAGGAAATCTATGAAACCAGCCAAAATGAACGACGAATTGTGAAAGAAGATGAAATTTCCCAACTCACTTTCGATGCGGTCACTTCAGTTGAGGACCAACGTTTCATGCAGCACAATGGGATCGACCCTCGACGGATTATTGGCTCTCTGATTGCTAATATCAAAGCTGGGGGCATCTCCCAAGGCGGGTCTACCCTGACCCAGCAGCTGGTCAAACTCTCCGCTTTTTCAACCAAGTCGGAAGACCAAACCTACAAACGCAAGGTCCAAGAAATGATCCTAGCTCTCCAGCTAGAAAGAAATTATACCAAGAAAGAAATTTTTGAATTCTATATTAATAAGGTCTATATGGCTAACGGCGTCTATGGGATGGGGACCGCAGCGGAAGTCTACTATGGGACGAGCTTAAATAATCTCGGCCTCCCTCAGACCGCCCTCCTCGCAGGCATGGTTCAAGCGCCTAACAATTACAACCCTTATACGAATCCCGAGAATGCTAAAGAACGGCGGGACTTGGTCCTCTCCGAAATGCTAGAGAATGGCAAGATTAGCCAAGCCGACTACGAAGCAGCGGTTAACACCCCTATCGATGCTGGCCTCCAACCCCTTGAAGAGAATCGAGAGAAAGAAAATACGGTCAACCAAGTTGTGGATTCTTATATCCAGCAAGTTGCAGAGGACGTCAAGGCAGCTGGCTACGATATGTGGTCAGACGGCCTTAAGATCTATACCCATCTTGACATGGATACCCAAAACTATATCACCGAGCTTCTCAACGATCCCAATGGGGCCTACTTCCAAGATTCCGAAGTCCAAGCTGCGGCATCAATTGTCGATACGAAGACAGGCCATATTGTTGCCCTCTTCGGCGGCCGCAACCAGACAGAAGCTCTGAGCTTGAACCGGGCCACCCAATTGAACCGGAGCGTAGGCTCTTCAATCAAACCTCTGAGTGACTACGGCCCTGCTATCGAGCACTTAAATATCAGCCCCGCAACTGGGGTTAAGGATGAACCCTACCGCTACAGCAGTGGCGATCCGATTAATAACTGGGACCGCCAACACCAAGGCCTGATTACCATGCGTCAAGCCCTAGCTGAATCGCGGAATATCCCCGCACTCAAGGTCTTCCAAGCTGTAGGGGCAGAGAAGGTTAACGACTTCCTCAATAATTTAGACATCTCCCTCAATAAGGGACAAGGCGTCTATGAATCCAATTCCATTGGTGGGGAAATCTCGCCACTGAAATTATCGGCCGCCTTTGCAGCAGTGGGCAATTACGGGGAGTATAACGAACCTAAAGCCGTAGACTACTTCCTCACCCTCAACAATGAGAAGGTTGAAGTCTCCGGTGAAAGCCGACAAGCTATGCGAGAGTCTACCGCCTATATCCTGACCGACATGATGAAATCTGTCTTTACCGAAGGGCTCTCTGCGCCTTACCACAATGGCGCCATCATCGAAGCAGGGAAGTCGGGGACAACCAACTATACCGACGACCAGATTGCCCGCTTCAATATTCCATCAGGGGCTGCCCCTGACCGTTGGATGTCTGGCTTTACCACCGATTATTCCATCTCGGTTTGGATGGGCTACGATAACCCGAACTCCCCTAATGGCTATATCACGGAAAGCGCCGGCCATGCCGTCGACTATCTCTACCGGCGGATGATGGACTATGTGTCCAATGGGGCCCACAATGAGGACTGGGAGAAACCAGATACCGTCCACGAAGCCAACCTGGTAGCCCTATCCAACCCTGTGCGTTTGGCCACCGCTTCCACTCCTTACAGCCAAACCACCCGCGACTTGATCAATGAAAACCTTTATGAGGAATTCAAGAATTCGGCTGCTAGCCAGGGCAACCTAGACCCTAATGGCAGCTATTACAGCCACTCCACCCGTCGCTATAACCGGGTACCTAGCTATGAATCCAGCTACCAGTCAGGCTACGGTGAAGAAGACTACGAAGAAACCAGCGGGCGTTCCAGCCGGTCTGTCTCGGATAGTCAAGTTGAAGAACAGGGAGACTATGAGCAAGGCCAGTCAACAGGTGGCGGTCAAACATCCATAGTGCCCGGATCGTCCAGTCAATACCAGGGACCTACTTCACAAGTAAATCCACAAACTGGAACTGATGGAAATCCTAGGGGAAATGCTTCTCCTTCCACTTCAGCCCCTGCTTATCAATAACAAAAATCTCGCTTCCCTCCTTGCTTGGAGGTGAAGCGAGATTTTTTATTTTAAACTTTTAATTCGCCAATAAATTATTCGCCGAATACACCGGATCATTGGTAATATCGATTCCCAGACGCTTGATGGTCTTTTCATTCTCCCGGCTGAGAATGAAGGTCGCATGGGCCTGGCAGTTCTCTAAGGCTTCCAATTGGTCATAGGCTGCCTTAGCCGTTGGATTGGTAACCGCGCTCATAGATAAGGCGATTAAGAGCTCATTGGTCGTCAGGACAGGCACCCGGCTGTGGAGGGCATCCCGCTTGAGGTCTTGGATAGTATTGAGGATCATCGGAGCAATCAAGTCAATTTCATCGTTGATGCCAGCCAAGGCTTTGAGACTATTGACGATCACAGCAGCAGAAGCATCCATAATCTCGCTGGTCCGACCGGTAACAATCCGTCCATCCTCTAGGGCCAATGCAACTACCCCTTGGATTTCATTCTTGCCTAAGCGTTCCTGAACCTCAGCTTCATAATCACGGGCCGGTTGGACAACTGCTCGGTCGGTGCCGTGGAGGTCGCTCTCTTCCATAATGATCTGCATCCGGCGTCGACAGTCCTCATCCAAGGTCCCCTTGACAAAATCATTCTCAATCGCAAAGTAACGGCGGATAATTTCCTGCTTAGCCGCTTGCCTGCAGACCTCATCATCGATAATCCCATCTGCAATACAGTTGACGCCCATGTCCGTGGGTGACTTATAGACTGATGGGGCTTCCGTAATATTTTCGATGATACGACGGATGACAGGGAACATGTTAATGTCTCGGTTGTAATTGACCGCCACTTCACCATAAGCTTCGTAGTGGTAGTTATCAATCATATTCACATCTTTAAGGTCCACTGTGGCCGCTTCATAGGCGATATTAACTGGGTGCTTTAAGGGCAGGTTCCAAACCGGGAAGGTCTCAAACTTAGCATAAGACGCATTCACTCCCCGGGTATGCTCATGATAAAGTTGGTTCAAGCAAGTCGCCAGCTTGCCGCTACCTGCACCTGGGGCAGTAACCACAACAACGGGTTTACTGGTTTCAATATAAGCATTCTTAGCAAAACCTTGGTCCCCAAAGATCGCTTCAATGTCTGTAGGATAGCCTTTGATGGCTTCATGGGCATAGACCTTGATGCCCCGATTTTCAAGATTGGTCATGAAGGCCTTGGCATTGGGCTGACCATTGTAACGGGTGAGCAAGACACTGTTAACCGGAATCCCGTAGCGTTGGTATTCTGCAATCAGACGTAAAACATCTTCATTATATGGAATGCCGTAGTCGCCACGGATTTTGTTATTTTCAATGTCACCCGCATAGATACAAATAATGATTTCGGCCTGGTCCTTGAGCGTTGCCAGGAGCTTCATCTTGGCATCTTCATCGAAACCAGGAAGAACGCGTTTGGCATGCTTGTCACCGATTAACTTGCCGCCAAATTCAATATAAAGTTTATCCTTGCCGGCCACACAGTCCAGGATGTGTTTGGATTGTTGGGCTAGGTATTTTTCTGTATCAAAACCAATTTTATTCATTTGCAACCCTCTTTATCTCTTTAATTTAACGTCATCATCTGAGATCAGATCTCCTTCATACTACTTTAGCACCCTGAGGAAGACTTGTAAATTAAATCATAGAACTTTAATCAAAATCTCTGGAAATGAGAGGCAGCTTAAGTTATCATGCAAGTGACCTTAAAGTATTATTGTAAAGGAGCCTCAGCGTGACCTACCAAGTCTATACCCATATTCCCTCAGCTTCAAAAGACCGCCCCTATACCCCTGTCCATGCCTGGGAGGTCTCCCAGCCCCGGGCTATCCTCCACGTGGTCCACGGCATGTCCGAACACGGTGGGCGCTATGAAAAGCTTGCCCACTACTTTAACCAAGCAGGCCTTACTGTCATTGCTCATGATCAATTAGGGCATGGCGCCCTCGCACGTGACCACCATAGTTTGGGCTATCTGGGAGCCCCCAAGCAAGCCAAGGACCTCCTCGTCCGCGATGTCCTGGCTGTCGTCAGAAGCTTTAAGCAAGAGCAAATCCCCTACATCCTCCTAGGTAATAGCATGGGAGCCTATGTGACCCGGCTCTTTCTCAAGACATACAGCCAGGAAATTGACGCCTGCATCCTATCGGCTAGCCATGCCCATGTGCCCTTCATCGGAGGCGTCCGACGTGCCCTCCAAGCCCTCAGCTTCCGAAATCAGCGCCAGACCAATCTCAAGCTCCACCGTCTTATCTTCGGCCAGGAGCCTGTCAAGGCCAAAGACTCGCCCGCCTATAAGGCGACCTGGCGAGCTGGCCAAACCCTTAAAGAAGAGCCCCTAACAGGCTTTGTCTTCACCAATGCAGGCTTCCAAGCTGTACTCGACTTAGCCCAGCAGGCGACCCGAAAAAATTGGGCTCAGGGCATCCGACCGGACCTCCCCTTCCTTATTATTAACGGCGGTTCGGATCCCCTCCACTTTAGACGAAACGAACAGGAGAGACTCAAAGCAGAGCTAAGCAAGCAAGGGATCAAGCGGGTGACCTGCCAGCGTTTTCCCGGCCACGGCCATGAACTGTACTTTTATAACCATGAAGAGGAGGTCTTTCGCTTCATTGAGGACTGGTTGGAGAAAGAAATTCTGCCGAATTCATAAAATATTCACATTTAGCCCTTATACTATAGGTGTACTAGCAAAAGATGTTGATAAGAGAAATTCCTTACTTCCTCTCCCAACTAAGTTAAGGAATGTTCGGTAGAACCAAAAAGGACTGCACAAGCAGTCCTTTTTAAGAGTTATAATGTTTACAAATGTAACCTGAAATGGAGATGATTAAATGCTGACAGGACAAGACAAATCAATCAGCCCAGCCGAATGGCAAATCATGCGGGTCATCTGGGCTCAAAAAGAAGCCAGCAGCCGCTATATTATCGATTGCCTAGCTGAAGCCATGGCTTGGAAGGACTCCACCATTAAGACCCTGATCCGGCGCCTAGTAGACAAGGGCTGGCTCGCTAAGGAGAAGCGTGGCCGGGCCTATGTCTACCAAGCCCAGGTTAGCCAAGAAGAAGCCAGCCGTTTAGAACTCAAAACCATCTTCGACAACCTCTGCCAGTGCCAGGCAGGAGATCTTATTATCCAATGCATCGAGGACAATGCCCTGTCCCAGGATATGATTCGGAATATCCAATCCGCCCTCGCTAAGAAAGAGCCCCAAGCTGTGACCTGCTCCTGCCTCCCCGGACAATGCCGGTGCCAAGTTAAACACTAGGGGGTCAGTTGCCAGTTAATGGGCGCTTGACCACTCGCTGTGAGGATGTCATTACATTGGGAGAAGGGCTTGGAACCAAAGAAACCACGGTGGGCAGATAAGGGACTGGGGTGGACCGAGGTTAAGACGGCATGCTTCGATTCGTCAATCAGGGGCCGCTTAGCCTTGGACGCATTGCCCCAGAGAATAAAGACAATCTTTTCCTGGCGCTGGTTGAGTTGAGCAATTGCATAGTCCGTCAGCTCTTCCCAACCCTGGTTCTTATGGGAATTTGCCTGGCCCTGGCGGACAGTTAAAACGGAGTTCAACAAGAGTACTCCCTGGTCAGCCCATTCGGTGAGGTTGCCATGCTGGACAGGTTGAAAGCCCACATCATCGGCCAATTCCTTATAAATATTGCGCAGGGACGGGGGGATGGGAACCCCCTTCTGCACGGAGAAAGATAGGCCATGGGCTTGGTTCGGTCCATGGTAGGGATCTTGGCCCAAAATAACCACCTTGACCTGGCTAAAGTCCGTTCGTTTGAAGGCCTCATAGATATGGAACATATCAGGATAGACCACCTGTTCTTGGTACTCTTTCTTTAAGAACTCCCGTAATCTTTGGTAGGTCGCTCCGTCAAAGACCGGCTCCAAGACCTCTTGCCATTGGTTCGCAATAATTTGATGCATAGCTGTCCTCCTCTTTTATTTCCTCAGCAGATTTCTAGTCTAGGCCTTCTTAAAATGGTAGAATAGACATAGACTTAAGATAAACTTATTATAGGAGGAAATTAGCGATGATTCAACTGATTGCTTCAGATATGGACGGGACCTTATTAAACGGTAATATGGAGATTCCCCAAGCTAATATCGATGCCATTATGCATACCTACAGCCTCGGTATCCCCTTCATTGTGTGTACCGGACGGAACTTCGAAGAAGCTAAAATTGTGCTCGATGAAGCGGGCATTCGCTGTCCGATTATCGGCCTCAATGGGGCTATTGCCTTTGATCGGACAGGAACGGTTGATTACGAGATTCCTTTGCCAGATCAAGAAGCAATCGCCATCATCGACCGGGGACGTGAACTGGGTTATTATATGGAAGCAATGACCTCAAAGAATGTCTACTCGAGCTCTCGGACCCAGCGCATCCAAGGCATTACCCGGCTCATCCAACAGATGAACCCTGGCATGAACCAAGAAGAAGCTGAACAACGAGCCACCCAGTCAACCGAAGTAACAAAGATTGACTACCGGGATGACCTCCGAGACCTCATCAATAAAGAAGGACAAAAGATCGTTAAGATCACCTTCACCCACCAAGATCCTGACAAGCACCTGGTCCCTCTCAAAAAAGAATTGACACAAAAATTTGACGATATCTATGTGACCTCGTCCTTTAAATATAACATTGAAATCAGCCAAACCCATGCTAACAAAGGGGCAGCTCTCAAGCGTTATTGTGAAGAACATGGCTATGACCTCAACCATGTCTTAGCCATTGGGGATAATTACAATGATATCCCCATGCTAGAAATCGCCGGCTACAGCTTTGCCATGGAGAATGGGGAAGAAGCCGTCAAACAAACAGCCAAGTACCAAGCCCGTTCCAATAATGCGGCAGGTCTCGCTGGCGCCATCCAAGAAATTTTGGCTCTGGAAAAAGAAGACTAGACCAAGCTTCTTAGCTTCTAACTGTGTTATACTAAACTTAATAAATGATTAGCAGTTGGAGGAAGCCCATGTTTAACTTTAACCGTACCCGTGTTCTCTTTGTTTGCCGGGCCAACATTTGTCGGTCTCCTATGGCCGAAGCTATCCTGCGGCAAAAAGTCAAAGAAGAAAAATTAAGACGTCATATTGCTGTCGATTCCGCAGCCATCGAAGATTGGCGGGTGGGCAATCCGCCCCATCCCGAAACCATCAAAATCCTGGAACAATTCCACATTGATCCTGGAAAAATGAAGAGCCGGCAACTGACTGCCAAAGATGGTAAAAAATTCGATTATATTATCTGCATGGACCAAGATGTTAAGAAGGATGCCTTAGAACGCATTCCCGAAGCCTACCATGACCGGGTTTACTTGTTTAATGAATTTTTGGGAAGTGATGACGATGTCCTAGACCCGATTATAACCAAAGATTTTTTAACTACTTTTGATGACATTTACGAAGGCGTCAATGCCATTACAGACACTATCGTGAAGGAAAGGAAGTTATCGTAATGGAAACACTAGCACAAGAATGTCGTGACTTGGTCGAAGAATTGGTTCAAGAGGCTAAACTCAAAGCCGGACAAATTGTTGTCGTTGGCTGCTCGTCATCCGAAATTATTGGCGAGCGCATCGGCAGCCAGTCCTCACCAGAAATTGGGCAAGAGGTTTTTGAAGCCATTCATGAGAGCATTAAAGGCCACGGCATCTACCTAGCAGCCCAGTGTTGTGAGCACCTCAACCGGGCGCTTATTGTGGAGCGTGAAGCTCTTCCTCAGGCCATTGAAGTTAACGTGGTCCCCCAACCCAAAGCAGGGGGATCCTTTGCTACAGCGGCTTATAAGAGCTTTGACAATCCCATCGCGATTGAAGCCATCCAAGCTGATGCAGGCATCGATATCGGTAATACCCTGATTGGGATGCACATTCTGCCTGTTTGCGTGCCCTTACGCCTCCAACACCATCGGATTGGAGAAGCCTGGGTCAATGCTTGCCGGAGACGTCCTAAGTCCATTGGTGGCGAAAGAGCCCACTACAACAAGGATTTAAAATAGCTTATTTCAGATAATGGGTTTATAATAGAGTCAAGGAGGAATTTGACATGACATTTGAAAAATCTAAAAAGAATCTCAACCAATTAGTTGCAGACCTGACCCAAATGAAGTTGATCCTACATAAGACGCATTGGTACATGCGTGGGGCTAATTTCCTTTTCCTCCACCCTCTCCTCGACGAGTGGATGGACGAAATCGACGAACAATTAGATGAAGTGTCCGAACGCCTCATCACCATCGGCGGTTCACCTTATGCTACTATGGAAGAATACTTAGAAAATACCAAGCTCAGCAACCAAAAGGGCAACTGGGAGCAATCAACCAGCGAACGCTTTGCTGAACTTCTCGATAACTACCGCTACCTCGTTGGTTTATACCGCGAAGCAGTTATTGAAGCAGACGAAGAAGGTGACGGGGTTACTAACGACCTCTTACAAGGCCACCAAAACGCACTGGAAAAACGTATCTGGATGCTTGCGGCTGAACTAGGTCAAGAACCTAATATTTATTAATATTTACGGATCAAAAAAGGGATCCCCAAGAACTTTTCGTCTTGGGGGTCCCTTTTTAAGCGCTCGCTCTTAGATAGCAAGCTCAATTTTGCGCGAATTTAGAAGAGCCCTTAAGCTGGCAGGATCATTTGTGATCAGCCCATTAATGCCCTTATCCATGAGATCAGAGGCCAAGTTCAGTCCATCAACGGTCCAGACGTTGACCTTAATCCCTTTGTCGTGGAGGTTTTCAAGCATGGTATCATTGATAGCAAAGAAATGTGGATGGTAATAATCCACGCCATGCGCCTGGCAGTACAAGCCAGGAGAAATCAGGCTGTTAACTTCCAGGAAGGCACAGGCTAGGTCAGGCGCTAGTGCTTTAACCTCTTGGATGCTGTAGTGGTTAAAAGAAGAAATCAGCACACGCGGTGCACACTTATACTGTTGAACCAGGTCCACCACCTTCTCTGCCAAACCAGGATAGGCGTATTGGTTGGTCTTCAATTCAATATTGAGAACCATGTGATTGCCCTGTAACCATTGGAGGACTTCTTCCAATGTTGGAATTTGCAAGTCTTCGCTTGGTCCAATTGAAGCAAAACCATTGGAAAAATCAAAGCTTTTAAGTTCAGCTAAGCTATAATCCATAATCCGTCCGCTAGCGTTAGAGGTGCGGTCAATCCTCTCGTCGTGGCAAACCACAACCTGGCCATCGCGGCTGAGCTGCACGTCGAGTTCTAAACCATCTGCTCCGGCTGCATAAGCTTCGCGAAAGGCTAACATGGTATTTTCTGGATACTTTGAACTGTATCCCCTGTGTGCTAGAATTTGCATGTGGTCCTCCTTATTGAATTAAAAGCGTCTAGGCGCTAAGATAGCTTCGCCTGTTTCCTTATCGAATAAGACGATTTGACTCATGTCCAAGCCCACATAAATATCTGTATCATAAGGAATATGGATAGGTGGGTTAAAGCGAGCCGTACACTCCCGGTCTGATTCGTGGAAGTCAAAGTAAACATAAGTATCTGAACCCACCTGTTCCACATTATTAGCGTGGACTTTAATCACATTTGGTCCTTCCCGTGTCTCTGCATGGTAGAGATTTTCAGGACGGATACCAATCAAAATATCCCGGCCGTCTGCTTCAACTAGCAGGCGGTCTTTTAAGTCTTCTGTTAACATGAAGGTTTCATTGGCGCTCTCCATAGCGGGCCCTTGGTCGGTAGACACTAAGCGGGCATTGATCATATTCATCTGCGGGCTACCAATAAATTCAGCCACAAAACGGTTGACTGGGTTGCGGTAAAGATTATCCGGCGTATCAAATTGTTCAATCCGTCCCCCATTAAGAACAGCAATCCGTGTTCCCATGGTCATTGCTTCCGTCTGATCGTGGGTAACATAGATGAAGGTCGTCCCTAGTTCCCGGTGGAGGCGGACAATTTCAGACCGCATGCTGACCCGTAATTTAGCATCCAGGTTAGAGAGCGGTTCATCCAGCAAGAAGACTTTTGGCTTTCTCACCATAGCGCGTCCTAAAGCGACCCGCTGTCTTTGCCCACCAGAGAGGGCAGCTGGTTTGCGGTCTAGGAAGGGGGTTAATTGGAGCACTTCAGCTACCTCTTCAACCCGTTGGTAGCGCTCTTCCTTAGAAATCCCCTTCATCTTCATGGCGAAAGCCATATTATCCCGCACATTCATATGGGGATAAAGGGCATAGGATTGGAAAACCATGGCAATGTCCCGGTCCTTAGCCGGCACATTGTTTACGAGGTCATCCCCAATATAGAGCTCCCCTTCTGAAATATCTTCCAATCCTGCGATCATACGCAGGGTGGTCGACTTACCACAACCGGATGGGCCAACAAGAACAATGAATTCTTTATCGGCAATATCCATATCAATATTATGGATGGCCTTGTAACCATCTTCATAAATTTTTCCTACTTTATTTAAAACTACTTTAGCCATTTTCTACCCCTTTACTGCACCTTGTGTTAAACCTTTTACCATATTACGTTGTCCGAAGATAAAGATTGCTAAGCTTGGCACCATACAGATGACAACGCCAGCTACCATGAGCACCATTGACTGGGAGTCCACACTATTGAGCATGCCAATTCCTACCTGCACTGTCCGGGCCTGGTCATTATTAGTAACTAAGAGTGGCCACATATACATATTCCAGCCGGATAAGAAGGATTGGACTGCCATGGCCCCAATTGTTGGCTTAAGTAAGGGCATCATAATTGTGAATAAGAAACGAATATCAGAACAGCCGTCAATCTTAGCCGCCTCATAGATCTCATAAGGGAAATTCTCAAGCGCCTGGCAGCATAAGAAAATATTAAAGGCAGATACCATATAAAGGACGATGAGCACAATTAAGGTATCATTCCAACCCCAACCCGATACCATCAAGAATTGGGAAATAATCACAGCTTCACCAGGGATCATCATCGTGGATAAAATCAAAGCATAGATAATCTTTTTGCCCTTAAAGTCAATAAATTGGAAGGCAAAACCTGCCAATAATGACGTCACAATCTGGAATGCTGTAATCGCTAGGGAGACAATAAGGGAGTTCCTGATATAGGTGGCAATCGGAGCCATGGAGAAGACATCCACAAAGTTCGTCAATGTAATTTCTTGCGGAATCAAGATACTGTCGGGATTGTAGAGTTCACTGGCTGGCTTGATGGCCATTAAGAAAGCATAGATTAAGGGGAACATCACGAACAACCACATAATGACATTAAGTAATAAGAGCCACCAGCGCTTCTTTGATTTACCCCGCGAAGGATTTGTTCCTTCTTTCTTTAAACTTTTGTCTTGACTGAGTACAGATTCCATTAATGATCTAGCCCCTTTCTGACTCTAAACATGATAAAGGTGAGCAACATAACGATGAGGAATAGAATAACTGATTCTGCCGAAGCAAAGCCATAGCGGTAGTTCATGAAGGCATTGCGGTAGATGTCGTAGACGATTACATTCGTTGCTTCGCCAGGGCCGCCCTTGGTTAAGATATTAATTTGACCGAAACCTTGGAAGGCATTGATGATATTCGTCACAAGGACAAAGAACATGGTTGGCTTGAGCGATGGGAGGGTGATATTCGTAAATTGTTGGAAGGAGTTAGCCCCATCGATAGAAGCCGATTCGTAGAGGCTATCGTCAATACTAGCCAAACCTGAACTGAAGTATAAAAAGTTCATCCCGCTATTCAACCAGCCGGTCAGAACGCCCACCGCAATCAAAGCCAGAGTCGGATCCGTTAACCAATTGACAGTCATTTTGAAGGCCTGGTTGATGATCCCGATGGAAGGGTTTAACATGACCTGGAAGATCATGGCCATCCCCGCTGAAGCAATCGCCATAGGCATGGCATAGGAGGTGGAAAAGAATTTTAAATCAGGAAAAGTTTTTTGACAGAGTAAGGCGGTTGTAAAGCCGATAATAACACCCGTCGCTACAACAATCAGTACAAATTTTAGGGTGACAATAATACTATTCCAAAAACTGGCGCTTTGGAATAATTCAAGATAATTATCCAAGAATATAAATTCTGTGCTCCGCCCCATGCCGTCAGTTAAGAAACCACTGCGCACGATAGTTTGGATAAAGGGCCAGAACATAAAGAGCACTAAGATTAAAATAGCTGGAATAAGGTAAACATAGCCCTGGAGCTTCTTCCAAGTGCTCTTTTCTTTTTTTACCATAGGAATTTTTGCTTCCAATCCGATCTCTCCTTCTAAAAGAATAAATAGCTGAGAGATGCACCCAGCTATTTATGACGCGGTCAACAGTTGATTATTTATTCACTTTGTTATAGTTTTCAAGGGCTGAATTGGTTTGGTCGGCCATCCGTTTCACAGCATCAGCTGGCTTGTCCGATCCATTGAGCAGAGCTTCTAATTCAGCTTCATAAATTTGACGTGCTTCTTGGTTGACCCCTGAAATAGCGCCTTGGTCTGAAGGCTTAGAGTCGTGTAATTGGTTAATCGCTGTTTCAAATTGTGGGAATTCTTCCAAGTTCTTTTTGAATTCTTCTTCTTCGTGAGAATTCAAGTTAACGGGGAAGTAACCTGTCGCAGCATTCCATTTGGCTTGAACTTGAGGTGATACCAGGTATTCGATGAACTTCCAGGTTGCATCTTTCTTGGCGTCATCCCCTGAATCGATCATCCAAAGGGAAGCCCCTCCGATTGAGACGCCTTGGTCATCTTCAGCAGTTAAGCCAGGATAATAAGCCGTCCCAACTTCAAAACGATCATTAACTTCCGTTAGGATCTGACGTAAGTTAGCAGTAGAACCGACTGTCATTGCAGCTTGTCCCGAAACGAATTCAGGTTGGCCCCCTTCACGGCCTACGTTTGGCATATAGCCCTTCTCTTCCCCTTCATTCCACATTTCAAGGACACGTTCCATGGATCCGTTGTCATCGAAAACCACTTCGGTTGGAGCTGCTTCCCGGCCATTGCCATTATTGAACATGTCTTCGCCCATCTTGTTGATCCATTGCTCAATGTACCAACCATAGACCCCGACAGAAATTGGCATGGTCACGCCCTCTTGTTCGGTTAACTTATCCGCATTTTCAAAGATTTCTTCCATAGTGGAAGGCGCTTCTGACAAGCCCGCTTGCTCTAGGACATCTTTGTTGTAGTACAAGATTGGTGTGGATGAGTTAAAAGGCATAGAGTGTAGCTTGTCATCCAAGGTGTAATAGGCCAAGAGATTGGGTTCAAGCTGGTTCATGTCAAAGTTATTCTTGTCCACATAGTCTTGAACTGGAACCGTCAGGCCAGAGTCAATCATGAAGGCTGTTCCCTGCTCGAAGACTTGAACGAGGTCTGCCCCTACAGCTTCGCCCGAAGCAGATGATCTTAACTTGGTCAGGGTTTCATCGTAAGTCCCTTGGTATTGGGCGTTAACGAAGACTTCATCTTGGGAATTGTTAAAGTCTGCCACTAATTCGTCCAAGGCCTTGCCTGTTTCCCCACCCATACCGTGCCAGAAAACAAGTTCAGTCTTGCCTTCACTATCTGCAGAATTGCCTTGGTTGGAAGCAGAATCGCCCGCTTCGCCGCCATTGCCGCATCCTGCTAAAAGCAGACTGAGTCCTGATAAAATCGCCGTAGATTTTAATAATTGTTTAAATTTCATTTTTGATCTTTCCTCCAAAGATTTATTTAAGCTATCTGTATTGTAACCAGTCATTATTAATTCAATGTAAATTCAGCGTAAATTTTACATGAATATGTAAAAAATATGTAAATCCTCCTAGCTTTTTACTACAGACTTGCTAGAGTCTCCGTTATACTATGCTTAGACAGTGAAAAAAGTCTAGAAATGGAGTGACCCTATTTATGAAAGAAAGAATTGGCCTCGTCGATATCGGTTCCAACACCATCCGGCTGATTGTCGTAGACATTGATGACCATTTCATCCTGCATGAGATTCAAAATATCAAGATCCCTGCCCGGCTCTACCATCATTTGGACGAAAACAATATCATGGACCAAGCAGGAATTGACCTTTTGTGTCAAATTCTCGATAACTTTGCCCATGAAGTCCAAATCCTAAAAGCAGACAAACTCCTGCCCAAGGCGACGGCTGCTATCCGCCAGTCCGAAAATTACCAGGAAATTTTAGATACCGTGAAGGAAAGAACAGGCATCACGATCGATATCATATCAGGCAACCAGGAAGCTTATTATGGCTACAATGCCATCATCCATACCATGTCTGACCGTGATGCCCTTACCGTCGATATCGGTGGGGGATCGACGGAAATCACCTATTTCAAGGACAAAGAAATCCAAGCCTCCCATTCCTTCCCCTTTGGTGCGGTCTCCTTAACCGAAAAATTCTTCTCAGATAAGGACCATGACGATAAGTCTGCCATCAAAAAAGCCCGCAAATTTGTGCGCAAGCAATTTGCTGACTTTGACTTTATTAAGGATGCCAAACTTCCTATTATTGCTGTGGGAGGGTCCGCCCGTAACGTCACCCGGGTCCACCAATTACAAAATGACTACCCCTTAGCTGGTCTCCATAACTATCAAATGACTGAGGAGGACCTGGAAGAAACCCTCGACCTCTTCCTCTCCCTATCCGCTAAAGACTTGCAAAAATTAGATGGTCTCAGTTCCGACCGGGCTGATATTATCACCCCAGCCTGCTTGGTCTTCCAAGAATTGATGAGCTGTGTCCAAGCTCCTTGCTTTAAGTTTAGCCAATACGGTCTGCGCGAGGGCATCCTCTATGAATATATCGAAGACCACTACCCCGCACCCTATGACATCTTCCACATCCAAAGACAGACCATTGAGGGCTTGACTTCGACCTACCACTTCTCCATGGCCGACCATGCCCAACGTGTCGACATTGCCCGGCAAGTCTACACCTGCCTCGAGCAGAAGGACTTTATCAATTGGAACGAACAAGAGAAGCGCTTAATGATCTACGGGGCCTATCTCTATTTCTGCGGCCGCTTCATCGAGCGGGGATCGGCTTCCCAACACAGCTTCTACTTACTTTCAAATTCTAATATGAACGGCTTTGACCACAAAGAAAGAGTAGCCATCAGTCTCATTGCTTCCTATAAGAATAAGTCCCTATTCAAACAATACGCCGAAGAGTTCGAAGATGTTTTTACCGAAGAGGAACTTGACCGCATCCAGGCCATGGGCGGTTTAATCAAGTTTTCTGAGTCTCTCAATGACTCTCACTTTAACATCATAAGCTCAATTGATATGATTATCCAAAATGATACATTAATTTTACGTATTTTTTACAATGGTACGTTAATATCAGAAGTGTACCGTGCGGAAGATCAGAAGAAACATATTGAGCGAATTATTGACCGCGATATCCAGCTCGATTTCATTCCAACGACTTCGCACAATCTATAAGTTTAGACTTAGGAAGGGTTGTAAGCTATGACTGAAGACAAACAGAAAGATATTAAGAATCCCGATTACTATGACAACCGGGAAGTTTCCTGGTTATCCTTTAACTACCGCGTCCTCCAAGAAGCGGCAGATAAACGGAATCCCTTGCTCGAACGTTTGGGCTTTTTAGCCATTGGCAGTTCCAATCTCGATGAATTTATGATGGTTCGGGTAGCTGGTTTACAGGACCAATCCCATATGCAAGGGGATACCCGAGACTCTAAGAAGCACTGGACCCCTGACCAACAGCTCGATGCCATCGCTAAGGCTAACCGGGAAAATGTTGACTACCAGTACAAACTCTTGGACCGGGTCCTACGCACCTGTGCCAAACACAATATTCACTTCTCTCCAATTGATGCTTTAGAGGACAAGGAAATTGACCAGCTTAAACAATATTTTAATGAACAAATTTTCCCTGGCCTAACTCCCCTAGGCATTGATGCCTACCGTCCTTTCCCTAATTTAAATAACAAGGTCAGCAACTTATTCGTCAACCTCCAGAGCGACCAAGGGGAAGAAATTGCTATTGTCCCTATTCCCCAACTCCTCGACCGCTACTACCACTTCGAAAAGAATGGCAGCCACTATCTTGTTGACCTCCATGACATTGTCCAATACTTCGTTGGGGAACTCTTCCCTGGCTACCAAGTGCTCTCTAACTTCTACTTCAGAGTCACTCGGAATGCTGATCTGGAATTGCATGAAGAAGGAGCCCAAGACCTTCTCGTCGTTATTGAAGACTATCTTAAGAAGCGTCGGAACGGCATTGCTGTCCGTGTGGAATTCGACCAGCGGCAAGTAGATCCCGAAAGCTTCCACCAAAATGTGGCCTTCCTCATGGATGAATTACAGCTTAAGGACCGGGATGCCTACTTCCTGAATGGTCCGCTTGATTTAACTGGGCTGAACGAAGCGGTGGACCTCTTGGAAGATGCCTTCCCCGAAATGACCTTCAAAGACTTCAGCCCGGTTTATCCGCCTGAATTGGAGCACGAGGACCTCTTTAACTATATTGAGAAAAAAGACCTCTTCCTCCACCATCCCTATGACTCCTTCGATCCGATTGTTGAATTTATCTCCCAAGCAGCGGATGATCCAGCAACCATCGCCATTAAGATGACCCTCTACCGGGTATCTAGTGACTCGCCTATTGTTAAGGCCCTCAAACGGGCAGCCGAGAATGGCAAGCAGGTTACGGTCTTAGTGGAGCTCAAGGCCCGCTTTGACGAAGAAAACAATGTCCAATGGGCCAAGGTTTTAGAAGAAGCAGGCTGTCATGTGATCTATGGCAAGTCCCATCTCAAGACCCACAGTAAAATCTCCCTTGTCGTCAAACGCCAAGGCAAGCAACTCAAGCGCTATGTCCACCTGGGAACAGGCAATTATAATGATAAGACAGCGCGGGGCTATACGGATATGGGCCTACTCACCACCAATCCTGAAATCGGTGAGGATGCCACTAACTTCTTCAACTACCTGAGTGGCTATGCCGAACAGCCCGACTACCACCACCTCCACGTCTCGCCTTTCGATATCCGAGACTCCTATATTGAGGATATTAATGACGAAATCGAAATGCACAAAAAATATGGGAACGGTAAGATTATCGCTAAGATGAACTCCTTGACCAGCCTGGATATTATTCGCAAGCTCTATGAAGCCAGCCAAGCCGGTGTCCAAGTTGACCTGATCATCCGCGGCATCTGCTGCTTGATTCCAGGCATTCCAGGCATTTCCGACAATATCCGTGTCATTTCCGTAGTAGGACGCTTCTTAGAGCACAGCCGGATCTACTACTTCCACAATAATGGCCAAGAGAAGCTCTTCCTCTCGTCAGCTGATATGATGACCCGCAATATGATCCGTCGGGTGGAAATCGAATTCCCTATTCTTGACCCATCCATCCACAATGAGATCATGAACATCCTCAAGGTCTATTTTGCTGACAATACCAAGGCCCGCTACAAGCTCCCAGACTCTTCCTATGCCTACGTCCAAAACGACAAGGCCGAAGTTTCTGCCCAAGAAGAGTTCATGAAGAAGGCCCTGGCCAAGAAGTCCAGCCAGCACCCCGCCCAAGCCAAGAAAAAATGGTTCCAACGTCTCCCATTCTCTTTTAGAAAGTAGGGAAATAAACAGTAAGTATTGATTTCCTGCCTTCTTTCGTGTAATATTCGAGAGAAACAATAAATCAAAAAGCGAGGTAAAGCATTCATGTTAACTGTCAGCAATGTCAGTTTGCATTTCTCAGATCGCAAACTTTACGACAATGTGAATTTAAAATTTACGCCCGGAAATTGCTACGGCATTATTGGGGCCAATGGTGCAGGAAAATCTACTTTTCTTAAGATTCTTTCTGGAGAAATCCAACCCTCTACGGGGCAAGTCAACTTAGATCCTAATGAACGTTTATCAGTTCTCAGCCAGAACCACTTTGGCTTCGAAGACTATACGGTGATTGATACAGTCATCATGGGAAACAAAGAACTCTATGACATCAAGAATGAAAAAGATGCCATTTATGCCAAGGCTGACTTCACGGAAGAAGATGGTATCCGTGCCGGTGAACTAGAGGCACAATTTGCGGAGATGAACGGTTGGGAAGCCGAGTCTGAAGCGGCCCAATTATTGACCGGCCTAGGTATCGAAGAATCGGTCCACAATCAATTGATGAGCGAATTAGACGAAAAGGACAAGGTTAAAGTCTTACTGGCCCAAGCCCTCTTCGGAAATCCCGATGTCTTGCTCTTAGACGAACCGACCAATGGTTTAGATGCCGCATCCATTGAATGGTTAGCAGACTATCTGATTGACTACGAGAACACTGTTATCGTAGTTTCCCACGACCGTTACTTCCTCAACCGGGTATGTACCCATATTTGTGATGTTGATTTCGGTCGCATCCAGCTCTATGTCGGTAACTATGACTTCTGGAAGCAATCGTCTGAATTGGCCGCTAAATTACAGGCAGACGCCAATGCCAAAAAAGAAGAAAAGGTTAAAGAGCTCAAAGAATTTATCGCCCGCTTCTCCGCCAATGCCTCCAAGTCTAAGCAGGCCACGTCGCGTAAGAAGATGCTCGATAAGATTGAACTCGACGATATCCAACCATCTAGCCGTAAATATCCTTTTGTTGGTTTTGAACCTGAGCGCGAAATCGGTAACGATGTTCTTACTGTGGAAGGCCTCTCTAAAACCATCGATGGGGTTAAAGTCCTTGATAATATCACCTTTAACCTCAAAAATGATGACAAGGTAGCCTTTGTGAGCCGTAATGATGCTTCCGTCACTGCTCTTTTCAAGATTATCATGGGGGAAATGGAGCCGGATACGGGAACTTATAAGTGGGGTGTCACGACCTCCCAGGCCTACCTACCCCGCGATAGCTCAAACGAGTTTGATGGCCGCCAAGATACCATCCTGGAATGGCTGCGCCAATATGCCAAAACCCCAGAAGAACAAGATAATACCTTCCTGCGTAGCTTCCTGGGACGGATGCTCTTTTCAGGAGATGATGTGAATAAGCAAGTGGACGTCTTATCGGGTGGGGAGAAAGTTCGCTGCCTCCTCTCCAAGATGATGCTTTCTAAGGCCAATGTCCTGGTCATGGATGATCCGACCAACCACTTAGACTTGGAATCCATCACCAGCCTCAACGAAGGACTCATTCGCTTTAACGGCGTCCTCCTCTTTAGCTCTCACGACCGGGAGTTCCTCTCCACCATCGCCAACCGTGTCATCCACGTCAGCGGCCAAGGCATGGTTGACCGTATCGATACCGGTTTTGAAGACTATCTCAATAATGCCGATACTCAAGAGCGGGTCGACCAACTCTACCAATAAAAAACAAAAGCGTGAGAGCACGAGCATGGTATGCAAGTGATTTCACGCTTTTTCTAATATTTTTTCATCCATAATTGGTCGATATAGTGGTTACCCCGCTTGTGGATCACCATATCTGCCCGGTTGCGGGTCGGTAAGATATATTCATTAAGGTTGACCAAGTTAATATCTTGCCAGATTCGCTTGGCTTCTGCCATTGCCTGGTCTTCCCCCATCTGGCTATAGCGGTAATGGTGGTTATCCGGATTCTCTTCCGCCTTGTGCATAAGCATCTTGAAGCGCTCATAGTACCAACGTTCGATACAAGCCGTATCCGCATCCACATAAATAGATAGGTCCGAAAAGTCCCCGACAAAGACCTGCTCCTTATCATCTAATTGGAGCACATTAATGCCTTCCACAATTAAGATATTGGGATTTCGCAAGACCTGCTTGGCTCCCTTGACAATATCATAATTCTCGTGGGAATAGACAGGAAAGGGAATATTTCGTTTATTATTCTTCACATCCGTCAAAAACTGCAAGAGCTTGGGCATATCATAGCTTTCAGGAAAGCCCTTGCGGTTAAGGATTCCGCGTCTCATTAATTCCTCATTGGGGTAAAGAAAGCCATCCGTTGTAACTAAATCAACATTTAAATCAGGGAAGGCTTGGGATAAAAAGAGCCGCAACAGACGTGCGGTCGTCGACTTGCCAACTGCCACTGAACCGGAGATGGCAATCATAAAGGGAGGAATCTCAGCTTCGATACCAAGAAAATGGTTGCGCCGCCGTTGCAAGCGGGAGTAATTATCTCGGTAAATGGCAATCAGCTGGGTCAGCGGTTCATAAACCTCCAAGGCATCTGTCACGGATAATTCATCGTTAAGCGAAATAATCTTTCGCAGCTGCTTCTCCGTTAGATGAATTTCAATCGAGGGATGGACCCGTTCCCGGTAGTCCCGCCACTGAACCCGGTCAATAATATGATAGGTTTCTGCTTCAATCAAAACAATTCTCCTTTAATTTCCATCACGTGATAGCCAGTCCACATGGATCCGGGCGCAAGAAGTCTCCCCACTTAGGACCTGGTGCCAAGTTTGCGCCGAGTCCTCCTGTTCTTCTATCCGACTCGCTAGCTGGTAGGCTTGACCCAGCCCCAGTTCATGGTCATAGCTAATATCGAAAGCCTGGACCGCTCGGCTTGCTAAAAAAGTCCCAGCGACTTGGTTGATGACCCAGTTGAGGTAGACCGAGTTATTGACATGTTGGTTGGCGTCAATTTCTGTATACTGAACCCTAGCCTCTGAGCTGAGATCAGGCTCTCCTAAATTCTTTTTGAAACGATAAGGGCGTTCTGCCTTCAGCCCACTGTTCTCGGCTTGGAATTGGTCAGGTATGCGCACAATCTTGCGTGCTTCAAGATCCATCAAACTAAATTGAGACTGGCCCTTGATGACCACTTGGCCGTCAGAATTATAGAAGTGGTAATAGCGGTAGACAAAGAAACGGTTGACCTCAATAATTCCCGTTTCAAGGCGGACCTTGTCACCTAGGCGTGGCCGACTCTGGCAAGCAAAATGATGGGACAGGACAATCCAATTATAGCCCCTTAATTTATGCTCATAAGGCCAGTCGTATTCTTGGTTGGCCACTAATTGGAAGACCAAGTCCACAATGCCTTTCATGGTTACTTCCCCATTCGCATCACAAAATAATTCCGTTAAAATAAATTCCTTGCTGTAGGCTGCCATCCAAATTCCCACCCTCTCACAAAATGTTAGTCTGTTTTCACAATACTGTCATCATACCAAAAAAAATGATATCTGCCTAGGCCTAGCCTGCTAGGCAAAGCCTCCTTAGTGATCATTCTTCTCTTTTTCCTGCTCGGCCCGGATCGCTTGATAGTCCGGATCCTTCTTCCCCCGTTTGAGCCGGGCCCTGAATTCGCTCTGCATGAGCTTGCGGATGCTCTTGGCTGACAGCTTCTCATTGCGAATATCATGTTCAGCAATCACCCGGAGCACCGAGATATAAGACATAGCTAAAGCTGTTGTCACAATGGACGCCGTAGCCCCTGAGATGGCGCCACCCGCCAGACTCCCTAGGCCTGGAATCAGCTTAAAGATATTGCCCACTAAGGTCCGTCCCAAGAAGGTCGCACCTGTTGTTCCCCCGACGGCTCCCACTAGGCCCACTAGGGTTTGGTGTTCCAAAGAGACACCAAAAATGGCTGTGATATGGGCGAGCATCGAGATCTGCAGGGGCACAATTAGGGCAGCATCAGCAAAAGGAATCGGTGTAAAACCAACCCCAAATGTTGAAATAATATAACGGCGCGCCCAACGCCGCGCCAATCGTGCTTTGCGGTCCAGGTCTCCTTGTTGGGCATTGTTAAAAGCATCTTGGACGTCATGGGGGATTACAGCCAGGGTTTGTTCAATCAAATGGTCTAAACCATAAGCTGGGACAGTATAATCTGGGCTGACCGGATAGTCTTTGGCCATAATGGGGACAACAGCTTGAACCTTTAAGTTCAAGTTATCCAGGTACTTTTTGAAGTCTTGAGCGGGCTGTCCAATGGCCTGGGTTAAGACCAAGATCACCGGCATCTTATCGGCTAGTCCTTGGATAAAGGCTTTCTCCATGGGTTCGATCCGCGACGAAGAAGCATTGATGCAATAGTAAGCGCAGTGCATGGTCTCACCCTTGGCTTCTAATTGGTCGAGGCATTCATTAATTTCCCGACTCACCTGGTCTTGAATGCTGGCGTCCAATTCCAAGCCCCGAGTATCATAGAGGACCAGGGGAAGGTTGTCCTTCGTAATCTGACGCAAGTGCTTGGTGATAGGTTCACCAATCCCCGTTTCGACCAAACGCTCACGAAAGACGCGGTTGATCAGGGTTGACTTCCCTACTCCCGTCTTACCGACCACCAGAATATGGATGGGTTTCATTTTTTTGATTTCTTCTTGGGTCTGTTGGGTTAATTCCTCGATCAAAGAGAGGTCAACAGCTGATGCTTTCTTCATGATGGAATCCTCCTTGTCTTCCTTCGACTGTTTATATGGATATGATATAATATGATTAAAAATGATAGGATGTGTTAACGTGCCCAGCCAGCAAAATGTTTTCAAGGACCCTGAAATTCTCCAGTCCAAGTCTTACCAGATTACCAATGAGGTCTTCTGTGCCGTTAGCCACGGCATTGGACTTATCTTAGCCATTATTGCTTGCATTAGCCTCTGTTTCAAGGCCGTACGCCTAGAGAGCCCTGTCCACCTACTGGCCTACCTTAATTTTACACTGGCCATGTGTATGCTTTATTTTAACTCAACTCTCTACCATAGTCTAAAATTTACCCGTGTCGCCCCGCTTTTTCGTATCTTTGACCATTGCGCGATCTATCTCTTAATTGCGGGTTCCTACGCCCCCTACTGCCTCCTCGTCCTGCCAACAAAGATTGGTTGGCCTATTTTTATCTTGGAATGGCTGATCGCCGCTTGCGGTATCTTCCTCAGTTTAAGAGCGAGCGACCGCTTTAAGCGTTGGGAGACCTGGACCTATATCGCCATGGGCTGGTTGGTCCTCTTCACCGTCAAGCCACTCATTGACCACTTCCCTCTGCCTGGACTGGTCTGGACCCTGATTGGAGGAATTGCCTACACCCTAGGCACCTACTTCTATGTCAAAGATGACCAAGTTGCCTACTACCATGTGGCCTGGCACCTCTTTGTTATGGCCGGGAGTGCTTGCTTTTTTATCGCTATCCTATGCTACACTTAAGGCGAATTTGTAAAAAAAGGCCATTCTTTAGCATTCTTCACTTAGAATATGTTAAAATGTTAGAGTGGTAGAGAAGCTATTCTCCAAATTATTAATTAACAATAAATAAATATTATGTGAAAGAAGGAAAACTATGATTTATAAAGTTTTTTATCAAAAAACAAAAACTGAAGTGCCAACACGCGAACATACGCAGGCTCTTTACATCGATGCTGAATCGGTGACTGAAGTCCGCCGTATCCTCGCTGAAAAAACCCCTTACCATGTTGAGCACATCCAATTATTAGACGACGCTCACTTAGCCTATGAGCAAAAGAGTGACCGTTTCGAATTAACGGAGTTTGCTGATTAATGAAGTTAAAAATTAAAAACCATGAAACAGCTGTTTTCGCCATTGGGGGTTTAGGCGAAATCGGCAAGAATATGTACTGTATCCAATTCCAAGATGAGATCATTGTTCTGGATGCTGGGGTCATGTTCCCCGAGGATGATTTGCTAGGCATTGACTATGTGATTTCAGATTATTCCTATCTCATTGAAAACCAAGACAAGATTAAGGGCGTCTTCATCACCCACGGTCACGAAGACCATATCGGTGGTGTCCCCTTCTTGCTCAAGCAAGTCAATGTACCGATCTATGCTGGGGCCCTGTCCCTAGCCCTCATCCGCGCTAAACTAGAAGAACACCACTTACTGCGTGACGCTGAACTGCATGAAGTAGATGAAGATAGCGTCATCAAATTCCGTAAGACCCAGGTTAGCTTTGCCCGAGTGACCCACTCGATTCCCGATGCCATGGCGATCTGTGTGAAGACACCTTCAGGGAATATTGTTTTCACCGGAGACTACAAGTTCGACTTTACGCCAACCGGTAAGAAGGCCGACTTGCATAAGTTAGCCCGTCTAGGAGACGAAGGTGTCCTCTGCTTGCTCGGTGACTCCACCAACTCAGAGATTACGGGCTTTACCAAGTCGGAACGGGTCGTTAGCAGCGCCTTGAAAGATATTATCGATAAGATTGAAGGGCGGATTATCTTCGCTAGCTTCGCTTCCAATATCTCCCGCTTATCGGAAGCCATCGACATCGCCATCGCCAACCACCGCAAAGTGGCAGTCTTTGGACGATCGATGGAAAATGCCGTGCGCAATGCCCAAGAGATTGGCTATTTTGACCTACCTAAGGGTGTCTTAATTGATGGCAAGGATATTAATAAGTACCCTAGCAATGAGGTTATGATCATGTGTACCGGGTCTCAGGGTGAACCCATGGCAGCCTTGAGCCGGATTGCCAACGGGACCCACCGTCAGATCTCCATCCAAGATGGTGATACCGTTATCTTCTCCTCCTCACCTATCCCAGGTAATACCATCAGTGTAAACCGAGTAATTAACAAATTACTGGAGGCAGGGGCTGAAGTTGTTCACGGTAAGATCAACAATGTCCATACCTCTGGCCACGGCTCGCAAGAAGAACAGAAACTAATGCTGAGTCTCTTGAAACCTAAATACTTCATGCCAGTCCATGGCGAGTACCGGATGTTATCCATCCAAGCAGATACCGCTGTCAGCCTCGGGATTCCACGGGAGAATACCTTCATCATGGATAACGGAGACGTCCTAGCCCTGACGGAGGATTCTGCACGTCGGGCAGGCCATATCCCTGCCAATGATGTCTATGTTGACGGTAAGGGCATCGGCGATATCGGCAATATTGTTCTTAGAGACCGCCATAAGCTCTCTGAAGATGGCTTAGTCCTAGTGGTTGTCACTATCGACTTCGAAACAAATCAACTCCTAGCAGGTCCAGCTATCGTCTCGCGCGGCTTTATCTACATGCGAGAATCAGAAGACCTGATCAGCGATGCCCAACGCGTCATCCAAACAGCCGTCATCGGCCACTTGAACTCAGGCAACAAGGTCAACGAGAAAATTTTACGCGACAGCATCCAAAACTCGCTCCAACCCTTCTTATATAAACGAACCAAACGCAACCCACTCATCATGTCAGTCGTCATGTCTGTGTAAAACAGGGTGTGAGCAAGAGCGCTTAGACTTGAATGATTGGAGGCTCATCGAATAAGGCTGACCTCAGTCAGACGTTTCGATGAGCTGAAATCACTTCAAGTCTGCTCTTGCGAACCCGACTAAACAGGGTGTGAGGGCTGGCGCTTAGCTTTCCTTCACTGGAGCAAGTCACCAGAGCAGTCTGCAAGACTGCGGCGGAGACTTGTGAAGTGACAGGAAAGCTGCCAGACCGAACCCGACTAAACAGGGTGTGAGCAAAGGCGTCCAGAAAGGGATGACTGGAGGCAAAAGGGATAAGAGCGGCTAGCAGCCGGTCGTTCCCTTTTGCTGAAGTCACTCCCTTTTTGCCTTTGCGAACCCGACTAAAGGGTGTGAGAGCTAGCGGGAGAAATAGACCTCTGGAGCAAAGAACCAGAGAAGACTGAAAGTCTTCGGCGGGTCTTTGCGAAGAGGAGCTATTTCTGCTAGCCCGAACCCGACTAAACAGGCTGTGAGCAAAGGCATCTAGTCTATGCTCAAGCGAAATCAAAATTACTATGACAAAAAGGAGTAAGTCTTCAAATGAAGGCCTACTCCTTTTCTTCTCTCACCAGACCATGTTTAAAGGCATAGATGGTTGCTTGGGTACGGTCCGAGACTTCTAATTTAGAAAGAATATTGGAAACATGGGTCTTAACGGTTTTTAGCGTTATAAACAAAAGATCTGCAATTTCTTGGTTGGACTTACCTTCCGCAATTAAAGCGAGCACTTCCAATTCACGCTTGGTCAAGTCATCATGCAGCTGGCGTTCTTTAGCCTTGTGCTTGTCTTCTTGCATCTTCTCTGCCACGGCCTGGGTCATCACTTCTTGGCCTGCCATAACCTGGCGAATGGCTTGGGCAATTTCCTGGGCAGAGGAAGTCTTCAAGATATAGCCCTTAGCCCCTGCTTCTATAGCGGGATAGAGCTTATCGTCATCTAAGAAGCTAGTTACCATGAGAATCCGAGCTTCTGGCCAATCAGCAAGGATGGCCTGGGTTGCTTCTATGCCATCCATCTCGTCCATCACAACGTCCATCAAGATAAGGTCAGGGTGGAGGGACATAGCCTTGTCATAAGCTTCCTGGCCATTCACAGCCTCCGCTATGACCTCGATATCTTCCTGGATGGCTAAATAAGAAGCTACTCCGAGGCGTACCATTTCATGGTCATCAACAATCAATACTTTAATCATCTAAGTCTTCCTCTCTCTATCCTGGTCGAGGGCAATTTGAATCCTTACTTGGGTTCCCTGTCCCTCTTGGCTGATAATCTGTAAGTCCCCCGCCAGCTGGTCTACCCGTTCACGGATATGTTGGAGGCCATAACCTGCTCGTTGGCCGGGCTCTTGCTTGAAGCCCCTACCATTGTCTCGAAAGATCAAATAAAGCCGGTCCTGGCGGGTAAAAAGCTGGCACTCAATTTCACTGGCTTGGGCATGCCGCAAACTATTCGATAAAAGCTCTTGGACAATCCGGAAGAGATTATTCTCAATTTCTTTATCCAAGTCTCCCACATCAAAGCGCCTGACAAAACGAATGGCTAACTTCCCTTCTAGCTCAGCGAAGAGGTGCTGGATGCCCTGAGCTAAGCTGCGATTTTCCAAGGCGATAGGACGAAGATGAAGCAGAAGGGCTCGCAATTCATTCTGTGCATTCTGAGCCAGCTGAGCAATTTTCTGACGCAGGTCAGCTTCAGGCCCAGCCGTTTGTTCAGAGACCTGGTCGAGCGTCGCTAGCAGCATCGTCATCGCAAAGAGTTCCTGGCTAACGGAATCGTGGAGCTCTCGAGCCACGCGTTGGCGCTCAGCTTGGATAATTTCCGCTTCCGTCTTCCCGATGCTCGCCTGGTCTAGCTGGAGGTGAAGATTCTGCTGCTGGAGGCGTTCAGCTTGGTTATAAGCTTTTAACCGGTCCAGACTCGCCAGTAAGTCAGGGCTCAAATAGAGGTTCTCCTTCAAGTTCAGACGATCTAATTGGTGAATATGGCCTTGACTGAGCTGGTTGAGATAATAAAGCAATAGGTCTTCATCGCGAAAAATTAAGCCATACAAGCATAGGGAAAGGACAAAAGCCAAACAAGCTGGCAATAAAAGAAAGACCAAGCTAGCTGGCAAATCCTGCCAAGTCCACTGGATAGGAGTCAGCCAGCCTAGTTCCAAGCAAAAGTAGAGGATTAGGGCAAATAAGGCATAGGCAAAGATCAAACAAGCGATAAAAATGGAAAATAAACGTCGCCATTTCATAGGAAGACCACCTCTACTTCTCCCCAAAATTGGGTCAAGTCAATAATCACTTCCCGGTCATCATCCAAGTCATTATCCGTCCTTAAGGTCAAGCGTTGGTTGTTCAAGCAATAGGTCTGCCCCTGCCAAGTCAACTGGGTCCGATAGGCTTGGATGTTCAATTGGCAAGCCTGGGCTTGGGGGAGCACCAATTTAATCCGACCATGAAGCTGGCTAACCGCTAGCCACTGCTTACCTTTGACAGGTAGTTTCTCAGTCAGATCAATGAAACGGTAGGCATGGAGGGAATAATCATGGAAATTATTCCAATCATATGTCTTAACTGGAACTGTCTTGAAGCCAAACCAATCATCCAATTGAAAGAAAGCCCCTTGCCTTTGACCGATTCCCTCTTCTCCCTGAATCAATTGGAAGTCACTTGTATCCCGTCTTTCTTTCTGCCAGAGTTGAAGGCCAATGATCAAGCCAGTGAGCGATAGGATCAACCAAAAATGCGCCAGCTGGAACAAGGTCAAACAGAGGATAAGCAAGGCCAAAAAGAACAAGGGTAGACGGATATAGGCTGGCCATGTCTTCCCTGCCGGTAGCTGGAAGAGCAAGGCCAACAAACTAATCGCTAAGAAAAATATGAGAAAAATACCCAAGGCTTGAGAAAAATCATAAAGAAGCAGGCCCACAATAAAAACGGCCAATAACTGGCAAATGAACTTCAAAACCATCCCTCCTTTCTTTCTATTATAACAAATCCTGAGTCCAAAGAATAAAAAAAGCTGGAAGCTAAGTCCCAGCCTTCAGCCCCCTTTGTCGTTAGCTTTGCTTTCTTAATCCACACTCGAAAGTTCTGTTTGTGTGTTGAATGCCGCTAACCCACCCTGGGAGGCCCTATTGATATGTTGGTGGCTGCAAAAACACAATCGGGCGCTCTGTTTGTGCCCTGCCTCTTGCTAACCCACACTCAGACGCTCTGATTGAAGCTTGGCCAATTGTTTGAACCAGACAGCAGCCCTCACACCCTAATCGGGTTCGGTCGCGCAGCCTCCTTGCCACTTCACAAGTCTCCGCCGCAGTCCTTCAGACTGCTCTGGTGACTTGCTCCAGTGAAAGGAAGCTAAACGCGCGCCCTCTCACCCTGTTTAGTCGGGCTCAGGCTGGCAGAAATAGCTCCTCTTCACAAAGATCGGTCGAAGGCCTTCAGCCTTCTCTGTCTCTTTGCTCCAGAGGTCTATTTCTCCCGCCAGCCTTCACACCCTGTTTAGTCGGGTTCGCAAAGGTAGAAAGGGAGTGACTTCAGCAAAGTGGAACGACCGGCTTGCAGCCGATCTTTTCCTCTTTGCCTCCAGTCATCCCTTTCTGAACGCCTTTGCTCACACCCTTTTTAGTCGGGTTTGCAAGAGCAGACTTGAAGTGATTTCGGCTCATCGAAACGTCTGACTGATGTCAGCCTTATTCGATGAGCCTCCAATCATTCAAGTCTAAGCGCTCTTACTCACACCCTTGTCTTTACTCAGCTTTTTCTACTGCGGTTATTTTCAGGGCGAGTTCGCCGCCTGGGGTTTCGAAGCTGACTTGGTCGCCTACTTTTTTACCGATTAAGGCTTGGGCGATAGGTGATTCGTTGGAGATCTTACCTGACAGGGGATCAGCTTCAGCCTTACCGACGATGGTATAGGCTTCTTCATCGCCGTCAGGCAATTCAACGAAGCTTACCTTACGACCGATTGACACTTCATCGCTAGCTAATTCATCAGGATTAATGATTTCAGCATAGCGGATCATTTTTTCTAATTTAGCAATTTGTCCTTCGACAAATGCTTGCTCGTCCTTGGCTGCCTCATATTCAGAATTTTCTGAGAGGTCCCCATAGGAGCGTGCAATCTTAATCCGACTAACCACTTCTGGTCGTTTATTTACTTTTAAATCTTCTAATTCTGCTTCAAGGCGTTCTTTGCCTTCGATTGTCATTGGATAGCTTTCTTCTACCATGAATCTTACTCCTTCATCAATTAAATTAAAAATCAATAGCAATAGGGTACCACTTTCGTGGCCCTATTGCAATATAAGAATGGCTTATTTTAAGATATCTTTTATTTTAGTTTGTAATAAGTCGATGGCGACATAGTTCGAGCCACCTTCTGGAATAATCAAGTCAGCAAACCGTTTAGTTGGCTCGATAAATTCCTCGTGCATGGGTTTAACCACAGACATGTACTGGTTAATGACAGAGTCTAAAGACCGTCCCCGTTCGGCCATGTCACGCTTAATGCGGCGGATAATCCGAATATCCGCATCCGTATCGACAAAGACTTTAATGGTCATCAAGTCTCTTAATTCAGGGTCATAGAGAGAAAGGATGCCTTCTAAGATAATAATCTTCTTAGGTTCTACATGGACAGTTTCCTGGCTTCGATTGTGTTCAGCGAAATCATAGACCGGCATATCGATGGCTTGCCCTTGACTCAACTGGCTGATATGTTCCTTCAAGAGTTCCATATCGAAAGCCAGAGGATGGTCATAGTTGGTCTGCTGACGTTCTTCCATGGTCAGATGGCTCTGGTCCTTATAGTAGGCATCTTGCGGAATATAGACGATTGAAACGTCTTTAAATTCTTCCATAATGCGATTGGTAATAGTCGTTTTTCCGCTCCCGGTTCCCCCGGTAACGCCGATAACGATTTGTTGTGTCATAATGTCTCCCCTTAATTGCTTGTACTTGGTGCTTGTGATTGACTCTGGCTCGTCGCTTGACTGGTCTTAGGTTGGGCGAGCTTAGCATCCTCTTCGCTCACGTGTTCGTCCACTAGCTTGAGGTGGTCTTCATAGGTCTTGGAATAATAAACTTCACCCGTTGATAGGTCAGCCACAAAGTAATAGTAGTCATTTTCTTTAGGGTTGAGTACCGCCTTGAGCGATTCAGCCCCTGGGTTGTTATAAGGCCCGGGTCCTAAGCCTGGGTTCTTATAAAGATTATAAGGCGAATCAACCTGGGTATCCTTGATGGTCACATAAGACTTGTGCTCCCCTAAGGCATAATTGACCGAAATATCAGATTGGATAGGCATCTTATCCGCTAAGCGATTATAGAAGACCCCTGCAATCATGGCCCGGTCTTCAGTCGTAGAGGCTTCTGCTTCGACTAAAGAAGCCAGGGTAAAGATCTCATTCACGGATAAGTCAGAAGCTTGGAAGGCTGGCTTGTTGCTTTGGTAGAACTTATTCGTCTCATCTACCATCTGGGTCACAAAGGCTTCTAGGTCCTGACCTTCCCGCAACTGATAGGTAGCAGGGAAGAGGTAACCCTCCAATTTATAGCGAACATTATCATTTTCACTGACATCGGCTAAGAGTTCCGGATAAGTGGCTAGGAGCTTTTGGAAATACGCTGGACTAGTCACTAAGGCCATAAAGTCTTGGGCTGAGAAGGGCGTATTCTGCTCAATAATAGTCGCCATGGACTCAATGTCAGTTCCTTCTGGGATAGCGATCCCTGCTTCCATCTCCTTGGCACCCTGGGCCAGGTTTTCAGCGGCCTGGGCGAAGCTAGAATGGGTCTGCATCTTATAAGTTCCCGCTTGGAGGTTATCGATGGGGTTGAGACGCAGGTAGAGGCGGAAGATATCATCATTAAAGATGACTTGCTTGTCCTCTAATTCCTGGGCCACACTAGCCTGGCTAGCGCCTTGGGGGACTTCAATGACAATATCCTTAGACGGCTTAAAGCCCCCTGTCGATGCCATGACGCCAATATAAGCCGCAAAAGCCAGGACAATCACAATCAGGGTCACAAATAAAGAAGTGATTAAGCGGTTGGTTACAGACTTCCGCTTGGGCCCTTGCCCTTCTAAGTGTTCCTGTTCAGCGCCTTCTCGAGGCTGCCTTCTTGTTCTTTTTCTCATGTGAACGCTCCTATTCTCTGTTCTCTAATCGATTCGTGTCAGTGTGCCAATCACCAGCTAATCCTCGGACAGACCCTGTCGCCTGCCACATGATAAAAAAAGAGGCTGGCTTGACGCTGCCATCTCTCAGCCTCTTCTTTTCAATGCGTCTGTTCACCTAGCCCCACTACGCAAAAATCTCGCAGCGCGATAGAGGCTCTAGGCTAAATTACAGTTCATCAGATACAAAGGTATTTAAAACTTCCTCTACCATATCCCATTCTTCATCACTTTCGATAGGATAAAGGCTGCCGTTTAATTCATCATCATTCTCTTGGTATGAGAAGGCTTGAATTTCTAGCTCATCACTATCTCCTGAACCTGCTGGATAGAGGAGGACATAGGACTTGCCAAAATCATCGGATTCAAAAGTAAAGAGAATCTCATAGAGGCTCTCATTGCCATCTTCATCATAAATCGTAATTAATTCTTTATTGTCTTCACTTGCCATAATTTTCTCACGCTCTTTCTTGGTCTAAATAAGTCTGTAAGATAAGAACCGCGGCCAGCTTATCGATGACCTGCTTGCGCTTCTTGCGACTGACATCGCCCGCTTCAATGAGCATCCGCTCTGCCTGCATGGTCGTCAAGCGTTCGTCTAGGTAGACCACTTCCAGGCCAAATTCTTGCTTGACTAAATCGCCATAAGCACGCGAAGCTTCAGCGCGCGGACCTTCTGAATTATTCATATTTTTGGGCAGGCCAATCACGACTTTGCTGGCTTGGTAACTCTCAATCAGTTGGCCCAAGCGCTCTAAGCCAAATTCTTCTTGGTCTTCATTAATCGGGATAATTTCTAAACCTTGGGCAGTCAGTCCAAGGGGGTCGCTGACAGCGACCCCCACAGTTCTTGAACCAACATCTAATCCTAAATACCTCTTCATTAGACCTCGCGCCCACTCTTTTCCATATAACTGCGAATTAATTCTTCAATAATTTCGTCACGTTCATGATAACGAATTAGGTTGCGGGCCTGGTTATGACGAGGAATGTAAGCAGGGTCTCCTGATAAGAGATAGCCTACAATCTGACTACTTGGATCATAGCCTTTTTCTACAAGTGCATCATATACGATATCCAGTGTTTCACGAACATTTTTTTCTTTGTTTTCATCAAACTTGAATAGAACTGTTTCATCTTTGACACTCATACCTTATCGCACCTCCAAATCTTTTAACATCATTTTAACCAAAATATGACAGAAGTACAAGAAGCTTGGTCCTATGTAATCAAAACTTAAAGTTGGGTTAACAAAGTTTTGACTTCAGCTAGGGCATCGGGAATCCCGGCTGGGTTCTTCCCACCGGCTTGGGCCATGTCTGGACGGCCCCCACCGCCCCCATTGATCTTAGGTGCGATTTGTTTAATAATTTCCCCTGCTTTAAGGCCCTTGTCAATCAAGTCAGCCTTAACAGCAACTAAGAGATTGGCCTTGCCCTTACTTGACGTAGCCAGCACCAGGAGGTCAGAGTCTGTTCTTTGTTTCCATTCATCAGAAATCTTGCGCAAGTCGTCCATCGAGCGGTTAGGCAGTTCTTGGGCAATCAAACGAATACCCGCAATGTCTTCCACATCTTGGAAAATATTCTTAGCTGCTTGGGCATTGGCCTTGGCATGGAGGGATTCAATTTCCTGGCTCATTTCCTTATTCTGTGCTTCAAGCTGCTTGATTCGGTTCAAGATACCGTCTCTTTCCTTGGCCTTGCTTTCTTGGCGGATATCTTCCAGCAAGCTTTCCAGGCCTTGGAAGTACTCGATAGCTGCTTTAGAGGTCAGGGCTTCAATCCGGCGCACGCCTGAACCAACCCCACTTTCGCTGATAATCTTGAAGAGACCAATTTCAGCAGTGTTTCTAACATGGGTCCCCCCGCAGAGTTCAATCGACCAATCCGATACCTTAACCATACGGACTTCATCGAGCTTGTCATACTTGTCTGTAAAGAGGGCCATAGCCCCTTCTGCCTTAGCGGTATCCGCATCGGTAATCACAGTTTTAACAGGAATACTGTCATAGATTTTTTGGTTGACCCGGTCTTCAATGGCTTGGAGCTGGTCAGCTTCGATATGGCCAAAGTAGGTAAAGTCAAAGCGGAGGTAACGGTCGTCTAAGAGAGAGCCCGCTTGGTTGACCTGGTCGCCGAGCACATCCTTCAGCGCCTGATGGAGCAAGTGGGTAGCGGTGTGGTTCTTGCGGATCAAGCTGCGACGTTCCTTGTCTACGACGAGACGGACTTCTTGGCCCAGGTCTAGGGCTTGGACCGTTTCAATTTCATGTAGGTTTTGGTCATTTGGAGCATGTTGGACATCGGTCACATGGGCCAATAATTCGCCGGCCGGGCTATAAATAGCTCCCGTATCTCCCACTTGGCCCCCACGTTCACCGTAGAAAGGTGTCTTATCAGCTAGCAGATAAGCGACGCTATCAGCGGGAACATGGTCCACTAATTGGTCCTGATAGACCAGGGCATTAATCTGACCCAGGCTTTCGCTTTCTTGGTAACCGGTAAATTGACTTGGCACGTCCAAGTCCGACAGAATAGTGGATTGGACGGCTAAACCGCCCATTTGCTTACGGGCAGCCCGAGCCCGTTCACGTTGGGCTTGCATTTCTTCATTAAAGCCGGCTTCATCAATCCCCAAACCTTCTTTTTCCAAGAGTTCTTCGGTCAATTCGAGGGGGTAGCCATAGGTATCATAGAGTTTGAAGGCATCTTGGCCCGAAAGCACTTTTTCATTATTTTCTTTAAGCGTTTTGACCATATCATCGAGGATAGCTTGCCCTTCTTCAATGGTTTCTTGGAAGCGTTTTTCCTCCTGACCAATGATGGTTTCGATGAAATCCGCTTGCTGGCCAATATTCGGATAATGGCTGCCCATGACCTCTGCCACTACAGGGACCAGCTTAGCTAAGAAAGCTTCTTTAATACCTAGCTGCTTAGCGTACATGACAGAGCGGCGGATTAAGCGGCGGAGGATGTAACCGCGTCCTTCATTCGAGGGTAAGGCGCCGTCACCAATAGCAAAGGTCACCGCCCGCACGTGGTCCGCAATCACTTTGAAGGCTGTATCGCTAGCCGCATCTTCGCCGTAATGGTGACCAGCCGTCAGCGGTTCGATAGCCTTAATAATAGGGACAAAGAGGTCGGTTTCAAAGTTTGTTTCCGTATTTTGGATCACACTGGTAATCCGTTCCAAGCCCATGCCCGTATCAATATTCTTTTGTTCTAGGGGTTGGTAAGTGCCATCTGCCATGTGGTTGAATTGTGAGAAGACAACGTTCCAAATTTCTAGATAACGTTCATTCTCACCACCTGGATACATTTCAGGATCATCATCTGCTAAGTCTTGGAAGGCCTCTCCCCGGTCAAAGAAAATTTCGGTATCAGGGCCACAGGGACCAGCACCTAGGTCCCAGAAGTTATCCTCCATTGGAACAAAATGATCTTCACTCAGTTGGGTGGTTTCCCGCCAGATTTTTAAGCTCTCTTCATCATCTGGGTGGTAGGTCATGTACAGGCGGTCCTTGTCTAAGCCCAGCCACTTATCGTCAGTGAGGAATTCCCAGGCCCAAGGCAGCATTTCTTCTTTGAAATAGTCACCGATAGACCAGTTCCCTAGCATTTCAAAGAAGGTTTGGTGGCGGGCTGTTACCCCTACATTCTCAATATCATTGGTCCGGATACACTTCTGCGCGTTGGCAATCTTCGGATTTTTAGGTTTTTCGGACCCATCCAAATAATGCTTGAGTGCGGCCACACCAGAGTTAATCCACAAGAGCGTTGGATCGTCTTGGGGCACCAATGACGCACTCGGATAGATATCATGGGCCTTACTTTCCCAGAAATCTAAGAATAATTGGCGAATTTCTGCACTAGTTAATTGTTTCATCTTATCCTCCTAAAAAAATAACGGCGCTATTACAATAAAGGGCGCTTAGAACGCGGTACCACCTTTATTGTAATATCACCGTCTTTGATATTACCACTTCATTAGCTTGTTAACGCGAGCGCGGCAAACTTTCATTTGCGAGTTTAAGAAGAGAGCGTCCAAAAGGGGTGAACGCTTGCACTATCCGTTCTCGCTACAGGTCCCATGGATAAATTCTTCTCTAGATTTCAAATCATTAATGATTATAAGGCCTCTAGGTCGATCCTGTCAAGTGAGGAGCGGATTCTTCTAGAAGTCATAAGGGCTGACCCCTGCCATCCCAATCATGGGATCGATCTGCTGGCTAGTGACAAGGTCGGGTGTTAGAAGCTTTGGACCAGGGGCCGTCTCTGCAGCCACGATCGGAGCGGAATCTCCCGCCTCTGGTGGGCGGTCCGCTGGCTTCTCTGCCGGCTCACTTGCCGGCCTTTCCTTCCCTGCCCGAATCAATAAGAAGTCATAGAGCTGGGTCTGCCGGCTTGCTCCCTGGTGTTGGATAGCATGGGCGAAGGCAGCCTCTTCCCCGCACATAATCAAGGACTGCTTGGCCCGAGTAATGGCGGTATAGACCAGGTTGCGCTTGAGCATGCGCTGGTGCTGGTGGACCAAGGGAAGGATCACGATGGGAAATTCCGATCCCTGGGCCTTATGGATAGAGGTACAGTAAGCCAGGGCGAGCTGCTTCCAGTCCGTTCGCGCATAAGTCACCTCGACCTCATCGAAGGCTACAACAATTTCGTCAGACTTCGACGCCGTTTCCTTGGCGAAAAAAATGGCTACAATTTCACCCATATCGCCATTAAAGACATTTTTTTCTGCTTGGTTCTGGAGCTGGAGGACCTTGTCCCCTACCCGGAAAATCTTCTCAAAGTAAACGACTTCTCGCCTGTTATTGTCGGGATTCGGATTCAAGCGTTCCTGGAGGACTTCATTGATGTGATCAATCCCCGCTTCCCCCTTATACATCGGGGCCAGGACCTGGACATCACGCAGGGGATAGTCCTTGGCTAGGGCCCGTTCAGCAACTTGGGCGACGATTTCTGGAATTTGCTGGCTTCGCGCCTTGATAAAGGACCGGTCAGCATGTTGGCGGGTCAAATCAGGCGAGAGCAAGCCCTGCTTGATTTGGTGGGCCAAGTGGGTAATCGAAGAATCATCACTCTGCCTAAAAATTTCGTCCAATTCTCGGGCTGGAGCAACCTGGGCCCTTAAGATATCGGCGAGAACTTGACCTGGCCCGACTGAAGGCAGCTGATCCTCATCCCCCACAAAAATAACCTGCATATAAGGCGGAATACTCTCCAAGAGCTGGTAGGCCAGCCAGGTATCCACCATGGACAGTTCATCCACAATCAAGAGGTCAGCTTCTAGCATGGCGCCAATGCCTTCCAGACCCTCATCAGATTCATCCTTGGTCAGACCCAGCAGGCGGTGGAGGGTTGAGGCAGGAAGACCAATGACTTCAGACATCCGCTTGGCTGCCCGTCCAGTGGGGGCTGCGAGGGCAATGGGGAAACTATCTTCGACATAATCTTCCTCGGCTAGAGATAGCTTGTGGAGCTTGGCATAAACCGCAACAATTCCTTTAAGGACGGTCGTCTTCCCCGTCCCTGGCCCCCCTGTCAGGACATAGAATTTAGAGCGGAGAGCCTCTTTAATCGCTTGCTTTTGCGCCTGACCGTATTTGATATTCCATTCAATCTCGACTTGGTCTATGGCCTGGTCTATGGCTGCCTGGTCTAAGTCTTGGCCTAATGGGGAGGCAATCATATCCGTTAACCGCCGGGCAATGGTCTCTTCTTGAACAAAGAGATGGGGCAAGGCCACCCGGCTCGACCCCTCAGGACAGACTAGGAGGCCCTCTTCCAGGAGTTTATCCAAACTGGACTGGACCGCTTGGCAGGATACCCGGTCTTGGTAGAGGCCCATATTGGCCTGGTCTGTTGCAATCTGAACCAGCTGGTCGGCTTCCACATAAGTATTGCCTGATTGGTAACAGATTTCATAGAGGCAGTAGTCTAAAGCGCCCGCTAAACGCTTGGGGCTATCATAGGCCAGGTCCAATTTGGCTGCCAATTGGTCCGCCCGCTTGAAGCCGAAGCCCTCAATTTCACGCACCAATTGATAGGGATTCTCTTCAATCACTTCCACCGCCTGGTCCCGGTATTTTTCGTAGATCCGAGCAGACAGACTGGAGGAGAAGCCCCACTCCGACAGCTGCATCATCACCCGTTGGCTGCCTTGGTCTTGCTGGATCAGTTCTACCAACATGGTCCGTAATTTCTTAGACAGGCCCTTGACCTCCTTCAAGCGGTCGGGTTCAGTCAAGATCACATCGATAGCTTGGCTCCCAAGCACTTCAACGATCCGACTAGCCAAGGTCTTGCCGATGCCCGGAAACTGGGCAGAAGAAAAGTAACGAACCAAGCCATTCTTACTGGTAATCTTAACCGGTTCAAAAGATTGAACCTGAAACTGGAGACCATATTTAGGGTGTTCCACGAGCTGGCCATTGAATTGATAGGCTGTTCCTTCTTGAATGGAGACAAAGTTCCCTGTGACAACAATTTTCTTCTCTGAGTACATGGTATTGGTTTCTTCTACAGAGATTTGCATCACCTTGTAATAATTACTGGGGTTCTCAAAAAAAATCGCTTGGATCTCCCCAATGATATAGTCTGGGCTATCTGTCTGGCTCACCTGCCTCCTCCTTTCCTTGTCTCTTGATCAAACTTTTAACATACGCCTAACATTATAACATAAGGCCCTGGCATTGGAAAAAGCCCCAGCTGACTGACTGGAGCTTAATATCAAGGCTATTGGTATTGGAGGCGTTGGTCGCCTTGGTAGGCGGCATCGATGGTCCCCCCACCTAGACACTCTTCCCCCCGGTAAAAGACAATGGCCTGGCCAGGCGTAATCGACCGGGCAGCTTCCTTGAAAGTCACCTTGGCTGTACCATCTGCTTGGATTTGGACGCGGACAGGCAGGTCTTGTTGCCGGTAGCGGGTCTTAGCCGTACATTCAAAGTCCGTCTCTGCCCAGTCATCCTGGGTGAAAGAGAGGTCAGAGGCTGCCAACCAATCCGCATAGAGCATAGGATGGTGGAAGCCTTGGCCGACATAGAGGACATTCTTGGCCTGGTCCTTACCGATCACAAACCAAGGCTCATTGCCCTTGCTCGTGCCGCCAATGCCCAAGCCCTTGCGTTGGCCAATGGTATAGTACATGAGCCCGGCATGTTCCCCCATGACCTGACCATCTAAAGTCAGCATCTTACCAGGCTTAGCGGGCAAATAATTGGAGAGGAAGCTCTTAAAATTCCGCTCACCGATAAAGCAAACACCTGTTGAATCTTTCTTATGGGCGGTGGCCAAGTGATTATCTTCCGCAATCTTACGGACCTCCGCTTTCTCCAAATGGCCAATCGGGAAGAGGGCCTTCTGCAATTGCGCTTGGGACAACTGGTTGAGGAAATAGGTTTGGTCCTTATTCGCATCCTGGCCTCGCAGCAAGTGGACAGAACCAGCCTCATCCCGGCAAACTTGAGCATAATGGCCCATCGCGATATAGTCCGCTCCCAGCTCTTCAGCATACTGCAAGAAGGCCTTGAATTTGATTTCTTTATTGCACATCACATCAGGATTAGGGGTCCGGTCCTTCTTATACTCATCTAAAAAATAAGTAAAGACCCGGTCCCAATACTCTTTCTCAAAGTTAACCGAATAGTAGGGAATTCCAATCTGTTCAGCTACCTTGGCAACATCTTGGTAGTCTTCGGTGGCTGTGCACACACCATTCTCATCCTTCTCGTCCCAATTCTTCATGAAGAGGCCGATGACATCATAGCCTGCCTCTTTCAATAAGAGAGCGGAGACGCTGGAATCAACACCCCCAGACATCCCAACAATGACACGTTCTTTTTTAGCTTCTGACACAAGATCACCATCTTTCTTTATATATTTACGATTGAAGGTCGCATTTGTCTTGTGTAACATCTTCATATTTTACGAGCTCCGAGGGGAAATTTCAAGTCAGATTATCCCAAGCCTTAAAACTAGCAAATCGATGGACAAATAAGGGCTTTCATGTTATAACACTCCTAGGGGTTAAACTGCACCATGTAAAGAAAGAAGGCAAGAATGTCATATGTTAGAAAGTATTAAAATAAACAACGAAGTCATCGAATTGCTCCAATTCCTCTGGCAAACAGTAGCAGCTGGTAATAAGGTGAGCGATTCCTATATCTCTGATATTGTATCCAATCCTGCCATGCAAGCTGTTTATACGGACGACTTCAGCCAAGAGACCGCCCGTATGGTGCTTTCGGCTATCGTTAATAAGGAACCTTTGGCAGAAGCAAGCCCAAAAGCCAAAGAATTCTACGACTTTAATTTCTTCAATGCGGATGATCCCGGTAATGTCGAAATGATGCTCCCCATTGTCAAACAATTAAATGTTAACCAATTGAAAGAAGAATTTCAAACGGAGACGGCCTATAATCAGTTGGTCATTAATTTTGTGGGGGCCTATGACATCAGCCATATCACTGAAGGAAATACCTTAACCATCAATTTCTTTAAACTCAATGTGGATTGGTCAAACATGGACCAGGCCTTAATCGAAGGCCAAAGCCTTGAAGACTTTATCCAAGACAGGGCCAAAGAAATCCTTAACAAGGACTAAGTAAAGACAAAAGAGACTGGCGCTCATTCCACAAGCGTCCAGTCTCTTTTTGTCTTCCGAGAGGCCGATGAGAAAGTTTAGTCTTCATCAGCAAGTTTTTCTATGATCTTGTACTGCTCCATATCCTCTAAAATAAAGGCTAGAGGCTCAATAAAATCAGCCATCCCTTCAGACTTAAACACATTGACCGTTTTCAAGCCTTTTTGATTGGTGACATTCATTTTAAGACCGCTTAAGTCTTTATCAACAGTAATCTTTAAGCGAACAGCCCGGGAACTGGCAAAGTCGGCTTTGACTTCTTGGTCGTATTGGAAGTTACCCGACTTACTTTCGACAAAGTTATAGTCACGCAGGCTATACTTCTTGCAGTCCGGATGTAACTGATAGACTTGGGAGCCCCCAGGTAATTTTGCTGTTTTTGGATAAGCCATAGAAACCTCCTTATGATTCAAAACTGGCTAGCAGGTCGAGCACTTGGTCGAGATCGGCTTGAGACGTTGCGGGATCAAAAGATAAACGCAGGCTTTGACGAATGCGATCATCCGCTTCCCCATAGAGGTTCACCAGGACACGACTAGGCTCCAAGCTCCCCGCGCTACAGGCAGATCCTGCCGATAAATAAACCTGGTTGAGGTCACATTTAATCAGGGTTTGGTCGCTCGGATGACCAGGCCAATAGATATTCAGGATATTGGCTAATTCGGCTTGCTCAGGGCCATTGATTCGAAAGTCGAGCCCCCTAGCCTCTGCTCCATCAAGAAAATATTGGCGTAAGCTTTGTAATGTCGCCATCCGCTCAGTCAGATTGTCTTTGGCCAAGTCAACCGCCTTGGTTAAGCCAGCGATTAGCGGATAACTCTCCGTGCTAGCCCGCTTACCATGTTCTTGGCTTCCCCCGGGTAAGAAAGAGGTAAAGTTATCCTTACTATTGCGGTAGTAGAGGAAACCAATTCCCTTGGGCCCATGAATTTTGTGAGCAGACAGGGCCAAGGCGTCGATATGGAAAGCTTCCACATCGATAGGCACTTTCATATAAGTTTGCACCGTATCGCTATGGAAGAAGATTCCTTTTTCCTGGCAGATTTGGCCAATTTCTTCAATAGGCTGCAAACTCCCTAATTCATTATTGCCGTGCATAATGGAAACCATAATAGTATCTTCTCCTATGGCTGCTTCAACCGCCTTGGGATCAATATGGCCTTCTGCATCGAGATCCAAATAGGTCACTCTAAAGCCCTGGTCTTCCAAACGGCGCATACACTGGTAAACGCTGGAGTGTTCGACCTTGGATGAAATAATATGGCGTCCTTTGTCTTTTAAGCGGTCTGCCGTCTCTAAAAGAGCAGTAGTGTTGGCTTCTGTCCCGCTCGAGGTAAAGATAATATCTTCAGCTTTGGCATTGAGCGTTTCTGCAATGGTCCGCCGGCAAGCTTCGATTTTATGACGGACTTCCCGCCCCAATTGATAGGTAGACGAAGGGTTACCAAAATCATTGCTAAAAGCATCCGCCATACAAGCGACAACCTCTGGATGGACTGGAGTAGTTGCTGCATAATCTAAATAAATGGCCAATTCCTATTCCTCCTTAATATTTAATCGTTTTTTCAGGGAAAAGATAGGCGAGCAAGTCTTTGGAAATGCGCCGCCCCTTCCCTTGAGCTGGGTAGATATGCATCATCATCATCGGATTAAAGTTTGCTTCAATCAAGGCATAGTTATCCACCTGGACCGCTTGCTGGCGGTCCTCAATCATCAGGTCGAGGCCCGTCACCTTGACGTCCAAAGCCTGGGCCATCTGGCTAGCTAATTCTAAGTAGGACGGATCCATGTCATCCGTGACATCAATCGATTCTCCGCCAGTGGAAATGTTGGAATTCTCTCTGAGTTGAACAATTTCACCTGGTGCTGGCACACTCTCGAAGTCATAGCCATAACTTTCTAGAACCAAGGCAGCTGACCGGTCGAGGCTGATCTTTTCAAGTGGGGTCCGGTGGTTTTCGCCTCGCTGGGGATCCTGGTTCTTCAGGTCAACCAATTGGCGGATACTATGCTGGCCATCGCCCTTGACAAAGGCTGGCACCCGGAGCAAGACGGCTAGGCAGTCCCCATCTAAAACAAAGAAACGGTACTCGGTTCCCTCAACGAAGGCCTCGACTAAGACCGTGTCATCATAGGCAAAGGCAATGTCAAAGGCTTCTTTGAGTCCTTCCTGCTTGGCCCCTTCCTTAAAGATCGAGATGCCCAGCCCCATATTGGTTGATTTGGGCTTAACAACAACTTTCTGCCCTTCAAAGCGGCCGGCTGCTGCCTGGGCTGCTTCTAAAGAAGTGAAGGTCTGACTCTTAGGAACCGTGAAGCCAGCAGCCTGGAGCAAGTCCTTGGTCACGACTTTATTCTCCATTAAATAATAGGAAACCATGGTATCCTTAGAGGTGATATTAGCATTCTTAATATATTCCGTGTGGTCGCGGTAAGTCAATGCAATGAGCTGATCGTCCCGGTCTAAGATATCAATGTGGAAGCCTTGCTGGATCGCATCAGCTAATAGAATTTGCGTCGACAATTCCATATCTTCAAAGCCCGACAGAAGATAAGGTTGGCGCAAGGCCGCTTCCTTATTGGCTTGGGCATGGGCTAAGTTATGCTTGAGCCAAGTCTCGACTGTCGGATTATTTTGAACCAGGCGCCCACTTGGGGTCAGACTCGGATCGACCAGGCGTTGGCGCATCTTGTCGAGGAGGGCTTGCAGCTTGTCTAGGGCAGCTAGGCTTTCTGCCATGTCTGCCATGCCGTCCAAGAGACGGAGCCCTTCTTCCTGGTAGGCTGTTTGACTGAGCGCCTCTTCCTCAGCAACAGCTAACTTCATCTCATAACCCTGGTATACCTCTGGCATCTGACAGTCCATGTCAGCCCATGCCAGGTAGAGGATGAAATATTTCATGAAGCTAATATCATCGAGGCTGATCCCGTAAGCTTCATCGGCTTGGATATCGAAGAGGCGGAATTCAAGGTACTTGATCCCCGTATCCAAGAGGCCGCGCGCTTGCTTAGCTCCACGTAGGCGCACATTGGAATAGAATTCTTTCTCAGCGATCAGACGGCCGTCATTGACGTTGGCTTCCAACTCTTTGACATAAGCTGGCAGGCTCTCATAGGTATAGGTCACATCTTTCTTATTCACATAGCCCAAGTGGGAATTGCGGATACTCCGAATAGGCCCTGGAAAGATATCTTCCGCTTGATTATAGAAAGATTCATGGCCATTCGGTGTGGCACCGAAGAGGTAGACCACCAACCACTCATAGCGCAAGAAATTACGGGCCAAACGTAAATAAAAAGCGGTCGTAAAATCTTTTAGACTGTCATAGCCTTGGTCATCTTCCTGGTAAAAAGCAGCCAGCAAGTCCTGGTCAAAGCCAAAATTAAAGTGGATGCCAGAAATCATCTGGACCTTCTTCCCATAAGCCTTGACCAAGTATTCCCGGTAGGCAACATCTTCAGGCTTATCCAAGTCTGCCACTTGGATGGCTTCGTCCTCTGGTAAAACGGGTGGCATGCTGGACGGCCAGAGCAACTCGTCGTCTGCCATCGAACGGAGAGCGACTTCATGGATGGCCTGGAGCCAGTGATAGACCCCCTCTTCCGAAAAAACAGGAGGGGTGACCAATTCCAATTGGGATTCCGCAAAATCTCTTTGGATATACTGATTATCGGGACTGCCGTCAATGACAGGCGGATGGGGACTTCTCGCTAAGTCGCCATTAGTTTTGATACGGTGGCCTTCCCGCTCAATGCCTAGGGAGACATGCTGGAAGGCTGGTTTTAGTTCGGGGTGTGCATTAAGGAAAGCTTGAAAATGAGGCATACACAGCTCCTTCTCTCTTTTATAAATTTAGATAGACTATATGACTATTTTAGCACGGGCACCGGGGAATCGCACATATTTATGCTTAATTTAATTATTTTTAGTAAGTAAATTCCTTTCACTAATGATCTAAAGTATATTAGAATAGACTAAAGGAGGTAATACTATGGCCCAAGCCAAAGCCCCACTCGCCTATCGGATGCGGCCCCAAAAAATCGAAGATATTCTCGGCCAAGACCACTTAATAGGCCCTCAACAGATTATTCGACGGATGGTAGAAGCCAACCGTCTCAGCTCAATGATTCTCTATGGCCCACCGGGAACAGGTAAGACCAGCCTGGCCCATGCGATCGCCGGATCACTCGGTATTCAGTTACGCCAACTCAATGCAGCAACGGATACCAAGAAAGACCTCCAACAGGTAGCTGCCGAGGCCGAGATGAGCGGGCAGATCATCCTGCTCCTAGATGAGATCCACCGTTTAGACAAGGCCAAGCAAGACTTCTTACTCCCCCATCTCGAGAATGGACGCATTATCCTGATCGGAGCAACCACCGAAAACCCCTATATCAGTATCAACCCGGCCATCCGCAGTCGGACCCAGATCTTCCAGTTGGAACCGCTCAGCGCCGACCATATTAAAGAAGGTCTCAAACGAGCCCTTAAGGACGAGGACAGGGGCCTAGGCAAAGTCCCGGTAAAAATAGACGACGACGCCCTAGACCACCTAGCCCAGGCAGCCAATGGTGATATCCGCTCGGCTCTCAACGCCCTGGAATTAGCGGCACTGTCCAGTCCAGAAGATGACCAAGGCAATATCCCCATCGACCTGGCTAGCGTGGAAAACTGCATCCAGAAGAAATCTTTCAGCCACGATGCGGATGGGGACCTCCATTACGATGTGATCTCTGCCTTCCAGAAGAGTATCCGCGGCTCAGATGTGGATGCGGCCCTCCTCTATGCCGCCCGCTTAATGGAAGGTGGCGACTTAAAGGTCCTTTGCCGGAGACTCCTCATTACCGCCTATGAAGATATTGGCCTAGCTAACCCCGAAGCTTGTCAAAGAACCCAGGCAGCCGTCGATGCGGCCCTCCAAGTGGGCTATCCTGAAGCCCGGATTCCCCTTGCCAATGCCATCATAGACCTGGCCCTATCCCCCAAGTCTAATTCAGCTATCAAGGCCATCGATGCCGCCCTGGCCGATGTCCGCCAAGGCAAGGCCGGGCTGGTTCCCAAACACCTGCGCGACGGCCACTATGCCGGCTCTAAGGCACTCGGTCACGGTCAAGGCTACCGCTACCCCCACGATTACCCTAACCATTGGGTGGCCCAAGACTACCTGCCCGACACCCTCCGTGGGAAACACTACTACCAAGCCGGGCAAACCGGTAAGTACGAACAAGCCTTGGGCCAAATGCAAGCCTATCGGGAAAAGTTAAAAAAGCAATAAGTTAAAACTTTCAGGCGTAATCGCTTGCATTTTCTATGATCTAATGATAAATTATAAGAGAAGAGTTCTGAAGTGTACGTGTTATTCCTTTAATGTGTTGACCGAACAAATTTTACTATCTAGGGATTCGTGAACTCCAGTGGAGGACACGCCCCATCACGGGGAAGTCTGAAGCTGGATAGCGAAACCCACCTGCACTTAAGAGAGCGGGTTCAATACAGATAGAGCACACGGCACCTGTCGGAGCTCTTTTTTTGTGCTTTTTTGCCCTTTAGCTCCCTTTATGAAAACACTTATGAAATCTTATATCTGCAAGAATGGAATCGGTTTAATTTTTCTCAAAAGATGGTATAATAGAGGTAAAGAAGGAGTGTGATCACTATGTATCAAGAGTATTCACGTATTTTAGCCCCTATCGATGGTTCGAGAGAAGCTGAATTAGCTTTCAAGAAAGCGGTCCACGTGGCCAAGCGTAATGATGGTGCGCTTATTATCGCTCATATTATTGATACACGTGCTGTCCAGACCCCAACCGGCTATGAAGGCGCCTATACCAACGAGTTGGTCGAACAAGCCTCTAGCGTCCTTAATGACTACAAGGCCTATGCCGAAAAAGAAGGCGTCCGTGAGGTAGAGACCATAATTGACTACGGGTCCCCTAAAGTACAGATTGCTAAAGACCTAGCCCTAGAGAAAGAAATTGATCTGATTATGATCGGGGCCACAGGTTTGAATGCGGTGGAACGGCTCTTCATCGGTTCCGTTTCTGAATATGTTATCCGCAATGCCCCTTGCGATGTCCTCATTGTCCGGACTGATCTTGAAAATAACGAATACCATCGCAAATAGAAGCCGTTAAGAGATGAGCTCTAGTAGCTTGTCTCTTTTGCTTTCAAAGAAAAAGCGCGTCCTCTGACTAATTGTTAGTCAAGAACGCGCTTTTAAAGCCTTAAAAGCTTAAATGTTACCTAATCGTACGGTATCACGGACAATCATTAATTCTTCATCAGTTGGGATCGTCCAGATAGCTACCTTAGAATCATCCGCTGAAATCTTCGCTTCATCACGGGTATCATTACGTTCGCTATCGAGCTTGATGCCAGCCCATTCCATGTTCTTACAGATTTCTTCACGGAAGGAAGCTGAGTTTTCACCCACGCCGGCAGTAAAGACGATAATATCGGCGCCACCGAGAACAGTCAAGTAACCCCCCACATATTTACGTACACGGTCATAGTAGATATCTAAGGCAACTTGGGCACGCTCATTACCTTCAGCTGCAGCTGCTTCCACATCACGCATATCTGAAGAGACACCAGAAATACCGAGAAGGCCAGATTTCTTATTCAAGATGGTGATCATTTCATCCATGCTGAGGTCTTCTTTTTCCATGATGTATTGGAGTAAGGAAGGGTCAACGTCCCCTGAACGTGTCCCCATGGTAATCCCTGCAAGAGGGGTGAAGCCCATTGAGGTATCCACAGACTTGCCGCCATCAACAGCTGTAATGGAACCGCCATTACCGATATGGCAAGTAATGATCTTCAAGTCTTTGATATCCTTACCTTCTAGTTCAGCAGCACGTTCCGCTACATATTTATGAGAAGTCCCATGGGCCCCATAACGGCGAGCTTGGTGTTTTTCATAGTATTCAAAAGGCACAGAATAGAGGTAAGCCTTTTCTGGCATGGTGGTATGGAAGGAAGTATCGAAGACACCAACAGTTGGTTTACCAGGTAGGACTTTTTGGAAGGCACGGATAACCTTAGCTTCTGCTGGGTTATGTAGAGGGGCAAAATCAGCCAATTCTTCAACCTTTTGGATATCTGCTTCATCAAGTAAGGCAGAATCCTTAAAGTGTTCGCCCCCTGCCACGATACGGTGGCCAGAGCCTGCAATTTCGTCGAAGCTTTCAATCACTTGGAGTTCTTCTAATTTTTTAAGTAAGTGGTTAATCGCAACTTCGTGGTCTTCAATATCGAGGGTTTCTTCATGCTTTTCCCCCTTGAATTTAATCGTTACGATGGAATCATTTAATCCAATCCGTTCAATTAAGCCTGATGAAATGACTTCTTCAGAAGGCACTTCATAGATTGAGAATTTCAAGCTTGATGAGCCTGCATTAATTGCAAAAACTTTTGACATACTTTTTCTCCTCACATAAGTTTTTATTATGGTACAACTAGGTACGACACTTTTATTATAACACGTCTTGGCTCCACTTGCTAAAACTGTCTATAAATTTCTCCATATTTTCTTGGTCTTTTAGGTCAGGTATATCACCAATGAGGACGTTTTCAGCTTGTTTGGCTCTTGGCCCCTGCTTTTGCACCAGGAGAACAGACTTGCGGGCCTTGGTCTGGCGGAAGAGCCCCGCCGGTAGATTCAAGAAGGCCTGGAAGTAGCCACTTTGAGCAATAGCTTGGACCAATTGAGCCGAATAGTCTTCCTGGAGGATCTGGGTGGGTACAAGGAAGATGCCCCATGCCCCCTCTTTCATATAGTTCAGACTCTGTTCGATCATCAGATAATGGGCATAGGCATGGGGGCTTCCCTGGTCCATGGTATTGGCTTTAAAAGCCTTAGCCCGTTCATCGAGCGGGTAATAGCCAACGGGCAGGTCAGCTACGACCAAGTCTACCGGTTCCAAGAGCAGGTTCTGGAGGACATCCCCGTAGTAGAGTTGGGCTGTGCGGTCCATAAATTTAAAGGATTGGTCAGCGATAGCCAAGAGTAAGTCATCATTGTCATAGCCTGCTGATGCCACATGGTAGCCAGCCTCCTCCAGGCCTCGCTCTAGCATCAAGAGGAGGTTGCCGGTCCCTACTGTTGGATCAAAGAGCTTAAGCGTCTCCTGCTTGGCCTGCCCCCCTGTCTGGAGTAAGCGATTCGCAAAGTAGGTCAATAAGATGGCAATCCCTGGTGGCGTCATCTGGTGGTTGGCTTGGAGCTGGTCCTGACGCTCAGCCTCCAAAAAGATTAGTTGGAGGACTTGTAGGCGCTCGCTCGCTGAAAAGTCCGTCCACTTGATTTGGTCATAGAGTGCTTGGATCTTTTGGGCAGTCTCAGCATCCGGCTGGCCATCGACCACCTGGAGGACCCCATTGGCAATATTTTGTAGGTTCTCATGCCAGGCTTCCGTATAGGAGAAGTCTAGGGCCTCCATCATGACCTGGTTGGCTTGGTTGAGCTGATCATAGGCTGCTTGGATATGTTCAGTTGACACGTTAACCCTCCTTAATAAAAAAGGTCGATTCCCCTTCCTTCAAAGTAGAATCGACCGGATATGTTTGTTCGTAATTAAGCTTCTACTGGGTAAACAGAAACTTGTTTCTTGTTCTTGCCTTTGCGTTCGAAGCGAACCACGCCATCCACAAGTGCAAATAATGTATCGTCGCCACCGCGACCTACATTGATCCCTGGATGTACTTTAGTTCCGCGTTGACGGTAAAGGATCGAACCGCCAGATACTTCTTGGCCATCAGCACGTTTAGCACCTAAACGTTTAGCTTCTGAATCACGACCATTGGAAGTTGAACCGCCCCCTTTTTTGGTGGCGAAGAATTGTAAATTCATTTGTAACATGTGAGCTTCCTCCTTTATTAACTTATCCTTGGACATATTGGACATAGTCTGGATAATTACTTGCGATATCCTCCTTCAAGGCCAGTTGGCACTGCTTGAATAAGATATCAGCGAGTGCTCTTTGTTCAGCTGTCAGTCCCTGGGGAAGTTCGACATAGAGATAACCCGCCTCAGGATCGGATTCGACCAGGCTTTGGATACCTACCATGCGCTCAAGATTATTGACTAAAGCAATGCTTAGGGCCGAAACCCCCGCACAAATAACATCTTTTCCAGGATCAGCAGCTAGGGCATGGCCAGAAATCTCCATGCTCACAAAGTGCTTGTCTTGATTTTCTTTAAATTTAACCTTAATCATGCTTAAGCATTGATGCTGTTGATGGTTAATTTAGTGTAAGGTTGACGGTGACCTTGCTTGCGACGTGAATCTTTCTTCTTGATGTATTTGAAAGTTGTTACTTTCTTTTGACGGCCGTGTTTTTCAACTGTAGCTTCAACACTTGCCCCATCAACAAGAGGGGTTCCCACTTTAACTTGGTCGCCTCCAACGAAGACAACTTGGTCAAAAGTGACTTTTTCGCCAGCTTCAACGTCTAATTTTTCAACGTAGATTGTTTGGCCTTCTTCAACTTTAACTTGTTTTCCACCTGTTTTGATAATTGCGTACATGTAACGCACCTCCTTAAATAACTTAGACTCGCCACGGTAAGCGGCTTAAGCACTTGAATGCTTACGATGAGCGGTTGCAGATCTGGTGGTCACAGAAATACAACGCTATAATAATACCATTTTATCGAATCAGGGTCAAGCCTTATTTAAAAATAATTCGTGCCATTAATTTTTCCAGGTAAAGCGCCACCGCGACCAGATCAGCGGCCCCCCCAGGGCTGACATTGTAGTAGATACAGGCCTGGTTGAAGGCCTTAAGTTCTTGGATCAATTCGTGGTCAGACAGGTCTCGGTCGAGGAGCTGGCGGCTAGTCAGGCGTAGCCAGTGATAGCCTTCTATCCCCCCTCTTTTGAGAACATTGGTATCTTCAACCCGGGCCATCAGGTAAAGCAAGAGTCGGTGTTCGGCTGTTCTTGGGTGTATGGACCGCATCGCCTCCAGGAAGTCTAGGCCAGCCATGATTAAAGTCGGATAGCCAGCTTCAGCTTCTTGGCGGATTCCCTTAATCCCATAGTCTAAGAACATCCGCTCCCCGTGGGTCAAGTGGTCCTTTTGGTCAAGCTTTGCCCAGTCCTTACTTATCAGGCCCTGGGTCATATTTTGAATCATGGTCTGGATGCTTGCCATCACTTTTCTTTTATCGTCAGTATAGCCTAAGCTTTTTTCTTTTTTAAGGTCAGCTGCTTTGACTAGGTCGATATCGCCATGGGTAACGATAACAGCTGTCGTCGCCGCGAGAAAGATCCCCATGGAAAAAACAATTCCTTTGTGGGTATTGACCCCAGCCGTGGCTTGGAACATATCCTTCTCCGCTTCAATCCCTGCCTGACGCAAGGCTTGGAAGAGAGTCTTAGGACTCTGGTCGTCATAACCCAACTGGGCAGCCTGGATAAAATAAGGAAAAAGTGCTGTTGAACTCTCGACAAAGAGCCTGGGCGTCATATCATCATGGGCCCCATTGTTCCTTGGGTCCACTAAACCTGGCTTAGGCCAGAGCATGACTTCTCGCAAGACCCCCTGCTCTGCAAATTGGGCTAGGAGCAGGGTCTCATCCTTGGACTTGATGGCCTTCGATTGGGCAAGGCTAGGCTTGAGCCCTTCTTCAAGGACCAGGTCATCAGCTGCTCCAGTCGTTTTCGCATTGGTCTGTTGGCTCTCTCTTTCCACAGCTAAACGAATATGTTTTTCTGAAACTGAGAGATGCTTACTGATCACCTCTTCTAGCTTATCAAAGCGCTGTTCCTTCATATATTGGTAAATCACCCAGTGGTCATCTAAGGCCGCTCGACGCCGTTGACGGTCATTGATCGATAAGGCCCGAAAACGGCTGAGGTATTCATACAAGGTCGAGACAATACTCTGCAGGCGGGGCATCTGGGCATGGGCATAGATATATTCATTAAAACCCTTCCAGGAACTCGTCAGCCCCTCCAAGCTGGCCCCACTATAAGCGGCTTCCCCCCGGTTCAAAATTGCTTCTAATTCAGCAAATTCTTGGTCACCCATTCTTTTGGCGGCATTGATGGTAGCGATGGTATCCAAGCTTTTCCTTAATTGGTAGATTTCTGCTATATCTTCTGGCTTGATATTCTTCACAATATAACCATGTTGGGGGATATACTCCACCAGGCCTTCTTCCTCCGTCCGGCGCAAAGCTTCCCGGATAGGGGTTCGGCTAATATTCAAGGAATCGGCATAAAGCTTCTCATTGATCCGCTCACCGACAGGAATGGTCCCATCGAGAATCACCATTTTAAGCCCTTCATAAACAATTTGACTGAGTGTCTTCCCACCCTTTTGACTTTCTGTCCGGCAATACTGGACTAAGCGATCTTTTCCTGCCATCTTATCACCTCTTCACCTCTCTAAAAGCATGTTCTTGTCTTCATTATAAATGAAAAACCTAGCAGAAACATCTGCTAGGAAAATTAAATTTATTTTTTTGCTTACCCTTATTCTTTAATCTTCTTGATTGTATCAATAATGGTGCCATCACGGTATTCTACGAGGGCAACCACCTCATCATCGAACTCGAGATCCTTAGGTGTCCCCACTAAGTCATAGGCCTTTTCTTTTAAGGCCTCAATCGTTGTGAGCTCAACACCGGCTGCCTCTAAGCTTTCAATCAGGTCTTGACGCTTAGGATTAACGGCAATCCCATTATCGGTCACCACAACATCGACGGTTTCACCTGGTGTGGTGACAGAAGTTACCCGGTCTTTAATCGAAGGAATCCGGCTCCTTACCAGAGGTGTCACAATAATCGTCACCTTGGCCCCGGCAGAGGTATCAGGGTGTCCGCCTGGTGCTCCTTGGATCATACCATCTGAACCTTGAACCACATTCACATTGAAGTCTGTGTCCACTTCCAAAGCCCCTAGAATAACATAGTCGAGGTAGTTAACATAGGCTCCCTTGTTGAAAGGATTGGCGTATTCAGAAGTTGAGATTTCAAAGTGGTTAGGTGTCTCGTGAACCGAGGCCACTGAAGCGGTATCAAAGTCTTGGGTATCTAGGATAGCCCCAATGTAGCCTTCTTTTAGGAGATTGACCATTGGTTCCGTAATCCCACCTAGGGCCCAGCCCATCTTGATGTCTTTAGCATCCATGTAGGGCTTGAGGAAGCGCGTCACTGCGAGTGAAGAGCCGCCTGCCCCCGTTTGGAAGGTATAGCCGTCTTCAAAGTAAGGGGTATTGACCACCACTTCTGCGGCACTCTGGGCGATCTTCAATTCCCGTGGGTCATCTGTCAGGCGGATGGCACCGGAAGCGATCTTATTAGGGTCACCGACTTCATCGATTTCCACCACATAGTCCACATAAATAGAAGAAATACTAGCTGGATGGTTAGGTGTTGGGACGAGCGTATCGGTTAAGACAACTACCTTGTCAGCATATTCAGCATCCACATTGGCATAGGAGAGGACACCACATTCTGACCGCCCCCCCTTACCGGAAGCATTCCCTAATTCATCAGCAGAAGGCGCCCCGATGAAGGCCACATCGATGTGGACTTGACCGGTTTCGATGGCGCGGACCCGGCCTCCGTGCGTCCGGATCATAGCAGGATGCTTGAGCTTACCGGTAGAGATTGCTTCCCCAACTTCATCTCTTACCCCTGAAGAAGAAATCCGCGTAATGGTTCCATCTTCAATCATTGGCACAATATCCTTGGCTGCCTTACCTAGACTGGAAGCGCAGACATAGAGGTCTTTGATGCCCATTTCATGGATAGCCTTCATCACGGTTGGCATGGTATAGTCACCATTCCGGAAGTGGTGGTGGAAGGAGATCGTCATCCCATCCTTGAGGCCAGTCTTTTCAATGGCTTCTTTTAGCGAAACTAATTTGGATTGGTCAGAGCAGACATTGGCCCGTGTTTTGGGTGTTGCCTTCTGATAGTCATAGCCTTGGCGGTAGTCGACCCCTTGGTAAACTTCGACCCCGTCTGCTAGTAATTCTTCTGGTATGTCACGTCCTACTGCGTTTTTCATGCTAAATCCCCCTTATAGACCCCGGATGCCTTGGCAATATCCAGTGTACGCTGGGCACCTTCGACCATGGCGACATCCACCATCTTACCGTCAACGACCAGGACACCGACACCCTTACGTTTATTTTCCTCAAGTTCCATAATGATATTTTCGGCATGGCGAATTTCTTTGGCACCGGGTGTAAAGACATCGTGCACCGGTGCAATTTGCTTAGGACTGATTAAGGACTTGCCGTCAAAGCCCATATCCTTAATCAATTCGGTCTCTTTAACCAAGCCTTCAATATTATCGACATCGGTATACACCGTATCGAAGGCCATAATACCGGCTGCACGAGCGGCCATAAGAATCATAGACCGCGCCACGAATAACTCTTCCCCGCCTTCCGTGACTTGGGCGTGGAGTTCCCGGCGGTAGTCCCCAGCTGATAGGGCAATCCCCATCATCCGCTCAGAAGCCTCTGCAATCTCCTTGGCATTGAAAACGGCAGTTGGTGATTCGATAGCTCCCATGATCATGGTAGAGCCCTTTTCAACGCCGAATTCGTCTTCAGCTTTTTCAATGAGTTCTTCGACAATATGAACATCTTCCGCACTTTCCGTCTTGGCAATCCGAATGCCGTCGCATCGGCCGGCAACTGCGGCCCGGATATCCTCTTTATAATAAGGGGTATCCAGCGGGTTGATCCGAACCCAAATTTCAGTTTCTCCATAGTCCAAATATTTTAAGGTATTGTAGAGTTGGATACGTGCAGAGTCTTTTTCATTTTCTGATACGGCGTCTTCCAAGTCCAAGATCACACAGTCTGGTCCATAGACATATGGATCCTTAACTAAAGAAGCACGCTGGGTATTCAGAAACATCATTGTTCTTCTTACTGATCTTCTCATAGTTTCGTCCCCCATGGTAATCCTTCACTTTGCTTGACTGATCTAAAAATAGCGGTTTGTACCCGTGAACGGATGGTACAATCTAAAGCCCCATGGTCATCAGCATAGAGCTTGATCCCATCCACTTCTAATTGGTCTAAAACCTCTTCTATAGTTGCCTCAATGGCTTCTCCAAATTGGGCATAGACCGTTGAATCCACCTGAATTTGGCGGTCATCAGCGGGTTCGACAGTGACCCGGACATCGCTTGACTCGATCGTCCCTGCCTGCGCTTTATCTTGTAATTCCATAGCGTCTTCCTCCTTCAATTATTTTAACTTAATGATATCAGATTACATTTGAATGGTCACATCTTGTACCGGCACATCGTACCAAGGATCCTGCCGCTTCTTCAAGAAATGTTCCGCCTGTGCGGGGAAGGCCACATAGCTCAGTACATCCTCTTCTGTCTGGGCAAAGTCCTGACTTTCCTGACGGGCAGCTTCCAGACCTGGTTCCAGCAAGTCAGCGGGCCGGCCTTCAATCACTTCCTCCTGGCCAATAATCTGCTCACGAATTTCTTCTGCGATTGGAGCAGGCGACTTGCCGTAGAGTCCCTTGACATAGTCCTTAATTTCATTAGGAACCATCTTATAGCGTTCACCCGTTAGGACATTCATAACCGCTTGGGTGCCCACCATTTGTGAGAGAGGCGTTACCAGTGGTGGATAGCCCAAGTCTTCCCTTACCCGGGGTACCTCTTGGAGGACTTCTTCATACTTATCAGCCTGGCCAGCTTCCGTTAGCTGGGACAAGAGATTGGACAGCATCCCTCCTGGTACCTGGTAGAGCAAGGCCCGGGGTTCTGTCTGCATCACTTTAGGATTGATAATCCCTTCTTCCCGGAATTCATCCCGAATCGGAGCAAAGTAATCGGCAATGCTTTCTAAACGGGCTGTATCCAAGCCGTCCGCATAGCCCAGCTCCTCTAGACTAATGTGTAAGCTTTCCGTAGCTGGCTGGCTGGTCCCGCCGGAGAAGGGGGAGATAGCCGTATCAATAATATCTGCTCCAGCTTCCACAGCCTTGAGATAGGTCATTTCTGAAATGCCTGCTGTCGCATGGGTATGGATATCCAAAGGCAGGTCGGTCCGTGCCTTAATGCCCGTCACGAGACTTTCGGCCCGAGCCGGAGTGAGGATACCTGCCATATCCTTGAGGCAGATAGAATCCACACCCAGAGCCACTAAACGGTCAACCAAGTCAAAGTAATAAGCATCAGTATGAACTTCAGAAATTGTATAACAGATCGTCCCCTGGGCATGGCCTCCGTACTTCTTCACCGCGCGGATGGCGGTTTCCAAGTTGCGGACATCATTTAAGGCATCAAAAATTCGGAAAATATCAATCCCATTCTCGATAGCTTTTTTAATGAAGGCTTCTACCACATCATCCGGGTAGTTATGGTAGCCTAAGAGGTTCTGCCCCCTTAAAAGCATTTGTAATTTAGTCTTTTTGACGACTGAACGGATCTGGCGCAAACGCTCCCAGGGATCCTCATTCAGATAACGGAGGCAGGCGTCAAAAGTCGCCCCACCCCAACATTCTAAGGCATAATAGCCAGCTTGGTCCATCTCTTCGAGGATAGGCAACATCTGTTCCGTCCGCATGCGTGTCGCGGCTAAAGATTGGTGCCCATCTCGGAGAACGGTCTCAACAATTTTAATTGGTTTCTTCATCGTGTATTCTCCCATCCTCTACAATCATCTTGGCAATGGCCTGGTAGATTTCCTCAAAATCATGCTTGCGGCTCCTAGCACAGAGGTTGGCATCTGCTTGGCAAACAAAGCATTGGCGCTTAGGCAGGCCGACTGCTTGCCGGCTCAAGCTTTGCTGCTGGCCGTTTGCATCCAGATAAAGGCAGTCAATGTCCATTAAGCGGCCTAGCTCCTGGTCTTCCTCTAGCTCTACTAGCTTGGACTTGAGCTGGTCGACCGGGCGATCGATAAGGGCAAAGTATTCCTCACCTGCCAGAGTATGGCGGCTGTCCTCCTTGAGCAGGCTCTCAGGAAAAGCCTGCAGGCAGTATGCTCGCAGGTCCGACTGCGCCAAGTCAAAGACCTGGTCGCTGAGGGGACTGCGCTTATAGGGCCCCGGCATATTCAACTTCAAAGCGACCAAGCTCGCCCCTGCTGGCCCCTGCTTTAACCAGGATTCCTGGAGCTCTGCCCGGGCCTCCCGGGCATCCAAGGCATCCTCTAGCTGGCACAAGGGCCCAGTTTGTAAGGCTTGGCTTAGGCTTTGTACCCGATCAATAGTCATGGCTCTGGCTCAGATCCTTTCTTTCAGCAAGCATGGTCTGACCTGCTTGCGATGCAACAAAAGCTCGGCTTGCTGGCGGCAAGTAGGCTTGGGCAGCCTCCAATTTCCCGTCGAGGAGCAGGGCCCGGACCTTGGAGGCAGAGATGACATCCCCAGCCTGGTCCAAATGCCGCCTGGGAATAATTTGGAGCTTGAGCTCAGGGGCAAAGATCTCTGCCATCACTTGATTATAGCTGTCTGTCGTTGGGCTTAAGGGTTCTTCGCCGACAAAGCGTTGGCTGATGCCTAGGCTTGGAGCGATTTTTTCCTTGAATAATCGAGCATCAACAGCTGCCTGGGCCTTCACCGCAGATTGGTCGGCCTTAAGGAAGTAAGCTGGAAAAGTCGCCTGGGAAACCATATAGTGCTTGGTCTCCACCACATAGACCTGGTCCAGGTCAGCCGTTCCTTGGCGGACTAAATTCAGCCGGGTCGCCTTATCGAAGAGCGATTGGTCTTCAGATAGGACGAAGACATAAAGCCCATCCACCGCTTTAAGAGCTTCTTCAATTAGGTAGCGGTGTCCCTTGGTAAAAGGATTAGCATTCATTACCACCGCCCCTAGACGCTGGCCCTCGCTGAAAGGCGCTTGGGCCTTCAGATCAGCCAGGTAAGCCGCTAAACCTGCCTGGGACCGCTCCATGAAAGCAACATCTTCCGTCTCGACTAAAAGCTTAAAGCCCAAGTGCTCAAAGCTCTCTCTTTTACTGGCCTTGGTAAAGACGAGCACCTCTTCATAGCCAGCCTGGTAGATCTCCGTTAAGAGAAAGGAAATCAACTGGTGGAAGGCAGCCCCGCCAGCATAGCTATGACGGATGGCTAGGCACTTGAGAATATTGGCCTGGCGGGAAGCTGTCCCAACCAAGTCTTCCCCGTCAAATAAGCCGTAAGTCGCGTCCAAGTTTTTCTCTTCCTTAAGCCCCGCACAGTCGAGCAAGTCTAACCACAGGGCCCGGTCATAGCTTGACCGTTTCACTCTAAGTTTTTGTATTTTTAAGTCGATCCTAATCAGTCCTTCACTATTTAACGATTACTCATCTTCTGGTGGGAAGACTTTGAGTAAAACCTTGACGGCTAGATAGAGGAAGGCCATGACTACAAAGATACCTCCCCAACCTAGTACAAGGATTTGAAATGCATGTGCAAAATTTTCATTCATGGGTATAACCTCCCTCTACATGCCAACAAAGTAACCTAGAATCAGGCCACCCGCAACGACCGAACCGATTTGTCCGGAAACATTGGCTGAAATTGAATAGTTTAAAACGAAATTCTGTGGATCTTCCTCTGTTGCCATCTTTTGAATAACCCGAGCAGACATAGGGAAAGCTGAGATCCCTGCTGCGCCGATCATTGGGTTGATCTTTTCTTTACGGAAAATATTGATCAGCTTACAGAAGAGGACGCCCCCAATCGAGTCCATGATGAAGGCAACCAAACCAAAGGCAATAATCATCAGGGTCTGCAAGTTGAGGAAGGCTTCTGCCGTCATGGTTGAGGCAATGGTAATCCCCAGTAAGATTGTAATCAAGTTGACCAATTCATTCTGAGCCGTGTCGGAGAGGCGGTCTAGGACCCCACACTCCCGCATCAGGTTACCGAACATTAAGAAACCAACTAGTGGTAAGGACGCTGGAGCAATCAAGCCAGCCACAATGGTAATAATAATCGGGAAGAAAATCTTAGTGGTCTGTGATACTCCTTCTGACCGGTATTTCATCCGGATCTGACGTTCTTTCTTCGTTGTCACCAATTTAATGGCTGGTGGTTGGATAATCGGCACCAGGGACATGTAAGAATAAGCAGCAACCGTAATGGGCCCTAAGAGTTCAGGGGCCAGCTGGTTGGAAACAAAGACGGAGGTTGGTCCATCTGCCGCACCAATAATCCCGATTGAAGCAGATTGTGGGAGGGTAAAGCCTGCTGCTAGAGCCACAAAGATGGTAAAGAAGATCCCAAACTGGGCTGCTGCCCCAAAGAAGAGCATGGACGGATTCTGCAGCAAGGGACCGAAGTCTATCATAGCGCCAATCCCGATAAAGATTAAGAGCGGGAAGAGTTCCGTAGCAATCCCAAAATTAAAGAGTTCATCTAAGACCCCGACTGGGCCCCCCGGTTGGGTAATCATCCCTGAGAAGGGAATATTTACTAAGATTGTCCCCAAACCCATGGGAATTAGAAGTGTTGGTTCATATTCTTTCTTGATCCCTAAGTAAATCAGCGTCACGCCGATCAGCATCATCACAATCTGCTGCCAGGTGATCGCCAGGAATCCCTGTAATAAAGCTTCCATAATCTGTCTCCCCTTCTATTCTATTCCACAGTGAACAAGGTGTCACCGACATCAACGGCTTGGCCTTCTTTAACCAAGATAGAGGTCACTTGGCCAGCCTTAGGCGCTACAATTTGGTTTTCCATCTTCATGGCATCCAGCACAACCACTGCTTGGGATTCAGCGACGCTGTCTCCTGGTTGAACTAAGACATTCAGGATAGTACCTGGCATTGGGGCAGTGACTTCTTCTCCGGCACCCGGTTGGCTTGCAGGTGCAGCTGCTGGAGCAGGCGCTGGCTCTTCAGCCGCTGGGGCTTCAGGGGCAGGCGCTGGACTAGCTGGTGCTGGATTGGCTGGCGCTTCAAAACCAGGGGTGAGTTCTTCCATTTCTACCATATATTCTTTATCGTTTAAACGGACACGGAATTTTCTTAACATAATAATTTCTCCTTTATTTTTGACTTTTATGAGATGCGTTCGATACGTTTGACACGGTAGTGGCTATCTTCCTGGTCATGGGCAAGCACACAAGCCGTCAGGATACCAGCTAATTCTTGGTCCAGATCGATGGCTTCGATGGACTTAATCCTAAAGACAGTATCAGACCGTGGCCCCGTTACACAAGCTGTAGCGATCGCAGCTAGGGTACGCGCTTCTTCAGGATCTAAGCCGCTCCGTTCAATCCAATCGTCAGCTGTCTTGACTGGGGCTGGCTCAGGGGCAGCCTGGCTTTCTGGCTCAGCGGGCTCAGTAGCTGGCTCATTACTTTGAAATAAATGCTGAATACGTGAAAATAATCCCATAAGCTCTCTCCTTTCTTATCACTTCTTGTTAACTTGATTATAACGAAAGTTTTCAAGGCATGTTGTTTTTTCGTTGTATTTAAACAGAAAGCTTTTGTGAACGTTATCATAAATGTTCTTTAGGTGTTTTATCCCTCTTTGCTATTGAAATAGCGCTTTCAATCCTTTATCATCTAAATTAAATTAAGTATTCTTCATATGAAGACTTGCCAAATGAAAAAGATATCATCTATAATGGTCTTTATGTGAACAAATGAGCAAAGGAGGTTTGTTGGTTTTTATTGTATAAAGAATACTGATCATAAGATCTAGGAGGAAATGATATGTTAACTGCCCTAAGTTATTTGATGATTATCGTCTTTATGTTTGTCATCATCAAAAAGAAAATGTCGCCCTTTACGGCTTTAATTGGTATCCCTTTAATTTTTGCTTTAATTGCAGCTGTAGCTGGTCTCTTCCCGGTTCCTAATCCGGAAGTTGAAGATGCCTTTATTAATAACCCGAGTCTCTTCGAACGAATTACATCCCTCGGGGAATTCGCTGTTGATGGTGTTGGTCAAACAGCCACGACAGGGATTATGTTACTCTTCGCTATCCTTTATTTCGCTATCATGCTGAATGCGGGGATGTTTGATCCGATTACGGAGAAGATGATCCGCTTTGCCAAAGGGGATCCTGTCAAAATCCTCTTTGCCACAGCCTTCATCTCCATGGTGGTTTCCCTCAACGGGGATGGGACGACAACAACTTTAATCGTATGTACGGCCTTCATCCCAATCTATAAGAAACTCAACCTGCGCATGATGAACCTGGCTGTTTTGATTATCCTAATGAATACTATTATGAACCTCTTACCCTGGGGTGGCCCAACGGCCCGGGCAATCTCTGTACTGAGCTTAAATGACCAAGAAGTAATCCGGGCCCTAGCCCCTGGTATGGTGGTTGCTGCTATCTATGTCCTCGCCCTATCCATCTTCTTGGGTATGCGTGAGCGTAAACGGGTCGGTATCCAAGAACTGACAGAAGAAGATATTCAATTGTTAACCGCGGCTAAGTCAGATGAAGAACAGGCGATGAAACGTCCTAAGCTCTTCTGGGTTAACCTCATTATGACGATCACCTTGATCTTCTTCCTGGTTTCTGGTTGGTTCCCAGCCCTCTTCCTCTTCTTAACCGGAACGGTGCTGGCCTTGATTATTAACTACCCTGACCTCAAACAACAAAAGAATCGGATCCAGGAAAATGCTGGGGACGCTGTCCAAGTTGTTATCCTAGTCTTTGCAGCAGGGATCTTCATGGGCCTCTTCACAGGTACCGGTATGGCTGATGCCCTAGCCCAAAGCCTCACGACGATTATCCCTGAAAGCTGGGGACGAGCATGGGGATTGATCACTGCCTTGCTATCAGCACCAGGCACTTTCTTCCTCTCCAACGATGCCTTCTACTACGGCGTACTGCCTGTCCTCTACCAAACTGGGACTCAATACGGTTATACCGCATTGGAAATTGGGGTGGCTTCCCTACTCGGTCAAGCCTTCCACTTACTCAGTCCACTGGTTGCCTTCATCTACCTGCTCTTCAACTTAACAGGAGTGGATATGGGCGAATGGCAAAAAGAATCCGGTAAATGGGCACTCGGTATCTTTATCATCTTTATCGCCGTTGCCGCGATTACTGGCGCAGCACCTATCATTAAATAGGCGTCCACTAAAGCTAAACACTCAAAAAGCGTGAAAAAATTTCACGCTTTTTTTGTGTCTTTTACTGAAAAAGCCCTTCTTTTTTGCCATCCTGTCTGATTCATGGTATATACTTAAGATGAGTCAAAATACATTAAAGGAGGACAAGACATGTCTGAAAGTCAAGAAGAACTCTCTTTTTTGGATAAAATTCTCGATGCCATTAAAGAAATTTTTGCTCCAATTCTTATCGGTCTAACAGCAGCAGGTATTCTCCAAGGGATTACCATCCTCTTGCATAGCTTTTCTTTAATCCAGGAAGGCAAAGCGGAGTATATTATCCTCAATTCGATTTCCAATGCTGTCTTTTATTTTCTTCCTATCCTACTCGCCCATTCTGCGGCCAAGGTCTTTGGTGCCAACCAAATCCTGGCCATGGCGACAGCGGCCTTCCTGCTCCATCCGGAAATCACCAGTGAACTGGCCAATTATGATGGGAGCGCTGACTTCTTTGGTATCCCCCTTCCCCCAGGTAACTATCCGAGCTCAGTGATTCCCATTATCCTGATCACCTTTGCCCAGGCCTATATTGAGAAGTTCTGGTACAAGGTCATTCCAGAAATCGTACGCGGGGTATTTGCTCCCGTCCTCGTCTTGCTGTCAACCTGTATACTCGGGATCTCGGTCTTGGGCCCGCTCGGAACAGTCCTAGGCGACGCTTTAGTGGCTCTGGTCGACTTCCTAAGCTCCAGAGCGGAATGGCTAGTCCCTGCCCTTCTAGGAGGCTTTGGCCTCTTCGTGGTCATGTTTGGAGCCCACTACGCCCTCTTCCCAGTCGTAACGCAGACCATTGCAGCAACCGGTACGGATACTTTCTTTAACCCCGGTATGCTAGCAGCCAACATGGCTTTGTCAGGAGCCGTCCTTGCTGTCTTCTTCAAGACCAAGCACTCTGGCTATAAGCAATACAACTTATCCGCCTGTGTAACAGCTGCTATGGGGGTTTCCCAGCCCGGACTCTACGGGGTAGCCATCCCCATCAAATCCGTCTTGATTGCTTCCATTCTCGGTGGCTTGGCAGGAGGCCTCTATGCTGGAATTAGCCAGGTTTATGCCTATGCCTTTGCCAACCCCGGTATCGCAGCCTTACCGATCTTTATCAGTCGAGACGGGGACATGTCCAACCTGGTCAATTGCTTGATTTCCATTGCGATTTCCTTTGGTGTGGCCTTTGCCCTCGTCTACTTCCGTCCCTTCAACGATTTACCTGAAGAAGACGTCAATGAGATTGTGGCTGACTAAGGCCTCATTTCCACCCGCATAAAGTTTAAAAGCAGGACCTAGCTCCCAATAGAGGAGATAGATCCTGCTTTTTATAGTTTATTTAAAGTCGCTTGAAGAGATGATTCGTGTCCCGTATTCACGACCGAATTCCGTATCGTGGGTAACAATCAGAACCGCCTGGCCAGAATCCGCGAGTTCTTGGATCAAGGCGCCCACTTGGTTGGCCGACTCCCGGTCCAAAGCTGAGGTTGGTTCGTCAAAACAAATCACATCTGGATTCAACATCAAGGCCCGGGCAATCGCCACCCGCTGTTTTTGGCCCCCAGACAGAGTTGAGGGTTTGACCTCTGCCTTATCGGACAAGCCAACCTTGGCTAGGAGGTCCAAGGCCTGGGCCTGGATGGCTTCAGGACTGGCTAGTTTTTGCGCTAAAGGCGCCTCCATCAAATTTTCCAGTACCGTAAAATTGGGAAATAATTGGAAGTCCTGGAAGACCATGCCGAGGTTATTCTGGTAGGCGCGTTGGTCGGCCTTACTTAAATAACGGGCGCCGCCTTCACTTGCTTGGCAGAGGTATTGGTCATTGATGCGGATACTGCCTTGGTCCGCTTTTTCTAAGTTATTAATGAGACGCATAAAGGTTGTCTTCCCAGTCCCTGACTTGCCGAGGAGGATAACAATCTCCCCTCCTTCAATTTGGCAGGTGAACTGGTCAATAATTTGGTTCTTGTTATAGGCCTTGGAGAGCCCTTCTACATATAAAGCCATCTTGTGCTCCTTTCTACTACCAGTCGATGCGGCCTTCGAGTCGTTTGAGGAAGAAGGTTACCACGGCTGTAAAGAGTAAGTAAATTGCCCCGCAGAGAAGATAAGGGGTCAGCGTCGCGTAGGTATTAGCGGCAATGGAACCTGCCCTTAAGAGTTCTCCCAGACCGATCACATAGACAAGAGAGGTATCCTTGACTAATGAAATCACTTCATTACCGACCGATGGCATGACGATCTTCATGACCTGGGGCAGGATAATCCGTCTAAAGCCTCGGACGTGGCCGATCCCTAGGACATTAATGCTTTCAAACTGGCCATCTGGCACAGAGGAAATCCCCCCGCGGAAGATTTCAGTAAAGTAAGCGGCATAGTTAATGACAAAGGCGAAAATAGCTGCAGTAAAGCGGTCTAAACTCAAGCCAATATAAGGTAAACCAAAGAAGAAAACCATCAATTGTAACATCAATGGACTGCCCCGCATCACAAAGACATAGGCCTCAATCAAAGCTTGCAACCACTTAGGCCCAAAGACCCTGAGAATAGCGATCAAGAAACCGATAGGGATACTGAGTACTAGGACAACAATAAAGATCAGGAAAGTCATCTTGAAGGCTGACAGTAAGGAAGGGAGAACTGTCATCACGAGAGAGTTCCCCCGGTCAGCCGTCTGGTCACCAGCGAACCACTTATCATAAATCTCATCGTAAGTGCCATTCTCTTTCAACGTTTGGATACTCTGGTCAATCGTTTCCTTTAACTGGGTATCTTCCTTGCGCAAGGCCACCGCCATGGGTTCGACATATTCCTCATTGACGAAGTATTTGTACTGGCCTTCTGGACGCTGCTGGAGGGTGTAGAGCCCATAGATGGTTCCAGTCGCAATGGCATCGATCCGTCCCGCATCTAAGTCGGCAAAGACTTCATTGTAAGACGGATAAAGCACAGGCTGGCCATCTAAGCGCTGGTAAAGATTATTGGGCCAGGTCTTCATTTCTTCCGCTGTGGTTGAGCCACTTTGGCTACCAACTTTCTTTCCAGCTAAGTCTTCCAGGTCATCGATGGGATCATCGGCACGGGTAATAATCATTTGCTTACTATCAATATAGGGTTCGGTCAGGAGGAATTGCTTCTCCCGCTCAGGGGTAATCCCAAAACCATTCCAAATCATATCGATATTCCCCGTATTCAACTCGGTCTCCTTCATCGACCAGTCAATGGGCTGAAAATCAATCGACCAGCCATTGAGCTCAGCCACTGCCCGAGCCAGGTCAATATCGAAACCGACTAAATTTCCCTCATTATCCCGAAAGCCCATCGGGGAGAAGGTATCATCCAATCCTATCACATAATGGTCTGCCTTGGCCTCCACAGGGCTTGAGAAGACAGTGAATAAGGGAATAATTAGAGCTAGCAGCCAAGCTAGACTGCTTAATTTTAGCATTTTTTTCATGGGACTCATCCTTTCTTTATTTGATCATAATAAAAACGTCCTTTAGTCAATCGCTAAAGGACGTGGAAGACGTGGTGCCACCTTTATTCGCTAGACATTCACATGCCTAGCCTCACTATGTCAGACGAACTGACACAAGGATTAACGCTCCCCCACGGCCAGCCATTTCCGACTGGCAATTCAAGGTTGTGCCATCTAGGGGACCCTGCTAGCTCTCAGCTTACCTAGCTCTCTGTGGAGGTCATTCTAGATTTCTTCCTATCACTATCATTGTTATCTATTAATAAAAAAATCCTTTCGTATGATACGAAAGGACGTCAATTACGTGGTTCCACCTTTATTCATAGCCTACTCACATAGACTATCTCAGCGTGTAAAATTTACACTTGATTAACGCTCAAACACGGGTAAGCTACCAGCTCATGGGTGTGTAGACATCAGACTTGGATTATTTCCAGCAAACATAATCTCTCTTGACAAGTCTCAGATGACCTCTTCCAATCATTGCTTTTATTTTTACTTAGTCCTATTATAACGAAGTCTAAAAAATTTGCAAGCCTTTTTTATTTATTAATCCAATCAGCAAATTTCTCCAAGCAATAATTCAAGATAAAAGCCATCAGCCCATTGAATAAGATGGAAGGTAGAAGATGCTGGAAGAGAAAGATCCCGTACTGGGGTTTTTCTAAATTGAAGATGGAAAAAATAAAATAAATCAAGTGGCCATAGCTCATATAGACAATCATGGTCCAAAACCAGACACTATAGAAATTAATGCGGAAGTGTTGGGCAAAATACCGGGTCGTAAAACAAATTAAAGGCATGATAAAGAGATTAACGCCCAATACCCGCGAGTAATACGTATCGAAAATAAAACCTAAAACGATAGCCGATATGTAAAGGAGGTTGACCCGTTCACAATAAATACTGAGAATAGTCAGCGCAATGATAGTCAGTGAGGAGGTCATCGAGTAATTGACCTCACCTAGATTTTTCAAGAGCATGACCTGAAGGGAGCCATCCAGTAATAAAATCAGAAATAAGAGAATGGGCAAGGCAAAGCGGCGACGGAAATAATTAGTCATTGCTTGAATCTTCATCTGAAGCCTCACCTTCTTCTTCCTCAGCAGCCTCCCTAGCTTGCTTAGCCTCTTCATCTTGAACAACAACGAAGACCTTGCGAATATCATCGAAGTCTGCAGCTGGCTTGACGCGAACCTTCTGAGAGAGTCCAAATTCGTCCATCTTGGCGTCAACCACTTCACCAATGATAATCCCTTCAGGTGAGACGCCGCCCAGGCCCGAGGTCGTTACCATATCCCCTTTGTTGATTTTAGCATCTTGGGCGACCTGACTGAGGATGAGTTCCTGTTCTTTGCGGTCAAACTCTTTGATAACCCCATGGACGATCTGGTCCTTAATTTGGATACTTGCAGCTACTTCCATCGACTTATTAGCTGTTGAAGTTAATAATTGAACTTTAGAGCTCGTCGGATTGACTTCCACAATTCGGCCAATCAAACCGCTAGCACTCATCACCGACATGTCCGTTGTCAGACCATTATTCGAGCCCAAGTCAATGGTAATATAATCCACCCAGAAGTCAGGAGAACGCGCAATCACATTCCCTCCGATCACTTTCTTATCCACTAGGGTGGGTTTAATTTCTAAGAGATCATTGAGTTCTTTATTTTCAGCTTTTAAGCTTTCATTTTGCACCTTTAAGTCTTGGAGGACACCAATTTGTTTTTTCAAGGATTGATTTTCTTCATAGGTATTTTTTAGGGAACTTATCGAATCCCCAAAGTTCATAACGAAATTGCCTGGCGACGATACGGCTCTGCCGACGACAGCTGTTAAGTCATTCATCCAGGAAATAGGCTTAGGGGTTTCATGACTACCAAAGACCGAGAAAAATATTAAACTCAGGGAGGTCATGATACTCACAAGCAGCACTATCAATTTTCTTTTTTTCAAAAACTGCCGCAAACTTATCTTTCCCTTCAATTCAATCAAATTTTGTATGCTATTACATTACATAATTATAGCTAACTTTAGGCTAACAATCAATAAAGCAAGAGAAATCCCAATTAAAAAAATAAAGGTTGGGAGATCTCCCAACCTTTAACAATGACCCGTACGGGATTCGAACCCGTGTTACCGCCGTGAAAGGGCGGTGTCTTAACCGCTTGACCAACGGGCCAGTTTTAGCATGTAATGGTCCAAGACAGAGTCGAACTGCCGACACCTTGAGCTTCAATCAAGTGCTCTACCAACTGAGCTATTGGACCTCAAAATAAAAACGGTCCGGACGGGATTTGAACCCGCGATCTCCTGCGTGACAGGCAGGCATGTTAACCCCTACACCACCGGACCAAGTATATATATGCTCGCAATTGCGGAGGCAGGACTCGAACCTGCGACCTCCGGGTTATGAGCCCGACGAGCTGCCAACTGCTCTACTCCGCGATATTAGTAAAAGGAGGATAAGGGATTCGAACCCTTGCGTGGTTTGACCCACCTGACGGTTTTCAAGACCGTTCCCTTCAGCCGGACTTGGGTAATCCTCCATATATATCAAAGTTAAGCAATGACCCGTACGGGATTCGAACCCGTGTTACCGCCGTGAAAGGGCGGTGTCTTAACCGCTTGACCAACGGGCCTAAGTTAATAACACAAAACGGAGAATAAGGGATTCGAACCCTTGCGCGGCGATAAGCCGCCTAACGATTTAGCAAACCGTCCTCTTCAGCCTCTTGAGTAATTCTCCATATTAAGTTGTAATGGGCCTGAATGGATTCGAACCATCGACCTCACCCTTATCAGGGGTGCGCTCTAACCAACTGAGCTACAGGCCCATATAAAGCGGGTGACGAGAATCGAACTCGCGACAACAGCTTGGAAGGCTGTGGTTTTACCACTAAACTACACCCGCATTGATAAAAAAATTACGGTCCCGACGGGAATTGAACCCGCGATCTCCTGCGTGACAGGCAGGCGTGATAACCCCTACACCACGGGACCATTAAATTTAAATTGCGGAGGCAGGACTCGAACCTGCGACCTCCGGGTTATGAGCCCGACGAGCTGCCAACTGCTCTACTCCGCGATATTATTAGTAAAAGGAGGATAAGGGATTCGAACCCTTGCGTGGTTTGACCCACCTGACGGTTTTCAAGACCGTTCCCTTCAGCCGGACTTGGGTAATCCTCCATATTTTTTAAAAGGTATGGACCTTGTAGGACTCGAACCTACGACCCGACGGTTATGAGCCGTCTGCTCTCACCAACTGAGCTAAAGGTCCAAGTCGTTTAAAATAATAGCGGCGAAGGGGATCGAACCCATGACCTCCCGGGTATGAACCGGACGCTCTAGCCAGCTGAGCTACACCGCCAATATAAAATTTCAATGGAGAATAGCGGAATCGAACCGCTGACCTCCTGCGTGCAAAGCAGGCGCTCTCCCAGCTGAGCTAATCCCCCATCTATCGGGAAAACAGGATTCGAACCTGCGACCCCTTGGTCCCAAACCAAGTGCTCTACCAAGCTGAGCTATTTCCCGGATGCACCCAGCAGGATTCGAACCTGCAACCGCCTGATTCGTAGTCAGGTACTCTATCCAGTTGAGCCATGGGTGCCTATAAAAATGTAATGCCGAGGACCGGAATCGAACCGGTACGGTGTGTAACCACCGCAGGATTTTAAGTCCTGTGCGTCTGCCAGTTCCGCCACCCCGGCGCGGATTACCATGTCTGGCAAAAGCGGAATACGAGATTCGAACTCGCGACCCCCACCTTGGCAAGGTGGTGTTCTACCACTGAACTAATTCCGCATATGCCGGCTAAAGGACTTGAACCCTCGACCCTCTGATTACAAATCAGATGCTCTACCAACTGAGCTAAGCCGGCTCATTAACTTAATGCGGGTGAAGGGACTTGAACCCCCACGCCTTGCGGCGCCAGATCCTAAATCTGGTGCGTCTGCCGATTCCGCCACACCCGCATATAGATGATCCGTGGGAGGCTCGAACTCCCGACCCTCTGATTAAAAGTCAGATGCTCTACCGACTGAGCTAACGAATCATAAGTTATGGAGAATGAGGGGATCGAACCCCCGACATCCTGCTTGTAAGGCAGACGCTCTCCCAGCTGAGCTAATTCTCCAGATATTGCACGGCAGCGTCCTAGTCTCACAGGGGGCAACCCCCAACTACATTCGGCGCTAAGAAGCTTAACTGCTGTGTTCGGCATGGGAACAGGTGTGACCTTCTTGCCATTACCACCGCACAATTTTTT
>NZ_VYWO01000015.1 GCF_008726925.1 Aerococcus sanguinicola | reverse complement strand
CGAAGGTGGGACAGATGATTGGGGTGAAGTCGTAACAAGGTAGCCGTATCGGAAGGTGCGGCTGGATCACCTCCTTTCTAAGGATATAACGGAATACACAATCGTCACTTTGTTCAGTTTTGAGAGGTCTAACTCTCAAACTTGTTCTTTGAAAACTGAATACTGCAAGTAATAACCATATTTTTAACTGCAACCACCAGGAAGCAGTTAAAGATATAAACCAATTTTACCAAGAGTAAAAAACCGAAAGAGTTTAATTAAACTTTTCGCACATCATACAACTTAACCAACGGTTAAGTGAATAAGGGCGTACGGTGAATGCCTTGGCACTAGGAGCCGATGAAGGACGGGACGAACACCGATATGCTTCGGGGAGCTGTAAGTAAGCTTTGATCCGGAGATTTCCGAATGGGGGAACCCCATCATCTTGATCGATGATGACTTTCAAGTGAATACATAGCTTGTTAGAGGTAGACGCAGGGAACTGAAACATCTCAGTACCTGTAGGAAGAGAAAGAAAAATCGATTTCCTGAGTAGCGGCGAGCGAAACGGAAAGAGCCCAAACCAAAGAGCTTGCTCTTTGGGGTTGTAGGACTGGGACCTATGATTTAGGCAGGTTAGTCGAATGGCATGGGAAGGCCAATCAGAGAAGGTGAGAATCCTGTAGACGAAAACCTAACTAACATTACCAGTATCCTGAGTACGACGGACCACGTGAAATTCCGTCGGAATCCGCCGGGACCATCCGGCAAGGCTAAATACTCCCTAGTGACCGATAGTGAACCAGTACCGTGAGGGAAAGGT
>NZ_VYWO01000013.1 GCF_008726925.1 Aerococcus sanguinicola | reverse complement strand
CGGCAGCGTCCTAGTCTCACAGGGGGCAACCCCCAACTACATTCGGCGCTAAGAAGCTTAACTGCTGTGTTCGGCATGGGAACAGGTGTGACCTTCTTGCCATTACCACCGCACAATTTTTTATTTAGTTGAGAAAAGCTTGTTCTCTCAAAACTGAATCTGCTCGTAACTCCCAACCATTCATACAATCTTATCCTTTGGATAAGTCCTCGACCGATTAGTACTGGTCCGCTCCATATATCGCTATACTTCCACTTCCAGCCTATCTACCTGATCATCTCTCAGGGGTCTTACTACTTTTAAAGTATGGGAAATCTCATCTCGAGGGGGGCTTCACGCTTAGATGCTTTCAGCGCTTATCCCTGCCGCACATAGCTACCCAGCTCTGCTCCTGGTGGAACAACTGGTACACCAGCGGTGCGTCCATCCCGGTCCTCTCGTACTAAGGACAGCTCCTCTCAAATTTCCAACGCCCGCGACGGATAGGGACCGAACTGTCTCACGACGTTCTGAACCCAGCTCGCGTACCGCTTTAATGGGCGAACAGCCCAACCCTTGGGACCGACTTCAGCCCCAGGATGCGATGAGCCGACATCGAGGTGCCAAACCTCCCCGTCGATGTGAACTCTTGGGGGAGATAAGCCTGTTATCCCCAGGGTAGCTTTTATCCGTTGAGCGATGGCCCTTCCATACGGAACCACCGGATCACTAAGCCCGACTTTCGTCCCTGCTCGACTTGTAGGTCTCGCAGTCAAGCTCCCTTCTGCCTTTACACTCTGCGAATGATTTCCAACCATTCTGAGGGAACCTTTGGGCGCCTCCGTTACACTTTAGGAGGCGACCGCCCCAGTCAAACTGCCCGACTGACACTGTCTCCCGACCAGATCTATGGTCGCGGGTTAGAGTGGTCATGTCACAAGGGTAGTATCCCACTTGTGCCTCCACCGAGACTAGCGTCCCGGTTTCAATGGCTCCTACCTATCCTGTACATGTCACACAAACACTCAATATCAACCTGCAGTGAAGCTCCATGGGGTCTTTCCGTCCTGTCGCGGGTAACCAGCATCTTCACTGGTACTACAATTTCACCGAGTCTCTCGTTGAGACAGTGCCCAAATCGTTGCGCCTTTCGTGCGGGTCAGAACTTACCTGACAAGGAATTTCGCTACCTTAGGACCGTTATAGTTACGGCCGCCGTTTACTGGGGCTTCAATTCAGAGCTTCGCATACGCTAACCCTTCCTCTTAACCTTCCAGCACCGGGCAGGCGTCAGCCTCTATACGTCATCTTTCGATTTGGCAGAGACCTATGTTTTTGATAAACAGTCGCTTGGGCCTATTCACTGCGGCTGGCCTGACGGCCAGCACCCCTTCTCCCGAAGTTACGGGGTCATTTTGCCGAGTTCCTTAACGAGAGTTCGCTCGCTCACCTTAGGATTCTCTCCTCAACTACCTGTGTCGGTTTGCGGTACGGGTTGTCTGATTCTCACTAGAAACTTTTCTTGACAGTGTGACATCAGCAGCTTCGGTACTAAACTTCCCTCCCCGTCACAACTCATCCTTAGGATGTTAAGCCTTTTACTCAACATCAGACTTGTTGCTTGGACGCGTTTTTCCATCTCCGCGCTCTGCTTAGCCTCCTGTGTCCTTCCATTGCTCAAACAAATCAGACAAGTACAGGAATCTCAACCTGTTGGCCATCGCCTACACCTTTCGGTCTCGGCTTAGGTCCCGACTAACCCTGGGAGGACGAGCCTTCCCCAGGAAACCTTAGTTATTCGGTGGACGGGATTCTCACCCGTCTTTCGCTACTCATACCGGCATTCTCACTTCTAAGCACTCCACATGTCCTCACGATCATGCTTCGCCGTCCTTAGAACGCTCTCCTACCATGTCCTTAGACATCCACAGCTTCGGTGTTCAGTTTAGCCCCGGTACATTTTCGGCGCAGGGTCACTCGACTAGTGAGCTATTACGCACTCTTTGAATGATGGCTGCTTCTAAGCCAACATCCTAGTTGTCTGTGCAACCCCACATCCTTTTCCACTTAACTGAAACTTTGGGACCTTAGCTGGTGGTCTGGGCTGTTTCCCTTTCCACTACGGATCTTATCACTCGCAGTGTGACTCCCGGATTAAAATATTTGGCATTCGGAGTTTATCAGTTTTCGGTAATCCTTGTTGGACCCCTAGAACAAACAGTGCTCTACCTCCAATATTCATCATCCGAGGCTAGCCCTAAAGCTATTTCGGAGAGAACCAGCTATCTCCAGGTTCGATTGGAATTTCACCGCTACCCACACCTCATCCCCGCCTTTTTCAACAGACGTGGGTTCGGCCCTCCAGTGCGTTTTACCGCACCTTCAGCCTGGACATGGGTAGATCACCTGGTTTCGGGTCTACGACAACATACTCAACGCCCACTTCAGACTCGCTTTCGCTGTGGCTCCGACTCTTCGTCTTAACCTTGCATGCTATCGTAACTCGCCGGTCCGTTCTACAAAAAGTACGCCATCACCCATTAACGGGCTCTGACTGCTTGTAGGCATACGGTTTCAGGTACTCTTTCACTCCCCTCCCGGGGTGCTTTTCACCTTTCCCTCACGGTACTGGTTCACTATCGGTCACTAGGGAGTATTTAGCCTTGCCGGATGGTCCCGGCGGATTCCGACGGAATTTCACGTGGTCCGTCGTACTCAGGATACTGGTAATGTTAGTT
>NZ_VYWO01000012.1 GCF_008726925.1 Aerococcus sanguinicola | reverse complement strand
ATTACTCTTGAGCAGGAAAAAATCGAGAAGTTAGAGCTTTTGAAAAAGTATTTATTGCAGCATATGTTTGCCGATGAGAGTGGATATCCTAACTTAAGGTTTAGAGGTTATACCGGTCCTTGGTTCAAAAATAAAGGGAAAAATATATTTAAAAAGATTACAGAAAAAAAACAAGCCCATCTTCCTGTCTTATCGGCAACACAAGATAAAGGCATGGTGCTAAGAGATGAATTCAATGAAAGACTACAGTATGATAGAAAAAACCTCTCTAATTACAAAGTTGTAAGACCTGGTCAATTTGTTGTTCATTTACGTTCATTTCAGGGGGGGTTTGCGCACTCCAATTATTTAGGTATAACTTCTCCAGCTTATACTATATTCGATTTTATAAATACTAACGAACATAATGATATCTATTGGAAGTTTTACTTTGCAAATGATCACTTTATTTTACTATTAGAGAAAGTAACTTATGGTATTAGAGATGGAAGAACTATAAATTTTTCTGATTTTTGCACTTTGAATATTAATTTTCCATCATTAAGTGAACAGAATAAAATCGCCAAATTATTATTTTCATTAGATTCTCTTATTAATCTCAGAATAACTAAATTAGAAAACTTAACCTCTCTAAAACAAAAACTCCTGTCTTCCTTGTTCATCTAAAATCAATAAATCGCCTCTGCTAGCTGATTGAGCAGAGGCGATTTTACTTTAGTAATGGTATTTACAGGATAGGACTTCAATCGCGTCATCTGTGACACGGTAAACTAAACGATCTTGTCTAGTCAGTCGCCTTGACCAATAATCCGATAGATCATATTTTAAAGGTTCCGGCTTACCTAATCCTTGGTAGGGGTCTTCTTTGATGACTTGTAATAAGCGATAGATCTTATCATAGACTTTTCGGTCATTTTCCTTCCAATCGTCACGTTCGATAACAGACCGCCGACTCCAATGAACTTTCATTAGATTTCCTCAACTTCATAATCACCACGATCGAGCTCATCCATGGCTTGGTAGAGGTTTTCAAGGTTGGCGCGGCTCGATAAGAGATGGTAAGTCTCCATCAAGCTATCGAAATCGGATTTGGCCATCACAACAACATCATTCCCATTCTGCGATGTAACAGTATATTCAATGGCATCCTCATTAATCTGGTCCATATATTTTTTCATATTTTGTCTAAAATCACTGTAATTGGTCACTTCCATCTTACTCACCTCAGTATGATTGTACAATAACTTGTACAACTTTTCAATCAAGAGCTATAGCTGACATAAGATCTCCATCATCTTGTTATTATCCTTGTCTTCTAACTCTTGAATAATATGAAGATAGGTCTTCTGGGTCGTTGCCATATTAGCGTGCCCTAATCTTTTAGCTACACTGGCAATCGAAACGCCGCCATAAAGTAGCAAGGAAGCGTGGGTATGGCGGAGGGCATGGATGGTAATCTCAGGGATCTCCGCTTGCTGGCACAGCTTAGCCAGGCGTTGGTTGACCGTCGAATTATGGATGCGGCCTTGGACAAAAATCGGTTCTTCCTGGGGGCAGCCCTGGATTAACTGTTGGAATTGCAGGGTGAGCTGCCAGTCCAAACGCAGCTTGCGAACAGAAGAGGCATTCTTAGTCGGCACAAAGCCGCCTTCATCCTTCTTATAATCCCAGGTCTTATTAATCGAGAGCATGTGCTGGCTAAAATTGAAGTCATCTGGCGTCACACCCAAGGCTTCACTGAAACGTAAGCCTGTTTTAGCAACTAAGAGGATGAGCCAGTCATAAGAAATCTCTGTCTGCAGTTGCAATTGATTTAATAATTTATGCAAGTCTTCCTGGTTTAAATACTTGGCTTTCTTATTCTTCCCTTTAACGCCTTTAATCACAACTTTTCGCGTCGGATCGCGATCAATTAATCCCTCGTCATAAGCCTCCAGAATCGCTCCTTTCACTAAATGGTGAAAGTCTAAAGTCGTTTGTTTCTCATGACTTTGAGCAAATTGGTTAAGTAAAGCTTGATAGTTCTTCTTAGTCAACTGGTCTAAAGTTAAGTCAGGAGCTAAGCGCTTCAAATGCCGCCAGGTCAGATCATATTTTCTCAGGGTTACATCTCGCACCGCCCCTAACTTATACAGTTCAAACCATTCCTTAAAATACTCGTGAAAGACAATCTTTCGTTTTCTTGCCATAATAAAACCTCCTGATAATATTTGTTCCAAGGAACTTTATTATTATCAGGAAGTTTATGGTGTAGGGGTATACTTTATTTTAAATAAATAGTTTATTTAATAAACAGTATTTTACTTGATCATATAAATCTATTCGCTTTTGATTTTGTTTAATAAGTCCATAATATGTGCTCAAAAAACTTTCTATTTGATTTTGTTCATTAATATTTGGGACGTAGATTTCTATATCTTTTATAATGGGATATTTTAAATTCCAAGTATCTGAAGTTAATCCTTGTGAGAAGCTAGCAAATTGATACAGCATATATGGAGATTTGAAATAGTATTCAAAGAATTTACTATTTACGTCTTCTTTAGGAACTAAAACAGTATAAGCTGGGCTAACAATTCCTTCATAGTTAGAAGCACCACAAGCTCCTTGCCACATTCTCATTGAATTATAGGCGATGTCATTAGGCTCTACTAATTTATAATTTGAACGATCACTGCTTGCATTTATAGTTCTATCAATTTCACTGGCTTTAACAACACCATTTTCTATAGTTACAGACAGTAATTCACCTTTTGCTGATCGGATTTTTCTTTCTTCAAATAAATCACCTATTTTTTTATAGCTCCAATTTTTACTAGTGAAGTTAGGATCAAATATTTTGTTTTCGTACGCTTGTTTTAGTAACTCTAACTTCTCGATTTTTTCCTGCTCAAGAGTAAT
>NZ_VYWO01000011.1 GCF_008726925.1 Aerococcus sanguinicola | reverse complement strand
TGCCGCCAGCGTTCGTCCTGAGCCAGGATCAAACTCTCATGAAAGATTCATGAGCTTTGATAAGCTCGTTATTGCTGACTTTTTATAGTTGTTTGCTCAACTATTTATTGTTTGAATTGTTGGTTCATCAACTCGAAGTTGATGCCCTACACAATTGGTTCGTCTTCTTTGTTCAGTTTTCAAAGGTCTATCTCGTCGCCTCATTGAAGCGACTATTTAATAATATCATATTTCTCAAAGGCTTGTCAACAACTTTTTTAGAAAAGTTTTTTTGTTCTTATTAGAACTTTTAAGTCCTTCTGAGAAGTACTCAATTATCATATCAACTTGCTTCCGTCTTGTCAACAAGTTTTTTATTTTTTGTTGTTTGAGCTTTTTAGCGACTTGCGCTCTCTCAAACGACAAAAATTAGTTTACCAAGTATTCTTTCTTTTGTCAAAGACTTTTTTTATTTTTTTGAAATTAATTTGATTTGACCGGCTAAAAGGCACACAGCATAGACTATAAAGCTAGTCGCTAAGATCGTTGGCTGCCTGGTTAAGACTGCTGTAATCAGTGTTAAGAGAGAAGCAGGGAGTGTGGATAGACTAACTAAGGCCAAGCAATCTTCAAAATTCATCAAGGCTGAGAAAGCCGTGCGTCGTCTTCGATTGAGATAGCTAGCGCTGAGAAAGGCATAGGCAAAGACAATAAAAGCAAAGTAGAGATGTCGGAAGGCTAGCAGAGTTAGAAAACGACTTTGGGCTTGTTCTTCTTCTTTATAGCTTTTTAAATCTTCTAATAGTCTATCCATACTTGTAGGGACCTGCCAATGGATGGGATAGGCCCCCTGCCCAGCTTGACCGTCTTTTAGGCGGTAAAAATACTGGTCTGGCAGAAAAACAAAATAGGATTGATCGGAGGCTTCAATCCTTTGTAAGGTCTGGCCACTAGGAAAATAATAAAGGTTTAAGTCGTTCACCTGGTCATGGCCGGCTTGATCAGTTTCTTCAAAATAGCCATCCTCATAGGAATTAGCTGAGAGTAGAGGACTAGTCTGGCCCGTGAAATAAACTTCTAATTGGTCAAATTCATGACTGAGGTCCTGGTCCACCTTAGTTTGGTAAGTGCTAATAAAGGGAAGACAGAGGATTAGGCTAACTATTAAGAGTAAAAGCGATGCTGTAAGTATTGACAAGCGATGGCGGAAAGCTAGATAAGTAGTTGCTAATTTGCTAAAGGAATTTTTGATTGAGCTAAACATTAGCTAGGCCTCCTTGGAATCTCGACTTAATGACTAGGAAATATGCTATAATATTAAAAAATAAAAGGAGCCAAGTCTATGCCAATTATTTCTATTATCGGTGCTGGTAATATGGGTGGTGCAATTGCTAAAGGGATCTTAGAAAATCCTCCCTTCCAAAGCATGGAGGTACGCCTAGCTGACCAAGCAGTTGACCAACTTAAAGTTTTTTCTGACCAATACTCTGTTACTTGCTTTACAGACAACAAGGAGGCAGTGGCAGGAGCGGATTATGTTATCCTAGCCCTTAAACCTGCTTATATTGAAGCGGTGATTCAAGAAATCAAGGCAAGTCTCTCCCCCACTTGCTTACTGGTCTCGATTGCAACTAGTCTGAGCCTAGAGGGTGCGAGCAAGTTATTAGGTTCTGAACAAAAATTTGCTCGTGTCATGCCGAATACCCCTGCCCAGGTAGGTGCCGGAATGGCTGGCATCGTCTGCAATGAGCGTTTGGATGCCGATGACCGCCAAGGCCTCCACGCCATCTTCTCAAGTTTAGGCCAGGCCCGCTTCGTGACTGAGGACCAGTTAAATACGGTCACAGCCTTATCTGGATCAGGCCCTGCTCTCATGTACATGATGCTTGAGGCGATGGCTGACGCTGCTGTTTTAACAGGGATGGGCCGGCAGGATGCTTATGATTTTGCCAGCCAGACCATGCTTGGAGCAGCCCAAATGGCCCAGGAAAGCCAGCTCCACCCTGGCCAACTAAAGGATATGGTCTGTACACCCGCTGGCACAACCATCGCCGAAGTACAAGCAGCAGAAGCACTGGGACTGCGGACAGCCATGATTGAAAGTCTATTAGCTGGCTACGACAAGGCTAAAGAACTGGCTAACACTTGAGCCTAGAAAGTCTATGACAGAAATCGCCTAGCCCAGGCATTCAATAGCTGTAGATTTGCTAGGCTTCGAGCAGCCCTAACAAGTGTCCACATCTGACAACAAAAACTTATCAAAGCTTTGGCTAGCATGCCTAGTTTAGAAGAGGCTGGGACAAAAGTCCCGGCCTCTTTATAAAATACGAACTATTCTTTAAAAACGTGTTCCAAAAGTCAGCCCTGACATCCACTTCGTACAGGGTGTGAGCAAAGGCGTCCAAAAAGGGATGACTGGAGGCAAAGAGGATAAGAGCGGCTTTAGCCGATCGTTCCACTTTGCTGAAGTCACTCCCTTTTTGCCTTTGTGAACCCAACTACGAACTATGGAAGAACCTTTGACAGGTTCTTTCATAGTTCGCGGACAGTTGCTATAGCTGTTCGAAGCGGAGCGAGTTACAGATATAGTATGCGCTAGCTGATTCAGGGCTAACCGACTTTTGTCACACTCTCTTTTTATTGGCTATTAACATATCCTAGCAGGCGCCAAGCGCATGGCTTAGTGGGAGTCTGCTTCCTGACGTTCAAGTTGGCAGTCTTGACACAGGCCATAAATTTCTAGCCGATGGTTATTGACCTTGAAGCCCGTATAGGCTGCAGCATAACTCTCCAACTCATAGAGAATGGGGTAGTAAAGGTCCACTATACGGCCGCAGTGCTCACAGATTACATGATAATGGCGGTCCAAATCGAAGTCGAAATGGCTGGCATCGTCCCCGTAATTTAATTCACGTACCAAGTGCATCCGAGTCAGGAGGTTTAAATTATTATAGACCGTTGCCAAACTCATGCTCTTAAAATGCGGCGACAGCTCATTAAAGATGTCCTCTGCTGTGGGATGGTCCTTGGTTTCAATGAGGTATTTAATAATAGCTTCCCGCTGGGGGGTGATTCGCACCTTATGCTCACGCAGGGCTGTAATTGTTTTCGCATACTTGCTCTCATTATCCATCACTGGACGTGTCATCTCTCTTCCTCCTCTCACATTATAATTATTCCATTCTATTTCAGTATACCTCTTCTTTATGGAGGAGGCTAGTCTTAGCCCTAAAATTTATACTAAAAGAAGCTAATAAGGCTTTACTATCCAACAAACAATGGTAAGCTTATAGGGAAAGTAATTCTCATAATTTATCTGTAAAGGAGACAAACAAGAAAAATGAAATTGGGTGCCCGAACGATCAAAACAGGCATTGGTGTCATGTTGGCTATTATTATTTCTACTTTCTTGCCGCATATTGACCCGACAATGCCTGCCTTCACTGTCGTTTTGACCATGCAACAATCGGTTGGTAAAACTTGGGAATCAATGTCGAATCGGATTATCGCGGCCTTCATGGGGGGGCTCTGTGCCGTCATAATGACCACCCTCTTTGGACGCAATGCAGGCATTATTGGTTTAACGGTGATTATTTTTATTGTTTTAATGAATTCGATGAAGTTGTCCAATGCCATCTCCATTGCGGCGATGACAGTGGTTATTATCATGCTCTCTCCCTTCGATTCAGACCAAGAGATTATCCTCACCGCTAGTAAGCGGGTGATTGAAAGTTTGCTTGGCGTTATTATCGCCTTCCTGGTTAACCTCTTCATCTTACCTCCTAAGTACGATGCCGTCGTCTATGATGAGATCAACACTACTAATACCGAAATTGGCATCCGCTTGAGGGCTATCCTCAGGAAGAATGGCGAATACTCCACGCTCAATTCGGACCTCATCTGGGCCCGGCGTAAGATCCACCACATCCAAGAGCTCTTCGAACGTCTAAAAGAAGAGCGTGTATGGCGGGGCAAAGGGATCACAGAATTCAAGCGTAAATTGGTGATTATCCGAAGCTTCATCCAAGCGCTCAACCACGCAACCCGCCTCCTCCGACTCCTCCACGAACATACCAATGTGGTCTTTGAATTGCCTGATAGCTTGCGCTTAGAGATTCGCGAACGCATCGAAACCCTCTGTGCAGCTCATGAACAGATCTTCCTTAAATTCGATGGCCGGATCTCTCCCACTGAAGTGAACTTCTTCCAGTCCACTTCCCAATACCGGCAACACCTGATCGATAATATGTTCAAGGCCGCCCGCCTCTCTGAGAATGAAACGGACACCTCACAACTCGAACGGTCCAATGCCATTATTCTAATCACTAGCGCGATCATCCGCTATGAAGAAAGTCTCATGCGACTCAACATGCTCGTTCGCAGCTACCACCTCCACCATGTGGAAGACAAGTTCCAAGCCGACAGCTTAAAAGGCATAGAAAAATAAGTTAACAGGCTATAAAATCCAAAAGCAAGCCCCTGCCTTCAGAAACATCTCAGGCAGGGGCTTTTCTTCTCTTCTTTCTATTTGTTGGCAGTTAACTCTTGCTTGACTTGCTCAAAAATGCTCACTGTCAAGAAGGGAATCTCTGCTTCTTGGCGATAATTTTGGACCATTTCATCATCCGAGTAAAAACGTCCCTCACTCGCTCGCAGCTTCCAATCGCCCTCAGGCAAATGGACGCTCTGATTTTGCTTGGAAGCATTGCAGGCCAGTAGGATTTGCCGGTCATTGGCCTGGTAGAGGCCCAAGATAATTTGGGAATCTGCCCGGAGAAATTCCAAGCGATCATAAATAGCTGCGAAGCTGTCCAAGCGAAAAACATCGTGGGCCTTGCGGTAGCTGAGTAAGCCCTTAAAATAAGCAACCGCTTCGCTCTCCTCATCACGACGCTCCCAGTCCAAAGCATTAATCTCAACCGATGCATTGTAGGTATTCCTTAGATTCAATTTGCTCCGCAAGAATTCCTGACCGCTGTGGAAGAAGGGAATACCCTCACTTAAAGCAATCAAGCTATTAGCTAACAATTGCCGGCGCCGGCGGAAACCAGGCACTTCATGGGCCCGGGTAATAGCTAGCTTATCCCAGAGGGTCCAATTATCATGGACCGCACAGTACTGGATGAGTTGTTGCGGTGCATGAAAGTGATAGTCCTCCCCATTCAGGGTTTGACTACCTTTTAAATTTTCGACAATTTGAAATTCCAGGTGTTTTTTGTTGGAAATAAAACCTGTGTCATGGCCCTCTTCAAAGTCATTACCCCGCAAGGCATCACGGAAGCGGTCATTAAAGAAAGAAATTCCCTCCAGCTGGGCAGCGTTCTCCAAGCATGCCTTATCCTTGTCTGCCAGGCAATGGCCCATATTCCAACCCTCACCTAGGATAATAATATTAGGTCCCAATTGGTCGGCAAGCTGACGAACGGCCTGCATGGTCTCTACATCAATTAATCCCATCAGGTCGAAACGGAAACCATCCACATGGTATTCCTCCACCCAATAGCGGATAGCATCTAAGAGATAGCGGCGCATCATCCGGCGCTCTGTCGCCAGCTCGCTGCCAACTCCTGAGCCATTAGCTGGGTGACCGGAAGCGTGGAAGCGCAGGTAGTAATCTGGGACAGTGAGCATCAAGGGGTGGCTCTCCTCGTCATAGACATGGTTGAAGACCACATCCATAATCACCCCGAGCCCCTTCTGATGGAGGGCTTGGATCATCTGCCGGGTCTCCTTAAGCCGGGTCACTGGGGTATAGGGGTCGGTCGCATAAGACCCCTCCGGCAGAAAATAATTCTGGGGGTCATAGCCCCAATTATAATTGCGAGCGCTCTCCCGCTCCTCATCAACCGTTGCAAAGTCGAAGAAAGGCATCAATTGGACATGGCTAACGCCTAAGTCGGCTAAATAATCCAAAGCTGTCGGCAAGCCCTGGGGACTGGTCGTTCCAGACTCAGTTAAGCCCAAGTACTTACCAGGAAAACGAACGCCAGAAGAGGGGGCTGCGGTTAGATCACGGATATTCGCTTCATAGATGACAACGTCACTAGGCGCTAGCCTCGGTCCCTGGTCCTCTTCCCAAGCCTCGGGATAGGCAGTGGTCGGATCGATAACTACCGATCGCCCACTATTGACCGTTGCTGCCTTTGCATAAGGATCTTGGGAATAAACACAGCTCCCGTCTGGAAAATAGAGCCGGTAGCTATAAGCGAGATTGTGGCAATCACCGGCCAAACTCGCCTCATAGCTCCCTTGCTTTTGCCGCTTCATCGGATAGCTATCGTATATTTCACTATATAAATCTTTAAAAACCAATAAATCCACTTGCTGGGCCAGAGGTGCCCAAAGCACAAAGCGTGTGAAGCGTTTATGATAGACTGCCCCCAGTGCTCCAGTGTAAGCATAAGCCCGGTCAAATTCTTCGCTCAGTGCAATCTCATGCATTTTATCGCGGATGGTCTGGGGCGATTCAATCCCCGACAGGGCAAATAAGTCATCAAGCAATTCCATTATATATCTCCTTAATCTGGCAAAAGCAGGCTGCCAGTGCAAAACTATCCCATGAGCCTGAGCTAAAGTCGGATCAAAGGGCTCATTAATAGACTGTATCAAAATAAACATCGCTTTTATTATAGCAATAATTCGCTGAAGCGTGCATTAACTTTTGCTCATTGAAGCCAAGTAAAAAGCCCCTCCCTTAGGAAAGGCCTTATCTTGCTTAATATTGTCCTTGGGGCGTCCCATTATTTGCCTGGTAGCCGCCGTTATTGCCATTGGTGTTGCCATATCCGTTAGCATTCCCCTGTTGGTTCTGGTTGCCTGGATTATAGGTGTTGTTATTAGGGTTCCAGGTATTTTGCTGGTTGTTTTGATAATTCTGGTTACCCCCAGCGTTCCAATTCCCTTGCTGGCCTTGGGCAGGAGCGGCCTGGTTAGCTTGGGCCCGGGATTGGCTAGCGGCTTGGGCTTCGGATTCAGCTTGCCTTGAGGATTGGGCAGCTGCTTCTGACTCAGCAGCCGCTTGAGCCTGTGCCTGGGCTTCCGCCTCAGCTCGGGCGCGTGCCTCTTCTTCTCTTTGCTTAGCTTCAACTTCTTTGAACTGGTCGAGATCGTCATTCTTACCCTTGAAGCCGTGGCGGGCATCGATAGAGGTCTCAGTCAATTCCTTGGTCAGTAGTTGACTCCATAAGTCTGCCCCTTGGTTGGTCAACTGACCGTCCTCCGTGTAGGCGTCCTCTAAACTCAAGTTATCAGCTGCTAACTTCTCCTTGAAGTCAGCCCACATGTCGTAATAATTATAATTCAAGTCATCCAGTATCTTAGCGATCTTATCTTTGTAGGCATCGCTCGCTTCGTCATCATTCAAGCTAGGCGCAATAACAAAAATCGGTAAGGCTTCCGGCTTGGCCAAGCGTAATTGCCGGTAGATTCTTTCAATGTTTTGCTTACTCGTTGCTTCATCAATTCCAGCCTGGGCTTCAGCTGCTAGGTTAAGGGGGACTAAAATCAGCTGGCCGTCACCTTCTGCCACTTGCTGGGCATAATCACTGGCTAAGAGATCAGCTGTCGACATCCCCGTATAGTTCAACTTATTAACAGCAATCTGATCAAAGCCCTGGTCCTTGAGACCAGCCAGCCCTGATTCTAGCCAGTCTGCTGATTGGTTAAGCAAGTCTACTGCTAAGAGACTGACTTGGTCTGCTTCGCGGTTCACATAAGCCAAGTACTTGGCAGCTGTTGTCTGCTCACGATTCTGCTCAAATTCTGCAGCTGCTTGGTCTAATGACCCTGTCTGCTGGCTAGCCTGGTTCCCTTCTTGGTCTGCTGTTTTATGGTCTTGGAAGAGTGCTGTTTCCTCAGCTAAACGTGCTTCTTCACGTCGCTGACCAATCACATAGGACCCGCCAATAATGATGAACCCGACAACCACTGTCGCTAGCATGGCCAGCAGGCTTTTTTTGTTGAATTCCCTCATAAATCTAACTCCTCGTTTATTTTCTTTCCATTCATTGTAGCACAAAAATTTAAGGAATCGAACAGTGGACTCTTTTTAATAATTTCTAATTAAAAATTCTATTTTTAGCTAAGCTATGTTATACTATTTAAGAATAAGATTGAATACTGATGCAGAAAGCAGGTTTTTTGATGCGTAATCCTCAAGAAGGAGAATACATCGCAGTCAAAAGCTATAAACATGACGGCAGTTTGCATCGCACTTGGCATGATTGTATGGTGCTCAAGACTTCTGATCAGAGTATCATTGCTTGCAACGACCATACCCTTGTCAGTGAATCCGATGGTCGGCGCTGGGTAACACGCGAGCCCGCCCTACTCTATTTTCATAAGAAGTACTGGTTCAATATCGTCACGATGATCCGCCAAAAAGGCACGTCTTATTATTGCAACCTGGCTTCTCCCTACATAATGGATAAGGACGGCCTTAAATACATTGACTATGATTTAGATATCAAGGTCTTTCCGAATGGCGATAAAAAGTTACTCGATGTCGATGAATACCTCGACCACGGTCGAAAGATGGCCTATCCTTACGATATCGATTACATCGTCACTTGCCATCTCTATGAATTGAACCGCTGGATTGAAGAAGGCAAGGGGCCATTCTCCAAAGCCTATGTAGACTTATGGTATGAACGGTATTGCCAGTTAAGCCAGCGTCAACAACAGCATAAGAAGAAGCGCCGCCAGCACTAGCTGCCGCCCTTTCGATTTGATTGTGAAGTATTCGAAAGTTCAAAAAAAGGCTGAGTTTTATACTCAGTCTTTTTTCTTTGTGCAATTGGGATAGGGTAAGGCAGCTAGAGTCTGCGGTCACAGGAAGCTAAACATGCGCCCTCACACACTGTTTAGTCGGGTTCGAGGATGCAGAAAGGGCTCCTCTTCAGCAAAAACCGTCGAAGACTTGCTGTCTTCTCTGGCTTTTGCCTCCAGAGGCCCCTTTCTCCCGCATCCTCTCACACCCTGTAGTCGGGTTCGGTCTGGCAGCTTTCCTGTCACTTCACAAGTCTTCGCCGCAGTCTGTGAGACTGCTCTGGTGACTTGCTCCAGTGAAGGAAAGCTAAGCGCCAGTCCTCACACCCTGTTTAGTTGGGTTCGCAAGAGCAGAAAGGGAGTGACTTCAGCAAAGTGGAACGATCGGCTAAGGCCGATCTTATCCTCTTTGCCTCCAGTCATCCCTTTCTAAGCGCTCTTGCTCACACCCTATTTTTTTCGTAGGCTTGCCAGATTTTCATTTGGACGGTGGGGAAGGCGTGCTGGCTGAGGTCGTCAAGTTTTAGCCAGGCCCAGTTTGTTTGGGCTTCTTTTTCGAGTCGGTCGAGGACCTGGTCTGGGTCTTCATTTACTTGGCCCTGGTAGATACGAATGTGCCAGACTTGGTGGCTGAAGACGTGTTTGACCTCTGCTAGCTGGCGCTTATAGAAGATTGGGCTGACTTGGTAGTGAGTTTGAGCCTCTAAGAGCAGGTTATCATAGATTGACTGATCGTCTTCAGCGACTTGGTCGGCAAAGAGAGGACCCAGTTGGCCTGCCTCTTTCCCTGCCTGTGTCCTTTCAATCAAGGGAACCGTCCACATCTTAGCGAGCAAGCCCGTTTTGGGGCGTTGACAGATTAAGACCCGACCTGTCTTATCCTCTAAGACTAAGGCATCATAGTAGTAATGTTTGGCCTTGGCTTTTTTGCTCTTGACAGGATAAGCCAGACTTGTCCCAGTCAGAGTTGAAAGGTTAAAGTCGCGCAGGGGGCTAGCCTCGGGATTGGGATCCTTAGCCCGCTGGAAGCTCGAGCCCAGATCCATAATGGCCTGGTTAAAGTCTCCTGGCCGGTCAGGATCCACCAGGTACTGGCCCAGAGCCTGGAAGATCTTGCGGTTTTTGGCCTGGGCAATATCTGCTGTTACCGTGAAGAGTCGGGCGAAGACCCGCATGGCATTGCCGTCAATGGCTGGGGTCACGATACCGAAGGCAATGGAAGCAATCGCCCCAGCGGTATAAGGGCCAATTCCCTTTAAGGATTGAATGGCTTTGAGCTCATTGGGAAATTCGCCATCAAATTCTTCCATAATCGTCTGAGCGGCGACCTGCATATTGCGGACCCTGGAATAGTAACCCAGGCCTTCCCATGCCTTTAGGAGGTCAGCTTCGTCGGCCTGGGCCAGCGATTCAATATCGGGAAAGCTTTGCATAAAATTATGATAATAAGGGATAACCGTGTCCACCTGGGTCTGCTGGAGCATAATCTCTGACACCCAAACCGCATAAGCGGATTTCGATTCGCGCCAGGGTAGGGTCCGGCCATACTGGTCATACCAGTCCAATAAACATGTCTGGAATTTTTCATTCGTTTTAGGCCCCCAGACTTGGACGCCATAAATCTCTGGCCCGATGTCTTCAATTGCACTCCGGCCAATCCAATCCTTGGGCTTTTGATCTTGTATCTGCAAATTATCCCTCTTCCTTCTCCATCGCTTGGTCCAGCCAATGCTTAATGGCATCGCCCTCAAAGCCTCGGCGGTAAAGCTGTTGTTTAACTTTAAAATAGCGGTCTTTTGGCTCTAAGCGGCGGTACTTGCGCCAGTACTTCCGGCCTTGCTGGTCCAACTTATCCTGCTCTAACTGGTCATCAGTCAGGCTTCGGCTCGCCTCCTTAACGGCTTGCTTAGCTGCTTCACTCGCAAAACCTTTCTGCATCAGGTAACGAACTGTCCGCTGCTCACTATCGCGCTGGGCATACTTTCGCATTTGTTGTTTTAGGCGTTTGGCTGCAAGGTCTTCAATATTTTCCTGGGCGGTTTTCTCATCATATTCTTCCAGGGCTTGTTGGATTATGGTCTCAGTCAGTCCCTTTTCCTTTAATTTGCGTTGGATCTGGGCTGGGCCTTTCTTCTGTAGCTTCATGGCCGTCCGCGTGTAGGACTGGCCATAAACGAGGTCATCGACCAGGCGCAGTTCTTTCAGGCGTTGAATCGTCTGGTCGATCACTGCTTCTGACCAATCGTCCCGCTGGAGCCGCTGTCGAACTTCTTTCTCTGAACGCAATTGATGGCTGAGGTAATTGACTGCTGTTTGATAAGCTTGGGCAGCGGCTTCCGCCGCTTGAATCTCTTCTACCCGCTCACCACCTAAAAACTGGCCCTTGGCTAAAGCAAACTTAACCAGGATGGCTTCACTCACAGGGAAGGCATAGCTCTGGTCGAGGTAGATATTAAAACGATTCTTCCGTCGCTTCTGCACTTCAATCTTGGTAATTTCGCCAGATAAATTCGCCTCTTGATCCTTGTCTTGACGCTTGAAAGAAGCTGTCTCAGCCTCTTTGGCAACAGCTTTTTTGGCTTTCAGTTTTTGAGCAGCTTGGACCAAGTCCTCGGCTTGGCTCGACGCATTCGTTCGAGTCTTTTCTTGACTTGGTTTTTTCTTAGCAGTACTTCTCTCTTTGCCTGCAGATAAGTCTGAAAGCCGTACGGGCCCTTCATAATTTTTCTTTCCCATCGCTATGCCTCCTCTCGTCCCCCTACTATAGCATACTTTGAACTAGTGGATAAAGTCTAAGACCCGTTCATGCCAGAGCGCCAGCTGTTCATTATAGTGCTCTCTATAGATATCTTCAGCCGTTTGGTAGAGCTCACCGAACTGGTCAGAAGCCTCTGTGAAGAGCATTCTCTGGAAAAGGTGGCTATTTTCTAAGTCTTCTAGCTTAAAATACGGCGGTTGCTTGGGCGTATGTAAGAGAATGGACATATTCAAAAAGACCCAACTGCGGTAGGCCTGTCTGACCAAGGGAATAAAGCGGCGGGGGCGCACATTCAAAGTCAGATGAAAGTTGCCGATGCCCTCCACAATGGTATGTTGGTTATTCTCCTTTAAATTGGGCAAGCGGTGGACATGGTGGAGAGCTAACCAGGAAGGAGTTCCCCGCTTAATTGATTTCAAAGGAATAAAGATCAAATCGGCACTCACAACCGGGAGAAAGGGTTTAGCTGTTAGCTTCTGATGAAAAAAATGCTCTTTAGCCATCCGCTCGCTATAGTTCTGGATCAGGATTTCTGGCTTTGCCGGGGTCCTAAAGAGCGCCCCGTCACTGCATACGACTAGGGTCCGACCAGCTTGACGGTCAGCTTCCGGCTGATAGTGTAGGTAGACCACTTGCTCGCGAAGATTCACTGTCTTCACTCGCTTAGCCTGCTGGTAGAGGGCCTTTAAGTCTTCAGTCCTTGCAAAATTAGCCACCAAATTCTGATTTCCTAACATTACTCTTGAACCTCCAATTAATCGTATTTTATAGCCCTTATAGATAAGATTAAGGCCACTTATAGACTAGCAAATTTCTTGTCCAACAAGGGCTTTTTCATGAAAGATTTACATTTCTTTTACCGAATAATTACATTGGCTCGATTAAAGCAAACATCCAGCCCATCATTAGCTGCAAAGTAAAAAGAACAAGCCCATTGAACTGCCCCCTGTCAAGTAGACAGGCAAATAAATAAATTTTTACCATGTGTGATTTTTGTCATGCATGGTTTTTATTTTGGATTTTAAAATAGAATTTATCAGTGAATACGATATTTCATAAC
>NZ_VYWO01000010.1 GCF_008726925.1 Aerococcus sanguinicola | reverse complement strand
ATGTTATGAAATATCGTATTCACTGATAAATTCTATTTTAAAATCCAAAATAAAAACCATGCATGACAAAAATCACACATGGTAAAAATTTATTTATTTGCCTGTCTACTTGACAGGGGGCAGTTCAATCTTGCAGGCTTCGTTTTTTTAAATGTTTTTTCCTGATGTATGCGTTGTCATTGCTATAAGACTAAGTTATACTTGAAGAGAAAAGATTTTTTAGCTCAGACTTAAGTAAAGGAGAGACTCACTATGTCAACACAATTCAAAGCCAAAATCGCCAATGTCGGCCAAGCCGTCGACCGCTTCCTCGGGGAAAAACTCCTCCTCGTATTCTCCAATGCCGATGTCATGTCCGAAGTCAAAAACTACAGCGTCCTCATCAGTGACATCGACTTCCCAGGCCACATCGAACCCGGCCATTGCCTCTGCATCTCCGGCGAATGCTTCGAAATCACCGCAGTTGGTGATATCGCTGAGAAAAACCTCCGCACCATCAACCACGTCACCTTCAAAGCCAACGGTGCCAAAGAAGCCGAAATCCCCGGCACCATCTACCTAGAAGACAAGCCCTTCCCCGAAATCAAACAAAACACCTGGATCGAAATTAAATAAGGGTGTGAGCAAGAGCGATTAGCTTTGGATGCTTGGAGTAAGTCGGAATAAGGGCAAGCCCCGCTTGCACGTTTCCGACTTGCGAAAGCACTCCAAAGCTGCTCTTGCGAACCCGACTAAAGGGTGTGAGCAAGAGCGTTTAGAAAGGGATGACTGGAGGCAAAGGGGATAAGAGCGGCTGCAAGCCGATCGTTCCACTTTGCTGAAGTCACTCCCTTTCTGCTCTTGCGAACCCGACTAAATAAGGGTGTGAGACTTGGCGCTTAGGCTTGGATGATTGGAGCAAGTCAGAATAAGAGCGAAGCATTCGCTCGTTTCGGACTTGTGAAATCACTCCAAGTCTGCCAAGTCGAACCCGACTACAAGATGCGGAGGATGGCACGCAAGCCACAATCAGAAACTCCAAATGCGGATTGTCAAGCCAACGCCAAGCGAAACATAGCACAATCAATGTGTAAAAATACAATATAAGAGTTAACAAGCTAGCAAGGGCCTTGCTAGCTTGTTTTCCTTATGGTGAGGCCAAGCAGCTTGCCTAGCGGGAGGTCAGCTTGCTAAGCAAGGGGCCATTCGCGAGTTGGTGCGAGTCTACTTGCTAATCAGAGCTCCGTTCGCGAGTTGACGCGACTCTACTTGCTAATCAGAGCTCCGTTTGCGAGTTGACGCGACTCTACTTGCTAATCGAAGCCCCGTTTGCAAGTTGGAGCGATCCTACTTGCAAACGGAGGTCCCATTCGAAACTTGCCAACTTCCTAATCGCCAACGGACAGCTTATTAAAAAGTTCGCGATCAACTCCCCGCTAAAAACCAGAAAAGCCAACAAAACAACCCCATTAGGAGTGTTTTGTTGGCTTTCAGCTTTTCTAGATTCTAATTAATAAGCCCGGGCATACCAAACCGTATACTTGGCAGGCTTGCCTGAGTAGATGTCGATGGTCTTCTCAACTGGTGGATGGAAAGGAATGTTCCGTGTGGTGAAGCCTGTTGCTTCCTTGACGGCTGCTTCTGATTCTTCCGTCCCGTCCCAACCGGCAAGGACCCAACCTGGGTATTGGCCTTCTTCATGGCACTTATCGAGGTGGGCTTGGAGGTCTTCCATGCTGTCAATATCGAAGTGCTCGTTGGCCTTACGGAATGCATCAGCCTTCTCAAAGAGACGGGTCTGCATGGCATCCAGCTTGTCTTGAACAGTCGCAACTAAGTCGTCCAGGGCTACGGCTTCCTTGTCATCTTGGTCACGCATCTTGATCATGCAGCTATTATTTTCCAAGTCGCGGGGGCCGAAGTCCAGACGCAGAGGAATCCCCTTCACTTCGACTTCATTGTACTTGTAGCCTGGTGAGTTATTGGAATCATCCAAGTTCACGCGGAAACCAGCAGCCTTCAATTCGGCTTCGATATCTCGCAATTTGTCTAAGACTTGTGGGTTCTTCTTCAAGTTCCCTACAGGCAGGAGGGCCACTTGGACGGGTGCCATCTTAGGTGGGAAGACGACCCCTTTCTCATCGCCGTGGGTCATAATCATGGCCCCAATTAAGCGGGTCGAAACACCCCAAGAAGCCGTGTAAGTGTAGACGTGTTCATTGTCTTCGTTCAAGTACTTGATATCGAAAGCTTCCGCAAAGTTTGACCCTAGGAAGTGAGAGGTCCCGGCTTGAACGGCCTTGGTATCCTTCATCATGGCTTCGATGGAATAGGTATTGTCCCCACCCGCAAAGCGCTCGGAAGGTGTCTTCTCTCCGGTATAAACGGGCATGGCGAGGAGGTCTTCCACCACGTCTTGGTAGATCTTCAAGAAGTGGAGGACACGGTCATGGGCTTCTTCAGCCGTTGCATAGGCACAATGGCCTTCTTGCCAGAGGAATTCGGAAGTTCTCAAGAAGGGGAAGGTCCGTTTCTCCCAGCGGAAGACATTGGCCCACTGGTTGAGTTCCATTGGCAGGTCCCGGTAAGAATTAATCCAGTCGCTCATCGCATTCCCAAAGAGGGTCTCTGAAGTTGGGCGGAGGGCGAGGGGTTCCTCTAATTCTTCATCCCCTGCCTTAGTTACCCAGGGCAGTTCAGGGGCAAAGCCTTCCACATGGTCAGCTTCCTTTTCGAAGAAGCTTTGAGGGATCAGCATAGGGAAGTAAACCTCTTCTACCCCACTGGCTTCGAATTCCGCATTAAAGGCTTTTTTGATTTGTTTCCATAAGAAATAACCATTTGGCTTGAAGATCATGGTGCCTCGCGCAGGCCCATAGGCAAAAAGGTCTGCCTTCTGGATACTTTGTAAGTACCACTTGGAAAAATCCGTTTGTTGTAAGTTTGTTTCTTCTTGACTCATTTGTCTCTCCTTTTCTTTAATAAAAAACGCAGATTCTCGCATCCTAAAAGGACGGAAAATCCGCGGTACCACCTTCGTTAAGTTGATCACTTCACTCATTGCGCCATAACGGGGCGCCCCGTAGCCTGTTTCCAAGCTAAGTCATAGGCAGGAGGTTCATCTTGCCAGCGGGGGTGTTTTCCCAGCACCAAACACTCTCTTCACCCATAGCAATCTTACTAGTCTGCAGCTTGCTTCTATTGTGACCGAATTTCTAAAGAAAGTCAACTTTAATTTCCAGACTTGTAGTAGTCCTCATCCAACCAGAAAACTTGCTTGGTCAATTTCTCGTGGAGGGCTTGGTCAGCTTGGCGCTGGTTCAAGCGTTCCTGCCGGCGCTGGGCATAACCTGAGCAGATCATTTCTTCTTCCTCACTGTCTGCCACAATTTCTGGCATCTGGAAGTTTGGATCATCAGTAATGGCGACAAAGGTCATAAAAGAGGTCGCCGCAATATACCGCTCGCCAGTTGCCAAGTGCTCGCCTAGAACTTTGACGAAGACTTCGCAGCTCTTCTTGCCCACACCGGACACAAAGCTTTCCACACAGACCGAATCGTTTTCAGGTAGGGGGGCAAGGAAGTTCATCTTATCCATGGCCGCTGTCATAACAACCGTCCGCGACATCCTTGAAGCCGAGACTGAGGCACTATTATCGACCAAAGACAAGAGCTGGCCCCCAAACATATTCCCAAAGCTATTGGTTTCTTGGGGCATGATGCGGTGGGTTTGGACAACACGCGTTTCCTTGCAATGTTTCATGACAATCGCTTCCTTTTCTCAGTAGAATTTTTATTTGAGTACTTTTTTCAGGGATTGGGCGAGGAGGGGGAGGATCAGAGCGGAGACCAACATCTCAGCCAAACCATTCGTCAGAACCACACCTAGGATAATCGGTACAATGGCCGATTCACTCACCCCAAGCGCCTGGGCATAAGCCGTCCGGGCAAAGAGGTAAATGGCTCCCATCACGAGCAGGGTATTACAGAGAGAGCCCAGGGCCCCGGTCAAGGCATAGGCCCAGCGTCCGGATAATTTATCCTTCAAATAAGACGCTAGAAGTCCTGTCAAAAAACCCGTCAAGAGGCGGGGCAGGACCGAGACCAGGGGATTGATAAAGACAGGGGAAACGACAGTTGGTTGGACGAGGTGACGCAACCAAGCCAGTACGCCCCAAATCCCCCCCAGCATGGTGCCAACCTGCTTGTCAAATAGGCTGGCGCCGAGCATAATGGTAATTTGGACAATGGTAATACTAATGGGGCCTAAAGGAATGTAACCCAGCCAGGGGATGAAGGTCTGAACCAACAAGACTGCCGTTAGCAGGCTGACAATGGCTAGGCGGTAGACTTTTTTTTCGTGCATAAGGGACTCCTCAGTCTATTCAAAGCTTTCCAGAAACAATATCGGCCTCTCCTGTCCGGACAATGGCCATCAAACGCTCAGTGAGTCGGGCGGTCAACCCCCAGAGGACTTCTTCTCCTACATCATAGAAGGGAACCTGATCCGTCACTTGCCGGTTGCGGAAGGGATAGGCCTTGCCCCCAGGAATCTTCTCATAGGGGAAGTCCGAGTCAATCTGGAGCTCGTGGCTAAACTCGTAGGTCTTCGTTTCTTGGCGGAAGAGCGCCATGAAGGGCACCAAGAAAGGATAGGCCACTTCATCCGGATTAACAGCCAAATCATCCAAGCTATCAATCCTTAGCTGGGCCACAAAACACGCAATCACGCGGTCGCGCTCCACGACATAATCCATCTCACCTAAAAGACAAATCTTATTCGGGTCGACGCCCAACTCTTCCACCGTCTCACGCACCGCAGCCTCCTTAAAGCTCTCACCTTCCTCGACCCGGCCACCGGGAAAAGAGGTATCCCCTGCTTGGGAAATCCCAGCTGCCCGACTCTCATAGAGAATATAAAGCTCTTCATCAATAACAACTAAGGGAATCAAGACCGCATAGAACTTGTTAACACCTAGAGGCTGGGCTTCATAAGACTGAAAAATATGGTAAATCTTCTCGAGCACGCTAAAGCTCCTCCTTTATCTGCATTGTTAAGTGATTTCCTGGCATCTTGACCTCTACTGGACAGTTTCGAGGCTCCTGTTGGGTATAGAAGGCTGCTAAGCCACACTCCTGGACCTCTTTTGTGGCTTGGAACTGACCAAGCCACACTCGAACACTTCAATTGTGGATTAAGGACTGGCAATGCGCATGAATGAGCTGACCGCCAGCCCTCACACCCTAGTCGGGTTCGACTTGGCAGACTTGGAGTGATTTCACAAGTCAGAAACGAGCAAGCCTAGCTTGCCCTTATTCTGACTTGCTCCAATCATCTAAGCCTAAACGCCAAGTCTCACACCCTTTATTTAGTCGGGTTCGGTCTGGCAGCTTTCCTGTCACTTCACAAGTCTCCGACGCAGTCTTACAGACTGCTCTGGTGACTTGCTCCAGTGAAGGAAAGCTGACCGCCAGACCTCACACCCTAGTTGGGTTCGGTCGCGCAGAAGTGGCTCCTCTTCACAAAGACCCGCCGAAGACTTTCAGTCTTCTCTGGCTCTTTGCTCCAGAGGTCCACTTCTACCTTCACACCCTTTATTTCACCAGTGTTTTGGCGGCGTGTTCGATGCCGTCGGTGTTGTTGTCGTGGGTGACGTAGTCGGCGATGTCTTTGAGGGATTGGATGGCGTTGCCCATGGCGATGCCGCAGCCTGCCCATTCGATCATGGAGAGGTCGTTTTCTTGGTCTCCGAAGGCCATGCTTTGGGCTTGGTCGACGTCCAGGAGTTCGCAGAGGTGTTCGAGGGCGAGGCCCTTGCTCGATGCTTTAGGATTGAATTCTAAATAGTAGGGTTCGCTTTTGACGATATTATATCGTTGGTACCAGTCGCTTGGAATTTCTTCTTCAATTTCAAGGATGCGTTCGGCTTCCCCAGTGATCATTAATTTCGGGAAGTGGACATCATCGGCTAAGAAATCTGTCTGAGTGATGGGCATATCGAGAATGCCGGATTCAACGCCCACATAGCGGTCAATTGGGTCGCGGTGAACCAGGACCTGGCTAGCGCTGTGGCCGTGGACATCCACTTCATGGGCCAGGGCAAATTGGGTAATTTCATGCACTTGGTCCACTTGGAGATAAGTTTCAAAGATAATCCGCTTTTCTTTAAGTTGGTAGATCACACTGCCGTTAAAGCAGGAAGCATAGTCTACCAAGTCCTGGTCAATTTGGTCAAGTACCTTATGGACACCTTTGAGGGGGCGTCCCGTCGAAATCGCCACATGGACACCCTGGTCTTGCAGGTGGGCGAGCCCTCTTAGGGTAGATTCGGTGACTTCTTTATCATCGTTAACAAGTGTTCCATCGATATCGAAAGCAGCAAGTTTATACATTAAGCCTCTCCTTTTCTCTATTAGCGTGGTACCCGGATATCCCCATCATAGGAGATAATAATCGGTCCCTCTGTGACATGGATGCGGCCTTCGCGTGCTTCATAATGACCGTCTCCTAAGAGGTTGGCATACTTGCCTTCCGGAATACCGAGTTCAACTTCAATTGCTTCATTCGCATTTTCTCTTAATTTAAAGAGTCCAAAGACGTGCTGGTTATAGTAATGGTAGCTCACCAAGAGCCAATCCTCACTGACCGCCTGGTGGAAACAATAGCCTGATTTAAAGACTTCGCGCTTCTTCAACTGCATCAGCTGGCGGACCATGGCCGTCATATCATGGGGCTTATCCCAGCTGATGGGCGTGGCTTCATGGAGTGGGATCGGCTCTGTCGTCCCATACTCTTGACCCATGACCAGCTGGGCAATCCCCTTACGAAAGAAAGAGAAGGCGGTCCAGTTCTCCAATTCTTCTGCATTTTTGACCTTGCTGGCAAAACGCTGGCCGGCTCCTAATTCAAGGCCGCGGTTCAAGACACTGGTTGCAGCTGTCACAAAGGTCCGCATATTGAGCAGGAAGGCAACATTGGCAAGGTCCATCAAGCCATCATAGTAACGTTCTAAGAGCCCGGCATGGGGGCGGATATCCAAGACATCGAAATTACTGTACATCTCCCCCTCTGTGCCGAAGTCAATATTCTGCAAGCGCAGGTCGAGGAGTTCGGACCCTGTCATCTGCCCACCCAACCAGTAGAAATAAGGATGGACATCACCGACCTCTGCTCGGGCCGAAGAGAAGAATTCCGTACGAATCAATTGGGCATGGGGAATATAGAAACCATCGACATAATGGGCCCAGTATTTCATCCGCTCAATCAAGGCATCCCACATCTTCGGATTGGAGAAGTTGAGGTCGTAGACAGGTTCTCCCTGCGGAAGGCGGCTGTAGAAACTCCCACCCAGGCCCTGGAGGAAGAAATCCGGACGTTCTTGGACCAGGGGCGCATCCATAGCGAGAGCTACGATCTCCATGGTGATAAGTAACTTCATCCCCTTATCACGGACAGCTTGGACCAGGTCTTCAAAGTCGGCCATGCTGCCGTACTCTGATCCAATCTCATCAAAAGTTTGGACGAAGAGATGCTCGCCCTCCCCTTCCGTCTCTTGCTGGCTTGGAAAAATACTCGATAGCAAAATCAGATCCACGCCTAAGTCCTTCAAACGGTCCAAATCCGCTTCTAAAGCCTTAAAGCTAGCTTCTGGGCTGTAATTTCTCAAATAAACTTGGTAAATGAGTTGGTGCCTCAATGTCAAGTTCGTTACCTTAGCCATACCGTCCTCCTATCTCAATACCAGCCGCTTACACAGCTATGATTCATTCTAAGTTATATTTTAGCATATTTTTGCCTTAAGTTAAGCGCGAGACCCAGTCCAATAAATGATTAGCGACCTGCTCCTGGCCCGCTGGCTTAAGGTGGATACCATCTGGCATAAAGTCTTCAGCCTGGAGCCAGGAATTGGGGTTAACTTGTGTGAGCCCTGGCCGTGGTCCCAAGCCGTCCAGCGCTTGGATCAGGTCAAGCAAAGCTGATGTCGCTTGCTCAGCAACAGGCGCTAAGACCAGGATGGGCAGGTCTGGGCCAGCTTGAGCCTGCAAGAAGTCCAGCAAACGGCTGTACTGACCCTGCCAGGATGATACAAAATTGTTCCATCCTGCCTCTGAAAGGCCCGCCTGGCGACCTAAATCATTAATGCCCATCCATAGAATGACTCCCGCCAAGTCCTGGCAAGCAGTCAAGCTTTCCAAGAGATAGAAGTTCACATCGACCAAGCGGGCCCCATTATAGCCTCCATTTAAGAAACGATAAGTCGGGCAAGCCCCAGCCAAGTCCGCCACAAAACCATGCCCCAGACTGGCCAAGTCATCCGGCTGGCGCCCACAAGCGACTAAACTATCCCCTAAAGATAGGATCTCTTTCATCGTATACCTCCTAATAACGAACATTAATAAGTTATATAGATATAAATATTCGCAATTAACTTTATTTTTTCTCCTTTGTCCGCTATAATAAAATCGTTCAATGGTAAATTATTAATAAGGAGAATTATTGTGACTAATAAACTTGCAGCTTTCTTTCAGTTAGATGCCAACCAAACGACCCTATCGACCGAGATTATGGCGGGAATTTCGACCTTCTTCGCCATGAGTTATATTATTTTCGTCAATCCGGCCATCCTGTCCCAGACCGGGATGCCCTACCAAGGGGTCTTTCTGGCAACGCTCTTCGCTTCTGGTATCGCCACCCTCTTCATCGGCCTCTACGCCAATGTCCCTTATGCCCTGGCACCAGGGATGGGCTTGAATGCCTTCTTCACCTTTACCGTGGTGATGGGACTTGGCTTTACTTGGCAGGAAGCTTTGGCCATGGTCTTCATCTGCGGCTTAGTCAATATTGCCATTACGGTGACTAATATCCGCCGGGTCATCATCAGCGCCATTCCGGAATCCATCCAACATGCCATCTCGGGTGGGATCGGTGTCTTCATTGCCTATATCGGGGTCAAATCGGCCAACCTCATCCACTTCCAAGCGGATGCAGCCGCTATCACACAGATTAACGGCGCCCCCTATGATGCCAGCCAGCAAGTCTATGAGGGCGGCGTCCAAGCCTTCGCCAGTAATGGATCCACCCTGCCACAGATCGCTAGCTTCACTGAACCTTCAACCCTTTTAGCCCTCTTCGGCCTCGTCCTGACCGTTATTTTAATGGCCAAAAATATCCAAGGGGCCATCTTAATTGGGATTGTAGCAACCACTGCCCTCCAACTCATGATTAACCCCTCCCTCATCCAGTCCATCGACTTCGCCCAAGCTGGCCTGGCTAACTCCTTCAAGGAACTGGGTATCACCTTTGGGGCGGCCTTTGGTTCAGAAGGCCTCCTCTCCCTCTTCTCCGACCCTAGCCGCCTGCCTCTCGTCCTCGTGACCATCTTTGCCTTCAGTCTTTCAGATATTTTTGATACCATCGGCACCTTCATCGGAACAGGACGGGCTACTGGTATCTTCTCCAAAGAAGATATTGACAACCTAGACACCCGTTCCAACACCAAACTCGACAAGGCCCTCTTCGGTGACGTGGTAGGGACTTCCATGGGCGCCATCTTCGGAACGTCCAATACAACGGTCTTCGCCGAGAGTTCAGTAGGGATTGCCGCAGGGGGACGGACCGGTTTGACCAGCCTGGCAACAGGGATCTGCTTCTTCCTCTGCATCTTCATCGCTCCCTTTATCGGCCTGGTTCCCGCCTCCGCAACCGCCCCTGCCCTCATCCTAGTCGGCGTTCTCATGATGTCTTCCTTCCGCGAAGTCGAATGGGGCGACTTCTCCATCGCAGTCCCCGCCTTCTTCGCCTCTATCTTTATGGCCTATTCCTATTCCATCTCCAACGGAATCGCAGCCGGCTTCATCTTCTACTGCCTGACCATGACCGTAACCAAGCGAGCCAAAGAAGTCCACCCCGTCATCTGGGGCGCCAGCATCCTCTTCATCCTCAACTATATCATTATGGCTTATTTGTAAAGGGTGTGAGACTTGGCGCTTAGCTTTCCTTCACTGGAGCAAGTCACCAGAGCAGTCTGCAAGACTGCGACGGGGACTTGTGAAGTGACAGGAAAGCTGCCAAGCCGAACCCGACTAAAGGGTGTGAGGGCGCGCGGGAAAAATACAACCCCTGCTTAAGACTGCTGATTTGCTTTTGACAGCTCTTTCTGCAAATAGAAACTGCCATTTTTCGTCTAGAAGTTCTGAGCACAAATAGAAAAGTTCCCATCTACTAAAAAGCACCTCCCCCAACCTGGCCCGAGCCAGAGTTAGAGGAGGTGCTTCTTTTATTCTTCATTCAAGAAACGCCCAGCAAGGACCAGGTAGAAGCCTAGGCAGAAGAGGGCAGCGAAGACTCTGGCCAGGAAGGGAGGCACACCCACCTGCTGGCTGAGAACATTGAGGACTCCTGCCAAGAAGAGGGCAAGAGCTATGAGCGCCATTCGTTTAAAATTAATCATAGGATAAGCTAACCTCCTTAGGTCTGGCTATCGGCCTGATCATAGTCAATATATTCGTCAATCTGCCACTGGCTAACAATCCAGCTGGCGATGAGAACAGCCAGGATATCTAGACCCATACGGATCAAGAGTCCCATGGCATCCAGATCATAGGTCAAGAGTAATAGAAGATGGTAGCTAATCACTAGGGGACTAAAGAAGCTAAAGCTGAACTGGAGGGTCTTGCCCTTCTTATCTTGCTTGCTGAGATAGCGTTGCAAGAAGCAAAAGACCAAGCCCACCGCAAAGCCCATCAGACTCGCCCATAAGATGGAAAAGGCCATCAGGTTACGGGGCAATTGGTAGAGGTCGAAGGCTAAGTTCCCCAGGGTCCGAAAGACCGCAAAGCTTGCCGTAAAGACCGCTATCCCCCGCCAATACAAGAAGGCTTTTCGCTGGTAGTGGTAGCGCTCCGTCGCCAAATAACGCCGGATCAGCTGGTATTGGACCAGGAAAATAATGAAGCCCTTCAAAAGATTGATAGTGAGGCTGGGCAGGTCCAAATGGGGGAGGGGCTCCGCTGTGTACAAGAGCCAAAGCAAGAGCTCACAAGCCACATAGACCACCGTCTTGTAGAAGGCATTCCCAGGTAAGCGCAGGTCGATGAGGTCATAGGCCTTGGTCATCAAGCTGAAGGCTAGGCCCATGATCACTAGGAAATACAGGCCATAGAGCCAGCCTTGCGCAAAGAGAGCTGGTCGTCCAAAGATTAATTCCAGCGCCGTATCAGGAAAGAGGAGGTCCAGCACCAGGGCAACGAGGGCCATTAAGCCCCCAATGCCTAAGCTATAATAAGTTCTCTTCATGGTTTAATCGTCCTCCAAGTCTGTCCGAATTCCCTTCAACAGCGAAGCAAGATGGGCTTCAAGGACGCGGGCATGGTTCTCCTGTTCATTCTTACTGGCATAGAGGAGTGTCACCCGGTGGTCGCGAGCACGGCGGGCTAGGTCCAAGCAGGTCGCCTGGGCTTCGTCACTCGCCTGCAATTCTTCCACATAGGCCTGGCTGAATGCCTCAAAATCCACTTCCTCCTGGTGGTAGGCCTGGCGCAGGTCCTTGGAGGGGGTAATTTCCTTGGGCCAGGCATCGAGCTTGGCGGCCTCTTTTTTGACACCGCGCGGCCAGAGTCGGTCCACCAAGACCCGGTAGCCGTCCGCCTTGTCATAATCGTCATAAATTCGTTTTCTTCTAAGCATGAGACACCTTCTTATTTATGATAAGATAGTTCTAGATTCGCCGCTTACTCGCGGCTTACATGGTTAATATTAAAGGAAAGGTCCCTATTATGCAAAGTAAAAAGCAACTTGCCCAAAGAAAAATCCAAGCCTGGCAAGGACGCCTCAGCTGCCCCCTCTGCCAAGAAGGGCTGAACCAGGAAGTCCAATGCCCGAATAAACACCAATTCAACCTGGCCAAGCAGGGCTATATCAACCTAGCCCCCAACCACCAGGAGAAACACTATACGGCCGAGCTCTTCCAAGCCCGCCAGCGCATCATGGGCCAGGGGCAGCTCTATGGCCAGTGCCTAGCCCAAGTCGCCCAAGCTGTCGCTGCGAGAGTCAGCTCGGGTCCACTCTACCTGGCTGACCTAGGGACTGGCGAAGGCAGCCACCTCCTTGACTTCTTGAACCAGTTTGAAGGAGAAGCGGTCCACGGCCTGGGACTGGACCTCGCTAAAGCGGGTATCCAGACCGCCGCCAAACAGTCCAGCCAAGCACTCTGGGCCGTCGCTGACCTAGCCCAAATCCCGCTCGCTGACAAGAGCTTGGACCTGGCTTTAACCATCCTCTCCCCTTCCAACTACCAGGAAGTGAAACGGGTCTTAAAGCCAGGCGCTCCCTTTATCAAGATCATCCCCGGACCAAACTATCTCGTCGAACTCCGCCAACTTGTCCTGGATAAGGACGATGTCAGCCAGGACCCCTCCCAGAGCCGCCAACGTTTCCAAGCCAACTTCGCGAATACGGAGGTCCACCACTACCAGGACCAAGTCGCCATGACCCCAGATGGCATGGCCGACCTCATCCAGATGACGCCGCTCATGTGGCACGCCGCCGACCCTGCCCGCCAAGCAGCGCTCAAACTTTCAGAAATTAGCATTGATTTAGAAATTTTAATCGGCGAGTCGGTTTAAACTGCTCAGTCATTTGAAGCCGTTCAGCTAGAGAAAGGAGCCCTTACATGCCTTCATCCCAAGCCATTCTTCCATCATTTGACACCAGCCAAGGCCTTGAATTCGGCCTTTACAGCCTCGGTGACCACATGCCCAACCCTTGGACCGGAGACCGGATTAGCGCCAAACAGCGCATCCATGAAATCATCGAAATGGCCGTCCTCGCAGAAGAAGCCGGGTTAGATTGCTTTATGCTAGGCGAATCCCACCAAGACTATTTCATCTCCCAAGCCCACTTCGTCATCCTGAGTGCCATTGCGGCGAAAACGCAAAACATCAAACTCGGCACAGCTGCCAGTATCCTATCCACCGCCGACCCCGTCCGCGTCTTCGAAGAAGCTGCTACGGTTGACTTAATCTCTAACGAGCGCATGGAAATCGTCGGCGGGCGCGCCTCACGCCTGGGCATCTTCGACCTCTTCGGTTATGACTTCGCTGATTATGAAGAGCTCTTCGATGAGAAGTTTGACCTCCTGTTAAAAATCAATACACAGGATCCCGTCAGCTGGGAGGGCAAGTTTCGCCCAGCCTTAACAGAACAAAACATCCTCCCCCGCCCCGATCGGCCAGGAGGCGGCCTGCCTATCTGGCAAGGGGTTGGTGGGAGCCTGGGATCAGCTGAACGCGCCGGCCAACGCGGGGTGCCCTTACAGCTCGTTCACCTCGCAGGCACAATCGATTCCTATGAAATGCATATCGACGTCTACCGGCGCCAGGCTAAAGAAGCTGGCCACCAAGTAGATGCCCTACCTGTCGCCACCGGTGGCTTCTTCTTCCCCCGTGAAGACATGCAGGAAGCCTACCGCACCTACTATCCCTGCGTCGACCGAGGCCTCCGCCTTGCCAACGGACGCGGCATCTCCAAACGCCTCTTCGCCCAAGGCCAAGACCCACGCAGTGTCATCACTGTGGGCGAACCCAACTTCATCATCGATAAACTACTCGCCCAACACGAAGCCTACAACAACCAACGCTACATCGCCCAAATCGACATCGGCGGCATGCCCTTCGACGAAATCAAAAAAACCATTGCCCTCATCGGCGAAAAAATCCTCCCAAAAATCAAGCAGTATACAAGGGTGTGAGCAAAGGCGCTTAGAAAGGGATGACTGGAAGCAAAAGGGATAAGAACGGCTCTCAGCCGGTCGTTCCCTTTTGCTGAAGTCACTCCCTTTCTGCCTTTGTGAGCCCGACTACCAGGGTGTGAAGGCTAGCGGGAGAAATAGACCTCTGGAGGCAAAAGCCAGAGAAGACTGAAAGTCTTCGACGGATTTTGCTGAAGAGGAGCTATTTCTGCTAGCCTGAACCCGACTATAGGGTGTGAGGGCGCGCGGGTAGAAGTGGACCTCTGGAGCAAAGAGCCAGAGAAGACTGAAAGTCTTCGGCGGGTCTTTGTGAAGAGGAGCCACTTCTGCGCGACCGAACCCAACTAGGGTGTGAAGTCTAGCGACTCAGTTCAAACAATTAGCTAACATTCAATCAGGGCTAGCAAGTGTGGGTTGAATATGACCAACACACAAACAAATCATCATTTATTCTAGCGGTATTTTTTGTTATGATTAAATTAACAAAAGCCCTTACATAAAGAAAAGGAGATGCCCTATGATTACTACAACTACTGCCCAAATTGAAGGCAAAAGTATCCAAGCCTACCACGGCATTGTCTTCGGTGAAGTCATCACTGGGATTAACATGTTCAAAGATATCGGCGCCGGCTTACGCAATATCTTCGGCGGGCGCTCACAAGGCTATGAAGAGGAGCTCAACCGGACTCGCGAAGAAGCCCTCAGCGAAATGGAGGGACGGGCCAAGGAATTAGGCGCCAATGCTGTTGTGGGGGTTAAGATGGACTATGAGGTCCTCGGTGCTGACAATGGCATGCTCATGGTAACCTGTAGCGGGACCGCTGTATCTATCGATTAGGCCAAAAGAAGCTGGTTTTCTCCCAGCTTCTTTTTTTAATTTTTTCTTAAATTCCTCTTGAATCAGAGCTTTTTCTAAGGTATAATTTCAAAAGTTTGGCCAGCTTTAGGCTGACCCTTGTTGACTTGTCAGTTCTAGTACAATGGAGGGATACCTGTCATGGAAATGAACACTAAACAGTTACGCATGAATTATGATATTGATGAAACGCCGCCCTTTGCGGAAGGTTTACTCCTCAGCTTCCAGCACGTCTTCGCCATGTTTGGCGCGACCATTCTCGTACCGCTGATCCTAGGCCTGCCTGTCTCGGTTGCGCTCTTCTGTAGTGGGTCCGGGACATTGATCTACCACCTAGCGACCAAGCACCAGGTTCCGGTCTACCTCGGCTCCTCCTTTGCCTTTATTGGGGCCATGTCCTATGCCATTAAGCAGCTAGGGGGCGATATCTCAGCAGCCCAGACAGGGGTCATCATGACCGGGATCATCTATGTGCTCGTCGCTCTCCTCGTCAAGGCCCTGGGGACTGGCTGGATCGACCGCCTCCTTCCCCCTATCGTGATTGGCCCTATGATTATTGTCATTGGCCTCAGCCTGTCTTCCTCCGCTGTCAGCAATGCAGGCTTCACAGCCGATGGGACTTGGCAACAGATGTTGGTTGCGGTCGTGACCTTCCTCATCTGTGCCTTCGTTAACGTGTATGGCCGCGGCTTCATCCGGGTCATCCCCTTCCTCATTGGCTTGATTGGCGGATACATCACGGCCGCTTGCTTAGGGCTCGTTGACTTCAGCCCAGTCCATGAAGCTGCCTGGTTCCAATTACCCGAATTCCAGCTCCCCTTCAAGACCCCCTTCTTCGACAGCTACCGCTTCTACTTCGGTCCCGAAGCCATCGCTATCCTGCCCGTTGCCCTCGTAACTATCTCGGAACACATCGGCGACCACACTGTCCTCAGTGAAATCTGCGGCCGGGAATTCTTGAAAAAACCGGGCCTCCACCGAACCCTGATCGGGGATGGCGTTGGGACAGCTGTTTCTGCCCTCTTAGGTGGTCCTGCCAACACCACATACGGTGAAAACACTGGCGTTATCGGCCTTACCCGGGTCTCCTCTGTCAGCGTCATCCGTAATGCGGCTATTATCGCTATGGTCTTGAGCTGCCTGGGCAAGTTCACTGCCCTCATCTCCACCATCCCTGCCGCTGTCTTAGGCGGGATGTCCATCCTTCTCTATGGGGTCATCGCCAGTAACGGCTTGAAGGTCCTCATCGAAGCCCGGGTCAACTTCAACCAGGTCCGCAACCTAGTCATTGCAAGCGCCATGCTTGTCCTCGGACTCGGCGGTGCCATCCTCCAAGTCGGCGTCTTCTCCCTCTCTGGGACCGCCCTAGCCGCCATCGTCGGCGTCTGCCTCAACCTCGCCCTGCCCGAATTCAAGGACCTCAAGATTAAGTCGGACCAGTAAAAAATTATATGAACTAGCAAAAAAGCTCGAAAATCTAGCGGATGCGCTAAGAGATTTCGAGCTTTTTCTCTTTAAGATAAAAATAAATAGCACTCACACCCCATATAAGGCAATGGCCGTGATAGGGAGAAGGATGGCCCAGGCTGTGCCTAGAAGAAGAAGGATACAGAAAATGGTCAGGAAGTAAGTTAGGCTGAACCGCTTTTCCTTGATTTGCTTTAAATGCTTCACCATCTGCCAGACAAAGACCAGTTGGGGGATAAAGACAATTAGATAGCTGGTCCCCACGACATAGAGGTCTTCTAAAGTCCGAGAGTAACTTTTAAGGAATTGTGGCAGGATGCAGCAAAAGAAAGCAAAGGGTAAGACATAGCCTTCCAGGATGATCAGTCCAAGCATACTAAGTAAAAAAATCAGATAAATTTTCAGACAGCGTTTATTTGCTTGGACATCCAGGAAAGCCTTCCCAAAAGATAAACGGAGTCCGACGAGGTTTATCAGTAGCTGAATGCCCCATAAGAGGGCTAAGATCATTAGGATCCTCATAGGAGCTCCCCCTTCCCTTTTTATTTTATTATAAGCTTTTTTGCAGCGCTAAAGTAGATAAATTGTTTTTAATTTAATGAAAGGTCAAAGTTTACTCGCCTCCAAAGTCTTCCGAAGAAGCTTCATCGCTTGGGGCAGTTCAGCCAGGGGAACACCACCCAAGCCCAGAAGATAGTCTGCCCAGGGCCAGGTCATCTGCCGGCAGTAGCTGGCTACACTGTCGATCTTCAAGCCGGCTGTCTGCCAGGTCTGGGTCACTTGGTCCAGGGCAAAGCAAGCCGGATCCAGGCGGAAGACCAAGTAGAGCCCCGTATCCGCCTGGGTGAAGGACAGGCCCTGAAGATCTTGGAGGGCATCCACCATCAAACGCTGCTTCTTGCGGTAATAAGTATTCATCCGGTTAACATGTTTAGTGAACTGGCCCTCCGCCATCCATTGGCTGAGGGTTAACTGACTGGCAACAGACGGGGTCAGCCCCAGCTTGGCGCAAGCCTGGTAGTCCGCCAAGAGCGCATCTGGCAAGACCATATAGCCCAGGCCTATAAAAGGTCCGATTGCCTTGGAGAAGGAGCCCGATAAGATCACCCGGTCCTCCCGGTCAATGGCCTTCATCGCAGGAATCCGCCGTCCCGCGTATTTGAAGACGGAATCATAGTCATCCTCGATAATATAGCGGTCTGGTCCTTCTGACGCCCAGTTCAGCAAACGCTGGCGGCGGCGGACTCCCATCACTTGCCCGGTAGGAAATTGGTGGTTGGGCGAGACGACCGCAATATTGGCGGCGGTCTGCTCCAAGTCCTTGACTGAGAAGCCGTAGCGGTCAATAGGAATCAGCTCTGGCTGCTGGAAATTCTCATGCAGGCCTGACAAGTTGAGGGCGTAACCGGGGTCTTCCAGGCCATAAGTCGCCTGGCCAAAGACCTGGTTTAGGGCCAACAAGTTATGGGCAAAGCCCCGCGTAATGACAATATTGGCAGCCGAGCTTGCCAGGCCCCGGAATTCATAGAGGTAGGAGGCCAAGGCGTTGCGCAGGCGAACTTCTCCCAGGGGATTGGCTTGCTGGTAATGAGAGGCCTGGGCCATCCCTATACCTGCTGCCTGGCTGAGTCCCGTCCGTGCCAGGGCCTCCAAGTCAACCGCTGAAGGGGAGAAATCATAGCGCCAGCTCGGCTGGGCGGCTTTGTCTTCCAGGTAGTGGGGGTAGACGGCTTCCTGGGGCCCCAGATGGTCCAGTTCGATCTTATCCACGAAGAAACCACAACGTTCCTTAGAGATAATATAGCCCTCTTCCAAAAGCTGGAAATAGGCAGTCTTGACCGTATTCAAGCTGACCCCCAAGTGCCCCGCATAGGCCCGGAAGGAAGGCAATTGATCCCCACTCTGGTAGTAACCGTCCGCAATGGCCGCCTTCAAACGCTGGTAAATTTGTTCATAGAGTTTCTCACCTGGTTGAAAGTCAATCGATAACATGTTTATCTGTACCCCTTTTTTTATTTGCTTTTGTAGCTTTCGATGGTCACAGGCTTATTTTATAATAAATCCATGAGAAAAAGGAGGTCATATCATGACAGAATTCAAAGAAGTGAACGACAAATTACTGGGTGGGGTCATCATGGATGTCATCAACCCGGAACAAGCGAAGATCGCTGAAGCAGCCGGAGCTGTCGCCGTTATGGCACTGGAACGTGTTCCCGCCGATATCCGCCAGGCAGGAGGCGTCAGCCGGATGAGCGACCCCGCCGTTATTCAAGCCATCCAAGAAGCCGTGAACATCCCCGTCATGGCTAAGGCACGGATTGGCCACTTCGTTGAGGCTCAAGTCCTGGAAGCCCTAAAGATCGACTATATCGATGAATCCGAAGTCCTCTCCCCTGCAGATAATGCTAACCATATTAACAAGCACGACTTCAAGACGCCCTTCGTCTGTGGCTGCCGCAATCTTGGAGAAGCCCTCCGCCGCATCAGCGAAGGGGCAGCTATGATTCGGACCAAGGGGGAAGCCGGCACGGGCGACGTGGTCCAAGCCGTCCAACACCTCCGCACCCTCAACCAAGAAATCGCTAGTGTCCGCGCCCTCCAGGAAGAAGAACTCTATACTCGAGCTAAAGAGCTCCAAGTTCCTATCGAGCTCCTGCGCTATGTCCACCAAGAAGGCCGCCTGCCAGTCCCTAACTTCTCTGCTGGTGGCGTCGCTACCCCTGCCGACGCTGCCCTCATGCGCCAACTAGGAGCGGAAGGTGTCTTCGTTGGGAGCGGCATCTTCAAGAGCGGCAATCCAGAGAAGCGGGCCCAAGCGATCGTCAGAGCCGTTGCTAACTACGATAAGCCAGAAGTAATTGCCGAAGTCTCCTATGACCTGGGTGAAGCTATGGTCGGCCTCAACGAAGATGAAATCAACGTCCTCATGGCTCTGCGCTAAATCCCCAAGCTATCCCTCATTAAGACAAAAAGCGACCTCCTTGTGAACTGCCCCCTGTCAAGTAGACAGGCAAATAAATAAATTTTTACCATGTGTGATTTTTGTCATGCATGGTTTTTATTTTGGATTTTAAAATAGAATTTATCAGTGAATACGATATTTCATAACA